>NZ_JBITGX010000016.1:0-225959 GCF_044457425.1 Streptomyces sp. NPDC050546
CGGCTGAGAGAGACTGCGCCTTTCAACCGACCCGAGCGGGGCGTGGTGCGTGCAGCTGCAAGGCGGAGGAGGGAGTCGAAGCGGAGCTTCGGCGACCGACGACAACGCGGCAGATGTGCGTGCCACGCCCCGCGACGCCGACATGATCCAAACGACAGGCCCTAGGCCCGGTCCTTCGGATCATCCGCGGCCGCGAGGTGGTCAGGAGCACCCCCGGAGACCGGGTAGTATTTTCCCGTCGCCCACCGCGGAACACGGTTTCGCCGGTCGGCGGGAGTCATGCGCCGCTAGCTCAGTTGGTTAGAGCAGCTGACTCTTAATCAGCGGGTCCGGGGTTCGAGTCCCTGGCGGCGCACCGGTGAAGGGCCTCTCGTGGGAGCGAGAGGCCCTTCGGCGTGTTCGAGGTCCTCCCTGGTCAGCCTGCGGTACGTGCCCTTCCCGGGCGGCCGCCACCACACCGGATCGGCGCACCGGAAGCCCTCCCGGCGCAGAGCCGCCCGGTGGATCTTGTTCGTGGCCGTGACCGGCATGCGGTCCGTCACCCGGACGAACCGAGGGGCCATCTTCGTGCCCAGGTCGGGCTGGTCCGGCAGGAAATCCGTGAAGCTCTCCGGATCGAACGAACCGGCGACCGTCGCCATCACCTGGTCGCCGGTCCGGCACCGCGTACACGCAAGCCGCCGTCGACGCGGAGGCGGTCGTCGATGCGGCCGGCGAAGCGGAGGTAGCCGTCGGCGTCCCGGCAGAAGAGGTCGCCCGTCCAGTACCGGTCCTCCCGGTGGCGTTCCGCCTCCGCCGCCGGGTTGCGCCATTGACATGCTCCTCGCCCTGAAGGGCGAGGATTCTGGCCTTCTCGGCCGGATCCCTGTGCCGCTAGGCGGCACGTGGTCCGGTCGAGAATCCGTGGCTTCCTGTTTCTTCGCGCTGTGCCGGGATCGCTCCCGGTCTTACCGGCGCTCCGCAGGCCGATACCGCCAGTCCGGCGGCCGTCTTCACGTTGATCGCGGCATTGGTGTCCCGGTCGTGGACGGTGCCGCAGGCGGTACAGGTCCACTCCCTCACGTTCAGGGGTTTGGGCCCGTCCTTGACTCCGCAGGTCGAGCAGGTCTGGGAGGTCGGCTCGAACCGGCCGATCTTGACCAGGGTGCGGCCGTAGCGGGCCGCTTTGTACTCCAGCATGCTGAGGAACGAGGACCACCCGGCGTCGTGCACGGACTTGGCCAGCCTGGTGCGGGCCAGTCCCGTCACCGACAGGTCCTCCACGGCGATCCCTTGGTTCTCGGAGATCAGCTTCGTGGAGAGCTGGTGGTGGAACTCACGGCGGGCGTCGGTGACCTTGGCGTGGGCGCGGGCGACCCTGAGACGGGCTTTTTCGCGGTTCTTCGAGCCTTTCTGTTTGCGGGCCAGCTCTCGCTGGGTCTTCTTCAGCTTCTTTTCCGCGCGGCGCAGGAAGCGCGGGGAGTCGATCTTCGTGCCGTCGGACAGGACCGCGAAGTGCGTCAGGCCGAGATCGATGCCGATCGTCTGGTCGGTCTCGGGCATCCGGGCCGCGTCGGCGGCCGGATCGGTGTCGATGACGAAGGAGGCGAAATACCGCCCCGCCGCATCCTTGATCACGGTGACGGAGCTGGGGGTGGCGGGCAGGGTACGGGACCACTTCACCTTCACCGCACCGATCTTCGGCAGGCTCAGCCGGCCACTGCCGGTGATACTCCAGCGGGCGTTGGCAGTGAACCGGATCGACTGCCGGGCGTCTTTCCGAGACTTGAAGCGGGGCGGGCCAACCCTGGGGCCCTTGCGGGTGCCCTTGAGGGAGGCGAAGAAGTTGCGGTACGCGCTCTCGGCGTCCCGCAGGGACTGCTGCAGCACCACCGCGGAAACCTCACCCAGCCAGGACCGCTCCACCGTCCGCTTGGCCTCGGTGATCAATCGCCTGGACAGCTCCCCGGCCGGAGGGAACGGCCGCCCGGCCTCACGGGCGTCCTCACGGGCGCGGACCGCGTCGTTGAACACGACACGAGCGCACCCGAACGCCCGCGCAAACGCCCTCTGCTGGCCGGTGTCCGGGTACAACCTAAGGGCGTACCTGAGCTGCATGACGATCACACTAGGAACGTCGCACAGGTGTCACCAGAGAGAACATGCGGACGAATCATCACCCTGACCGCCTCAAGGGTGTTGTCGAGCAGCACCCCGATGTGCGGCTCGGCGCCGGCCGGCAGCAGGTCGGCGAGGAGCGCCGCCCGGACGGCGGCCCCGGCCGCCACCTCGTGCTGTGTGAGCACCCCGCCCTCGAACCACAGCCCCGGCCGGTGGTCACCCCACCGCGCCGCCACGAGCTCCGCGACCGTGCGCCCCGTAGTGGCTCCCATGAAGGCGCACCGTAGTTGACGTACCGTCAGATGTGGAGAGCCAAGGCTGCGGGAACTCGGATGTGGAGGGCTAAGGCTGCAGGAGCTCGCCCGTGGCGGAGAACATCGCGTACGTCACGGCCATGAAGCCGAGGGCGAAGAGGATGAACGTGCCGAGGAAGGCGAGCAGGCATCCGGTGCCCACCGCCAGCTTCCCCCGTGCCGGGGGCCTGGCCGTGGCGTGCTCCGGGCGGTCGGCCGGGTAGTGCACGGTGACGATGTCGCCCTCCAGGGTCGTCCCCGGCCCGCCCGGCTCCTCGAACCGCACGCCGCGCCCCTCGCGCGTGGTGAACTCGTAGACGTGGTGCAGGGTCGTGCGCACCGAGCTGTCGCCGCCGCCACTCGTCGTGGTGTACGTCCGCAGACAGCGCGCCTCGGCGGTCAGGCCGCTGTTCCAGGCGCGGCTGACCCGCACGGAGCGGCGTATCACCACGACCACGGCGCAGGACGCGACCGCGATCATGAGCGTGGGCACGATGTAGAACAAGACTTCCATGAGCTCCCCCGAAGGCCCCACGCGGCCTTCGATCGGCCGGCGTGAGAGGAAGTTACCCACACCGGCCGCACCGGTGACTCAAGGGAAGCTCAGAACGTCACGTCCGAGCAGGCGTAGAACGCGTTGGCCGTGTCGGCGATCGTCCATACGGCGACGATGACATGACGACCGCTCAGCCCGGACGGCAGCCTGCCGCTGTGGGAGAGCGTCTGCGGTGGCCGCTGGCCGTTGTACGGGACCGTGAAGAACGGCGTCAGGTTGAGGTCGGACCGGGCCAGGTTGTGGTTCTGGTTCCAGCCCGGCTTGGTGACGTAGTACCGGAAGTCGGTCGTGGCGTGCATGGCCGTGAACTGCCAGCGGAACGTGTAGTTCTGGCCGCCCGTCACCCTGGTGGCGGGCCAGGCGCCGCCGGACGGTGTCCTCGGTGCGCTGAGCTGGCCGAAGTGGCCGAGTCCTGCGTTGCATATCTGCCCGTCGGCCGGGCCGGACGCCGGGAAGCCCTTCGGGCCCTCGACGCTCTGCGGCTCCCACTGGATCGAGCCGCAGTTGGTCACGGTGCCGTTCTGGCAGAGCTTCTGCCGGCTGATGGGGAGGTCGGTGTAGCCGTGGCCGCTGGCGCCGCCGGAGGAGAGTACGAGGGCTCCGGTCGTGGCCAGTCCCACCGCGGCTGCGGACAACTTGGTCCTAGTGCGCATGCTGCCGCTCCTGGAGAACGTGGGGGATGTTCAGTGAGCCGTGCAGGTAGGTCTAGACCAAGTCTGAATGTAGGACGGTTAGTTGAACATGTCCATACCAATCACGGAGACGTTTCCCCGCGCCCCGCGCAGAACGCCACCGTCAGGTCCTTCACCAGCGCCTTCCGCTCGTAGTCGTCGAGTTCGACCAGCCCCCGCATGGTCAGCCGGGTCACCGTGTCCTCCACCGAGTCCACGACCGAGGTGAGCACACTCGCCCGGTGCTGGGCGTCGAGCGCCGCGATCCGGCGGCGGTGCAGCGCGGCGGCGACCTCGGGGTCGTACTCCGCCCGGAGCGGCTGCACCGAGAACACCTCCAGGCCGACCGGGGCCGCCTCCGCCGACACCAGCCGGGTCAGCACCTCGGCCGCCGCCTCCCCGGCTCCCCCCGAGCCGCCCGGCATCGCCACGGGCACCCGGGCCAGCGCCGCCTCGACGCACTCGCGCAGGTACGCCTCGTGGTCCTCGACGCCCAGCGTGGCCCGCGCGGTGTCCCGCACCCGCCACACGACCAGGACGACCACCCGCAGCGCGACCCCGTGCGCGTCGGTCGCGGGCACCGGCTCGCTGCGCCAGTGCCGCAGCCGTACGTCCACCCGGCGGCGCAGCAACAGGGGGTTGACCCAGAGCAGGCCGGAGCGCCGGACGGTTCCCCGGTAGCGGCCGAACAGATCCAGCACCCAGGCACGCCCGGTCCGGCCCCGGGCCAGCCCGCCGAACCCGAACAGCGCGAGCGCCCCGGCCCCCGCGTACGCGGCCCACTGCGCGGGCCCGAGCCCGGCCCCGGCGTGGGCGGGCAGCCGCAGCGCCTCCACCGCGAGCGGCGGCAGCACCCCGGCCCACCACGAGGTGGCCACGCACCCGGCCGCCCCGCACACTCCGGCCAGCACGCCCGCCGCACCGGGCAGCACCCGCGCGGTCCGCTCCACCAGGCCGGGGTCGGCCTCCGGCACCGGACGGGGCGTCAGGGCGGCCGGGCGCCTGAGTCGTGGCTGTTCCCCCGTGCCCTGCCGGCGGCCGACGACCGCCGGCCTCAGCGGTACCGGCGCCGGGTCGGGTTCGTCACGGAACAGCAGATGGACGGGGATCTCGGTGGTCGACTCGTTCTGGATGAGCCGGGCGGTCCTGGCCGGCCCCTCGGCCGGTCCCTCGGGCTCGGACGTGTGGGAAGTGGTCGTGGTCATGCGTGCCTCCAGCCTCCGCGCCAGCTGCGTCACAACGGGTGGGCCCCCCGTGCCGAGAGTGCCAGGAGTGCTACGAGAACAGCCGCCGCCAGGTCTCCGGCCCCGGGAAGCCGTCCGCCGCTCCGCCCCGCCAGCCCTGGGTGCGTTGGAAGGCCTGGACGGCTCGCCGGTCCGACTCGCCCCAGCGCGGCCCCGGCCGGTCCGGGTAGAACCTGCCGAAGCCCTTCCGCACCAGTTGCCGCCCCAGCCGGGTGACATACGGGTTGCTCGCACAGGGCCGGAACATCGCCCGCCCCGGGTAGCCGGGGACACCGTGGGAGGAGGGCGGCGGCCCGGCCTCCGCCGCGGTGACGTCCTTGCCCTTCCCCGTGACCAGCCACTCCCAGGTGCGCGGGCCGGGCAGCCCGTCGGCGTCCGCACCCTTCCAGCCCTGGGCCAGCTGGAAGGCCCGGGTCGCCCGCCGGTGGGAGTCCGACCAGCGCGGGCCCGGGTCCGAGGGGAACGAGGCGCCGGCCCCGCGCGCGACGAGCATGCGGCCGAGCTGCGTGACGTACTTGTTGTTCGCGCCGGGGCCGAAATACGTCGCTCCCGGGTAGGGCGTGGCGGCCGGTGCGCCCGGCATCCCCCGCTCCTTCGCCGGGGCCGGCTCCTCCTGCCGGTCCTTGGCCTGAGGCGGCTCCTCCTGCGCGGTGACGCCCTTGTAGCGGTAGGGGACGTACCGGTCGGAGTCGCTCGTGTAGGCGTACGGGGTGGTCTGCCGGCGGGTGTGCGGGCGGGCCTGCTCGTAGGCCGTGTAGGAGGTGTGCTTCGTGTTCGTCCAGCCGCCGAAAATGACGACGTGCGAGCCGCTCTCCGGGTTGGCCGGATTGTGGAACAGCAGAATGTCGCCCGGCTGGAGTTCCTCCTTGGAAATCCGTTCACCGAATTGGGCGAGGCTGCCGGTCCATTCGTTTCCGGGCAGCTTCCAGGCCATCGACACATAGCCCGAGCAGTCCTGCCGGTAACCGTCGGACCAGTACGCGTTCATGTTGTACGGCACTTTCGCGGCGACCCAGGTCTTGGCCCGGTCGATGATCTCCGCACGGGTGATGGCGGCGAGCTCGACGGAGTCGGAGGGCTTGCCCTCGCGGCCGTCCGAGCCGTGCAGCGGGGCCGTGTCACCCTGCGGGGTCTCGGGATCTTCATCTGCGAAAACACCCGATCGGTGGGGTGCCTGCGGGGCGGCGGCGGCCGGTACGGCGTGGCCCGCGCCGAGGGTGGCGGCGGCCACGGCGGCCAGGGCGAGAGCCCGGTGCGCGGCCGGATGGGTGGTGGTGCGGCCGGCCGGGGAACGCGGCAGGACGCGGCGCCAGTGGACGCAGCCGGGGCAGTCGCAGTCGCCCCCGGGGTCGAATTCCTCGAATACCGGCGACTTCATGCGATTCCCCTCACAGTTCCGGCGGAAAATGGCGGCGCCCGGTGCAGCCCCGGGCGCGCGTCGTCAGTTTCTCAACTGTCTTCCGCACTCGCATGCTGACGGTCCGAATGATGTAACCGGCCCCCTTGCCGGTACGCCCCCAGCCGGGGGCCGGTGGTCCGGAGCACCTCCTGGCGTCCGGTAGAGTTACGACGTCAGCGCGCGCCGCTAGCTCAGTTGGTTAGAGCAGCTGACTCTTAATCAGCGGGTCCGGGGTTCGAGTCCCTGGCGGCGCACGATGCCGGTGGCGGCTTGTGTTCGCAGACAACGCGAACCCAAGCCGCCACCGTCTTTTCTCGGCGTCGGAGCGAGCCGGGGAAAGAAGCCCGGCTCGACATAGACGCACCGACCGGAAAGCCCCTCGCGGAAGCGGGGGGCTTTCTTGTGTCTCATTGAGCCCCTCATTCCAGAGACCTCCCCGCTTGGCCGGAACCCGGTGCACCGCACGATTGGCCGGATACCCTCTCGCCATGGCAGCGCGTGACCTACAAGAGCGGATCAAGAAGCTCATCATCGACCGCCGGCTGGCCTCCGGGGCCCCGCTGCCGACCGAGCCCGAGCTGATGGAGTACCTCGGCGCGAGCCGCAACTCGGTGCGCGAGGCGCTGAAGGCGCTCCAGGCGATGGGCATCGTGGAGATCCGGCACGGGTTCGGGACGTACGTCGGCCCGATGTCCCTGGCCCCGATGATCGAGGGCCTCGCCTTCCGCACGGTCGCCGGGCACTACCGGGGTGAGGACTCCCTGCTCCAGCTGCTCGAACTGCGGGAGGCCGTGGAGACGGGGCTCGTCTCCCGGCTCGCGGGGCGGATACCGGACGCGGACCTCGTTGAACTGGACGCGCTCGTCGACCGTATGGATGAGGAGGCCGCGCGCGGAGCCGGCCTCGCCGAGACCGACCGGGCCTTCCACGCCACCCTCTACCGGGGGCTGGACAACGTGCTGCTGTGCGAGGTCCTGGAGGCGTTCTGGGACGCCTTCCACCGGGTCCGTACGGACCTCGGGGGCGAGCCGCAGGACCCGAAGGTCACCTGCCGGCAGCACCGGGAGATCCTCGACGCGGTCCGGTCCGGTGACTCGATGCGGGCGGAGGGGGCCATAAGAGAGCACTTCGGCAACATCCGCGCCCGTCTGTCCACAACGGCTCCACAGAGTCCCCACACGCGTCACAATGAACGCGTATGACCGGTAAACACCGTGTTTCGCATCTTGCGATCATGATGGACGCCGTAGAACCCTGGTTATCTGGTTTTTCAAGATGCTGCGGATTCGCGGCAGTTGGGGGGCAGAAGGACCGGTTGCCGGCCGGGCGGGGGTAGGGGCCCTGTTCCTGGAGCGATGCCGAGGGGGGCATCATGCAACCGGAAGGTCGCGTTGCCGTGTCTATAGGGTGTGGATGACGTGGTGACTGCGATCCACCACTGATACGTCTGTGAAGGTCGAGGGGGACCTGACGCGGACGGTAAGAAGCGACGAAACACGCGGCTTTCCGCGTGTGGGGGGATGACTCATGACGTCGAGGCCCACGGGTGCCCGGCAGGACCACGACCCGTCCCAGACCACTCAGCTCAGGGTGCCGGGGCACCGGATGAGCACGACGGGGACGTTCCGGCGGATCAAGAAGAATCTGCCGAGATATGACTACGAGCACTACAGCCGGCTCGCGGGTCCCCTCACCCAGCCTGATCCGAACAAGCCGTACAGAGTGCAGTACCGCTCGCTCATCTCGCAGGAGCCGCACCGCATCAGGGTGGCCCTGATGCTGGCCGCGGCCCCGGTGCTGTCCCTGGTGCTGCTGTTCTGGCTGCTCCAGCCCGAGCACTGGACCGAGCGCGACTACCCGGCCTTCGACTGGCTGCCCACGCTCGACATAGTCATGCTCGTCTCGATCGGCCTGATCGAGTTCTTCCGCTGCATGAACGTGCTGTCGAACGCGCACGCCACGCTCGTCGCCCGCGACCCGATCCCGGTGGTGCCCGAGAGCGGCACCCGAGTGGCCTTCCTCACCTCCTTCGTGCCCGGCAAGGAGCCGCTGGAGATGGTGACGAAGACCCTGGAGGCGGCCGTGAAGATCCGCCACCGGGGCCTGATGCACGTCTGGCTGCTCGACGAGGGCGACGACCCCGACGTGAAGGCCGTCTGTGAGCGCCTCGGTGTGCACCACTTCTCCCGCAAGGGCGTCGCGAAGTGGAACCAGGCCAAGGGCCCGCACCGCGCCAAGACCAAGCACGGCAACTACAACGCCTGGCTCGAGGCGCACGGCGACGACTACGACTTCTTCGCCTCGGTCGACACCGACCACGTGCCGCTGCCCAACTACCTGGAGCGGATGCTCGGCTTCTTCCGCGACCCGGACGTCGGCTTCGTCATCGGCCCGCAGGTCTACGGCAACTACGACAACCCCATCACCAAGGCCGCCGAGTCGCAGCAGTTCCTCTTCCACGCGCTGATCCAGCGCGCCGGCAACCGCTACGGCTCCCCGATGTTCGTCGGCACGTCCAACGCCGTGCGCATCAAGGCGCTCAAGCAGATCGGCGGTCTGTACGACTCGATCACCGAGGACATGGCGACCGGCTTCGAGATGCACCGCCACAAGAACCCGGCCACGGGCCGGAAGTGGCGCTCGGTGTACACGCCGGACGTGCTGGCGGTCGGTGAGGGCCCGAGCGCCTGGACGGACTTCTTCACCCAGCAGATGCGCTGGTCGCGAGGGACCTACGAGACGATCATCGGGCAGTACTGGAAGGGCTGGTACTCGCTGCCGCCGAGCAAGCTCTTCAACTACACGATGATGATCATCTTCTACCCGATGTCGGCCCTGAACTGGATCCTGGCGGCGCTGAGCTGCTGCCTGTTCCTGGGCCTGGGCGCCTCGGGTGTGAACATCGACCCGGCGGTCTGGCTGATGCTCTACGGCAACGCCTCCGCCCTGCAGATCGGTCTGTACGTCTGGAACCGCCGGCACAACGTCTCGCCGCACGAGCCGGAGGGCTCCGGCGGTGTGGCCGGCATGGTGATGTCCGCGCTGTCGGCGCCGCTGTACGCCAAGGCGCTGATCGACTCCGTGCTGCGGCGCAAGAGCAAGTTCGTGGTCACGCCCAAGGGCGACTCCGCGAGCCCCGACCGCTGGTTCGGGACGTTCCGCTACCACTGGTACTTCGTCGCGATCTTCGGCGGGTCGATCGCCGCCGGCTTCGTCTTCGGCCACGCGCACCCCGCGATGATCATCTGGGCGACGTTCGCGCTGCTGATCACCGCCTCGCCGGTCTTCGCCTGGCGCTGGCAGCTGAAGCAGGACGCGAAGAAGCCCGCCGAACCCGCGGTGGAGCAGCCGCAGGACTCCGCGGGGCCGTACCGGACGCAGCCGCTGCCGATTCCGCAGCAGCCTGCCGCCCACGCCCCGCAGCACAAGCCCAGTTGGGCCGCCGGTCCCGGCGGCGACGGGGAGGTCGGGGGATCCGACCAGACCATGCAGATCGCCCTTGGTGGACTTGGGGGACGTAAGGAATGAACGACCGTGCAGGCCGCCGCCGGGCCCGTCGACTCGCGATCGGCACGGCGGTGGTACTCGCGCTGGCCGGGATGAACGGGCCGTGGCTCTACCGCTTCGGCACCGAGAAATACCACCAGTACACAATCAACAAGCCGGAGTACAAGGCCGCGAACGGCAAGTGGGAGATCATCGATTTCCCCGAGGAGTACCGGCAGAACACGATCCACGCGGCGCTGCTGCGCACCGGCAAGGTGCTGCTCGTCGCGGGGTCGGGCAACAACCAGGACAACTTCGACGCGAAGAAGTTCGACACCCGGATCTGGGACCCGGTCAAGGGCACCATCAAGAAGGTCCCCACGCCCGCCGACCTGTTCTGCACCGGCCACACCCAGCTCGCCAACGGCAATCTGCTGATCGCGGGCGGCACCAAGCGGTACGAGAAGCTCAAGGGTGACGTCACCAAGGCCGGCGGCCTGATGATCGTCCACAACGAGAACCCGGACGAGCCGATCACGCTGCCCGCGGGCACCAGGTTCACGGGCAAGGAGAACGGCAAGACCTTCGTCTCCAAGGACCCGGTGCTGGTGCCGCGCGCGAAGAAGGTCTTCGACAAGGCGACCGGCAGGTTCCTGCGCAACGACCCGGGTCTTGGCCGTATCTACGTCGAGGCGCAGAAGCGCGGGCAGAAGTACGAGACGGGCACGCAGGACAACTACAAGGTGCACGGCCTGAGCGGCGCCGACGCCAAGAACACCTATGGCATCGCGCAGAAGCTCGCCCTCGACAAGAAGGACTTCCAGGGCATCCGGGACGCCTTCGAGTTCGACCCGGTCGCCGAGAAGTACATCAAGGTCGACCCGATGAAGGAGGCCCGCTGGTACCCGACGCTCACCACCCTGAGCGACGGGAAGATCCTCAGCGTCTCCGGCCTCGACGACATCGGGCAGCTCGTCCCGGGCAAGAACGAGGTCTTCGACCCGAAGACCAAGAAGTGGACCTACACGGACAAGGTCCGGCAGTTCCCGACCTACCCGGCGCTGTTCCTCATGCAGAACGGCAAGATCTTCTACTCGGGTTCGAACGCGGGCTACGGACCGGACGACGTGGGCCGTGAGCCGGGCGTCTGGGACGTGGAGACCAACCGGTTCAAGAAGATCCCGGGGCTGAGCGACCCCAAGCTCATGGAGACGTCCGGCACGGTGCTGCTGCCGCCCGCGCAGGACGAGAAGTACATGGTGGTCGGCGGCGGTGGCGTCGGCGAGTCCAAGGAGTCCAGCGAGAAGACCCGGATCGTCGACCTGAAGGACGCGGACCCAAGCTTCGAGGACGGCCCGTCCCTGGAGAAGGGCACCCGCTACCCCAACGCCTCGATCCTGCCCGACGACAACGTGCTGATCTCCGGCGGCTCGGAGGACTACCGGGGCCGCGGCGACTCCAACATCTTCCAGGCGCACCTCTACGACACGGAGAAGAACGACCTCAAGCGGGTCGCCGACCCGCTGGTGGGCCGCAACTACCACTCCGGGTCGATCCTGCTGCCCGACGGCCGTCTGATGTTCTTCGGCTCGGACTCGCTGTACGGCGACGAGGCCAACACCAAGCCGGGCGAGTTCGAGCAGCGCATCGAGATCTACACGCCGCCGTATCTCTACGGCGACGGGGACCGGCCCTCGCTGTCCGGCGGGCCGCAGACCATCGAGCGCGGCGGGACGGGGACGTTCACCTCGTCGAGCGCGGCCAAGGTGAAGAAGGTCCGGCTGATCCGGCCGAGCGCCGCCACCCACGTCACGGACGTCGACCAGCGGTCGATCGCCCTGGACTTCAAGGCGTCCGGCGACAAGCTGACCGTGACCGTCCCGGAGAACCGGAACCTGGTCCAGGCGGGCTGGTACATGCTGTTCGTGACGGACGACAAGGGGACGCCGAGCAAGGCCCAGTGGGTCAAGGTGCCGTAGTTCCCGGCTGAAGAGCCGTTGTTCTCGGCTGAAGGGCCGTGGTTCCCGGCTGAAGGTGCCGTGGTTCCCTGCTGATCGGGGCGCTCTCCTGTGTGGAGGGCGCCCCTTTCGCATGCCCGCCGCGAGGGCGTGACGGGAAACGTACTTGACCTGTGCACGTAATTCGGTGTGATCTCGGGTACGACATCGGCAACGCGTGTGGTCAACGGTGGCGGGGGATACGGGAGATGACCGAGTCGACCACGTCGGACCCGGTGGCCGAGGATGTCCTGGCCGCCGCGACCGTCCAGGTCTCGGGCACGGACGGACACATCGGCGGCGGGCACATCGGCGGGCTGGGGGTGCTCATCGCGCCCACCCTGGTCCTGACCTGCGCCCATGTCGTACTGGACGCCCTCGGACTCCCGGTCGCCCGCGACGAGCGCCCCGACGGCCCCGTGGCGGTCCGCCTGGCCCTGCGCGAGGGCGGGACCACGGACGCCGTCGTCCGCGACTGGGTGCCGGTGCGCGCGAACGGCACCGGGGACATCGCCGTACTGTCCCTGGCCGGCCCGCTCGCGGAGGCCCGGCCGGTCGTCATGGTCGCGCCCCGGGACGTCTGGGACCACAGGGCCATCGTTTTCGGACTGCCGAGGGACGACACCGGCGGCGGCTGGCACACGGCCCGGCTGCGCGCCCGGACCGGCACCGGTCGCTTGCAGATGTCGCCGCAGGACGGCCAGTCGGACCCGATCCAGCCCGGCTTCAGCGGCTCGGCCGTGTGGGACGACGACCTGGGTGCCGTGGTCGGCGTCGTCGCCTCGATCTCCCCGGCCCACCGGGGCCAGAGCTTCTGCATCCCGACCCGCACGATCCTCGACGAGCTACCGGACCTGGCCGAACTGCTCGCGCCCTCCTCCCCCTTCCCCGGACTGCGCCCCTACACCGAGGAGCACAGCGCGCACTTCTTCGGCCGGGACGAGGACGTCACGGCGGTCGTCGACCTGCTGTGCCCGCACGGCTCCTTGCCCGAAGGCTGTGTGACGCTGACCGGCCCCTCCGGCTCCGGCAAGTCGTCCCTGCTCATGGCGGGCGTACTGCCCCGCCTGAGGGAACGGGACGTGCAGGTCGTCACCCTGCGCGCGGAGGGCCGCCGGCCGGACGCCTCGACCGTCCGGGAAGCCCTGGAGAGACACCGGTCCGCACCCGGGCTCGTGCTGGCGCTCGACCAGTCGGAGGCGCTGCTGCTGCGCCCCGACGAGGAGCTCCGTGCCCTGGTGGACGCGCTCCTCGACGCCTGCCGCCACCCCTCGGTCGCCGTCCTGGTGGCGCTGCGGACCGACTTCCAGGACGCGGCCCTGCGCCACCCGGAGCTGAGCCGGCTGGTCGGCGGCGCGCCCGCGCACCAACTGGGCCTGATGACCCGTGAGCAGCTCACCGAGGTGGTGCGGCTGCCGCTGCGGGCCTATCCGGGCGTGGAGTACGACAGCGGTCTGGCCGACCGCCTCATCGAGGACGCGGCGGGCCGCCCCGGCGCCCTGCCGCTGCTCGGTTTCGTCCTGACCACCCTGTGGGAACGGCAGGTCGGCGGCCGGCTCCGCCTCGACACCTACCGCGAACTGGGCGGCCTCGGCGGAGTGCTGAGCAGCAGGGCCGACTCGGCGTGGCAGCGGGCGCTGCGGGGTGCGGCGCCGGGCGCGGCGACCGGGCTGCTGCGCGCGCTGATCCAGGTCCCGCCCGGCAGCGCCACGGCCCTGCGCGCCCGGCTCGCACGCCGTGACGCGGGCGAGGAGCGGTGGGCCGTCGCCCGCGAGCTCGCCGAGGCCCGCGTCCTGGTGGTGGGCGCGGATCCCGAGCGGGGTGAGACGGTCGAGCTGGCCCACGAGGCCCTCATCGAGCACTGGCAGCCGCTGGCCGATCAGCTGGAAACGGACCGTACGTTCCTCACATGGCGCGGTGAACTGCGCTACGACCGGGCCCGCTGGTGGCGTGCCGGGCGGCCGGACGGGCTGCTGCTGGAGGATCCGGCGCTCTCGGCGGCGGAGCGGTGGCTCGCGGACCGGTGTGACGAACTCACGGAGGAGGACCGGGAGTACGTCGAGGCGGGTGCAGGACTGCGGGACCGCAAGGCGCGGGAGGCCGCGCGGTCCGAGCGTCGCAAACGGTATCTGCGGGTGCTGTGGGCGGTGGTCACGGTACTGGCCGTGGTGGCGGCGGCGGTCGTGTCCGTGCTGTATCTGAACCTGCTGACGGAGCAGCGGCGGCTGGCGTCCGACCGGCTGGCGCAGCAGGCGGCGAGCCTCGACGGGACGTCGCTGACCATGTCCTCGCTGTACGCGGTGGGTGCGTACCGGGCGGAGGCCCGGCCCGAGGCGCGGTCCGCGTTGCTCGCGCAGTACCTGCGCCTCCAGGACGTCGAGCGGGTGGCGATGGAGGGGCGTGACGACGTCGAGGACATCGCGCTCCAGGACGACGGCTCGTTCGCTTACGCGGTACTGGGAAACGGCTCCTTCGTGCGGCTGGACCTGCGGGGCAAGGAACCGCCGGAGCCTCGCCTCTTCTCGACACGGCTCGACACCGAGCGGATCGCCGTGTCGGCCGACGGGCGGAGGGTGGCCCGGGCGAGTGACTGGGGGCAGATCTCCCTCGGGATTCCGGTCTCCCCCGGCTCGCAGAAGTTCCGGACGATCGCCCTGCGCACGGGCGAGGCCGTCCGGGAGAACCCGCGTGCCCCTTACGACCTGCGCTTCGACGGGGACCGGAAGCGGGTCCTCGCCGCGATCCCGAACGAGGGCGTCCTCGTGTGGAACGCCGACGACGGCCGCCGCACGGGCCGCACGCTCACCCCGCCGAAGGGCTGGGACACCGCACAGGCCTGGTTCGCCGCGGACGACACGGTCGTGGGCCGGATCGTGCCCTCCGGGGCGGAGTCCGACGACGTGCGTGGCCGGCTGGTCTCCTGGGACCTGGACCGGGGTTCGCGGCACCGCCCCTGGGACGAGCGCGTCACCGCCTCCGCCACGGTCAGCGGCAACGGCCGCGTCCTGGTCACCTGCACCGAACAGGGCGCGCTGGAGGCGTGGCGGCTGGGCAGCACGCCCCGGCTCTTCCAGAACTGGGCCAACGACAGCTTCCCGGGCCTGTGCCCGCTGTACACACCCCGGCTCGACGCCACCGGCCGCTACCTGGTCAATCCCACCGGGCGCATCGGCACCGACCTCGGCCGGATGCGGTTCCTCGTCATCGATCTGGAGAAGGGCTGGCCGTCCACCTTCGACACCCCGGCCGCCGCTCCGCAGGACGAGAACATCACCGGCCGTTCGTTCGCCCCGGCGGTCGCGCTCGCCGGTCCGCCGGACGATCTGCGGGCCGCCGTCTCCGTCGGCGGCAGCATCGTCACCGTACGCGTCGAGCCGCCCGCGTCCTTCGACTCCAACTCCCTCATCAACCGCATCCGCACCCCGGACGGGCCGAGCGGCAGAATGGCGGTCGTCGACTCGGCCGGCACAGGGCTGCAGTTGTGGAACCTGGCCGACCGCCGGCTCCTCGCGACCGCGCGGCCGTCCCGGCCGCTGGCCCGTCTGTACGCCGCGTTCAGCCCGGACGGGCGACGGATGCTGACCGTCGCCCAGGACGAACGGACGGTCCTCGTCTGGCGGATCGAAGGCGGCTCGATGAAGGAGGAACACGTCCTGGAGCTGCCGGTCCCTCCGGGCATCACGGCCCCGGGAGCGGACCGCCGGACCGGGCTCACCCCGTCCTGGATCAACCTGAGCTTCTCCGACAACGACCACGCGGTGATCTCGGGGCTCTCGTACGTCTCCCGCTGGCGGCTCGACACCGGTCGTATGGACGGCGAGATCTACCGGCCGCCCGTCCAGGAACAGGCGCAGCTCGCCAACGAGGCGGCCGGCACGTACGCCACCGCCCTGCCCGGCACACCCCAGGCGGTGGTGCGCACCGTCGCCGAGATCGGCACCTGGGACTTCCGCACCGGCGAGCTCAAGAGGTGGATCAAGAGGGAAGACGATGACCGGTCGATCCAGTCTTTCGCCCTCTCCCCCGACGGCGAGGTTCTCGCCATGCAGTACGCCGGCGGCCGGGTGGAGCTGTGGGACGTCGAGAAGAAGCAGGAACTCCCGTACCTCACCACCAACGGCGTCCACTACCTCGGCCGCTTCCTCGGCGACCGCCTGCTCCACACCACCACCGCCGCCGGCGAACAGGTCGTCTGGGACGTGGCGGACCGTCAGGAGACCTACCGCTACTACGTGGGCTACGGCTCGGTCCTCTCACCGAGCACCGACGGCAAGTCCCTCACCATCGTCGACGGCTCACGCACCTCGACCGTCCCCCTCGCCCCCGAACGCTGGATGGACCGGCTGTGCTCCCTCGCGCAGCGGGAGCTGAGCGAGGCGGAGAAGAAGCTCGCCGTCGACCCCGACCAGGTCGACGACGTCTGCCCGGGCTTCTAGGAACTGGCCTTGGTCAGCTTCAGCGCGTAGTCCGACCACCACTGGCCCGCCTTCGGGCCGCCCTTGCACTCGCCGTCCGACTCGCCGGGGCGCTTGACCCACAGGTAGGCGTCGACCAGCGGGTCGGCCGTCTTCGTCGTGGGCGTCTCGCCCAAGGCGCGGCCGGGCGGGTTGCACCAGCGCTCGTCCGGCTTGCCCTGGGTGTAGGGGCCCTTGCCGTTGCGGCTGGTGTCGATGACGAAGTGCTTGCCCCCGACCTTGGCGGAGAGCTGCTTGCCGTAGGCGATGGACTCGTCGGTGGAGTAGAAGTTGGAGACGTTGACCGAGAAACCGTCTGCCTGTTCGATGCCGGCCCGGTTCATCGGCTCGAAGATCTGGTCCGGGTGCCCCCAGCCGGCGTTGCCCGCGTCCAGGTACACCTTCGTGTTCTTCAGCGACTTCAGCTTGGTGACGGCACCCTTGAGCAGGTCGTAGCGCTCCTCGTGGAACTGCTCCGGCGTGCAGCCGTCGACGAGGTGCAGCAGGGCGTCCGGTTCCAGGATGACGGCGGCCGACCGGTCGCCGATGCCCTCCGCCACGCCGTCGAGCCAGTCGCGGTAGGCGTTGCCGTCGGCGGCGCCGCCCTGTGAGTACTGGCCGCAGTCGCGGTGCGGGATGTTGTAGAGCACGAGCAGGGCCGTACGGCCGGCCTTGTCGGCGGCCTCGGTGAAGCCCTGGGTCTGTTCCCGCGGATCGTCCGGGCCGACCCACTCGGCGACGGGCTGCTCGGCGATCTTGCGGATCTGCTCGGCGTCCTGCTTCTTGCCGGACTTCTCCAGCTCGGCGACATGCTGTGCCGCTGTGCCGTCCGGGTTGACCCAGAAGGGGGCCTTTTCCTTGGGCTGTTGGGTGATCCCGGCGCCGGCGTCCGCGCCGCCGTCCGATCCGTCTCCTCCGTCGGAGGAGGAACACCCCGTGATCAGCAGTGCCGCCCCCAGCACCACTGCGGACATCCGCCTCCCGGCGGTCGTCCCGGCCCCCCTGCTGCCGTACATCCAACTCCCCCTTGGGTGCACCGTTCCAAGTCTCAATCCTGACATACGTCCCGCGACACCCACGAGGCGGAACCCACCTGGGTGGATGACGCAGAGCCACCGTATCGGGACTTGACGTATTCAACCTCTAGGCCCGGGTGGCCCTTTGGTTCTACAGTCTTCTCAGCACGACCCGGCCTCCGGCCAGAGTTTCACCCACCGTGGCTCCCGTGGCCTCCCGCGCAGTTCGCCGGGTTACTCCCGCAGCCCGTGCGCGCGTGGTCGAGGACCGGCCCGGTCGTCGACTTCAGGGGGAGCGGGTCGTCGGCCGGGTCAGGTGGCGTCTCAGCGCGGTCCGGTGGGCGTCTCATCACAGTCCGGTACCCGTGAGGTACGCCGACACCACCACGTTCGCCGTATAGCTGCCGGTCGTACGGTCGAAGCTGCCGCCGCAGGTGACCAGCCGCAGTTCGGCCCGGCCCGAGCGGCGGGGACCGTAGGCCTGGTGGGCGTCGAAGCGGTCCCGGGTGAGGACCTGGACGGACTCGACGGTGAACTCGGCGACCTTGGCGTCGGCCCGGATCACCCGGATCGTCTGGCCCGGCCGCAGGGCGCTGACCTTGTAGAAGACGGCGGGCCTGGTCTCGCTGTCGACGTGCCCGACCAGCAGCGCGGTCCCCGGCGCCCCGGGTGCCGTCCCGCCCGCGTACCAGCCGACCACGCCCGGCTGGTCGTACGGCGGCGGATCGAGCGCCCCGCGCCGGTCCAGGCCGCGCGCCACCACCGGTGCCTGGACGCCGATGCCGGGGATGTCGACGCGCTGCGGCAGCGCGTCGCCCAGCGGGCGGTGCGCCGGGGGCAGTTTCACGTCCGGGGGGCGTCCGGCCGCGGCCATGTCGCCCGTGGTGGGCGCGGAGATGCCGTGCCGTACGTCGGTCACCTCGCGGCCCCAGAGCCAGAGCCCGAGCAGCAGCACCACCCACGCCACACCGGCCAGCAGGCGGCCGGTGCCCGAGGGGCGTCTGCGCACCCGGTCCAGGTCGAGGTCGGTCATGGTCGGTCCGTTCCGCGCTTCCGGCGGACACTGTCCAGCGCGACGGCCACCGCGGCCACTCCCGCGAGGACCAGGCCGATCACGCCCTGCGCGGCGCCGGGCCCGGCGCCTCGGTCCTCGGCGGCGACGAGGTGGGCGGCGCCGCCACCGCCGGCCTCGACGGGAGCGACGGGCGAGGCGTGCGCGCCGGGCCGCCGGGAGGCGGACGACCGGCCTTCGTCCTCGAGCCCGGGATCGAGCAGGGGGTCGGACTCAAGCTCAGACTCGGGCTCGAGCTCGGGCTCGGACTCGAGCTCGGGCTCGAGCTCGGACTCGGGCTCGGACTCGGACTCGGGTGATGCCCCGCCGCCCTCGGGCAGGGGCTGCCGCCCGCCCGTTCCCGGCGCGGGTGGCTGCCCGGCGGCCCCGGTCGCGGCCCTGGTCGCAGACGGGCCCGCACCCTCCCGGCTCTCCCGGCTCTCCCTGCTCTCCCTGCTCTCCCTGCTCTCCCTGCTCTCCCCGACGGTGAGCGTGCCGGTCCGTTCGGCGCCCCCGCAGGTGATCTTCACGGTGTACGTCCCCGCCTTGAGCGTGGAGGGCACGCGGCTCTCGCCGATGAGTTCACCGTCGGTGACGGTCAGCGGGGCGTCCGCGACGAACGCCGCCGAGGCGGCGACGGCCGTCCGCGCCGCGCAGCCGGTCACACGGAGCGCGACGTCACTGCCGGGTGCGGGGGTCGCCGGGGTCACCGAGACGCCCCCCGGGTCCGCCGCGAACGCCGCCGGGGTGAGGGCCGCCGCGACCAGGACGCTCGTACAGAGAGTGAACCTCAGGGAACCCATCGTGAACCTCCAGATGCCTGGAGCCTCCCCCGCACGGTGGGCCGACGCATCCTCAGGAACGCGGCGACTGCTCCGAACGGGTGGCGACGGGTTTGGCCGCGCTGCCCTTGTGGGCCCGGCCGTCTAGACCCGGTCGACGAGGTCCGCGATGGAGTCCAGGACCTGCGAGGGCCGGTACGGGAAGTCCTCGACCTGGTCGGGCCGGGTCAGGCCGGTGAGCACCAGGAACGTCTGCATCCCGGCCTCCATGCCGGCCAGCACGTCGGTGTCCATGCGGTCGCCGATCATCGCGCTGGACTCCGAGTGCGCCCCGATCGCGTTCAGCCCGGTCCGCATCATCAGGGGGTTCGGCTTGCCCGCGAAGTACGGCTTCTTGCCGGTCGCCTGGGTGATCAGCGCCGCCACCGCGCCGGTCGCGGGCAGCGGGCCCTCGGTGGAGGGGCCGGTCTCGTCGGGGTTGGTACAGATGAAGCGGGCGCCGCCGAGGATGAGCCGCACCGCCTTCGTCATGGCCTCGAAGGAGTATGTGCGGGTCTCGCCGAGGACGACGTAGTCCGGCTCGTGGTCGGTGAGGATGTAGCCGATGTCGTGCAGCGCGGTGGTCAGCCCCGCCTCGCCGATGACGTACGCCGATCCGCCCGGCCGCTGGTCGTCCAGGAACTGGGCGGTGGCCAGGGCCGAGGTCCAGATGCTCTCGATCGGCACGTCCAGGCCCATCCGTCGCAGCCGGGCATGCAGGTCGCGCGGGGTGTACATCGAGTTGTTGGTGAGGACCAGGAAGGGCTTCCCCGACTCGCGCAGCTTCTTCAGGAAGGCGTCGGCGCCGGGGATCGGTACGCCCTCGTGGATGAGCACACCGTCCATGTCGGTGAGCCACGACTCGATGGGCTTGCGGTCTGCCATGTGCGGGATCTCCTGCCGTACGAGTCCGGTCCAGCGTGCGACCAAGCCTAAACAGTGGCCGGATCATGTGGAATGGGCCGGTCACGGCGTCCCGAGGGGCGGGACGGCGCACAGGGACCCGCACCGCGGTACGGCCGCCTCAGCGGCGCCTGCGTGCCAGGAGCAGCATGCCGCCCCCGGTGAGCAGCAGCGCCGCCGCGGCCGCGGCGACCCGGACGCCGATCCCGGTGCGGGCGAGTTCCTCGGCGAACGGGAAGCGGTCCTCGCGGGGCGGGACCGAGGCCTCCGGCTCCGGCTCGGTCTCCGGCTGGGAGTCGGTGCCGCCGTCGATCTCCCCGTCACCGCCGTCGACCGGGGCATCACTCGCGATGCCGAACCGGTAGTCGTTGGACTGCCCGACCCAGTCTCCGTCGTCGTCGTGCCGCTGTACGACGGCGGCGTTGGCGGTGACCTGGTTGGGCACGGCGTCCGAGGTGACCGCGAGCCGTACCTGCACGGTGACGGTCTTTCCCGGCCCGACGGTGAACCCGGCGAACCGGCCCTCGTCGTCGGCCAGCGCCCCGACGAGTTCGTCCTCGCCGGTTTTCTCGAACCGCGCCGTGTGGGACCGCGTGCCCTCGAAGAACTCCAGCCGGGGCTGGGAGGGCTCCAGGGCCCGCTTGTCGTCCACGAGCACGACGACGGGGTGGATTCCGGTGCAGGTCCGGTCGGTCGTGTTGGTCAGGTCGAGGTACCAGGTCCCGTACCCGCCCCCGGCCGCGTAGGAGTCCGGCCCGCCGTGGATGCGGGTGGTGAGCGGGAAGGTGTGGTCGTCGGGCGCGGCGCAGGCGGGCGCCGGATCGTCCGCGTACGCCGGGTGAGCACCGGGGAGCAGGACGGCGGCTGCCGCCGCCAGGCAGAGGTGAGCGGGCGTGCAGAGTCGCATGGACATGTGACATTGCCGGATGGGGGCGTTCGCGAGCGACGCGGCCCGGAACGGCCCCCGAACGGCGGTGCGGATCCGCCCGGTCGGCGGACAGCCGGCCCCCGGGAGCGGGTCTCAGGCCGTGCCGCTCCCTCCGGCGCGGAGCATACGGACGACGGCCGCGTTGCCGGCGCACCGCTGGGCGTGCCGGAGATGCTCGACGACCTTGGGGTCGGGTGGTTTCTGCGCCGGCGGCACCAGCGGCCCTTCTCAGCGGCGCAGGGTCAGCGTGAGCGTGGCGCCCAGGAACCCGTTGTCGGCGGAGCCGGTCCACCCCTCGTGCCAGGTCCGGCCGGCCTCCTTGCCGTACATCCGGAAGTACCAGAGCGGATCGTTGCGGTCGAGGGTGGGCATGCTGTCGTCGTGCTGTTCGCGCGCGTAGTTCTCCATGGTGATGTAGTCGCTGCCGCTCACCGCGACCACACCGCCGTAGTGGTAGTCCATGTAGTTGTCGGAGCCTTCGCGCCGGGCCTCCTTACGCGCCTCGTGCTGCTCGGCGTCCGGCCGTGCCATGGTCACCATGCCGTCGCCGACCCTGGGGATGGCGGCGTGCTGGTTGGCCTCCAGGTCCTGGAGCACCCGTTCGGCGTTCTCGGGGGACTCCCGGACCAGCTGCTGGAAGCGGCCGCTCATACCGAAGGTGATCCGGTCGTATCCGGCCGGGTCGCCGCCGTCGATGGCCTCCTGGAACTGACCCTGCCAGCCGCCCCCGGGCTCCATGCGCGCGAGGAACTGCTCGATCGTCTCCCAGTAGCGGTTGTCCGCCTCGCGGTACATGGACTGGTTCCCGGTCACCCATCCGACCATGGCGTTGCAGCGCTGCGGCGTGAGGACGTCGAGGCCCTTGGTCTTCTCGCCGCCCTTCTCCTTGCGGTACTTGGGCTCGACCTCGTAGAGGACGACCTTGCGGTCCGACCCCTCGATGGTCAGGGTCCGGCCGGTCTTCGACAGCGAGAGCCCGCGCTTCTGGCCGGCGCCGGGGAGGTTCTTGATGGACGCGCTGAGCTGTTTGTCGGTGGCGAAGAAGTTCTTCGGTTCCTTGCCGCCGCCGGCGTGTTCCACGGCCAGGTCGAACTTGTCCGACACGGCGAGGTCCACCTCGCCCGCGTAGACCAGGTGAGGCTTGGGCGGCGCGTAACGAGAGCGCTCGTCGTACCAGCTGCCCTGGTCGTTGGTGTCCTGGCCGACGAAGAAGTCGTCGGAGTCGGGCTGCTTCTTGGGGTACTCCGTGGAGCCGGCCTTGATGACGTGGAGGCGCTGGACCGCCGTGGCCCCGTCGCCGCAGCCGTCCCCGCCCGGGCAGCCGGCGGCCGCGGCCTTCTCTGTACTGGCGGTGCGCTGTACGGGCGCCGGCCCGCTCATCACCCGGTCCGCCTTCGTCTCCGCGTGGCGTTCGCCCGCGTCGCCCGGGGTGGACATGCTGACGCCCGCCCCGTTGTCCGTGCCCGGTACGGGTCCCGTCTGCTGGTCCTCGAAGTGGGCCAGTTCGTGCGCCCAGTCCTTCTTGGTCATCCCGCCGCCGTCGACGACATGACGACCGCTGGTGAACGCCTTGGCCTCCAGGACCGCCGCCGACTCGCGTGCCGCGGGCCCGTCGTGCACGAGGACGCCGCTGAAGTCCGTACCGCCGAAGCGCTGCTCCATCTCGGAGCGCAGGCCCGGCTCCATGGGCCTGGCCGGGGAACCGAGGGCCCGGTCGAGGGCGGCCCGCTGCACCTGGGCGTGCTCGGCCTCGGGTGCCGCCTCACGGGTGTCGTGGCCCGCCGCGGCCACGCGCTGCACATGCCGGATCCAGGCCGCGCTCAGCGGTGACGCCGGTGGCCTGACGGAGGATCCGCCCGCTGACCGGCCGGCCGCACCGGCATGCCCTTGGTGGACGGCCCGCATGTCTTCTCCTTCTCCCCGGAACCGGACAGCCGATCGACCGTTCAGCCGACCAACCGATCCACGTCTACCGAAACCGCCGCTGGATGAACATGCCCGTACGCGCACACCTGGGGGCAGCGTCCGAGGTCCGGGAGGCCCTGCCCTAGCGGCGCCCCAGAGCCTTCGCGCGCGAGTGGGACCAGCCGGTCAGAAGGACACCGGCGGCGGTGAGCACCGCGTAGGCCAGCAGCAGCGGAAGGAAGCCACCGGGGAGCCCGCCCAGCAGCCCTCGCTCACCGTCGTCGACGAGGAGCCGGACGAGCGCCTGGGCGCACGCGACCAGCAGCACCATGCCGAGAACCTGAAGGACGTCGTACTTCATGGGCTTCCCCTCCAGCGGGAGCGACGAGTTGACGTTACGAACGTACCAATCGGCGAATGCGTATTAGCCTCTTACCACCCTCGATTTCCGATTTACGTCACACTTTCAAGGGCGGGCTATCGTGAGAGGGTGCGTGACGAAAAGAAGCGGACGTGCCCGGTGTGCGGCAACCCCACGGCCCGTCCGAGCCGGGGTCGCCCGCCGGTCTACTGCTCCCGGAGCTGCCAGGCGCGGGCCTACCGCCGGCGCAGACAGCCGCTGCCCGAGCCGGGCACGCCGCCCGTGTCCCGGCCGTCGGAGGTCCGGGCGCGGCAACGGCGCCGGATCGCCGAGGGGGTGTGGCGTATCGCGGCCCGGCAGGGGCTGGACGCGGCGAGCATGCGCAGGATCGCGGCGGAGGCGAAGGTGTCGCTGCGGGTCGTGCAGTACCACTTCGACTCCAAGCACGCCCTGCTGGTCGACGCGCTGCGCCTGCTGCACGAGGAGAACGAGCGGCTGGCCCAGGGGCGCATCCCGTACGACACGACCGAGCCGTCCGCGCTGCTGCGTGCGGTGCTGGACGAGTTCCTGCCGCTGGACGAGCAACGGGCCTTCGCCCTGCGCGTGTTCACGGCGTACTACGCACGGAGCCTGACCGACCCCGAACTCGCGGCGGTCTTCCTGGCCGCCGAGCAGCCGCTGGAACGACTCGTCGCGGACCTCATCGGGGTGGGCGAGGCGGCGGGACTCACAGCCCTGGGCATCGACCGCGCGCACGAGGCCGACCTGCTGGTGTCGGGAGCCGTCGGGCTGGGCCTGGACGTCCTGTACGAGCGGCGTTCCCTCACGGACGTGCGGAAGGTCCTGGACTACCACCTGGCACGGCTCTTCCCCGCCGAGAGCTCGATCCGCACCAGTTCCCCTCACCCGCCCCCACGCCCGAACACCGGCCCCAGCACCAGCTGAGCCGCCCCCACCGCCACGGCTCGCCCGCCCCCGGGGGCGACCCGCACCGGCACGGCCCGCTGGCCCGTCCGCCGGGCCCAGGCCTCCAGCACCGTCCCGACCCCCCGTACGAACGCCTCCGGAGCCGCGGCCACCGTGCGGCCGCCCAGCAGGACGACGTCGATGTCGAGCAGACCCACCAGGTTCGCCGCCCCGGCGCCCAGGACCCGGGCCGCCTCCCCCGTGTCGCCGCGCGCCACGGCATCGAGGCACAGCGCCTCGACGCAGCCGCGGTCGCCGCAGGTGCAGGGCGGGCCGTCGAGCTGGATCACCTGGTGGCCGAACTCCCCGGCCCCGGTCCTGGCCCCCCGGTGCACGGTCCCGCCGATCACCAGACCGGCGCCCAGGCCCGTGCCGAGGTGCAGATAGGCGAAGGAGCCGCCCTCGCCCCCGGCGGCCAGGCCCAGCGCCGCCGCGTTGGTGTCCTTGTCGACCACCACCGGCACCCCGAGCCGCTCCGCCAGCGCCTCCCGCAGCGGAAAGCCGTCCCACTCCGGGAATCCGGTCACCCGGTGCAGCACCCCCCGGCCATGGTCGAGCGGCCCGGGCAGCGCGACGCCGGCCCCCAGCAGCGCCTCGTCGAGGCCGGCCGGCAGCACCCCGGCCACCGTCTCCCGCACCGCTTCCGTCACCGCCGTCAGCACGGCCGGTGCCCCGGCCCCGAGGTCCAGCGGGGCCCGCCGCTCCCCCACCACGGTTCCCCGCAGATCCACCAGCACGGCACGGACCTCGTCCCGGTCCAGATGGACGCCGACCGCGTGCCCCGCCTCGGGCACCAGCCGCAGCACGGTCCGCGGCTTGCCCCCCGTGGAGGCCCGTCGTCCGGCCTCCGCCGCGAGGCCGTCCTCCCGCAGCCGGGCCGTGATCTTGCTGACCGCCTGCGGGGTGAGCCCGGTCCGCTCGGCGAGTTCGAGCCTGCTGATGCCGTCGGCTCCGGCCCTCCGCAGCAGGTCGAGCACCAGCGCTGCGTTGTGACTGCGCAGGGCGAGCAGATTCACCCCACCTCCGGTGCCCCGCATGCCGCCCATCCCGCCCGTACGGTCGTCCGCCCTGTTCACGCCCCCCATTGTCCCCGGCGCTTGCACTTTGGCAACAGCGTTGCGAAAGTGGGTGCCATGACTGGCACTCCCCTCGGCACGGGCCCCGGCACAGCGCCCGGCTCGCCCCTCCGCGTCGGCCTCGTCGGCTACGGCCTCGCCGGCTCCGTCTTCCACGCCCCGCTGATCGCCGCCACCGAGGGCCTCACCCTCGACACGGTGGTCACCTCGAACCCCGAACGGCAGCAGCAGGCCCGTGCCGAGTTCCCGGACGTGCGCTTCGCCGCCACCCCGGACGAGCTGTTCGACCGGGCCGCCGAGCTGGACCTGATCGTCATCGCGTCCCCGAACAAGACGCACGTGCCGCTCGCCCGCACCGCCCTCAAGGCCGGTCTGCCGGTCGTGGTCGACAAGCCCGTCGCGGGCACGGCGGCCGAGGCCCGCGAGCTGGCCGCCCTCGCCGAGGAGCGCGGCCTGCTTCTCTCCGTCTTTCAGAACCGCCGCTGGGACAACGACTTCCTCACCCTGCGCAAGCTGCTGAGCGAGGGCGAGCTGGGCGACGTCTGGCGCTTTGAATCCCGCTTCGAGCGGTGGCGCCCGCAACTGAAGGGCGGCTGGCGGGAGTCCGGCGACCCCGCAGAGATCGGAGGTCTGCTCTACGACCTCGGCAGCCATGTCGTCGACCAGGCCCTGGCCCTCTTCGGCCCGGCGGCCTCCGTCTACGCGGAGTCGGACATCCGCCGCGCGGGCGCCGAGACGGACGACGACACGTTCATCGCGATCACGCACACCAACGGCGTCCGCTCCCACCTCTACGTCTCCGCGACGACCGCCCAGCTCGGCCCCCGCTTCCGCGTCCTCGGCTCCACCGCCGGCTACGTCAAGTACGGCCTGGACCCCCAGGAGGCGGCACTCCGCGACGGCCTGCGCCCCGGGCCCGGCTGGGGCGTCGAGCCCGAGTCGGAGTGGGGCCGCGTGGGCTCCGGAGAATCCCCCGTGACGGGCGGCGGCCGCCCCGAACCGACCCTCCCCGGGGACTACCCCGCCTACTATGCGGCCGTGGCGAAGGCCCTGCTCGAGGGCGGCCCCAACCCGGTGACCGCGCTGGAGGCGGCTGCCGCCCTGGACGTACTGGAGGCCGCCCGCCGTTCGGCCCGCGAGAAGGTGACGGTGACCCTGTGACACACAAGAGCAACCCTTCCCACCACCAGGAACTCGGCCCCAAGTTCCAGCCGGAGCTCACGCCGAGCCTGGAGGAACTGGAGACGCAGGAACGCCGCCTGGTCTTCCGCCAGTTCGGCCACGACGACGCCTGGGCGCTCGGCTCGCTCCTCGTCGAACTGGCCCGGGAGCGACAGGCCCCGCTCGCCATCGACATCCACCGCGCCGGCCAGCAGCTCTTCCACGCGGCGCTGCCCGGCTCCACCCCGGACAACGACTCCTGGATCGCCCGCAAGCGCCGGGTCGTGGAGCGCTACGGCTCCGCCTCCTACCTGGTGGGCGCTCGCTTCCGCGCCAAGGGCACGACGTTCGAGGAGTCCTCACGCCTCGACCCCGACACCTACGCGGCCCACGGCGGCTCCTTCCCGATCACCGTCGAGGGCGTGGGCGTGATCGGCGCGGTGACGGTGTCCGGCCTGCCACAGCTCCAGGACCACCGGTTCGTGGTGGAGGCGCTGGAGCAGTTCCTGGACCGCTAGGGCCTGTCGCGCACCCTGCGGCCGTGACGCGCGGCCGTAGGGTGATGATCGTGTCTGGTGAGAGTGATCTGCGGAAACTGCTGAGCGGCATGCGTCCCGAGCTGAAGGCGGGCCGCTATGTGTTCACAACAATCAAGGGCGGTGTGCCCTCCGGCATCTCCCCTGTGGTCACGGTCGCCGAGCCCGAGGGCCTGACCCTGGTGGTGCCGCTCGAGGAGGCGGATGCGGTGGGGCTGGCGTACGACTACGTCGCCGGCTGGATCACGTTGCGTATCCACTCCGCGCTCGAGGCGGTCGGGCTGACCGCCGCGGTCTCGCGGGAACTCGCCGACGCCGGCCTGAGCTGCAATGTCGTCGCCGGGTTCCATCACGACCACCTGTTCGTCCCGTACGAGCACGCCGGCCAGGCGGTGGCCGCCCTGGAGAGCCTGGCGCACCGCTCCGCCTGAACGCCCTCCGGGCTCCGCGGAATCATCACCGGCCCCCTCCGGTTGGCACCCGCGTACGCGTGATCAAGCACGGCGCCCAACCGGAGGGATCGCAACCGATGACCACTGCCCTGAAGGAGACCGTCGGCCGGTACGGCATCTGGAGCGTGGGCCTGCGCTCGGAGGACCCGGACCGGCGCGGCGAACTCGCCGAGGCCGCCGCTGAACTGGAGGAACTCGGCTACGGCGCCGTCTGGCTGGGCGGCAGCAGCTCGGCCGCGAACGCCGCCCCGCTGATCGAGGCGACCTCCCGGCTCACCGTCGGCACCAGCATCCAGAGCATCTGGCAGCACGAGGCGGACGCCGCCGCCGCGAGCTTCGCCGAGCTGGAGGCCGCCCACCCCGGCCGTTTCCTGCTGGGCCTCGGCGTCAGCCACGCCAAGCTGGCGGAGCAGTACCGCCGCCCGTACTCGGCCCTCGTCGCCTACCTGGACGGCCTGGACGCCGCCGGGGTGCCCGCGGACCGCCGAGTCCTGGCCGCCCTCGGCCCGAAGAGCCTGAAGCTGACCCGCGACCGTTCCGCAGGCGCGATCCCCTATCTGGTCACCCCCGAGCACACCGCCCACGCCCGGGAACTCCTCGGCGAGGGCCCGCTGCTCGCCCCCGAACTGGGCGTGGTCCCGGAGACGGACCCGACCCGCGCCCGCACCCTGGCCCGCGATTTCATCGCCTTCTACCTCTCGCTGCCGAACTACACCAACAACTTCCTCCGGCACGGCTTCACCGAGGACGACCTGCGCGACGGCGGCAGCGACCGCCTCATCGACGCCCTGTTCGCCTGGGGCGACGAGACGGCGATCCGCGCCAAGATCGACTCATTCTTCGAGGCGGGCGCGGACCACCTCGCCCTCCAACTGATCGACGACTCCCCGAAGGACACCCTCCCGAGGAAGGCGTGGCGCGACTTGGCGGCTCTGCTCGGCTGACCCTTGTCGGGCGTGGTTCAGATCAGGGCCAAGGCCGTCAGAAGGATCGAGCATCCCGCGGCGGTCCCAGGCCACACCAGCCACCTCCGGCGCCCGTCGGAGACAGCGGCGGCGGCCAGCATCTCCGCCACGGCTGCGAGGGCGGCAGCCGCGCCGAGATACAGGCCGCGGCTGCTGGCCTGCTCCGCCAGGCTCACCTGACGCTTCTGTTCGGCCCGAAGACCAGACGACAGGTGCTCGGATTCGTTACCCAAGGCCCTCACCGCCGCGGCGTCGACTCGGTCGGCACGTGTGGGAGGACGCCCCATGTAGTCGGCGATCTTGCGCACACGCTCCGCGGCACGTGTCTCGACCACGGCCACCACTCGCTCGTGCCGTGCTTGAGCGGGTGTGACCCCGGTTTCCAGCGAGGCGCGTTCGCGGGCCATCGCCTGGAGTTCGGTGAGCTCTGCGGTTCGGCGGCTTCCGTCCAGGAATGCCGTGCGCTGACCGTAGGCCAGGGCAGCGGTACCGAGCTGGGTCGCCTTGCGGGCCGCCTCGGCCTGGGCCCGCTGTTCGACACCCGACGCGTAGATCCCCCCGAGGGGAAGCACCATCAGCAGAACCACGATGAACAGACCTAGCAGCGCAGCGGGGCGGCTCTCACCGCTCGGAACGACAGCCGGCTGAGGGATCAGCTGCAGACCCCTGACAACGCGCCGGCGGTCAGGACCCGGCGGCCTGCGCAGGGAGTGTGGCCGCACGACGTTCGCGGCGGCCACACCGGCGATCACGGCCATTCCGACGAGCCCGGCGAACACGAGCCCCCACATGACCCACGTGTCCCCGGACCGCATCGTCGTCTCTGGAGCGAGTCCGTAGGGCTTGGGTTTGTCCCGTTGCAGGTCCCCGAGTCGGCGGGGCAGGTCGTAGCCGAGGTTCTTGTGCCGGTAGGCGTCGTGCAGAAAACTCCCGGAATCGGCCGCGCCGCGCAGAGTGAACGCGGTCTGGGCGGCGATCTCGTACTCCGCCGCGGCAGTCCTGCCCTCATGACGGATCGGTCGCAGTGCGTCTGCGCGCGCCGAGGCCGCGGCCACGTCGAAGGCGAGACGCGCGTCGTCGGTGTACACCTTGCGCACATCGTCCAGCAGCGTCTCCTGACGCGTGATCTCCTGACGCACCGCGTCCTGGTACGTTCCGGACGCCTCGCTGAACGCCCAGGCGGACAGGGGTGTCGCCACGGCGATGACGGCGAGCAGGCAGATCTGGATCCGGATGCGGAGACTGAACCGTGAGGTCGACGGGTTCACCGCGATCCCCGCTCGTACGTGACCCGCAGCCCTTTCTTGTCGGTGAGAGCGAGGGCATCGCCCGTCACCTCCCAGGTGTGACGCTCGGCAGTGGGCGCAGCGGGCCTCGCCGCGAAGTCGCCCTCAGGATCGCCCGGGTCCCCGCGGGATGTGGCGGCCTTCTCGGGTTTCAGGACGAGGTGCGCCCCTTCGACCCGTGCCGAGCCTTCCGAGGTGCGGGTGACCTGGACGATGCCGTCCGGGGAGTCGTACGCGAGGACGCCCACGAACGTGTAGTCGCCGTCGGCCCGGAAGCTGTAGGTGAGGCTGGCGTCACTGTTCTTCGTGTCGCTCCGCCATGTCCCGACTAAGGACTGAGGGAGCACCTGTTCACCCGTGGCGGCATCGGTGGTCCGCGGCGGCGCCGGCGTGGGTGAGGCTGTCGTGGATGTGGGCGCCGGGCCGGGCGGGTCACCTCGTGAGACGCAAGCCGTGACGCTCCCGAGCAGCACGGTGGCGCAGAGCACCGCACGGACCGCACCGGTGACGACCACGTCAGCCACCGGCGATCTGACGGACATAACTGATCCCGTCCAGCTTCAGATTCTCGAAGACGTATCCATAGCCGGCGTCGAATTCCTCGATCGACCAGTACTCGTACGGGATGGGACCTATCGGCACGTACAGAGTCATGGAGGTGCCTTTGACAACCGCTGTCCCCTCGAGCACGCGGCCGTTGTTGTAGATGAGGCTCACACCGCCGTCGTCGAAGAAGCGGATCTTGTCGAAGCGCACGGCCGTGCCGTCCCCGTCCCATTCGCCGACCAGTTCGCTCGGAACGGATCCCTTCGGCGCTTCGAATGTCGCTGGTGGCGGGGTTTCCGGTGGCGTGGGCGAGGGCGGCTCTGTGCTGTCGGCCGTCGTTTCAGTGGGTGGCGGTGGATCGGGGGTCTCGTCAGCCGATTCCGTGGAACGCGGTGGACTGGGCGGAGGGGATTCTCCAGAACCTCCTCCGCACCCCGCGACGATTGCCGCGACCAGTACAGCTACCGCGATTCTGCGCACACATAAGAACGTCATGAGCTGAGCCCTGTCTTTCTGTCTACTCGGCGACCACGAACCGGAGACGGCGCCGGGGGCGCAGGCCCGAACCGCGATCGCGGCCGCGCAACTCCTGGACGAGAGCCACGAGTGCCGTGAGGCCCCAGGCGACGGAGAACGCTGTCATCTGGGCACCGGTTCCGACAGCCAGCCAGCTGACCCCCAGCCCGGCCAGCGTGATGCCGGAGGCCGCGAGAAGAGCCGAGTGCCGCCGGGGCCGCAGAGTCCGGACCAGGCACAGGACAGCGAGAACGAGGACCGGCACTGCCAGGACGGACATCGTTTCGTGCCCCGTGTAGTCCAGGAAGACCAGATCCGACGCAGGCTCGTACTCTCCGTCGTACCCCTCCTCGAACAGCGTGTGGCCGGAAGGGTCCTCGTTCAGTTCGTAGTAGTCCTTGTAGTAGGTGCCGTAGTAGTAGAGAGGGCCGTCGAAGTCGGCTTCGGACACGGAGGCGATGTCGCTCTCCTCGACTGCGGCCCCGGCGGTGACGCCGGCGATGACCAGGGCGCCGGCTCCCCACCACAGAAGAGCGGATGTCAGGGGGCACCAGCGGAACGCGGCCAGCCCGAGGACGACGATCGCCGACAACGGTAAGAGGTAGCCGCTCCCCGGCTGAAGGTCCTGGTAGCCGAGGACGACCACGGCCGAGACCACGATCCCCAGGAGGGCGACGACGCGGTTCCCGGCCGCAAGGTGACGCCATCTGCGCGCGGACGGCGTGACGGCGGAGTCTGTCTGGTCGGGACCGGTGGCGGTCGCCGCAGATGGTGCGGCCGGTGCTTGATCGCCCTGGGTGGTCGCTGTCTCGCCCGGTACGGCAGGAGGCGGCGGGGTGGTGGGAGGTGCCGGGGCGCTGGGAGGTGCGGGGGCGGCAGGATGCGCCGGGATGGCGGGAGCCGCCTGCTTCGGCATCGACGCGGCCTGGGTCTGCTGTTCGGCCATCATCGTCCGCCCGAGCCCCGCCCCGAGTGCCGGGGCCGGTGCCGGCGGGGCCGGAGGGTCCACCGGCAGGGCAGGGGCTTCTGTCCCTGCGAGGGCCAGAGCCCGCTGCATCTCGCCTATGCCTGCGAAGCGTTGCTCCCGGTCCTTCGACAGCGCCCGGAGCACGACGGCGTCGACCGCCGCCGGGATCTGCGGCCGCAGCCTGGACGGCGCGACGGGCTCCTTGCTGATGTGCTGGTGCATCACGGCGAACGAGGAGTCGCCTATGAAAGGCGGGCGTCCCGTGAGCAGTTCATACAGAAGGCAGCCCGTGGCGTACTGATCGGAGCGACCGTCGATCGTTTCACCCGTCAGCTGCTCCGGTGACAGGTAGGCGGGGGTGCCGACCGTCATTCCCGTCGCGGTCAGGCGCGTAGTGGTCTCCGCCACCACCTTGGAGATCCCGAAGTCCAGGACCTTGACGTCGCCTTCGGAGGTGAGCATGACGTTGGAAGGCTTGATGTCCCGGTGAACCAGGCCCCGCCCGTGGCTGTGGGCCAGGGCCTCGGCGATCCCCTGGCTGACGTCGAGCGCCCGCTCGACCTCGAACGGCCCCTCGGCCAGTGCGTCCGCCAGGGTGCGGCCTTCGATGAACTCCATGATGAGGAAAGGAGTCGTCTCGGAGTCCCGGACGTCCTCACCGACGTCGTGCAGGACGGCGATGTTGCGGTGGCTGAGCGAGGCGACGGTACGGGCCTCCCGGCGGAACCGGACCCGGAACTCCTCGTGCCTGGTCAGCTCCGGCGGCAGTAGCTTCACGGCGACCAGACGGCCGAGCTCCCGGTCCGTGGCGCGCCAGACCTGGCCCATGCCGCCACGTCCTGCTTCTTCGATCAGCTCGTACCGCTCGGCGAGTACCCGCACGGCGCTCCCCCCGTTCAGCGTCAGGGTGCGAACCCCCCACGCAAAAGCCGCCCCTGGAGCGCGCCATGAATCAGCCCACCCGCACGCCAACCGTACTGGCTGATTTCCACACATTGAGCGCCATGAGTGTCCGAATAGGAGCGCGCACCTTGCGCGCGCTCCCATGGCGCACAACTGCGCTGGGGGCGCACCCCCGACCGGCAATATGCGCGCCAAACGCCGGGCGGGGAGCCGCCGACCGAACGACAGCTCCCCGCCCCCAGGGCGTCACTCAGCCCTACGCGTCCTTGAACTCCTGCCGCTGCCGCCCAAGCCCCTCGATCTCCAGCTCGACCACATCCCCGGCCCTGAGATACGGCTTCGGCTCAGGCTCCCCCATGGCAACTCCCGCCGGCGTCCCCGTATTGATCACGTCGCCCGGGTACAGCGTCATGACCTGACTCAGGTACCGCACGACCTCCCCCACAGCGAAGATCTGCTCAGCCGTCGTCCCGTCCTGCTTCAACTCCCCGTTGACCCACAGCTTGAGGGACAGGCTCTGCGGATCCGGCACCTCGTCCGCCGTCACCAGCCACGGCCCCAGCGGATTGAACGTCTCGCAGTTCTTGCCCTTGTCCCAGGTCCCGCCCCGCTCGATCTGGAACTCCCGCTCGGACACGTCATGCGCCACCGCGTACCCGGCGACATGCGCGAGCCCTTCCTCCGCGGACTCCAGATACCTGGCCGTACGCCCGATGACGACGGCCAGTTCGACCTCCCAGTCGGTCTTCACGGACCCGCGCGGCACGAGCACCGTGTCGTGCGGCCCGACGACCGTGTCCGGCGCCTTCATGAAGACGACCGGCTCGGCGGGTGGCTCGGCTCCCGTCTCGCGCGCGTGGTCGTGGTAGTTCAGCCCGATGCAGACGATCTTGCCGATCCGGCCCAGCGGCGGTCCGATCCGCAGCCCGGTCGCGTCCAGGACGGGCAGCTCACCGGCGTCCACGGCGGCCCGCACCCGGCCGAGTGCGGCCTCGTCGGCGAGCAGCGCGCCGTCGATGTCCGCGACGACGCCCGACAGGTCCCGCAGGGTCCCCTCGGCGTCGAGCAGCGCGGGCCGCTCCGCCCCCGCCGTACCGACTCGCAGCAGCTTCATGATCACGTCTCCCTAGATCGAGGGCGCCCGCCGATGCGCGCGACCCGGATGCGGCGGGGACAGCGATCGGAGGACTGGTCGATCCTCCAAGCTGGCGGTCCACTCCGCAATACCCGGTTCACGTACTGGACCCCGGTCGCCTGGTCACCGGTACAGCACGGCCCGCTCGACGACACTCCACGTCGTACTGGTCACGACGTACAGCGCGGCGGCCAGCGGCACCACGGCCACGGTGACCAGCGTGAAGAAGGACATGAACGGCATCGCCTTGGTCACCACCCCGAGCCCCGGCACCGGCGCACCGTCACCGGCCGGCAGGGCCGGACTCGCGGCCATCATCCGCTTGCTCAGTCGGTAGCTGAACGCCGCGACACCGGCGACGATCACGAACAGCCCGGCGTACACGAGCCCGGCCCCGCTCAGCACACTCCCTGCCCCGAGCGCGTCCGTCCACCGCTCACCCAGCGGCGCGGCGAACAGCTCATGGCCGAGCAGTTCATTGGCCCGCCCGCCGATCGTGTCGCTGGAGAACAGGTGGTAGAGCAGAAAGAACGCGGGCACCTGGAGCAGCCCGGGCAGACAGCCGGCCAGCGGCGACACCTTCTCCTCGGCATGCAGCTCCAGCACGGCCTTCTGGAGCTTCTCGGGGTTCTTCCCGTGCTTCTTCCGCAGCTCGGCGATCTTCGGCTGGAGCGCGGTCCGGGCCTTCTGGCCGCGCGCTGCGGCCCGTGACAGGGGGTGGACGAGAAGTCGTACGAGCGCGGTGAACAGGACGATCGCGGCGGCGGCCGCGGAGGCGCCGAACAACGGCTGGAGCAGGTCGGCGAGGTGCTCGACCAGGTTGGCGAAGACGGACATGCGTGAGCCCTCCGGGGGTCTCGTCGTGCCGGAAGTCAGTGATGACGGCATGACGACCCGCGCGGGGTCGGTTACGTGCTTGTGCCCCTACGCGAAGGTCGCCCGGAGGGCGTGTCCGGGTGCCCGGGGCCGGGGGCGCCCCTTGGCGTCCGGGTCGCGTTGCGGCAGGAAGGCCGTACGGAGGTCCCGGTCGCGGATGGCCGTACGTACCCGGGTGCGTGGCACGGCGGGCGCGCAGCGCGAGGCGATGACGGCACAGACCGCGAGCGCGGCCGAGGCCGCGGCGGTCGCCGCGAACGCGACGGTGGCGGTGAGACTGCCGGCGTCCAGCAGCGCGAATTCCAGGACCAGGAAGAGCAGTACGAGAGCGGCACGCGGATTCACCCAACGGCGGATCATCGGCGGCGGCCCCTCCTCTCGTACATGTGTATGTCCTGCTCTTCGTTATACAGGATCACTCCTCCGCGTGCGTCCGAGACTTCGTACACGGGTTTGAGAAAGGTTCGCCATAACTCTCGACAACCCACCCGCCACACCCGATGCTTCTCGATGCCATCGACGGGGCAACCCGCGACGCCGGGCCGGGGGGTGACCGGCGCCTGCCCCGAATCCCCCTGAATTCCGCCGAGTTCCCCTACGGAGGAGCCGTGATACGACGCAGAACCCTGCTGTCCGCAGCAGGCGGTACGTTCCTCGGCAGCGCCCTGGCGACCGGCACCGCACACGCGGACGCCACCATCGCCGTCACCCCCTCGACCACATACGGCACCTGGGAAGGCTGGGGCACCTCCCTCGCCTGGTGGGCCAACGTCTTCGGCGCCCGGGACGACTTCGCGGACCTCTTCTTCACCACCAAGTCGGTGACGTACAACGGCCGTTCCCTCCCCGGCCTGGGCCTCAACATCGCCCGCTACAACCTCGGCGCGTGCAGCTGGAACAGCGTGGGCGGCGAGACGATGGTGAAGTCGCCGAACATCCCGGGCTTCAAACAGATCGAGGGCTTCTGGCAGGACTGGAACAACGAGGACCCCACTTCCTCGGCCTGGAAGTGGTCGGCGGACGCCAACCAGCGCGCGATGCTGGTGAAGGCGACGCAACGGGGCGCGATCACCGAGCTGTTCGCCAACTCGCCGATGTGGTGGATGTGCTCCAACCACAACCCCTCCGGCGCGGCGGGCGGCGGCAACAACCTCCAGACCTGGAACTACCGCCAGCACGCGTCGCACCTGGCGGCGACGGCGTTGTACGCACGCAACAACTGGGGCGTGAACTTCGCGACGGTCGACCCCTTCAACGAGCCGGCCTCCACCTGGTGGACCGCGACCGGCACCCAGGAGGGCTGCCACATGGACCCGGCCGTCCAGGCGGCCGTACTCCCGTACATGCGCAGCGAGTTGGACAAGCGAGGACTCGGCGGCATCCGCATCGCGGCCTCGGACGAAACGAACATCGACACGGCCCGCTCCACCTGGTCCTCCTTCGACTCCGCCACCAAGGCCCTGGTCTCACAAGTCAACGTGCACGGCTACCAGGGCTCGGGCGGCCGCCGCGACCTCCTCTACACGGACGTGGTGACGACGTCCCGCAAGAAGCTGTGGAACTCCGAGACGGGCGACAGCGACGGCACGGGCCTGACCCTGGCGTCGAACCTCTGCTACGACTTCCGCTGGCTGCACCCCACCGCCTGGTGCTACTGGCAGGTCATGGACCCGTCGACGGGCTGGGCGATGATCGCCTACGACGCGAACACACTCCAGCCGACCACCGTCCAGACCAAGCACTACGTGCTGGCCCAGTTCAGCCGCCACATCCGCCCCGGCATGACGATCCTGGACACGGGTGTCAGCTACGCGGTAGCGGCGTACGACGCGACATCCCGCCGCCTGGTGATCGTCGCGGTGAACACGGCCGCCTCCGCCCAGACCCTCACCTTCGACCTCTCCCGCTTCTCCACGGTGACGGGCGGCTCAGGCGGCCTGGTCCCCCGCTGGAACACGGTGACGACGGGCGGCGGCGACCTCTACACCCCCCGCTCGGACATCCGCTTGACCGGAAAATCCATAAGCGTCCCCTTCGCAGCGAAATCAGTCCAAACGCTCCAAGTGGACGGCGTGACGCTGTAGGTCGGCGGCGTACGGTACGGCGGCGGTTCGGGGCGATCCGTAAAGCCCGGGTGACGAGCACGGGGAAATCCGCGGGTACAGGTGTCTGGCCTGCACATCTCTCACGCTCGTCACCTCCCGGCAGTACGGTGTCCCCCATGCGCCCCGACACGCCTGCCGAAAACGTCGACCACACCGCCGAAGCGGCACGCCTGGAGCGGACCGCCGGCCTGTATCCCGAGGACGCCGAGGCCCTGCTGCTACGGGCCGCGGCCCATCTGGAACTCTCCGGCGACCGCCCCACCGCGTCCGCCCTCTACGACCGCCTGCTGTCCTCCACGGCCGACCTGGACAACCCCCACCTGGTGCGGGCGCTCAAGGCCTCCAACCTCTGGGAGTACGGCCACGAGGCCGAGGCCAGGGCGATCATCGAGGGCGTCCGGGCAGCCTCCCCCCAGGACCCGGCCCCCTGGGTCATCGTGGCCGAATCCCTCGAATCCCACGACGAACTGGAAGCGGCTCACGAGACGTTCACGGAGGCCGTGCACCACCTCTTGACGGGCGTGGCGGAGCCCCCGCAGCCGACCCACCCCCTCCTCTTCGGCCGCCACCGTGTCCGCCGCATGCTGGGCGAGTCCCACGACGAATGGGACGCCCTGGCGGACACGGTCCACTCCCTCCCGATCACCCTGGACGAACTCCACGACCCCAAGCGCGTCTGGTCCCTGGGCTCGGAGAACCCGGCGGAACTGGAAGCGGAGATCCTCCGCCTGAGAGCAGAACTCGGCGCCTACCGCGAAGCCCTCTCCCGCCCCTTCCCGGTGGCGATCCTCCACTGGCCGGCCACGGAACTCACGGAACTCCTGGAGGCGTACCCGACGCTGGAGTCGGAGTACCCGACCCACGAGACCCACCTCGCGACCATAGAGTCCGCCCTCCGGGAACTGGCCTCCTCCGGCACCCCGAACCTCGGCATCGTCACCGGCACGGTCCCCTCCTACGAGGCCTTCGCGGCCTCGGAACTCTCCTCCCCGACCGACGCGACCCTGCTCCCCCAGTACGCGACGACACTGGCGGCACGGGGCCGGGCGGTGGCTTGGCCTCCGCAGCAGGGGGCGGGGTGCTGGTGCGGCTCAGGCCGCTCGTACGGAGAGTGCCACGGCACCACGACCGCCTGAAGTCCCGGCAGTCCCTCACCACCCGAGCTGTGAGTCGCCCAGGACCTCGCTGCCGATGTGCGCGGCGAGCTTCTGGGCCCGGGCCAGGTCACCGTACTTGGTCACGTGCACGAAGACGGTGTGCTGCTCGGCCCACGGCCCCCACTGGGCGCGCTCCCCGTGGAACACGACCTGAACCCCGTCGTAGTTCACCGACCCGTAGTGACCCGCCTCCGGCTCATCCGGCCACACGCCCTGCCAGTCGATACGGGCCACGCCCTGGCCAAGAGCCGCCACGAAGCGTTCCTCCACACTCCCCCTGGGAGCATCCACCATCACGTCCAGTGGCAGGTGCGGCTCCAGCGCGGCGTCGTCCACCGCCGCGACATCGAGGTCGAACCGGAGGTCCTCACCCGCCGGACCGATCCGCGCCTCCGCGTACTCGAACTTCGCCTCAGGCAGGACCGCGGCCATCTGCCGCACGTCCGCGACCGTCCGCAGCTCGGCGAAGAACTCGACCTCGTCATCACACGACGCCAACAGCCCACACAGCCGCTTGGCCTGCGCGTACGCCAGGGCCGCGTCGGTGGTCCGCAGAACGGGATAGGCCTTGGAATTCCCCATACCCCAAACGCTCACACGCCCTGGCAGACCCCCGCCACCACATTTCCCGCACCCACTGCGGCAGCCCCCCGACCAGACCTCTCCTGCCCGGCGGTGGACGACGCCGCGCTGGAGCCGGCCGACCGGCGTGACGCACACCGAGATGCTGCCGCACCCCCGTCCCCGCAGAGCACCCGAACAGCCAACCCATGCCGCGACCGCCCCGTTGGCCCCCGCCTCCCCCGGGCCGCCCGCTCGCTTCTCTCCCGTGCTGGAGCGACCCGGGTCAAGGGTGGCCCGCAGGGCCATCGGCGCAGCCGACGCGGAACGCAGCGCAGCGGAGTGGAGCGCCCTTGATGCGGGGCGCGGAGGCACGACACTGACCAGGAAGCGGGCGGCCCGACCCGCACCTGGATCCGACGCCACCGCCAACGTCCCGCAACCAGCTCGGACTCAGTTCGCCCCAGGTTGCAAATGCCTATAAAGCTGGGCATCTAAGGAATATCCGTGGCCAAAGCTCTTGAAAAATAAGGGACTTATCGCCCCTGTTCCGCTCCCACCTCCCCCTATGTCCAACCTTTGCAGTACCGTCACACTCTCCGTTGTGTGTAAGGGGCTGCTACTTCGCGAGCAGGTCCTGACCTGTGCATTTGAGGAAGCATGCCCTACCAACCTGGCACCGACTGGCAGTACGACGTCCCCACAACCGGCAGCGCGCACTTGCCGCCCGACGCGGGGTACGGAAAGGCCCTGACCAACCAGGGCTACGGTTTCGAGGTCGCCGTCGCTGACCTCATCGACAATTCCATCGACGCCGGTGCCGACCAGATCGTCGTGCACTTTCTGCGTGATGCCGACCGGATCCTCACGCTGTTGATCATCGACAACGGCGTCGGCATGGACGATGAGGGACTGGATGCCGCGATGACGGTGGGACGCCGCCGTGACTACGGCGAGGATGCCCTCGGCATGTACGGCACAGGCCTCAAGGCCGCTTCTCTCTCCCATGCCTCATCACTCACTGTGGTCAGCCGCACTAGGCGCAGCCGAGCTGCAGGGCGGCGTCTTACCGCAGCGGGCATCGAGGACAGCTTCCGCTGCGACACCGTCGACCCGCTATACGCGCAGAATCTCGTAGACCGCTACGACGGCGTAATCGAGTGGCAGGGAACCATCGTGCGCTGGGATGGCGTGCGGGCCTTTGAGACAGTCGCACGCGGCCAGAGCGACCAATTCCTATCCAAGGCCATCTCCCGCCTTGAGACCCACCTTGGCCTTTACCTACACCGGTACCTACAGCGAGGTCTGAAACTCGACATAGCAGTGTGGGACGTGAGCAGCGGGGAGCCCGGCTTCGGCGAGGAAGTGGATCACATCGCCGTAGAAGCCCTGGATCCGTTCGGCTACAAGGTGCCGGGCAAGTCCGGATATCCCCGGGAATTCGTTGCCCCGGTGGAAAGCCTGGGAGACCTACGCCTCACCGCCCACATCTGGCCTGCCAAGTCCAAACAAGCGGGGTTTCGCCAGATCGGGTCCCTCATGGATAGGCAAGGCTTCTACTTCTACAGGAACGACCGCCTCGTGCAGGCAGGAGGATGGAACGGGTGGCGGAGCCCTGAGGGGCACCATGTTCTCGCCCGGATCGCTATCGACCTTCCGTCCCGCGAGAACAACGTCCTCAGCCTTGATGTGAAGAAGGAGAGCATCACCGTCACCTCAGCCTTCACGGACGGCCTCGACAAGGCCGCGGACTCCAGGGGGCATCTATTCCGGAGTTACCCGCTGGACGCCGAGACTGCTTACCGGGACGGTTCGAGGCGTAATGAGATCGTCCGCAAGCCTGTAACTCCCCCGGGCAAGGGACTGGATCCCAAAGTCAAGCGAGTCATCAAGGAAGAACTTCCTGAGAAACCGGACGAGGAACCGATCGCCTTCACCTGGGGCACGCTTCCCCCCAACCAGTTCTTCGACCTTGACCGTGAACATAATTCGGTCATCCTCAACAAGGCCTACCGGGAGGACTTCAACGACGGAAGGCGCGGCGGCGCGAACGACGCCCCAGTCACGAAGACCTTGCTATATCTGCTTCTTGAGGACTGTTTCGGCCTCGGGCGCTGGGAACGTAGTCGCCAAGACCGTCTGGACTACTGGAACACCATTCTCCTGGCTTCCGTGGATGCCCAGCGCACTCGGCGTTTGCAACAACTCTCCTGACACCAAAGCGCAGTAATCCACGTTTCACCCCATGCGGACTGAGGACTCCTTCACATGAGCGACATCCCAGCCAACGCGCTCCTCGACATTCACACCCACGCGCTGGCCGGCATGCGGAACATCCCACGGCACTTCGCGCGTTGGGCATCCGTCGCCGCCGACGAGGACTATCCGGACGCCGACCTGAGCGAGGAAGTGTTTCGCGCCTACCTCGTCAACGGTGACGAGGCACTCAGAGCTCTATGGAGCCGTCACCTCACCGCCTGGGACTTCGCCGAAGGTCCTCAGTGGGCGCTGGCGATACCTGCCCGCACCGATGCTCGGCGTACAGCGGTGTATGACCGGCTGCGGTTTGGTAATGACTTGCGGAAGGCGCTAGATGACGCCGTACCCGTGGCGAAGATCGCAGGTCCCACCGTGATCACGCGTGAGTTCATCCCCTGGTACACCCCTGACCGTGGTTCCGCCCGTTCCTTCTATTGGGCGTCGTACGAGCAGAAGCTCCGTGCCAAGGGATGGTCTGACGCCGCGATCGCAAGCCTCGATGAAGCAAGCCGGGCCGTTGTTGAACGCCTCACCGATCCAGAGCAGCCGAGGGCTCGGCAGGCAAAGGGCCTAGTCGTCGGATACGTGCAGTCGGGCAAGACAGCCAACTTCACTGGCGTCACCGCTAAGGCGATCGACGCCGGGTACCGCCTCGTCATCGTGCTGGGCGGGACACTCAACCTGCTGCGCGCTCAGACCCAGCGCCGCCTCGACATGGAGCTAATCGGGCAGGAGAACATCCTGCGCGGTGCGGATATCACGGACCTTGACTCCCTCGTAGGCGTGGACTACGTAGGCGACGATGACGCGGACTGGGACGAGTTCGTCCAGCACGGCGCGCGCCCATCTGTGCTCGGTGCGTTCGACATCGAGCGTCTGACTACTCGCGACAATGACTACAAAAGCCTGGCGCAAGGCATCAGGGCGCTTGAGTTTGAGAAGCGCGAACCGGCCCGCCCTCTGCATGATCCGGCGAACCTCCACCACGCAGCGGCCCGCGTCCTGGTGGTGAAGAAGAACAAGTCCGTTCTGACAAAGCTCGTCAAGGACCTGAAGCAGATTCACGGACTGCTGGGTGAGCTGCCTGCTCTGATCATTGACGACGAGTCCGACCAGGCTTCCGTGAACACGCTGGACCCCAAGAAGTGGGAGCAAGGCAACACTGAACGCACGGCCATCAACGGGTTGCTCTCCCAGCTGCTTAAGCTGCTTCCGCGCGCGCAGTACGTTGGGTACACGGCTACTCCCTTCGCCAACGTCTTCATTGACCCCGGTGACGACGAGGACATCTTCCCCAGCGATTTCCTGATCTCGCTTCCTCGTCCCTCCGGGTACATGGGCGCCCAGGACTTCCATGATTTGGATTCTGCGATCCCCCGGGATGAGCGCACGTACGCCAACTCTCAGGAGCAGGCACACATCCGGGACATCCAGGAGTCAACGGGTGACCGTCTCCAAGAGGCCATGGACGCCTTCGTCCTGTCTGGCGCCCTGAAGCTGTACCGGGCAGACCACGGTGTGGACGACGGCCCGTTCCGTCACCACACGATGCTCGCTCATCAGTCTGTCCGGAAGGACGATCACGCGGAACTCGCGTTGTGTATCAATTCCATGTGGCATCAGGCGGGTTACAGTTCGGCTGCTGGCCATGAACGTCTTGCTGCCCTGTGGGCTTCGGACTTCGCTCCAGTCAGCGAGGTGCGCGCATCAGACCTCCCAGTCCCTGCCTCCTACGGAGAACTACGCCCCTACGTCAATGCCGCGCGCCAGCGCATCGGCTCAGGAGGCAATCCAGTCATCGTCGTCAATGGGGACTCCGACCGCTACTTCGATCAGTTGAACCTTGACTTCGACCGGACCCCGCACGTCTGGAAGATCTTGGTCGGCGGAACGAAGCTCTCTCGCGGATTCACCGTAGAAGGCCTAACCATCACGTATTACCGGCGCACCACTCGGCAGGCGGACACGCTGATGCAGATGGGACGCTGGTTCGGCTTCCGTCCCGGCTACCGGGACCTGGTCCGGCTCTACATCGGAAGGGAGGAGCCCTTCGGCCGTAACAGGTATGCCGATCTGTATGAGGCCTACGAAGCGATCTGCCGCGACGAGGAAACATTCCGGGAACAGCTGGCGCAGTACGCCGTAGTGGTCGATGGACAGCCTCAGATAACACCCATGCAAGTGCCTCCCCTCGTGGCGCAGCACCTGCCCTGGATCAGGCCTTCGGCCCGAAACAAGATGTTCAACGCGGAACTCGTGGAGATCCGGTCGCCTGGCCGCCCCATTGAGCCTGCGTCATACCCGGGGAGTAGCGCGGCGCTTAAACGGAACACCGAGCGCTGGCGCCCCTTGCTGGACTCGCTCAGCGCAGTCCCGACTACGTTCAGCAATCCGCCAGATGCTTCCAGCTCTCTCACTCGTACCTTCGAGGCCCTGACCGGGACCGTCGCCCACAGCGACCTCGTCAGCGTGCTGTCTAAGATCGAATGGGAGCGGCCAGGACACTTCGATCCTCATCTGACCTACCTCAGCCAGCTCGACGGCGCGCTCGCCACGGTGGACGACTGGCTACTCATCTCCCCTCGCCTGGCCGCCAGCACGCGAGTGGAGGCCCGCGTGATTGGTTCGCTGCCGTTGTCCCTCGTCCGCCGAAGCCGACAAGCCGGGAAGACCTCCTTCGGCCGTATCGCCAGCGTCGAGCACCGCACAGCGGCCCAGCGCCTGATCGATGCGGCGCGCTCGTCGGCTGAGGATCGTCCTGGTGAGAGCATCGGGTCTAGGACAGGGGTGGCACTCCTGTACCCCGTCGTGGAGGGGGACAGCCACAGCGACGTGCAGGCGGTCGTGCGGAACGGCTCTGCCGACCCAGCGAAGATCGTAATGGCCTTCACCTTGATCCCGCCCGCCTCGGCCGTGAGCGCCGACCGTCGCCTGGTGCGCTTCCGTGCCAAGAACTCGCGATTCGCCTCTGAGGCAACGATTCCAGCGAGTTCGTCCTGAATTCCGCTCCCCTTCAACGTCATGGCCGCTGCCGCGGGGGCCAACCGCAGGCAAAGCCTTTCAGGACGGTCCGCAGAGGCATAGGAGGGCAAGTCTTGGTCCTTGCCCTCCGGGCAGTGCAGACGCCCAGAGCACCCTGACTCGGAACGGGCAGTGGGCGGGCGTCGCGCTGCCTTCTGGATGAAGCCCGTTTCCCCGGGCGCTGCCCCGAGGGAAAACGGCGGCGGCTACCTCCTACGAGGCGCCTCCGCACGGGACATGGTCGCGAGCTCGCGCTAGCTGTGTCCTTCTCGCTGAAGTGTCCGCCGCATTCGCGCCAATGCCGCCAGCCTGAACCCCTTGGTGATGATCCAACAGGCCGGCCATACTCCGAAGCATGGACGGCGACGCAAGCGACGGGCCGATAGCCCCAGACGGAACACCTTGGTGGGAGCTCACAGTCCAGCCAGGCACCCGGAACAGGCCGTTTGGTCAAGAACGGCGCCTGGCGGCCTGGCTCTGGTTCAACAAGGAAATGGGTGACATATTCACGATGAACGAGCTCCGCGATGCGCTGGGCTCTGACATCGTCGGCAAGTCCGAGCACCTCAATCGCCGTCTCCGCACCCTGCGCTCGGTGGGATGGCTCATCCCGTCGTACAAGGATGACGGCTCGCTGGGAACGGACGAGTATCGGCTTCAGGCAAAGGGGGCTCGGTACTGGCTCGACGCGGACCGTCAAGCTCACAAGCGATTTGCGCCGTCAGCGCGTGTACGGCGCGACGTCATGGATCGCGACGGCGGGCGCTGCGTTGTCTGCGGAGCTGCTGCCGGGGAATCGTACCCAGGTGAGCCCGACAGCAAGGCCCGGCTCACCATCGGGCATCGAGTGCCGCAGGAACGCCTGAGGACGCGGAGAGCGGCCGACGACATCGACAACTGGCGTACTGAGTGTGCGCGGTGCAACGAGCCAGTTCGAGACGAGATTCCCGATCCATGGCAATACGACGAGGTACTAGCACAGGCCCGGCGCCTAAGCCGAGGAAACAAGCAAACGCTACTCAGTTGGCTGCATCGAGCAGAACGTACTCGTTCAGAGCTTGACCGTATCTACGATCTAGCTCGGGTCCTCTCACACAAGGAGAGGGAGGATCTCATCGCCTACTTGCAGACCAGCTCCGGCAGCTCGAGTTAGGAGTCCTCCTCACGTGACAGCAGCACTTACGGCAGCCAGGAAGAACTTCCACGATGACCTTATCGAGAAGTACACCCTTTCCCTGTCCCCTGACGGCGTGGCCTCAAATGCTGACAGTAGCCAGAAGACTAGCGTCAGCATCGGGCTAAGCATCGCAAAGGATCTCTCCGCAGGGACTATTCCCAAGAAACTCACCGGGCAGCGAGTTGGAAAGCAGTTCGAAGAGGCTGTCGAGGGGTTCCTGTCAGGTACCTTTCCCCTGTTTCAGACACTCCGGCCAGGCGATTGGAGCATCGAGAACGTCGGCGGCTCCCGGGCCGAGTACCAGATTTCTAGGTACGAGCCCTACACACACCTAGCCGACCTGGCGAATGCAATTGAAAACGACAGGAATCTCGCCTCGGTACTCGGGAATTCTTACGAGATCAGCCCGGACATTCTAATTCTCCGAAAGCCTGAACCAGACGAGAACATCAATCGCGATTCTGATCTGGTGGACTCGGGGTCTGGACGATACGCCGTCATCAGGACGGTCAATCAGGAGCGCCCTATTGTCCACGCCATAGTTTCATGCAAGTGGACACTTCGCAGCGATCGCGCCCAAAATGCGCGCTCGGAGGCCCTTAACGTAATCCGGAACCGGAAGGGACGCACTCCACACATCGCCGTTGTCACCGGAGAACCCTCGCCCTCTCGGCTGGCATCGCTAGCGCTTGGCACAGGTGATATCGATACCGTGTATCACTTCGCCCTGCCGGAGCTAATCAAAGCGGTGCACGAAACGGATAACGACGAGGCAGTCAGCATGCTCAACACCCTCGTTACCGGTAAACGTCTGCGCGACATCAGTGACCTGCCACTCGATCTGGCGATTTAGCGGCAGGCCACACTGGCCGACACGACGCGGCTAGCTGATACGGGAACGCAGCTCAGCGAAGCGTGCGTGCCTGTCGTGGTCTTCCTGGCCTGTGAACCCCTTGAAGCCCGTGAGCCGGTACGCACGACCTCCGAGCTGATCATCCTCGTCGATCACGAAGTCCCGCGCTAGCAGGGCCATCCGACGCTCGAAGGCCAAGGAATCCATCTTCTCACCAGCGAGCCGCACAAGTTCTTTCTCTGTCAACGCAGTTGAGGCATTCTTCAAGGCCAAGTAGAGCCCGTCGTGCATGACTTCGTGCTCTACTTCGGCCAGCTGCTTTGGTTCACCCTTCCGGTTTAGCGCGTTGGCGATGGCGGTGCCAATCGCACGCGCCACGGGCGGCGGGAATGCGTTGCCGATTTGGCGATACCTGGTCGTCTTGCGTCCGGTGAACTCCCACTCGTAGTCCCGCTCCTCGCCCCACCCTTGGATGCGAGCCACCATCTCTGTGGTGAGCTTCGGCAGAAAATCCACTGGAGTCGATCCATCCGGTGGCGAGTCGGCAACTCCCATTGCGTCTACGCCGAGGTTGCGCCAGGCCGCTTTCGCGCGAGTTGGCCCAAGGTCCGCGCCACCGTGCTTCTTTGAACCGCCCACAATGGTGGGGGCGATGTCGTTCGCTTTCTTCGCCCAAGCTTCGGCCCCCAGCCAGCCCTTAGCGGCCATCATGCCCTGCAGCGCCATTCCGACGGTTACTGCGGTGGGCTTTTCTTCAGGCCATTCGAACCATTGGGCATATTCGTGACGCATGGCAACGAGGACGAAACGCGGTCGCAACTGAGGGACACCGTAGTTATTTGCATGCAGGAGTTTCCAGTCGGACCAGTAGCCCAGGTCTCTCAGACGATCTTTCACATGCTGACGGTAGGCAGAGAAGCGAGGCATTGAGAGGCCGCGCACGTTCTCAAGAAGGAGCGCCCGAGGCTTCATCTTGCCAGCCAGTTCAACGGCCCATGCGAAAAGATCACGCTCATCGGTTGCACCGAGCTGCTTACCGGCAATCGAGAACGGAGGACATGGCACCCCTCCCGCAAGAAGGTCAATATCTACGTATTTGCCTGGTTTCCAGAGGTCCTCGTCGGCGACGTCACCGTGCACCACCTTCCAGTCGCGGTTCGCTCGAAGGGTGTTGACGGCGTTCTCGTCGAGCTCGACGGCGACGGCGTGATCGAAACCTGCCAGCTCAAGGCCGAGCGACTGGCCCCCAGCGCCCGCGCAGATCTCCACGGCGGACAGATCAGCCACGCTCATACCTCCATGTCTGTGTTGCACAGGTCTACCATCCTGACCCATCAAACACTGTGGGTCTGACACTAGGGCTACGGTGGACACGATGACCTCTAGCCCTGATCCAGCATCGCCGACACCGCCGACGCCTGGTCGCTCACGCAACATGGCGGCGATCAAGCGGCGGGACACCAAGCCCGAGCGGACCATCCGGTCGTTGCTCCACGCTGCAGGGAAGCGGTACCGCGTTGATTACCGTCTGCAGTTGGAGGGCGCGCGCCCGCGGCCGGATATTGCCTTTACACGCGCGCGAGTAGCCGTATTTGTCGACGGCTGTTTCTGGCACTGCTGCCCCGAGCATGGCCGGCAGCCCGGTGTAAATGGTGGCTACTGGGGGCCGAAGCTGGAGCGCAATGTGGCCAGGGACAGGGCCGCCGACGTAGCTCTCGCAGCGGCAGGCTGGTCTGTCGTCCGTGTATGGGAGCACGAGGACCCAGACGTGGCGGCAGCACGGATCATCGCTGTTCTCGACGCCGCAGCCCTCGACAATCGGGGTTCACGAACTAACTGAAGTCAGACTCCGCGGCCCCTTGCCGTGGGCTATTGCTAGCGCCCCCTATGGCTCTGTCAGGCAGCTGCCGATACAGCCTCATAATGCATTTGAGCGCGGTCAAGGATGTCGTCGGGATCATGGCCGCGGGCAGTGGTCCAGTGGAGCAGATCAGCGATCAACTCGACCGCCGACTCCACAAGGCTCACCTCTCGCCCTCGTCCGTGTAGGCCAAGCACGCACGCATCCCTCTCATAGTTCTCGAGCGCCAGCACAGCCCGCTCGACTCTTCGGCACTTATGCCCGTCCGCAAGCGGAATCTCGCACCAGACCGCCTTGCCCGCCGCAGTCAGCACTGTGCCCCAGTCCACAGCCGTGGCCGCGAGCAGACGCAGGCCACGACCGGACTCATCACCGCATGTGGCGGTCCTGACGACGGGCAGGACGGGACTCTGGTCGTGGACTTCGAGGCGGAGTCGCTCGCCCCTCCTCTCAAGGATTAGGGCTGCTGACCCTCCTGCACCAACGTGCTTCACAACATTGGTGGCCAGCTCCGTCACGAGGAGTTCGGTTTCATCAGCGGCGATGAGCACGTCCCAGCGCGTGAGCTGCCGAACGACTGCTCTCCTCAGAAGGCGCACCTCCGCCGGCGCTGCCGCGAAGGGCAGAACGCAGCGGGGGTGAGGCTCCGTGGCTTCGCAACCGGACATGACCACTTCTCCCTCCCTTGGCCACGCGGCGCCGAGTTCATGCCGTATCTGTACGACTGCGCTGCGTAGCGACTGAGAAGAGCATGGCACAGAGAAATCTCACTGTGTAACTTCTCATGAGAACCTATCGGGTGAATCTAGTGGTGAGCCCGGTTCACCGCTACCTAGCCTGATGGCGTCCTCCGGGCTGCGGCCCGGTACATGGCGAAGGAGCCGCATGCCCGATCGGAGCACGACACGACGCCGCCAGCTGGGCGCCACCATGCGCAAGTTGCGCTCCCGCACGGGAATGACACTTGAGGAAGCCGGGCACTTGGTCGGCGTTTCGAAAGCGACCGTCAGCAGGTACGAGACCACGGCCGGACCGGTCAAGTGGATCGTCATCGACGCGCTGTGTCGTGAGTACGGAGCAACTGACGCCGAGCGGCGAGCAGTTGTCAACCTCGCCAAGAACGCCAGAGAGCAGGGCTGGTGGAACTCCTTCGCCGATTCCATCCCAGAGAGCATGAACCTGCTGCTCACCCTTGAGGACGAAGCAGTTCGTGAGAACCACTTCTGCTGCGCCTATGTCCCTGGGCTTCTGCAGACGCGCGACTACAGCACGGCGCTCCAGAAGGCCAACGAGGTGCCCTTGGAACCGGCGGAGGTCGAGCGCCTCGTCGACATCCGCATGAAGCGGCAGGAGATCCTGACCCGTCACAAGCCGTTGCACCTGTGGGCAATCCTCGACGAGTCGGTGATCCGCCGCATCGTGGGGTCGCCGTCGGTTATGAAGGCGCAGCTCGACCGGCTTCTCGAAGCCAACGAGTCCCCTCATGTCACACTCCAGGTGCTGCCGTTCTCCAAGGGCGCGCACGCCGCAGCGCTCGGGAGCTTCGTCATCATCGGCGGTCCTGAACCGGCCCTTGATGTGGTGTACGTCGACTTCCACACGGGCTCGCTCTTCCTGGAGAAGGAAGCGGAACTGTACCGATACAGACTTGCGTTCGAGTACCTGCGCGCACAAGCGTTGGACATGGAGGCTTCCTCCACCCTGATCCATCGCGCCCGCAAGGAGCTCTGAAATGTCCCTTGGCCCGCAGATCGCCCCCGAGCTCAGGTGGTTCAAGTCGTCATACAGCGGCGGCAACACCACCGAGTGCTTGGAGTGCGCATACAGCCCCCATGGCACGCTCATACGCGACTCCAAGCGACCGGATGGGCCCGTCGCGCGAACTGGCGCCCATGCATGGCGTCGCTTCGTGGATGCGATCTGCCACGGCAGCCTGAGTCTGCCTGGGGACTCCGGCGGCTCCCGGTAAGCGGTTCTGCGCGCAAGTTCACGCAAGTTCCTGGCCGCAGCTCGTCCTTGGGCGAAAGATCGGACACACGGCAGTCCGAGAGGAGCAGACATGGCACTCATCAAGCTGGGTCAGGACCCGGAGAGTCCCGACGGGAAGTCGCCCACTGTGTACCTGGATGACCAGACCGGCAACTACATCCTCCAGGGTTGGAAGATCACCGACGCTGAACGGCTGGCTCAGATGGACATCCCCGGGCATGAGACGGTGATCGAGTTCCCTAGGCGCATGATGCAGTTCTTCCCGGAGGTGAGCGGTGGGGGCGGCACCGACGCTTGAGCAACGGTTGCGGAGCTGCCGGAGCTCGGCTGTGCATTTGGAGATGCGCGATGGCTATATGCGCTCCGATCCCCGGTTCGTCGCATGGCAGCGGGGCGTTCGCAACGCACCCGAGGACAACGACCCGGTCCTGCGGCCCTGGCTCGCCCTGACGTCCGAGCTGGTGGGCAGGGGCATCGAAATTCGCCGTGCCCGCATCGTCTCCGAGCCCGTGAGCGACTACATCGAGTTCGAGCACCATGTGACCGCCGCCAATGTCGCAGCGGGCGAGCAGGTCCGTTGGCTGCCGCGGCGCCGGGCATCGGACGTCGCTCTGCCCGGCAATGACTTCTGGCTGCTGGACGGCAGCGTCGTCGTGTTTCACCACTTCGGCGGAGACGGTGAGCTCGCGCCTGAGGACGAGACGTGCACGGATGACCCGGCAACCGTGAAGCTGTGCGGCTCCGCGTTCGAGGCAGTGTGGGAGCGGGGCACACCGCATGAGCAATACCAGCCGCCCCACCGCCAGACCTGACGGAGATTTCATCCGTTGCCCTCATCGTCCAGTGTTGCCGAGGCCAGGCGAGCGCTCGGCCGGCGCCTGCGTGAGATCCGGAAGGACTCGGGTCTCACCGCACGGGCGCTGGCGGGCCTCGCGGGCTGGCATGAGTCCAAGTGCTCTCGCATCGAGCACGGACGAACACCACCTTCGGACGCGGACATTCGGGCATGGACACTGCACTGCCGAGCTCAGGAGCAGACAGCGGATCTCCTCGCCACTGCGCGTGCCGTGGAGGGGATGTACGTCGAGTGGCGCCGCATGGAGCGTGCCGGACTGAAGCAGGTGCAGGAGTCGGTCGCCCCGCTGTTCCAGCGCACCCGACGGTTTCGCATGTACCAGTCCTGGGTCGTGCCCGGCCTCCTCCAGACCCCCGCTTACACCGAGGCCGTACTGAGGACGATCACCGCCTTGCGTGACGTACCAGACGACATCGACGCAGCTGTGGCCGTGCGCATGGAGCGACAGCGGGTGCTTCACACCGGTGATCACCGGTTCGCGGTGCTGGTCGAGGAGTGGGTGCTGCGGACCGTCATCGGCGATGCCGAAGTCGTGGCCGGCCAATTGGGCCATCTGATCGCCATGGCTTCGCTGCCGTCGGTGTCGCTGGGCATCATTCCGACGGGTGTGCCGCGTGGGACGGGCTGGCCCGTCGAGGCATTCACGATGTACGACGACGCGCAGGTCAACGTGGAGCTCGTCTCCGCACACCTGACCATCACTCAACCCACTGAGATTGCCATGTACGCGCAGACCTTCGCCGAGTTGGCAGAGCTGGCCGTCTACGGTGCTGCGGCACGGTCCCTGATCACAGCGGCGATCGACTCTCTTGAGTGACTGCGCGCAAGTTCGCGCACATTCGTAGAGGCAGGTTCTGTCCCGTTCGTAGCGTGATTCCCAGTTGCCCTCGTATTTCCTCACAGGGAGTCCGCCATGGTTCAGGAGCAGTCAACTCAGTCCAGCGACGGCCTGCTCGTCGCCCGCAGCAAGGTGATGGCCGCCAGGGCCCGGTCCGAGCAGCCGTCCGACGGCGGATCGACCGGTGTCAGCGACACCAACGACTGACAGACCACGCCCATGACCACTGAGATGACCTTCTCGGTGGCCCAATGTCTGGGCGGGGACGACTTCCTCGCCCAGACGTTCGGCCAGCGATATCACGTCAGCCGGGGATCTTCCCACCGCGCCGCTTCACTGCTCACCTGGGACGACGTCAACGCCATCCTTACGCACCACCGACTGGATGCACCTCGCCTGCGCCTTGCGAAGGACGGTCAACCACTCGCCACACACACGTACAGCCGTCCGACCGTCACCCGCCGACGGACGGCCTGGCAGCGTCTGCAGCCTGCCGACCTGCATCAGCAGCTCGCGGAAGGCGCCACCCTCGTATTGGACGCCGTAGACGAACTCCACCCAGGCGCTGCCCAGCTCGCGATGGATCTGGAGCGCTGGCTACGCACAGCGGTACAGATCAACTTGTACGCGTCTTGGACAAGCACCGAGGGATTCGGCATCCACTGGGATGACCACGATGTCGTTGTGATCCAGTTGGACGGGTCCAAGTGCTGGCGGCTCTATGGTCCGACCCGGGTTGCCCCGATGCACCGGGACGTCCAGGCGCCGGATAGCCCCCCGGCCGATCCCGTAGCCGAGTTGGTTCTGGATGCCGGCGACGTGCTCTACCTGCCTCGGGGCTGGTGGCACGCCGTGGCCGCTTCGTCGGGACAAGCGTCGCTCCACCTCACCTGCGGGCTCCAGACCACGACAGGTGCCGACGTCATCGCCTGGCTGTCGGACAGCCTTCGGACCCATGAACTGGTGCGCTCCGACGTGCCCCGGTTCGGCAGCACCACCGACCAAGCCGCCTTCACTGAGCACCTGGCCAAGCTCGTCATGTCCGAGCTGACGTCCCCTGACCTCCTCCCCCGGTTTCTGGCCGCTCGTGATGCCACCGAACAGGCACGGCTGGCCCCGTCGCTGCCGTACGTCAGAGCCGTACCCTCGGACCCGCAGCTGTGGGTCCAGCTGTTGGTCACGCGACCGGCACTCGATACAACGCCCGAGGGCGATGTCCGGCTGACAGCGGGCGGTGAGGAGTGGACCTTCGCGCGGCGTGTGCGTCCGCTGCTGGAGCTCCTGGAATCGGGCTTCCCCCAGAAGCTCAGCACGCTGGCTGAGTCAGGCAGCCTCACAGTGGCCGAGACGGCCCTCGTCGTATCCGAGCTGGTCAACGGCCAGGTCGCAGGAATCAAGAGGGGTGCGGAGTGACCGCCCGGCTGGGGCTGGGCACCTATCGGTGCCGCGATGTCGCAGGGGCAGCCGCGATGGCCGTCCGTGCGGGCGCCGACTGGATCGACACAGCCCCGAACTACGCCGAAGGCCAGGCGGAACAGCAGCTGGCCCTGGTCGTCCCTGGCACGCCTCGCGTAAAGGTGTCGACCAAGGTCGGCTTCCTGACCGCTGTCACATGCGACCGCGCGCTCAGGGCAGGCGTGGTCACCGCCTCCGAGGCCCAGGACAGCTACTGCCTGTCACCTCGTTTCATCGCTTGGCAGGTCGGTCGCAGCCAACGCGTTCTCGGCCGGGAACCCCAGACGGTTTTCTTGCACAACCCAGAACACGGCAGCATGTCCGCCGATCTGAAGATCCAGCGTCTGTACGAGGCCTTCGGAGCGCTGGAGCAGGCCGCGCAGGAAGGTCGGATCGGCGCCTACGGCATCGCCACCTGGAGCGGCTTCTCCGACGGTTTGTTCACGGTGCCGCTGCTGCTGGAGCTGGCCGTCAAGGCAGGTGGCCGCGGACACCACTTTCGGGCTGTTCAACTCCCGCTGTCGATCGTCAATCTCGCACCCATCGCCCACGCCTTGGACGGGGCCGGCGTACTCGCCGACGCGGCAGCAGCAGGACTCGACGTGCTGGCCTCAGCCCCACTACACGGCGGCACGGTCCCGGAGATGGTCACGCCGGAACTGGCCGAGCTGATCCGTCCCGGGAGCAGTCCCTCGAGCGCTGGTCTGGCGGTCGTGGCCTCCGCTCCCGGGGTTGGCCGGGTTCTGCTGTCGACGGACAACCCGCAACACTGGGCCCAAGCCGTGACCGCTGTCGAACAACACCCCGCGATGTCACCGGACCGGCTGAGAAGGGTCGTGGATGTTCTCGGAACCTGAGCGCGAAGTCTCCCAGCGGATGCTGCCGGCCTTCGCCGAAGCGGGCGATCAGCTGAATGTGACCATGGCCGCGGCTCCGAAGTCGTGGGGCTGGCAGGGACGTACGTTGAGCGGTCGCGTTGAGGCCTCAGACGGCCCTGCCTGGCTGCGCTTGGTCCACGCCCACGCGGACAGGAGCAGCGACAAACTTTGGGACGGGCCGAGGACCGCGGAGAGCTGCATGCCGACCGCTGTGCCCCGGCCGCGTCTCCGTCAGCGCCTGACCTGGACCGAGAGCTCCGACAGCTACCTGGCGGAGCTCTACGACCTCGTGTCCGAGCCGACGGTCACCACGGACGGTCCGATTCTGCGCCACCGCCCTGACCTGTCCGGTGCCTGGTGGACAAGCCTGCGAACCGCTCTGGACACGGTGTCCGCCGTACCAACAGATCGGGTGGCGGTTCGCCAGGCCTACCTCGACCGGGCCATGCCCCAGTTCCTGGGGCAAGAGATCGACACGACCGTCCCCGCCTGGTCGACCGCCCACGGCGACCTGCACTGGGCGAACCTGACCTGTCCCACACTCACCATGCTGGACTGGGAGGGGTGGGGCATCGCACCGGCGGGTTTCGATGCAGCCATGCTGCACACGTACAGTCTCCTAGTCCCCAGCGTCAGTGCGCAGGTACGAGGACATCTGGACCATGTGCTCGACACGCCGACCGGACGCTTCGCCGAGTTGGTGGTCATCACGCAGTTGCTTCAGACCAATAGCCGGGGCGACAACTTGGAGCTCGCGGGCCCACTTCGGCAACGGGCTGGCGAGTTGTTGGTCGATTCGATATGACGTTTGACCCCGTGGGCAGCGCGGTCGATGTCCAGCATGACCTAGCAGCTCACGAAAGCAGCGCGAGGCGGCTGCGGTACTTTCTCCCAGCGATTCCCACCGGCCTGATCCAAACGCCCGAGTACATGCGACAGGTCATGACCCGGACGTCGGTGTCCGCCGTGGGGGTCAACGAGTACGTAATCGCACAGAAGTTGGAGCGGCAGGCCGTACTCGACGACCTCGACAAGCGATTCGAGTTCCTGCTCACGGAGTCGGCGATTCGGTGGCAGTTGTGCGATACCGCCGTCATGGCACGGCAGATCGAGCATCTCGTAGCCCTCTCGCACCGTCCGAATGTGGCTCTCCGGGTTCTTCCACTGTCGGTTCGGGTTTCCGAAGTCCCGTTCAACACCTTCACCGTCTACGACGCGACCATGACGACGTTGGAAGTCTTCACTGGTCGGGTGGTATTGCGCGATGCGGCGGGCGTTCAGCACTACGGCCAGTTGTTCGACTACTTTGCCGAGCATGCTTGTGTGGACGATGCGGCAAGGGAGCTGCTCGGCGATTGGGTGGCGGGCCTGTAATCGTCACGTTGGCTGCAAAGTACTCACGGCCGCCCGGTTCTCCCGAGGTTGGCGGTTCCGGGGCGAGTGTCAAGAGCGCCCTTCGGGCGTCGGCTGGCGCCGATTGCGCTTCGCTTCACTCTTGACTCTCGCCCCTCCACCGCGGGGATTTTGATGGCCGGGCGGCCCGGAGAGAGGGCGGCGGGGAACGGGGTGGGGGTGCGGGGCCGTGGCCGGGTGGCGGAGGTCGACCGTGGGTGTCGGCGCTGTCAGCTGGGTGGCGCCGGGTGGCCAATTCGACGCGCCGCGACGAGGATCAGCCCATGCACGACAGCACCAGGATCCGTCTGATAGAGCCCACCGATGCCGCCCTGATCGCCGCACACCGGATGCGGGACATCGAGGCTTTTCGACCGTGGGAACCGGCCCAGCCAGCCGACTTCTTCACTCCGGAGGGTCAGGCGGAGCGGATCGAGAGGCTGCTGGCGGGATACCAGGCCGGTGTGGTCTGGCCGGGCGTGGTCCTCGCCGACGACCAGGTGATCGGGCAGGTCACCGTCGGAGGCATCCTGCCGCAGCCGCACCTTCGCCGCGGCTCCGTCGGATACTGGATCACCAGCGGCGCCCAGAATCAAGGGCACGCCAGGCGCGCCGTCGGGCTCGTACTCCGGGTGATGGCGGACGAACTCGGGTTGCACCGCGCCGAGGCATCCACCAGCCTGGAGAATCTGCCGTCGCAGCGAGTGCTGCGCCGCAACGCGTTCAGCCCGTACGGCGTCGCTCACTCCTCGATCTTTCTCGACGGACGCTGGCGGGACGGGCTGCTGTGGGAGCGGATCCTGGGCGACTAACTGATCGTTTCAGAGCCAGGTCCGCAGGCGGCGGACGCATATGAGGCTGCAGGCCAGTTCGCGCAGGCCCTGATGAAGGTCAGCACGTCTTCTGTAACGGATGCGGAACCGACGTCAGTCCTCCACCTTGTCCAGCTCGCCCCGTTCGATGCAGAACTCATTCCCCTCCGGGTCCGCCATGACCACCCAGCCCCTGCCGTTCGGGAGCGTGCGGTCCGTCACGATGCGGGCGCCGAGGGATACGGCGCGTTCGACCTCCTCGGAGCGGGTGCGGCCCGTGGGGCCCAGGTCGAAGTGGATGCGGTTCTTGGACGTCTTGCCTTCCGGGACTCTTACGAAGAGCAGGCCGGGGGTGTAGTTCGGAAGCTCGACCAAGACCTCGTCGTCGCCGGGCTTGTCGATGTCGGAGATGGGGTGGCCGAGGAACTCGCTCCAGAAGCGGGCCAGTTCGTACGGCTCGCATGTGCAGTCGAAGGTGATGTGGCGGATGGTGGGGTTCGACGGGGTCAACGGGCTTCTCCCTCAGGTGTGTTGAGTGCGGCGCACGGCGCTGCGTCGCAGGATGGAGGGGAGACCGCGTCCTGTCGAACTATTTTCCGTCGTCGGGCAGGTTCCCGTTGCCGCCCAGGTTGGCGACCATGCGCCGCAGGACGTTGATCGTGGTGATGAAGTCGGCCGGGTGGATGCCCTCGTGGGTGGTGTGGTGGACTTGGAGGTTGCGTTCGTGGGCGCGGAGGCGGGCCGCCTCGCCGGTCTCCGTGAGGGACATGCCGCCCGTTGTGTCCTCCGTGAGCCAGCCTCGGGTGGTCAGGTCGTCGTAGACCTGGTCGAAGTCGGTGGCCTGGTCGTCGTAGGGGGTGAGGCGGGCGGTCAGGGTGGGGCGGGTCCATCTGCCGGGGGCGCCGGACGCGTGGTTGAGGGTCCACCAGTGGGGCTGGGTGAGGTTCTCGACCGCGAGTTGGGCTCGTATGGACCCTACGACCCTGCGGTAGGCCTCGCCGGTCCAGGCGCCGATCGGCTGGGCGGCCAGTTCTTCCTGGGAGTACTGCTTGAGGTTCTCCGTCTGCGTGGTCATGCGGTGAACGTAGGACCTCAAGCGAAGTTGAGGTCAAGGAGGAAGGTGCTGATCGCCTCGTAGAGGCGGGCCGGCTGGTCCAGGTGGACGTCGTGGGACGCGTCGGGGATGCGGGTGAGGTGGGTGGCCGGGCGGTGGGTGAGCATCGTGGCCGGTTCGTCGGGGCGCATGGTGCCGTGTTCGCCCTGGACGAGGAGGGTCGGGCAGGTGATCTGTGACCACTGGGGCCAGTAGGCGGTGGTGGCCAGTTCGGCGACCGACGAGATGAGCGTGGCCCGGTCGAAGGTGGGGTGCCAGCCGTCTTCTCGTTGCTCCAGGGTTCTCGTCCAGGCCTCATGGCCCAGGAAGGTCTCCGCAGCCTCCAACGACTCGAAGGGTGTCGGCCAGTTGTCCAGCCAGGTCGCGATCTGTGCGGGGAGTTCCGGGGTGGGGCCCGCCGGGCCCGCTTCGACCAGGATCAGGGACTTGACCAGGTGGGGGTGGGAGGCGGCCAGCAGCATCGCCGTGTGGCCGCCGAGGGACTGGCCCAGCAGGGTTACGGGGGCCAGGGCCAGTTCCTCGATCAGGGTCACCGCGTCCTGGACGTGGGCCTCGCGGGTCGTCGTCAGTGGGGTGCGGGTGCTGGCGCCGTGGCCTCGGGCGTCGTACGTCACCACGCGGTGGCCGTCGGACAGGAGCCGGGCTGCGACCGCGTCCCACTCGCCCTGGTGGCCGGCCAGGCCGTGCAGGAGGAGGAAGGGGGTGGCGGACTCCCGCTCGGGGCGGTGGTCGTGGTGGGCGATGCGGGTGCCGTCCGGGGTGGTGAGGGTCGTGGAGGTGGTGCGGACACTCTTCGGGTGGGGGGTCTGCAAACTGGCCCTCCTTGGGCGGCGGTGGTCGGGCCAGCCTGACCGTGGACGGTGGGCGGCGCCAGTCGTTTGACCGGCGGGTGCAATCCCCGTAGCGCTGCCCCGCGATTCGCACAGCCGGACGGCTGCGTCACTCGATCGTGAGTTTCTCCGCTCCCGCAGCCCCCGCGAGCGGATGCTCGAAGGGGCGGCGTATGACCAGCGCTGCCCGGATGTTCATCGTCGGGTGGGGGATGACATGACGCGGGAAGCGGAAGCGGAACGATGCCGTGGCCTGGAGGGGCAGGCGGTGCTGCTGGCGGCGGGGCTGGCCGATCTGGCGGTGAGCACGGTGAGTTCGGCCGTGGGGACGGTGCGGGGGCTGCTGCGGCGTTCCGATGCCGTGGAGCTGGCGGCGGACGCCGAGCACGAGCTGGTGGCGCGGGGGCGGCTGGCGTTGGACCGGTACGCGGCCGTGCCTCCGGCCCACCTGGAGATCCTCGCCCGGCACGCCCAGGCCCGGAGGGCCGCCGGTGGCGTCTGACCGGTGGGAGCCGGCCGCGTTCAAGGTCCGTGTCGACGAGGTGCTGCGACGGTTCGTCGCCGAGGAGGCCGACGCCTTCGCGGCGGTCGACCCGGTCCTCGCGGGCGTGGCGGAGAACCTGGAGGCGGCGGTCGCGGACGGCAAGCGGCTGCGGGCGGCCTTCTGCTACTGGGGGTGGCGTGCGGCGGGGCAGCCGGACAGTGATGCGCTGGTGCGGGCGGCGGCCTCCATGGAACTGGTGCACGCCGCGGCCGTGGTGCACGACGATCTGATCGACGACAGTCCGCTGCGGCACGGGCGGCCGACGGTACATGTCGCGCTGCGGGGTGCCGTCGGGAGCCGGCCGGACGCCGATGCCGCGGCCCGGTCGCTGGCGATGCTGGTGGGTGATCTGCTGATGGCGCTGGCCGGGCAGTTGTTCGCCACCAGCGGTCTGCCCGCCGCGTATCTCGTCCGGGCCCGGCCGTTGTGGTCGCTGATGGCCCGCGAGCTGATCGCGGGCGAGTGTCTCGAGATCCTGCGGACCGGAGCCGGTCCGGACACCGCCGTCTCTCTGAAGGTGATCCGGTACAAGACCGCCAAGTACACGGTCGAGCAGCCCCTGCTCATCGGCGGCGCCCTGGCCGGTGCGGGCGCGCGTCTGCGCGAGGGCTACTCCGCGTACGGACTGCCGCTGGGCGAGGCCTTCCAGCTCCGGGACGACCTGCTCGGCCTGTTCGGGGACCCGGAACACACCGGGAAGGCCAACGCCGACGATGTGCGCGGCCGACGGCCCACGGCCCTGCTGGCGGAGACGTGGCGGCTGGCCGGCGAGGAGGAGCGGGAGTCGCTGCGCGCCCTGCTGGGCCGGGACGACCTGGACTCGGAGGGTCTGGAGGCGCGGGAGCTGGACGCCGTGCGCGAGGTGATGTGCCGGCTGAAGGCGCCCGACCGTATCGAGGACATGATCAGCGCACGGGTCGAGGAGGCCCTTGATGCCCTGCACGGGCTGGATGTGCCGACACGCTCCGCAGCCGCCCTGACCGCGCTCGCGCATTCGGCGGCGGTCCGCCTGTTCTGACCGGCCGCCGCGCCGGGTCGGCGCATGCCTGGACCGGGTCGGCGCATGCCTGGACTGGCCCGGCGGCGGCCGGTCTCCCGTCCGTCGTGGAAACGAACCCGTGGATGACGGGTGGCTGACAAGTGGATGACAAGGAGCCCTGCCATGACCTGTACCGAGGCATCGATGGACGCTTTGCGGCAGGCCGGTGACGAACTCGCCGACGCCACCGTCGCCACGCTCTTCGAACGCGGGGAGGTGGGCAAGTTCAACACCCTGATGCGGTACGTCTCGACGGCCGGCGCTCCCCTGCCGGACGGGTTGCCCGACGTCGCCCGCGAGTACCTGGAGAGCACCCGCACCCCGCCGGCCTGGGTGGACTGGGGGGAGATGGAGAAGGCGCGGCTCTTCTTCATCGACAACAACGTGCACATCTCCACCGCGCTGTCCTTCGCCTCCATGCCCGCCTGCTACCTCGTCCCGCATGTGGCGAAGCTGCTGTCGGCGACGCACGGGCTGAAGTACCCGTCCAAGCGGATGGCGGAGACCGGGCAGTTCACGGTCTATCTGATGCAGCCCGACGCCTTCGAGGCGGGCGGTCGTTTCGTCCCCGCCGCCCAGAAGGTCCGCCTCCTGCACGCGTCCATCCGCCACCACCTCGTCCGCGAGAACCGCTGGGACACCGAGGTCCTCGGGACGCCGATCTGCCAGGAGGACATGATCGGCGGGCAGATGTTCTTCTCCATGCTCGTCCTGGACAGCCTGCATCGCCTCGGCATCCACATGTCGGAGGAGGGCGCGGACGCCTACTACTACGCGTGGCGCGTCGTCGGCGCGATGCTCGGCGTCGACCAGGACGCCGTGCCCCACAGCCTCGACGAGGCCCGCCGGTTCCTCGATCTGTACATGGTCCGGCACATGGGCCCTTCCGAGGAGGGGACGCATCTGACCCGGCAGTTGATCGACCTCTACGAGGAGGTGGTGCCCGGCACCTTCTTCGACCCGGTCGTGTCCGCCCTGATCCGCTACCTCGTCGGTGACACCTGCGCCGACTGGCTCCAGGTGCCGCGCACCTCGTGGGACACCGTCGTCAAGGCCGCGCCCCATCTCCTGGGCGTCCTGGAGACCATCGAGGACCACTCGCCGTTCGGCGCCTGGGCCCTGGACCGTCTCGGCCATCTCACCAGCGTTCTGGAGCTGTCCACCCTCACCCGGGGACGCGTCATGCACTACGCGATCCCCGAACAGCTCAGGAAGGACTACGGCGTCTCCAGCGCGGTGCCGCGCACCAGCCGGTGGGCTCCGCCTGCCCCCACCTTCTCCTGACGCCCCCTTCCCGGGCCTCGCCAGGAGCCACCGGCCAGCGGAGCTAGCCTTGGAAGCCGCACGAGTACAGCAGGAGGCAGGAACATGGTGAAGGTTCCCAGCGCGGTGGTCGCCGCGAGCGGGCTGGTCGGCGGGTACGGCGTGGCCCGTTGGACCAGGCAGCGGCCGCTCGGCGGTGCCGTGCTCGCGGTCGCCGGGGCTACGGCCGCGCGGCAGTGGCGACAGCAGGCCGGCGGGGTGGCGGCCGGGGCGTTGTCGGCCGCGTATGTCGCCGCCTTCGCCGGGTCTCATCCCCTGGCCAAGAAGGTGGGCGCCTGGCCTGCCGTGTTCGGGGTCGCGGGCGCTGTGGCCGTGGCGTCGTGGGTGGTGGCCGACCGGCGGGGCCGGCCCGGACAGTAGTGGCCGACCGACGCGCCGGTCCGGAGGGTAACCGCGATCGGTCCGGACCGTAACGGGACAGCGAAGAACCCGGTCCTGAATACCAGGGCCGGGTTCTTGTGTGTGGAGCGCCGGGCAGGCCTCGCGGAGTGCGGGCCTGCTCCGGGTCGTGCGGTGTGCCGCGGTGCGTCAGTCCGGGTCGGGAACGGACTGCAGCGTTCCGTCGTCCACGACGAGCTCGTGGTAGCCAAGACGCTCGCCGAGTGCGTGGTACCGGTCGTACTGAGACTCCGTGACGGGAACCAAGTGGGCCTTGAGGACCCGCAGGAGGAACCGGAACCCCAGGTCGGGGTCGACCTCGACGACCAGTTCCTCGAGCGCGGCCGTCACCTCCGCCCCGCCGGCCCCGACCGCGCCCTCCACACCCGGAGTGACCTCACGGATCGCCTCCAGGATCTCCTGCCTCAGTGGCCCGTCCGCGGAAGGCGGCGGCGGAACAGCCGAGAAGGACGGCTCGTCGCGGTGGATCCGGTCGACGGAGATCCGGACGATGTCGCGCAGCCATGCACGCCCGTCGAGCCACATGCCATCCGGGTCGTACGAGAGTCCGATCGCCGACCGCCACAGGAGTTCGATCGTCCGGGTGGGCAGCGGTGACTCCAGCAGCCGGAGAGCATCCTCCACGAGAGTGGCGGCGTAGACCCCGTCCCCCCAGTCCGCGGCACCGGTGACGATCTCCTCCGGCGTCGCCTCGCTGACCCAGGGGCCGGCGAACCACTTGGTGAGCCCGCTGAGGCCGAAGTCGACCCAGATGTCCTGCCGCTGTGCCGTCACGAGGTGGGCTTCTTTCCCTTGGGGTACGAGGTGTACACCATGTAGCCGGGTTTGTGCGCGGACCTCTTGAGGGTGATGGACACGATGTTCTGGGCCGCCCAGCTGTCACCGGTGTGGTGGTAGATCTTCCCCAGAGACGCCGTGTCGTCGAGCGTCACGTCGAACGAGAAGAGGTGAGCGGCGCTCTCGGAATCCTTCGGGGTCGACTGGATCCAGTTGTCGAGCTTCTTCCGGTTCGCCTTGTTCTGCTTCGGGGACATGCCCGTCAGCCACTTCTTCATCCCCTCGTCGACGGCGGCCTGGGCCGTGTCGAGATCGTTCCAGACACCGGTCACACCAGGGGCGTTGGGGTTCTTGGCAAGGTCGGCCTTGGCCTTGTTGATCGCCTTCTGCGGAGTGGTGTCGACGTGGACCCCGATGGTGTGGGCACCGCGGTCGTTCTCGTGCAGGCGCAGGTTCAGACAGTTGTGGACCAGGATGTCCGTGGTCCGCGCGCCCGCCGTCCCCTCCGTACCCACATAGAAGGTGTGCAGCTTGTCGACCGTCAGGTCGTAGACCGAGCGGGGTGCCAGACCTGACCGGTCGTGCAACGCGCTGACGACACCGGAGGTGCCGTCCGGCCGGCGCAGCCGGTCGCCGGTCCGCAGGTCGGCGACGAGCGTCCACCCTCGCCCGTCCACGTAGATCCGGTGTCCGGCGGTGCTGGTCAGGCTGGTGCCGTCGACGAGGGAGACGTCGACGAGGCGCCGAGTGCCGTGCCGGAACGTGTTCGTCACCTGCTGCTGCGCGTTTACACCGGTCTCGGGATCCGTCGCCAGGACCAGGTCACCCTCCCGAACCGAGCTGATCGGCCGACGGGTTCCGTCCGCCATCAGCACAGGCGTGTCCGCCGGGAAGCTGTTGACGCGGCAGCTCGTCAACGCGTCTTCGACGATGTTGGCCTGCCGCTCCAGGGCCGCCAGCGAACTGGGGTCGATGTCCAGGCCCTTCAGGGCCTTGAAGGCATCGGCGACGTTCACGCCGGTCCGCAGCGCGACGTCCAGGGCGATGAGCGCGTCGGCGATCTTGGTGAACGCCTTGCCCGGGATGAAGTTGCTCGCCGCCCACGCGCAACCGCTGACGCTGCCGTGCCAGCAGTCGACGAAGTCCTGGATCAGAACCGCTTTCAGGATCTGGTAGACGACGGTCTGCTTGATCAGGTCGAGCTTGCTGAAGTACTGGGTGACATCCTTCTCCAGCCCGGTGAAGCGCTCGCTCTTGACCAGGACCGTGTCCGCCGCCGCGCAGCCGGTTGCCGTGGCCGGCACGTCGGAGTCGGTGCAGAGGAAGAAGTCGACCGTCGCGTCGAACGTGACCTTGAAGGTGACGGTGCAGCCCTCGAAGCCGATCTCGATGACGCAGTCGTTCTGCTGCTTGGCGTCGGTGATGGAGATGGTGTCGTCGTCGACGACGTACCAGGTGCCGCCGAGGCCGGTGCCCGCGCCCGACGCGACCTGCTGGTTGGCCTGCTTGCGTGCCGCGGACTCCGCGGCTTCCTGTGCCTCCTTGGCGTACTTCAGTGCGTCCTTGGCCGCTTCTTCGGCTTCGGTCGCGGCGGTGTCGGCGCGGTCCGCGGCGGCGCGGGCGTCCTTCGCGGCCTGTTCGGCCTCGGAGGCGGCGTCGCGAGCGGCTTCGGCGTCGAGCGCCGCCTGGTCGGCGGAGTCGCGGGCGTCCTTGGCGTGGGATTCGGCGCGGCCGGCTGCCTTGTCGGCGGCTTCGGCGTCCTCGGTGGCCTGCCGGTTGTACTCGACGGTGCGGGCCAAGGACGCTGTCGCCTTGGACGCGGCCTTGGCGGCGTCGGCGGCGTAGCCCAGTGCTTCCTTGGAGTAGGTGCGAGCGGTGGCCGCGTGTCCGGCGGCGTTGGCGGCGTGCTGGTAGGCGGCCTTGGCGTCGCCGGTCGCCTGCTCGGCGAGGTTCTTGGCCGCGGCGGCCTCCGCCTGCGCATTCTCGGCGTGGGCGTCGGCGACGGCCCGCTGCTGCTCGGCGAGCGACTTCGACGCCTGCCCGGTCAGCACGACCAGACCGGCGGCCGAGTCCGTGGTGACGTAGGGGGAGCCGAGTTCGATCGCGTCGTTGGCGGGCTTGGCGACCTGGACGGCGGCGTTGCCCGCGTCGACGGCGGCCTGCGCGGTGACGTGGGCGAAGCCCGCGGCCTTCGCCGAGGCGACCAGAGCCTTGGCGGCCTCCTTGTTCGCCTCGTCCGCCTGGGACTTGGCGGTCTTGGCCAGCTTCTCCGCCTCGTCCGCCAGCTCGACGGCCGTCTTGGCCTCGGAGGAGGCGTGCTCGGACGCCTTGATGGCGTCAGCCGCGGCGCTCGTCGCGGTCTTCAGCGCGGCGTCGGACTTCAGCTTCGCGGCCAAAACTTGTCTGAAATCTATCTACTCGCCGGTAGGGCGTTGAGGGCACTCGGTGTCAGCCGTGGGACATGCGAAGCGAGGGCGGCGAGGGACGGCGGGCACAGCCAGGGAGAGGCAGTGGGGACAACAAAAACCCGGCCCTGAATCCCAGGGCCGGGTTCTTGTGTGGAGCGCCGGGCAGGCCTTGCACCTGCATTTCCCCGCAGGAAGCGGGGCGTCTTTCCTTGGACCACCAACGCACGATCCTTCAGCCGGAGTTCCGGCGACCGGATGCAGATCAACTGTACCGCAGTTTTTGTTATCGCCTCACCGCCCGCCCGTCTCCTCACCGTCCCCCACAGGCACGCGACTTACGACGCTGAGGTACGACGACGTGACACGACAGATCAGCCGCCGGAGCATGTTGAAAGCAGCGGGTGCGGCGGGCGCCGGTATGGGTATCGGTACGGCCGCCCTGGCGCTCCCCGCCTCCGCCTCCGCCTCCGCCTCCGACGACCCCTTCGCCCACCCGGGGTTGCTGCACACCCGGACCGACCTGGACCGTATGGCCGCCAAGGTGAAGGCGGGCGCCAGGCCCTACGCGGCCGGGTTCGCCAAGCTCACCGCCAACCGGCACGCGCAGAGCGGCTGGCGGGCCAATCCGCAGGCGACGGTGTACCGGGGGTCGGGGTCGCCCCAGAACTACGCGGCGCTCTACAACGACATCCACGCCGCCTACCAGAACGCCCTGCGGTACCACGTCAGCGGCGAGGAGGCGCACGCCGACACCGCCGTGGCGATCCTGAACGCCTGGTCGGGGAAGCTGACGTCGATCCAGGGCTCGGCGGACCGGTTCCTGGCCGCGGGGCTGTACGGGTATCAGTTCGCCAACGCCGCCGAACTCGTACGCGACCACGGTGACTTCGAGCTCGGGCGGGCGCGGGAGCTGCTGTCGGACGTCTTCCTTCCGCTCAGCGACGACTTTCTGAGCCATCACAACAACGCGGTCGTCACCAACTACTGGCCCAACTGGGATCTGACGGCCCTCACCTGTGTGCTCGCGACCGGGATCTTCTGCGATGACCGGGCCGTGGTGGAGCGGGCCGTGGAGTACTTCAAGCACGGGGAGGGGATGGGGTCGGTCCGGCATGCCATTCCCGTGGTGCACGACGACGGGCTCGCGGAGTGGGTCGAGGCCGGGCGCGATCAGGGGCATGCGCTGCTCGGGGTCGGGCTGATGGGCACGGTGTGCGAGATGGCGTGGAACCAGGGCATCGATCTGTACGGGTACGACGACAGCCGGTTCCTCAAGGGCGCTGAGTACGTGGCCAAGTGGAGCCTGGGGGGTGATGTGCCGTATACGGCCAACACGCGGAGGAAGGGGGCGATCGGGGGGTGGTCGGGGAGTGAGACGGCTACGGAGGCGGCTGGTGTGGATCCGGGGATGACTCGGCCCATCTGGGCGATGATCGCCAATCACTACACCAAGCGGCGGGGGTTGTCGGCGTCGTATGTGACCCGGGCGGCGGTGAAGGCCGCGCCTGAGGGTGGGGGTGGGGATTACGGGCCCAACAGTGGGGGGTTCGACCAGTTGGGGTTCGGGACGCTCACGTTCAGTCGGGACCGGGGGGAAGTGGCGGCCGGGGCGCCGAGTCCACGTCCGTCCGGTCGGCCGGCGGATGCCGGGGGTGTCCAGCCGCAGGGTTCAGTGTCCCCGGCCGCGGGCGACGACCTTGCCGCCACCGGTTCCGGAAGTGCTGTGGGCTGGGCCGCGGCGGTGGGGGTCAGTGCTGTCGCGGGTGGGGTGCTCATGCTGCGGCGGCGGGGGCGGGTCGGGTAGCGACTGGTGCGTTGGGAAACGCAGTGAGTGAATTAGGGAGGGGCTGCTCTGTTTTGACACAATTCAGGGTCGCTACTTCTTCCCGGATGGCGACGGATGACACCTTTATGGCTCAAGGTTTCGAAGTCTTGGCGTTAATGTGTTCTGGCATTTGACAAGCCAACTCCGAGGAAACCAGGTACAGATGAAGCGCACAGGCACGGTTCTCGCCGCTACGGCGGCGGCGTTCACCCTTTTCACCTCCCAGGCCTCAGCCATCGATTGGGAGAAGGACGTCGCAACCGCCACCACCACGACCGCGAGCCCGCCGTGGTCCGGTGAAGTCACCGCGTACGGGACAGCTCGCTTCGCTGCGGACGGCGACTGGTTCTGGGTCAAGGACAACGCGAAGGACGGGAAGTCCGCCGTCATCAAATGGGAGCTCAGAAACACCGGCGGCACGCTCGTGCGAGGCGGTTCGATCTGGATGACGGAAGGCGTCGGCGAAGGCCGTTACCAGAACAAGGACTTCACCGAGGGCTACAAGCTGTACTACAGAGTGTGCCCCATTGAGTGGGGCTCCACCTGGTACGAAGAGGATGAATGCGGCGTCGGCCTCACCGTTACAGCCTGAGCGCCAAAGCGGCCGGGCGTGTGCGAGGGGCCCGTCCCGGAAACGGGGCGGGACCCTCGCACCTCGATCCTCCAGGCGTTTGGGCGCCGAGCCGAACGATTCCCAGCTGAAGCGACTCCCTACGCCGTCACCGGCCGCGACTCCCTGTGCCCGTGCCCCCGTCGTCGCCCTGGCCGCTGCCCGTCGGACTCGGCCCGACCTCCGCCGCTGTCAACGGCTTCGCGATGTCCTCCAAGGAGCGGCGTTCCGCCTTTACCGCGAGGATCGCCGCTGCCAGGCCCGCCAGGCACATCAGGGCCGCGCCGATCTGGAAGGCGAGGGCCGTGTCGGCGACCACGCCCGTTTCGGTGAGGTCGGCGAAGAGGAGCGGGCCGCTGATGCCGCCGGCCGCGGTACCGATGGCGTAGAAGAAGGCGATGGACATGGCGCGGGTCTCCATCGGGAAGACCTCGGAGACCGTCAGGTAGGCGCTGGACGCGCCGGCCGAGGCGAAGAACAGGACCGCGCACCAGCACGCCGTCATGGTGGTCGCGCTGAGCGAGCCCTGGTCGAAGAGCCAGGCCGTGCCGAAGAGGAGCAGGCCGGAGAGCAGATAGGTGCCGGAGATCATGATCCGGCGGCCCACCGTGTCGAAGAGTTTGCCCAGGAGCAGCGGGCCGAAGAAGTTGCCGAGTGCGATGACGGCGAAGTAGTAGCCGGTGTTGCCGCTCGGGACGTCGAAGAACGTCGTCAGGATCGCGCCGAAGCCGAAGGTGATGGCGTTGTAGAGGAAGGCCTGGCCGATGAAGAGGGAGAAGCCGAGGATCGCGCGCTTGCGGTAGTCGGAGAAGACCGTGCGGCCGATCTCCAGGAAGGAGACGCTGCGGCGCTGGTGGATGGTGAGCTCGCCCTCCGCGTGCGGCAGTGGCTCGCCCCGCTCCTCCTCGATCTTGCGTTCGATGGAGGAGACGATGCGTTCGGCCTCGTCGTCGCGGCCGTGGATCAGGAGCCAGCGGGGGCTTTCCGGGACGTGCCGGCGGACGAGGAGGATCACCAGGGCCAGGACCGCGCCGAGCGCGAAGGTGAGGCGCCAGCCGACGTTCGCCGCGAAGATGGCGGTGTCCAGGGCGACGATCGACAGCAGCGAGCCGAAGACCGCGCCCAGCCAGAAGCTGCCGTTGATCATCAGGTCGGTGCGGCCGCGGTACTCCTTGGGGATCAGTTCGTCGATCGCGGAGTTGATGGCCGCGTACTCGCCGCCGATGCCGAAGCCGGTGAGGAAGCGGAAGAGGAAGAACCACCAGGTGTCGAAGGAGATGGCGGTCAGCGCCGTCGCCCCCAGATACACCGCCAGGGTGATCATGAAGAGTTTTTTGCGCCCCCACTTGTCGGTGAGGCGGCCCCAGAACAGGGCACCGATGCAGGCTCCGGCCACATACAGGGCGGCCGCCATGCCGGTGACCTGGCCGGAGGTGATGGGCAGTCCGCTGTCGGGCTCCGACAGGCGGCTGGCGATGTTGCCGACGACGGTGACTTCGAGGCCGTCGAGGATCCACACGGTGCCGAGGCCGATCACGATCGTCCAGTGCCAGCGCGACCACGGGAGGCGGTCCAGGCGGGCGGGGATGTCGGTGGTGATGGTCCGGCCGGTCCCGGCCTGCGCGGTGCTCATGGGCCCCCTCCTCGTCGAGCGGAACCCGGTTCGAGTGCCCTGACCGGCTTCTCTTACGCCTGAAGGGTCACGCCCCCAGCGCGTGCGAGATCGTGTAGATCAGCAGGCCGGCCAGCGAGCCCACCACCGTGCCGTTGATCCGGATGAACTGGAGGTCGCGGCCGATGTTCGCCTCGATCTTCCGCGTGGTGTGCTCGGCGTCCCAGCTCGCCACGGTGTCCGTGATCAGTGAGGTGATCTCCTTGCGGTAGGTGGTGACGACGTAGACGGCGGCGTCCTCCACCCACTTGTCGACCTTGTCCTGCACCTTGCGCTCGCCCGCCATCCGGGAGCCCAGCGAGATCAGCGAGGCCCGTACGCGCAGCCGCAGCTCGCTGCGCTCGTCCTCCGCCGCGGCGACGATCATGGATCGTACGGCCGTCCAGGCGCTGGCGATGAGGTCCTGGACCTCGCCGCGGCCCAGCACCTCGCCCTTGAGCCGCTCGACGCGGGCGCGGGTCTCGGTGTCGGACTGGAGGTCGGAGGCGAAGTCGGTGAGGAAGCGGTCGAGGGCGCCGCGCGCGGGGTGGGCGGGCATGTCGCGCATCTCGGTGGCGAAGCGCAGCAGCTCCCGGTAGACCCGCTCGCCGACCTTGCGGTCGACGAACTTCGGCGTCCAGCCGGGGGCGCCGCCCTCCACGGCGTCCATCACCTCGTCGCGGTGCAGGACCAGCCAGTCGTGCGCGCGGGTGACGACGAGGTCGACGACGCGTTTGTGGCCGCCGTCGGCGACGACCTTCTCCAGCATCTTGCCGATGCCGGGCCCGATCTCCTGGGCGTTGGCGCGCCGGGTGATGGCCTCGCCGACCACGGCCTGGACGTCGGAGTCGCGCAGGACCGTCAGGGCGCCCCTGAGAGCCGTGGAGAGCTCCGCCGTGACCCGGTCGGCGTGCTCGGGGACGGCGAGCCAGGCGCCGAGGCGGCTGCCGATGCCGACGGCGCGCAGCCGCTGCCGTACGACGGCCTCGGAGAGGAAGTTCTCGCCGACGAACTCGCCGAGGGAGACGCCGAGCTGGTCCTTCTTGGTGGGGATGATCGCGGTGTGCGGGATGGGGATGCCGAGGGGGTGGCGGAAGAGGGCGGTGACGGCGAACCAGTCGGCGAGCGCGCCGACCATGCCGGCCTCGGAGGCGGCGGCGACATAGGCCGCCCAGGGACCGGCGCCGGAGTTCTGGGCCCACTTGGCGAGGATGTAGACCACGGCCACGAACACCAGGAGCCCGGTGGCGGTGAGTTTCATACGGCGTACGCCGCGCTGTTTCTCCTCGTCCGCCGGGCTGAAGCTCGTCATCGCACGGTTCACGGTGGCGCCGGGGCGGGCATGCTGCCCCTCGACGCCGCCCTTTTCTTCCACTTTCATCCGTTCCATCCGCTCCACCCGCTCGGTGATCCCGCACACATTGTCCCTTCCTGACCGACTCCTGGAACGGAACAGGAGTTCCCGGCGTCTGTCGGAAGGGGGTAATGCCAGGGGTCCTGTCAGCTTCCCCCTGCCCATGACGCATCATGGGCACATCAGATCGGAGCCTTGGGCTCCCATCGCTGGAGGAGAACTGAACAGCATGACCCGGGGTCGTGGTTACTCCCTGCTCGCGGCGATCGTCGCAGCGGTTGTGGCCCTTTCCGCCGCCATATATGTCGGAGTGGCGACCGACGACGGCACGCAGACCCGGAACACCCGGGCAGACGGCCGTCTGCCGAACAATCCCGCCGCCCCCGCCTCGACCGGCACCTGGGTCGGCACCTGGTCCACCTCACCGTCCGGAGCCGAACCCGGCACCGAGACGACCGGCATGGCGGACCGTTCGGTGCGCAACGTCGTCCACACCAGTGTCGGCGGTACGAGTGCCCGCGTGACGCTGTCCAATCTCTACGGCCAGTCGCCGCTGAGCATCACACAGGCCTCGATCGCCGTGGCGGCCGCCGCGGGCACGCCCGCCGCGCTCTCGGACACCATGCGGCAGCTGACCTTCAACGGCGGCCCCGCGGTGGTCATCCCGCCCGGCCGGCAGGTGATGAGCGACGTCGTGCGCGTCGTCGTCCCGCCCGACGCCGACGTCCTGATCACCACGTACACACCGACCAGCTCCGGCCCGGTGACGTTCCACCGCCACGCCCGCCAGACCTCCTACGTCGCCCAGGGCAACCAGGCCCAGGACACGACGGGCACGCCGTACACCGAGCAGACCGACTCCTGGCGCTACCTGACCGCGCTGGACGTGCTGAGCAACGAGTCCGACGGCACGGTCGTCGTCCTCGGCGACTCCCTCACCGACGGCATCACCTCCACCGCGGGCGCCAACAGCCGGTGGACCGACGTGCTGTCCCAGCGGCTACGCGCGGAGATCGCCGCCGGGCGGGACGACCTGCCCCGCTACAGCGTCGTCAACCAGGGCATCAGCGGCAACCGGGTCCTCACGGACGGGCTGGGCCGCCCGGCCGACAACCCCAGCGGGCTCAACCGCTTCGGGCGGGACGTGCTGGAGCGCACGAACGCCAAGGTCGTCGTCATCGACCTCGGCGTCAACGACATCCTGCGCAACCCGCGGCTCGCCGACCCGAACGCGATCCTCACCGGCCTGCGCACGATGGTGGGCCAGGCCCACGCGCGCGGCCTGAAGGTCGTCGGCGCGACCCTGATGCCGTTCTACGGGCACCGCGGCTACACGGACCCGCGGGAGTCGGTCCGCCAGCAGATCAACGCCGAGATCCGGGCGGGCCGGGTCTTCGACGCGGTGGCCGACTTCGACAAGGCGCTGCGTGACCCCTACGACCCGCGCCGGCTGCGCGCCGACTACGACTCGGGCGACCATCTGCACCCCAGCGACAAGGGGTACGCCCGGATGGCCGAGGAGTTCGACCTGGAGACCCTGAAGGGGTCCGCCCCGGCCGAGCTGTAGGCGCCCGCCCGGGGCCGACCCGCCCCAGCGTCAACGCCGAGTACTGACCGACGACGCTCAGTACTCGCCGTTGCTCCGCCGCTCCAGCTTCTCCCGCCGCCGCTCCTCCTTGAGCCGCTGCTTCTCCGCCCGCGTCACCTTCCGCTGGACCCCGACGCCGCCCCAGAAGGCGAACCCGGTCACGATCACGCGCGGCGCCCCCGGCTCCCCGGGCACGCCGTCCTCCTGGTGGTCGAAACCGCCCATGATCCCGATGCCGCGCACCACGACCTCGACGCCGGGCGGCACGATGACATCCACCCCGCCCATGATCGCGATCGCGTTGATCTCCACCTCGCGGTCCGCGAAGGTCGCCTCGCGCAGATCGATCTCCCCGCCGCCCCAGAAGGCCAGACAGGTGAACCGGCGGGGCATCGTCCAGTGCCCCTTGCGCTGGAAGCCGGACATCACGGCGACGGCCCACGTCGAGGACCCCTCGCCGCCGACGATCCGCCCGGGCCAGTCCGACCCCGTGGCGGGGTCCTTGCTCAGCGACACGGCGGGCACCGCGACGCCCGAGGCCGGCAGGTCCCGGGTGATCGGCACCAGGTCCCCGTAGGTCCGCGCCTGGTACGTCGCGTCCAGCCGCTCCTCGAACTCCGTCATGTCGAGACGTCCCTCCGCAAGGGCGTCCCGCAGGACTTCGGCGACCCGTTCACGGTCGGCGTCGGAGGCGCGGAGATCCGGGACTGCGTCGTCGGTCATGTACAGCAGCCTACGAGTTCGCCCTGCCGGCGGCTACGAGATCGCCCGCTCGGCCTGTTCCGCGTACATTTTCGCGATCACCGCCTCGATGTCCGGCTCCCGCACCGACAGGTCGACCAGCGGGTACTCCGCCGCGATCCGCGCCACCAGCGGCGCCGCCGACTCCGCGGCGGGGAACGCCAGCCACTGCCGCGGCCCGTCCACCCGGACCACCCGGGCGGGTGCCGGGGCGTCGATCGGGGGCAGCTCCCGCTCGAAGTCCACCACCAGCGTCCGCTCGCTCTCCCCCGCCTCGTGCAGCCCGGCGAGCGGACCGTCGTACATCATGCGCCCGTGGTCGATGACCATCACGCGCTTGCACAACTGCTCGATGTCCTGAAGGTCGTGCGTGGTCAGCAGCACCGTCGTGCCGCGCTCGGCGTTCATCTCCCGCAGGAAGTCCCGCACCTTGGACTTGGAGACGACGTCAAGACCGATGGTCGGCTCGTCGAGGTACAGCACCTCCGGATCGTGCAGCAGCGCCGCCGCGATGTCGCCGCGCATCCGCTGGCCCAGGGAGAGTTGCCGTACCGGCACGTCCAGCAGGTCGCCCAGGTCGAGGAGTTCGACCAGACGGTCGAGGTTCTCGCGGTAACGGGCGTCCGGGATCCGGTACATGCGGTGCATGAGCCGGTAGGAGTCGACCAGCGGCAGGTCCCACCACAGCGTGGTGCGCTGCCCGAACACCACACCGATGCGGTGCGCGAGCCGGGTGCGCTCGCGGGACGGGTCGATGCCCGCGACCCGCAGCCGGCCGGCGCTCGGGGTGAGGATGCCGGTCAGCATCTTGATCGTGGTCGACTTGCCGGCGCCGTTCGGGCCGATGTAGCCGACCATCTCGCCGCGTTCCACCCGGAAGGAGATCGAGTCGACGGCCCGTACCTGCCGCACCTCCCGCTTCATGAAGCCGGTCTTCTTGCGTACGTCGAAGACCTTCTCGACACCGTCGAGTTCGATGAAGGCGCTGTCCGAACCGTCGCTGTCCACCTCGGTCACCTCAACTCCCTGTACTCCGGTAGGAACGAAGCCCCGCCCGCCACGCCGCCCCGGCCAGCAGACAGCAGGCCACCGCCACCAGCGGCGAGGCGAACGCCGCCCAGGGCGGCAGGCCGATGGGGTACGGCCGCCCCAGCACATAGGCGGCCGGCACCCAGTTGACGAAGGCGAGCGGCAGCATGAAGGTCACGCCGCGCACCAGGTCCTTCCCGAACACACTCGGCGGATACTGCAGCAGCGTGGTACCGCCGTACGTGAACGCGTTCTGCACCTCGGCGGCGTCCTGGGCGTAGATCTGGAAGGCCGCGCCCGCCACGAACACCGCCGAGAAGATCGCCGCGCCGCTGACCACCATCACCGGCACCAGCAGCGCCTTCGGCGCACTCCAGTCGACGTCCACCGAGAACAGCGCCCAGCACAGCACCACGGCGCCCTGGGTGATCCGGCCCAGGCGGCGCAGCGCGAAGAGGTCGGCACCGACCTGGGCGAGCACCGGCGCGGGACGCACCAGCAGCGTGTCGAACGAGCCGTCGCGCATCCGGGCGCCCAGGACGTCCATCGAGCCGAGAATCAGGTCGGCGATGCCGAAGGACGTCACCGACAGCCCGTACAGAAAGGCGACCTCGGGCAGTGACCAGCCGCCCAGCGAGTCGACCTGCGAGAACATCAGCAGGATCCCCACGAAGTCCAGTCCGGTCACCGTGAGGTTGCCGAACACCGTGACGACGAAGGAGGTGCGGTAGGTCATGCTGGACCGGATCCACATCCCGGCGATCAGCCGGTAGGCCCGCAGCCCCTCGGCCAGGACACTCCGCTCAGCCACCCTGCACCACCACCCGACGCGTCGCGGCCGACTGCAGCAGCCGTCCCGCCGCCAGCAGCGCCACCGCCCACGCCGCCTGGAAGGCGAACGCCCGCAGCGGGTCCGTCTCCCCCATCAGCACATCCGCCGGCATCTGGATCTGCGCCGCCCACGGCAGCACCCGCACGACCTCGCCGAGCGCCCCGGGGAAGGCGTTCAACGGCAGCACCATGCCCGAGAAGAAGATCCCCGTGACCATCAGGACCTGGTTGACGCCCATGCCGTCCATCAGCCAGAACACGCTCAGGGCCGCCAGGTAGCGGATCGCGAAGCTGACCACGGTCGCCAGCAGGAGCGTGACCACGAAGGCCGCCCAGGGGGTGACCGACGTCGGCAGCGCCATGGGGAAGAAGACCGCGCCGAACAGGAACGGGATCACACCCCGCCCCAGCATCTGGAACAGCGCCCGCCCCACGTCGCCCGCCAGCCACCACAGTTGCAGATCGGCCGGCCGGTACAGGTCGACGGCGATCTCACCGGTGCGGATGCGCTGCATCAGATCCTTCTCGGCTCCGCCGCCCTGGATGGCCAGCGTGGCGTAGAGACACTGCCCCAGCCACACGTACGTCACGGCCTGCGCCTGGTCGTACCCTCCGAGATGCGGCTTCTCGTCCCACAGCGCCAGATACGTGTAAACGAGGATGACGCCGAAGACCGTATTGGTGAACACCCCGGCCACCGTGGCCGCCCGATAGGTCGCGTACCGCCTGAAGCCGCCCGCCGCGACGGCCGCGTACAACCGTCCCGAGCCCACATCCACAGCCCTCCTCGCCTCCGGACACCGAAGCGCAGGAGCCTAGTGGGCCGGGAATCACGCGTGCCATGGGTTTTCGCGGCCGTGGGATCTCGTGTGCCGTGGGTTTCGGGCGCGGTGGGTTTCGGGCGCCGTGGGATCTTGCGTGCCGTGGGCTTTCGCGTGCCGCGGTTTTCCCGCCCGGGAACGCCGTGGGGGGGGGCGCGGGGGGGGGGGGGGGGCCCCCCCCCCCGGGGGGGGCGCGGGGGGGGGGGGCCCCCCCGCCCCCCGGCCCCCCCCAAAAGACGCCGGGGGGGGCGGGGGGGGTGGGGGGCGCGGGGGGTGGGGGGGGGCGGGGGGGTTGCGCGGGCCGGGGTTGCCCCGCCCGGGACCGCGGGGGGGCGCCCGGGGCGGGCCCGGGGCCCCCCCACGCTCGGTTCGATCAGGCGTCGGTCTGCGCCCAGCCGCTGCACTTCTCCCAGATGATCCCGGCGGTGGGGTTGTCCGGGTTGCCCTTCCAGTCGCCGATGCACGCCTTGATGGTGATCGGCGTGCCCTCCTTGATGTCGAGGTTCAGCGTGCGGGTCGTGTTCACTCCGTCACGGTTCCAGTAGTAGTACGTGTTGCCCTCGCCGCCGATCGAGATGATCCCGATGGTCGAGTGGCCGTCCTTCGCGAGGTCGGTGATGGTGAAGACCTCGCCGTACGTCTGGATGTGGGCCTTGCCGCCGTTGTCCGCGTGGGGCGTGACGTTCCAGTCGGCACCGGCCCAGACGGTACGATCCGTTCCGTCCGCGTGGGCAGAGGCGCCCGTGGCCAGGGCGAGCAGTGTGGCGGCGGTGCCGGCCAGCGCGGAGCGTGCGAGCAGTCGCATCTTCGGTCGAGTCCCCCTTCAGGCGAATCTCGCGCAAGCAAGATCGCGATTCGAACAGGCGTGCAGGATAGCTCAGTTGACCCTGCGGCCGCCTGTACGTTCGCCCGCACGCCGCCAGCCTCTCCACACGGCTCGCGACACGGCCCTCGATCAGGGAACTGATCGCCGGATGGGACAGTCTTCATCACAGGGGCGCAAGAGCGAGCAGAGACGTACGGGAACGACGTACGACGCGAAACAGGAGTCCGTGCACGACATGAGTGACGAGCCTCAGCCGCAGCAGCCGACACCGGGGCGGGCACCGAGAGAGCCGCAGCCGGACGGCGCCCCGGGCACGCCACGAGACCGGGCTGACGACGCCCCGGGCACGGCACGCCCCCGGCCGGAGAGCGAGCCGGGCCCCGCACGGGCCGAGGGGGACGACGAACCGGGCACACCGCAGGCCAAGCGGGACGACACCCAGGGCGCACCGCGGGCCAAGCGGGACGACACCCAGGGCGCACCGCGAGCCAAGCAGGACGACACCCAGGACACGCCACCGGCCCGCACGGACGACGCCCAGGGCACGCCCCGGGCCAAGGCCGCCGACGACCGGAGCACGCCACACCCCCAGGCCGACAACGACCCGGGCACCGTACAGATCCGGGCCGTCGGCGCCGCGGGCGCGGCACGAGGCCGGAAGGACGCCACCCCCGGCACGCCGGCGGCCAGGACGGACGGCGAACCCGGCACGCCACACCCCCAAGCGGACAACGACCCGGGCACCGTACAGATCCGGGCCGTCGGCGCCGCGGGCGCGGCACGGGGCCGGACGGGCGGCGCCCCGGGCGCGGCTCAGGCCCGGACGGACAGCGCCCAGGGCGCGCCGCGCCCCCAGGCCGGCGACGGCCCGGGCACGGCACAGATGCAGGTGATCGGCGACCCCGACGAACCGCAGGCCAAGCCCGGCGGGAAACGGAAGCGGACCGGCTGGCGCCGGGTGATCCCGACCTGGCGCATGACCCTCGGCGGCTTCATCATCGTCGTCATGCTGCTGATCGGCGGCTTCTTCCTGGGCTACTCGCTGGTCCAGATCCCGCCCGCCAACGCCCTCGCCACCAAGCAGGCCAACGTCTACCTCTACGCGGACGGCTCCGTGATCGCCCGCGACGGCGAGATCAACCGGGAGAACGTCACCCTCGCGCAGATCTCCAAGGACGCCCAGCACGCGATCCTGGCCGCCGAGGACCGCGACTTCTACACCGAGTCCGCCGTCGACCCCAAGGCCATGGTCCGCGCCGCCTGGAACACCGCCCTAGGCAAGGGCAAGCAGTCCGGCTCCACGATCACCCAGCAGTACGTGAAGAACTACTACCTGCGCCAGGAACAGACCGTCACGCGCAAGGCCAAGGAGTTCTTCATCTCCATCAAGCTGGACCGCGAGCAGAGCAAGGACCACATCCTCGAGGGCTACCTCAACACCAGCTACTTCGGCCGCAACGCCTACGGCATCCAGGCCGCCGCCCAGGCCTACTACGGCATGGACGCCACCGAACTCGACCCGGCCCGCGCCGCCTACCTCGCCGCACTCGTCAACGCGCCCAGCCAGTACGACGTCGTCGCCCACCCCGAGAACCGCAAGGCCGCCGAGTCCCGCTGGAACTACGTCCTGGACGGCATGGTCAAGAAGGGCTGGCTCAGCGAGTCCGAGCGGGCCGGCATGAAGTTCCCCATGCCGAAGGAGTCCACCCTCTCCACCGGCATGTCCGGGCAGCGCGGCTACATCGTCCGGATCGTCAAGGACTACCTCACCCAGAACAACATCATCGACGAGAACAAGCTCGACGCCGGCGGCTACCGCATCACCACGACCCTGCAGAAGAACAAGCAGGACGCCTTCGTGAAGGCCGTCAACGACAAGCTCATGTCCAAACTGGACAAGAAGAACAACAAGGTCGACACGTACGTACGCGCGGGCGGCGCCGCCGTCGACCCCAAGACCGGCGAGGTCGTCGCGATGTACAACGGCGTCGACTACGTCAAGCAGTACACCCCCAACGCCACCCGCAGGGACTTCCAGGTCGGCTCCACCTTCAAGCCCTTCGTGTTCACCTCGGCCGTCGAGAACGGCTCGCGGACCCAGGACGGCCGCGTGATCACCCCGAACACGATCTACGACGGCACCAACAAGCGAACGGTCCAGGGCTGGGCCGGCGACCCGTACGCCCCCGAGAACGAGGACCAGCACTCCTACGGCCCCGTCACCGTCACCGAGGCCACCGACAGCTCCGTGAACTCGGTGTACGCGCAGATGGCCGCCGACGTCGGCCCCCAGAAGGTCAAGCAGACCGCGATCGACCTGGGCGTCCCCGAGACCACCCCGGACCTCGCCGACGGCCCCGCCATCGCACTCGGCACGGCCACCGCCAGCGTCCTCGAGATGGCGGAGTCGTACGCCACGCTCGCCAACCACGGCCGGCACGGCACCTACACGATGGTCGACAAGGTCATCAAGGAGGGCACGCCCGTCGAACTGCCCGAGCGGCGCACCCGGCAGGCCGTGAGCCGCGAGGCCGCCGACACCACCACCTCGATGCTGCAGAGCGTCGTCCAGAACGGCACGGCCTCCGCCGCGCAGGCCGCGGGCCGCCCCGTCGCCGGCAAGACCGGCACCGCCGAGGAGGACACGGCCGCCTGGTTCGCGGGCTACACCCCCGACCTCGCCACCGTCGTCTCCGTCATGGGCCAGGACCCGGTCACCGCCGCCCACAAGTCGCTGTACGGCGCGATGGGCCTGCCCCGCATCAACGGCGGCGGGGCGCCCGCGGAGATCTGGACGCAGTTCACCCAGGACGCCCTCAAGGGCAAGCCGGCCAGGGACTTCGACCTCAGGCTCCAGCCGGGCTCCGACGTCACCGAGGCCCCCAGCCCCGAGACCCCCGTCGACCCGACCACGGGCGGCACGACCGACGGCGCCAGCTCGTCACCCAGCGGCGAGGAGACCGGCACCGAGACGCCCGGCCAGAGCCCGAGCGCGCCCGAGGGCCAGACCCAGGGCCAGACCGACGGCGGCACCACCGACGGCACCACGGGAGGCGAGTCCCCGACCGGCGGCGGCACCGCGGACGGCGGAACCGGCGACGGCGGAACCACAGAGGGCGCCGGCGGCGCGGCCGACGGCGGCACCACGGAAGGCGGAGGCACGGCCGACGGCGGCGCCAATGGCGGCGCACCCACCGGCCCCGGCTGGGGCTTCGCCCCACAGGGCGCGCGCCGCGAATAGGGCGGCTCAGTGACCTGAGGTCGCCTTCAGCCCCACCACGGCGACCAGCAGCAGGCACACGAAGAAGATCCGGGCGGCGGTGGCAGGCTCCCCCAGCACGGCCATACCGACCACCGCCGCCCCGGCCGCGCCGATCCCCACCCACACGCCGTACGCGGTACCGATGGGCAGGGTCTTGGCCGCCTGGGACAGCAGCAGCATGCTGACGACGATTCCGGCGCCGGTGAGAACGCTGGGGAGCGGGCGGGTGAAGCCGTCGGTGTACTTCATACCGATCGACCACCCGACCTCGAGCAGACCGGCGACGACGAGCAGAACCCAGGCCATGACGGCCACCTCCGGGAGACAGGCTGACGGTGTGGGTGCGTCGTCTTTGCCTTGGTCCCGGTACGGCGCGTCTCGTCGGGTCCCTCCAACGTAGCAAAAGTCATGACGAAGGGGCCGGTGACAACGGTCACCGGCCCCTTGCTCTGCCGCTGGAACTACAGGTAGAGGCCCGTCGAGTCCTCCGAGCCCTCGAACCGGTCCGCGGCCACGGCGTGCAGATCACGCTCGCGCATGAGCACGTACGCGATGCCCCGCACCTCGACCTCGGCACGGTCCTCCGGGTCGAACAGAACCCGGTCGCCCGGCTCCACGGTCCGCACGTTCTGCCCCACCGCGACGACCTCGGCCCAGGCCAGCCGCCGGCCCACCGCCGCCGTGGCGGGAATCAGGATGCCGCCGCCCGAACGCCGCTCGCCCTCGCTGGTGTCCTGCCGCACGAGTACGCGGTCGTGCAGCATCCGGATGGGCAGCTTGTCCGGATGGGTGCTGTGCTCGTTCCTGTTGGCGCTCACGCCCTGAAACCTACCTGTCCTCGCCGGATGCGTCCGCAGTCGGGTCAGCCCTTGCGCCGCCGCGTGCCGAGGGCGAGCAGCCCGACCACACCGACCACCACGAGGGCGACCGGCACGACCCGCTCCAGGCGCGGCGCCCCGTCCTCGCCCACGAACCGGGACCGCACGTCGGTGACGGCCCGGTTGACCCCCACGTACGCCCGCCCGAGTGTGTGATCGATATTGGACGCGACCCTGGCCTTGGCGTCCCCGACGATCGTCTTCGGGTGCACCCGCACCCCGATCTCGTCGAGGGTCTCGGCCAGGGTCTCGCGGCGGCGCCTGATGTCCGCCTCGATCTGCGCCGGGGTCCTGGTGTCCGCCGTGTCCGCCACCGTGTCGCCTCCGAAGTCGGTATAAAGCCTGTGCGGACAGTCTGTCAGCTCCACGGCTCATAGCACTGTCCCGACCCCCGGTTACCCTGGTCCGATGAGCGAGCGACTCCAGCCGGGGGACGTGGCCCCCGCCTTCACCCTCCCCGACGCCGACGGCACCGAGGTGTCCCTGTCGGACCACAAGGGCCGCAAGGTCATCGTGTACTTCTACCCGGCCGCCCTCACGCCCGGCTGCACCAAGCAGGCCTGCGACTTCACGGACAACCTGGAGCTGCTGGCGGGCGCGGGCTACGACGTCATCGGCATCTCCCCCGACAAGCCGGAGAAGCTGGCCAAGTTCCGCGACAAGGAGTCCCTCAAGGTCACCCTCCTGGCCGACCCGGACAAGCAGGTCCTGGAGTCCTACGCGGCCTTCGGCGAGAAGAAGAACTACGGCAAGACCTACATGGGCGTCATCCGCTCCACGATCGTCGTGGACGAACAGGGCAAGGTCGAACACGCCCTGTACAACGTCCGCGCGACGGGCCACGTAGCCAAGATCATCAAGGACCTGGGGATCTGAGGTCCCGCTGAGTCTTCCGTAGCGGCTCGTACCGATAGAACTCCGGTACGAGCCGCTCCGCGTTTCGGGCGTGACTGTCCGATTAGCGGTTCGTTACTCCGTGCGAGGTCGCGAACGGGCGGTCGAGATCGGAGGCAACAATGGGGGCCAGGTACACCCGCGAGTTACTCGAAGAAGCAGCGCGGGTGACAACGAACTGGGACGACGCCGTACGGTGGTGCGGCGGCACACCCACACCCGGCAGCAGACGCTATCTGCGGCAGAAGATGGCCGAGGCGAGCGTGGACGTCTCACATTTTCCGGCACGGTGGGCACGCCACACCGAGGAGACACTCCGCGACGTCGTGGCGGTGTCGACCAGCGTCAAGGAAGTGCTTCGCCGCCTGCGCATCAGCCCGGTGGGAGGCAATCACACGCATATCAGCCGCCGTATCGCAATGCTGGGCATCGATACATCCCACTTCGTGACACGACAGCCGAGGTCAACCCGCTCCCGCGGCGATCTATTGAGCCTTGGGACTCCACAGGCCGGCAGGATCCCGGGAAGACGACTGCTTCGGCACTTGCTCCGCATGGGAGTCCCGGAAAGCTGCGCCATGTGTGGCACCGGTCCCAGGTGGAACGACAAGCCCCTCCGCCTGGAGGTCGACCACATCAACGGCGACTGGTGGGACAACCGTCTGGAGAACCTTCAGCTGCTCTGCCCCAACTGCCATTCAGTTACGGACACATACCGGGGCCGCAGGCGGAGGGCAGCCGTGTGAGCACGCCGACGTACACACGGGACCTGCTGACTCGTACTGCCGCCAAAGCCACCAGCATGGTCGACCTGATGCGCGTCCTGGAAGCTCCGATGGGGAGCGGACCTCGCGGCTACCTCAGCAAGCGGCTACGGCACTACGGCATCGATACCTCACACTTCCGCGAGGAGCCGCTACCGGAACGCGAACGGCGCAGCTATCCGGAAAAGCTCCTCAGAGAAGCCGCCGCTCAGTCGAACAGCATCAGAGAAATGGTGGAGTACATGGGGCTTCCTCCACGCGACAGCCCATACGGCTACATCCGAAAGAAGCTGGACGAATTCGGAATCGACACCGCGCACTTCACCGGGAGACGCGGCAGCCACTCAGGGACGCTGTTCCCTCGTGAAGACATCACACGAGCCGTCGCCCAGTCGCACAGCTTGGCCGGAGTGATGCGAATGCTCGACCTCTCCCCCCTCGGTGGATCCGGTCGGGTGAAGGTCAAACGCAGCATCGAATTCTACGGTCTATCGACCGCCCACTTCACAGGGCAAGGCCATTTCCGTGGCACGCCCTCCCCGCGTCGCAGGTCAGCGGCCCAGATCCTGGTGACGCTTGCTCCTGGTTCGCCACGCACCCAGACGGTCCTCCTCAGACGCGCACTCGACGACCTCGGCGTACCCCATGTGTGCAACGAGTGCGGCACCGGGGAGAACTGGCAGGGCAGAAGACTCGTTCTGGAACTCGACCACATCAACGGCGATCGGCTGGACAACCGGACCGAGAACCTCCGATACCTCTGCCCCTCCTGCCACAGCCAGACGAAGACCCACTCTCGACCTCGCCGCGCCCTCGTCACTCTCGGCCCAGTACAGTAGCCGCGATGGGTCCGTACCCCAGCTGGCCAAGAGGGCGCCGGTTTAGGTCCGGTGTGTCGTGGGTTCGAGTCCCACCGGGCCCACCGCCGACAAGGGCGCAGCACCATCGCGGTGCCGCGCCCTTCGGCATTCATGGCGCACAGCCCTCAGCCCAACAGCTCCCGCACCACCGGCACCAACCCCCTGAAGGCCTTCCCCCGGTGGCTGATCGCGTTCTTTTCCTGGGGGGTCAGTTCCGCGCAGGTTCGGGTCTCGGCGTCCGGCTGGAGGATCGGGTCGTAGCCGAAGCCGCCGGAGCCGGACGGCTCGTGGCGTAGGGCGCCGCGCAGCCGGCCTTCGACCACCCTCTCCGTGCCGTCGGGCAGCGCCAGCGCCGCAGCGCAGGCGAAGTGGGCGCCCCGGTGTTCGTCGGCGATGTCCGAGAGCTGGGCGAGGAGGAGGTCCAGGTTGGCCTTGTCGTCGCCGTGGGTGCCGGACCAGCGGGCGGAGAAGATGCCCGGGGCGCCGTTCAGGACGTCGACGCAGAGGCCGGAGTCGTCGGCGACGGCCGGGAGGCCCGTCGCCTGGGCCAGGGCGTGGGCCTTGAGCAGGGCGTTCTCGGCGAACGTCACGCCCGTTTCCTTGACATCGGGGATGTCCGGGTAGGCGTCGGCCCCGACAAGTTCGTGCGGCAGTCCGGCTTCGGCCAGGATCGCGCGGAGTTCGGTGATCTTTCCGGCGTTACGGGTGGCGAGGATCAGGCGGGTCATGGCCCCCAGTATCACCGCAGCGCCGCCGGGCCGGGGCGCCCCTGAAAGGGCGCCCCTTCAGGGGCGCGGGGAACTGCGCGATCAACCACGACGAACCCGCGGTCGGCCACCGACAGAACCCCGCACACGAGAAGCCCGGCTCCGCTGGCGCAGCGTCACGGCGTGCAGACCTTCGTCAGTTCGCCCGCCGCGTCCGTGACGGGGCTGATGTCGGGCGTCTCGTCGCCGTTCTTGATCGACGTACGGACGTTGTCGACGGCCTTGTTGAGGTCGTCCACGGCCTTGTTGACGTCGGTGTTGTCGGTCTTGTCGCCGATCTCGCCGAGGTTCTTGTCGATGGAGTCGAGGGACTTGTCGAGCTGTGTCGGGTCGTTGGCCGCGTTGTCGACGGCCTGCTGGAGTTCCGTGACGCTGTCGGCGATGGCGTCGGCGGTCTGAACGCAGTCCAGCGCCTTGTCGACGGCGGCGCAGCCGGTGGTGAGTCCGGCGGTCAGCGCGACGGCCGCCAGGGTGGCGGCGACGGCTGCGGTGCGGCGTCGGCGGCTCGCGGCCATGGAACGGTCCCTCTCGTCGGTCGGGCCGGTCGGCCCGTGTGGCTGGCCGAGCGCACAGGGATGAGCCGTGCGCCCGTACCTCTTCAGACGCGAGCATGCTCGGCACGGTTGCCCGTGCCGAGCATCTGTCTTGGTGCGTCCTTTACTTTTCGAGGACGGTATCAAGCGCGGTGCGCTGGTGGGCGGTGAGTTCCGTGCAGCCGGCGACGGCGAGGTCGAGGAGGGCGTTGAGTTCGTCACGGGCGAAGGGCTCGGCCTCGGCGGTGCCCTGGACCTCGACGAAGCGGCCGTCGCCGGTGCAGACGACGTTCATGTCGGTGTCGGCCTTGACGTCTTCCTCGTAGCAGAGGTCGAGGAGGGGGACGCCGCCGACGATGCCGACGGAGACGGCGGAGACCGTGCCGGTCAGGGGCTGGCGGCCGGCCTTGATGAGTTTCCTGCCCTGGGCCCAGGCGACGGCGTCGGCCAGTGCCACGTAGGCGCCGGTGATGGCGGCCGTGCGGGTGCCGCCGTCGGCCTGGAGGACGTCGCAGTCGAGGACGATGGTGTTCTCGCCGAGTGCCTTGTAGTCGATGACGGCGCGCAGCGAGCGGCCGATGAGGCGGGAGATCTCGTGGGTGCGGCCGCCGATGCGGCCCCTGACGGATTCGCGGTCGCCGCGGGTGTTGGTGGAGCGGGGCAGCATGGAGTATTCGGCGGTGACCCAGCCTTCGCCGCTGCCCTTGCGCCAGCGCGGGACGCCTTCGGTGACGGAGGCGGTGCAGAAGACCTTGGTGTCGCCGAAGGAGACGAGGACGGAGCCTTCGGCGTGCTTGCTCCAGCCACGTTCGATGGTGATCGGGCGGAGCTGCTGGGGGGTGCGGCCGTCGATTCGAGACATGCCGCCGAGCCTAGCCGCACGTGCGGAAGGGGCCCCTCCCGCGGTGGGGAAGGGCCCTCGCGGGTGACCTCAGGGGGTGACCTCAGCGGGTGACCTCAGGGGGTGAAGCCGGGGATGATCCCCGCTCTTCACATCAGGTCTTCGATCTCCGCGGCGATGGGGTCGGCGTCGGTGCCGATGACGACCTGGATGGCGGTGCCCATCTTGACGACGCCGTGGGCGCCGGCGGCCTTCAGGGCGGCTTCGTCGACCTTGGCGGGGTCGACGACCTCGGTCCGCAGGCGGGTGATGCAGCCTTCGACCTCTTCGATGTTGTCGATGCCGCCGAGCCCGGCAACGATCTTCTCAGCCTTGCTGGCCATCTCTGTTCTCCCTGATCCGAACCGCTTGGTCGCAGTAGTCCAGTTGTCTACACCACAAGTCCACCTCTGGACAAAGCACCGAGGTGTGATCGTCGAATCGGGCGGAATTCGCGGGTTCCACTCGTTCGGTCTACCGTGCTACAACTGGTCTACACCACTGACTGGTGGAGGTCGCGCGGCGGAGACCGCGCTCCCCTTTTGAGACGCCGCCGTCCCCCGTCGAACTCTTCCTGGGCGGCGCCGTGCCCCATGGAGGAAGTTCATGTCCACAGACACAGCCGCGCCCGCGAGCCCGAAGAAGGGGACTGCGGTGATGGCGGTCCTGCAGCGTATCGGCCGCAGTCTCATGCTGCCCGTCGCCGTGCTGCCGGCCGCCGCCCTCCTGGTCCGCCTCGGCAACACCGACATGCTGGGGCGGGAGTCGTTCCCCGCCTTCATCACCAAGATCGCGGGCTTCATGGCCGCCGGCGGCAACGCGATCCTGGACAACATGGCGCTGCTGTTCGCCGTGGGCATCGCGATCGGCTTCGCCAAGAAGTCGGACGGCTCCACCGCGCTCGCGGCCGTGGTCGGCTACCTCGTCTTCAAGAACGTGCTCGCCACGTTCACCGACCCGAACCTGCCGCAGGTGGCGACGGCCGTCGACGGCAAGGTCGTCATGGTGGACGCGCCGGTGGACGCCAAGGTGCTCGGCGGTGTGGTGATGGGCCTCGTGGTCGCCCTCCTCTACCAGCGCTTCTACCGCACCAAGCTGCCGGACTGGGCGGGCTTCTTCGGTGGTCGCCGCATGGTCCCGATCCTGTCCGCCTTCGCGGGGCTGGTCATCGGCATCGTCTTCGGTTACATCTGGCCGGTCCTCGGCACGGCGCTGCACAACTTCGGCGAGTGGCTGGTCGGCTCCGGAGCCGTCGGCGCGGGCATCTTCGGTGTCGCCAACCGTGCGCTGATCCCGATCGGCATGCACCACCTGCTGAACTCCTTCCCGTGGTTCCAGGCCGGCACGTACGAGGGCAAGAGCGGCGACATCGCGCGCTTCCTGGCCGGGGACCCGACCGCCGGACAGTTCATGACCGGCTTCTTCCCGATCATGATGTTCGCCCTGCCGGCCGCCTGCCTGGCGATCGTGCACTGCGCCCGGCCGGAGCGCCGCAAGGTCGTCGGCGGCATGATGTTCTCGCTCGCCCTGACCTCCTTCGTCACGGGTGTCACCGAGCCGATCGAGTTCACGTTCATGTTCATCGCGCCGGTGCTGTACGCGATCCACGCCGTGCTCACGGGTGTCTCGATGGCGCTGACCTGGGCTCTGGGGATGAAGGACGGCTTCGGCTTCTCGGCCGGCGCGGTGGACTTCTTCCTGAACCTGGGCATCGCGACCAACCCGTGGGGCCTGGCCCTGGTCGGTCTGTGCTTCGCGGCGGTCTACTACGTGGTCTTCCGCTTCGCGATCACCAAGTTCAACCTGCCGACGCCGGGCCGCGAGTCCGACGAGGAGCTCGCCGAGTTGCAGAAGGCGGAGGCCAAGTAGCACACGGCACGACGAAGGCCCCGGAACCGCCTGGTTCCGGGGCCTTTGCGCGCGTAGACCATCAGATCTCGTAGGTCTGCCTCGGTGCGGCCAGGGCAACGGGCCCGTCGTAGACCTCGCGGGCGTCGGCGACATTGACCTGGGGGTCCGTCCACGGCGGAATGTGGGTGAGGACCAGGTGCCGGGCGCCTGCCCGGGCGGCGGTCTCGCCCGCCTCGCGGCCGTTGAGGTGCAGGTCGGGGATGTTCTCCTTGCCGTGCGTGAACGCCGCCTCGCACAGGAACAGGTCGGCGTCCCGGGCGAGTTCGTCCAGGGCCGGGCTGATGCCCGTGTCGCCGGAGTACGTCAGCACCTTGCCGTCGTGTTCGATGCGGATGCCGTACGCCTCCACGGGGTGGGCCACCCGCTCGGTGTGGACCGTGAAGGGGCCGATCTCGAAGGTGGACGGCTTGACCGTGTGGAAGTCGAAGACCTCGCTCATGGAGGAGGCGGAGGGGGTGTCCGCGTAGGCGGTGGTCAGCCGGTGTTCCGTGCCCTCGGGTCCGTAGACCGGGAGCGGGTCGCAGCGGCCGCCCTCGTGGCGGTAGTAGCGCGCGACGAAGTACGCGCACATGTCGATGCAGTGGTCGGCGTGCAGATGGCTGAGGAAGATCGCGTCGAGGTCGTAGAGACCGCAGTGGCGCTGCAGCTCGCCCAGGGCACCGTTGCCCATGTCGAGAAGCAGCCGGAAGCCGTCGGCCTCGACGAGGTAGCTCGAGCAGGCCGATTCCGCGGACGGGAACGACCCCGAGCAGCCGACGACGGTGAGCTTCATGAAGCAGAAACCTCCGCTGGCGGGAAAGTCTGTGTAAGGGGCGTCGGGGGTCGTGCGGTTTGTCGAGCGTAAGGCGCAAAACCTCCGGTAGCTCCTCCGCCAAGGGCTGTTGTGGGCGAACTCACCTGTGGTGTCACCGGTTCGGGCGGCAGGTCCGGGCGTGATCCTTGCGAGGGAGGGCGCATGGGAGGGATGGCGCCGGTAACGTCTCAGTATGGACACGTCCTGGTGGCTGGCGCTCGCCGCGGTGGTACTGCTCGCGCTCGTCGCCACGCTCGTCGACGGCTGGGGGCGCCGGTCGTCGGCGCGGCGGCGGCGTCCGGTCGCGCCGTCCGCGGCGGTGGCGGGCCTGCCGCAGCCGGCGGAGATCTGGTGGGCGGACGTGCCCTTCGAGGACGAGGCGCGGACCAAGGACCGGCCGTGTCTGGTGCTGGCGGTGCGCGGGGAGCGGGCGACCGTCGCGAGGATCACCACGCGGTTCCGGCACGAGCGGGGCGGGGTCATCCCGCTGCCGCCGGGTTCGGTCGGTGACGCCAGGGGCCGTGCGAGCTTCCTGGAGACGGACGAGCTGCGGGAGGTCCCGGTGTGGGGCTTCAGGCGCCGGGTCGGGGTGGTGGACCCGGCGCTGTGGGACCGGGTGCGGTATCTGGCGGGGTGAGACGCAAGAAGGCTGGAGCGCGATGGCTCCAGCCTTTCCTGTCGGTGTGCGCTACGGACTTTCCTGTCGTGCGCTACGGACTTTCCCGTCGGTGTGCGCTACGCCCAGAGCTGCCCCTGGAGCGTGTCGATGGCCTCTTCCGTCGTGGTCGCCGTGTAGACGCCCGTCGACAGGTACTTCCAGCCGCCGTCCGCGACGACGAAGACGATGTCTGCCTGCTCACCGGCCTTCACGGCCTTCTTGCCCACGCCGAGCGCGGCGTGCAGCGCGGCGCCCGTGGAGACGCCGGCGAAGATGCCCTCCTGCTGGAGCAACTCCCGGGTACGGGTGACCGCGTCGGCCGAGCCGACCGAGAAGCGGCTGGTGAGGACGGAGGCGTCGTACAGCTCGGGGACGAAGCCCTCGTCGAGGTTGCGCAGGCCGTAGACCAGGTCGTCGTAGCGCGGTTCGGCGGCGACGATCTGGACGTCGGGCTTGTGCTCGCGCAGGAAGCGGCCCACGCCCATGAGCGTGCCCGTGGTGCCGAGGCCCGCCACGAAGTGGGTGACGGAGGGCAGGTCGGCGAGGATCTCCGGGCCCGTCGTCGCGTAGTGGGCGCCCGCGTTGTCCGGGTTGCCGTACTGGTAGAGCATCACCCAGTCCGGGTGCTCGGCGGAGAGTTCCTTGGCGACGCGCACGGCGGTGTTGGAGCCGCCGGCGGCCGGGGAGGAGATGATCTCGGCGCCCCACATGGCGAGCAGGTCGCGGCGCTCCTGGGAGGTGTTCTCCGGCATCACGCAGACGATGCGGTAGCCCTTGAGCTTCGCCGCCATGGCCAGCGAGATGCCGGTGTTGCCCGACGTGGGCTCCAGGATGGTGCAGCCCGGGGTCAGGCGGCCGTCCTTCTCCGCCTGTTCGATCATGTGCAGGGCCGGACGGTCCTTGACCGAGCCGGTCGGGTTGCGGTCCTCCAGCTTCGCCCAGATGCGGACGTCGGGGGACGGCGACAGCCGCGGCAGGCGCACCAGGGGGGTGTTGCCTACCGCGGCCAGGGGTGAGTCGTAGCGCATCGCTGATCAGACCATGCCGCCGGCCACGGCCGGCAGGATCGTGACGTTGTCGCCGTCCGACAGCTTGGTGTTGATGCCGTCGAGGAAGCGGACGTCCTCGTCGTTCAGGTACACGTTGACGAAGCGGCGGAGCTGGTCGCCGTCGACGATGCGGGCCTGGATGCCGGCGTGCCGGCTCTCGAGGTCGGTGAACAGCTCGGCGAGGGTGTCACCGCTGGCCTCCACCGCCTTCTGGCCGTCGGTGTACGTGCGGAGGATGGTCGGGATGCGGACCTCGATGGCCATGGCTTCAGGGCTCCTGTCGGGAGTAGTCGGTCGGGGCGCGCGGCAGCGCAGGAACAGCGGGGTGGTGCGTGGGTGCGGCGCCGCGGCTCACGGCCGTACGGCGGCAGGGTCCCGCGTCAACAGATGGCGCTGGCGAGCCTGCACAGGTCGACGTGCAGCCGCGCCACGAGCAGCTCGCCCGGCGTCTTGTCGCTCACGTCATCGAAAACCATGGGGTCATCGTATCGATTCCCGGTCCGGGTACTGGAATGTGATCCCACATCGCGGACGGTTCCCGGCCGGGGAGTGAGACCGCACTGCTCAGGGCTTGTTCAGTGCTTGCTTCAGGGCTTGTTCAGTGCCTACTTCAGTGCTTGCTTCAGGCCTGCTCAGTACGCCTCGACGACCTGGACCTCTTCCTCTGTGACCTCGCCCTCGACGATACGGAAGGAGCGGAACTGGAACTCGCCGGCCCCGTCGGTGTCGGCGGTGGAGACGAGGACGTAGTGGGCGCCCGGCTCGTTCGCGTAGGAGATGTCGGTGCGGGAGGGGTAGGCCTCGGTCGCCGTGTGGGAGTGGTAGATGACCACCGGCTCCTCGTCGCGGTCGTCCATCTCGCGGTAGAGCTTGAGCAGATCGCCGGAGTCGAACTCGTAGAACGTGGGCGACATGGCCGCGTTCAGCATCGGGATGAAGCGCTCGGGGCGGTCCGAGCCCTCGGGGCCCGCGATCACGCCGCACGCCTCGTCGGGGTGGTCCTTGCGCGCGTGGGCGACGATCTGGTCGACGAGGGCCTGGGTGATGGTCAGCATGCTGGTCAGGATAAGCAGATGGGCCGTTCCGTACCGAGGGTTGGTACGGAACGGCCCATATGCCGGACGCCCTGAGCGGCAGCGGCGGGGAGTGCCACGAGTACTCCCCACCGCTGGGCGTCCGGGGCGGGAGGTCAGCCGACCTTTTCGAACTCCGGGTCGCGGCGCTCGGCGATCTGCGGGTTGCGGCTCTTGAGGATCGCCCAGCCGATGCCGAGGGCGACGGCCCAGCCGGCCGCGACGTACAGGCAGATCCGCGCGTCCTTGTCGTACGCGATCATGAAGGTCACGCCGATGAGGAAGAGGAGCGCGACCCAGCTGAAGAGCGCTCCGCCGGGGGCGGGGAAGGACGAGGCGCGCAGCCGGCCCGCGTCGACCGCGGCGCGGTAGCGGATGTGGCTGACGAGGATCATCATCCAGGTCCAGATGCCGGCCGCGGTGGCGACGGAGGTGACGTAGAGGAACGCCTTCTCCGGGACGACGTAGTTCAGGACGACGCCGATGCCCATGAGCGCCACGGAGACCGTGATGCCGACGGCGGGGGTCTTGCGGGCGTTGAGCTTGCCGAAGGCCTGCGGGGCCTCGCTGTTGGCGGCCAGGTCGCGCAGCATGCGGCCGGTCGAGTACATGCCCGAGTTGCAGGACGACAGGGCCGCGGTGAGCACCACGAAGTTGACGATGCCCGCGGCGAGCGGGATGCCGATCTTGCCGAAGGCGTGGACGAAGGGGCTCTCACCTGCGGAGAACTCGGTCCACTTCACGACGGACAGGATGACCAGCAGTGCGCCGACGTAGAAGACGATGATGCGCCAGGGCAGGGTGTTGATGGCCTTGGGCAGGGTCTTCTCGGGGTTCTCGGACTCGCCCGCGGTGACGCCGACGAGCTCGACGGCGAGGTAGGCGAACATGACGCCCTGGAGCGTCATCAGGCTGGAGCCGATGCCGTTCGGGAAGAAGCCGTCGTGCGACCAGAGGTTGGAGACGGTGGCGGTGTCACCGGCGTCGGAGAAGCCGAGGGTGAGCACGCCGAGGCCGATGACGATCATGCCGATGATGGCCGTGACCTTGATCATCGAGAACCAGAACTCGACCTCGCCGAAGATCTTGACGGAGATCAGGTTGACGCCGAAGAGCACCACCAGGAACGCCAGGGCGCTGACCCACTGCGGGATCTCCGGGAACCAGAAGTGGATGTAGATCGCGGCGGCCGTGAGCTCGGCCATGCCGGTGACCACCCACATGAGCCAGTACGTCCAGCCCGTGACGAACCCGAAGAACGGGCCGAGGAACTCGCGGGCGTACTCGGCGAAGGAGCCGGAGACGGGCCGGTAGAGGAGCAGCTCGCCCAGCGCCCGCATGATGAAGAAGATGACGACGCCCGCGAGGGCGTACATGAGGATGATGCTGGGGCCGGCCTTGGCGATGTTCGCTCCGGCACCCATGAACAGGCCGACGCCGATGGCGCCGCCGATGGCGATCATCTGGACCTGGCGACTGCCGAGTCCGCGCTCGTACCCCTCTTCGGGGACGTTTTCCGTGTCGACCTGCGCAGAGGTCATGTGTGGTGCGCCTTTCTCCATGCCGACCCGGGCCTGCGTCGGCCTCGGATCGGGTCTCGATCCCCCCGGAATGATGGAGCTGAGCCGGCCCCGGAAGGCCGCTCGTGCCTGGCCGACGGTTGTCGGCTCGGTGGCGCACCCGGCCGGACATTCGGGTGGTGTCGGCCGGGCGGTCGTGAAGATTTATCACGGCCGCAACATTGATCACATGGCTGATTTGTGACGCACCGCACAGGGAGAACCGGACAAAGCGCTGCCGAAGACGGCATAGAAGGCGGGTGCGGTGACGCGATCGTTATCCGGATTTGAGTGTCCTCTGAGCGAACACCGATCGGTCACCCGCAGGTCACAGGACCTGCACTGATCAGGGCATTAACGTTCACCGATCAAGGCATTAGCGTTCCGACCAGCGTCTCCTGGAGTCCGCCCAGCCACAGATAGGCCATCACCATCGGCTTGCGCGGGTCCTCGTCCGGGAGGCGATAGAGGAGATCGCTGTCCTCCTCATCGGTGATTTCCAGCCGCGAGCCGATCGCGAGCCGCAGATCGTTCAGCGCGCCCAGCCACTGCTGGGACTCCTCCGGCGACAGCTTCAGCACGGCCCCGCCCTCACCGGCCGAGGCCGAGGAGAGCGCGTCCAGGGAGCGGATCACCGCCAGGGCGCTGTCCCGCTTGCCGGCCCGCAGGTCGTTCTCGGTGTAGCGGCGGAACTCGGAGGAGTAGGCTCGCTGCTCCTCGGCGTCACGGGGCGAGGCGGGCTGCTCGGGGTCGCTGTAGGCGTCCGGGAAGAGCCGCTTGAGCACCGGATCGGTGGGCGGCTCGCTCGGGCCCTCCGCGAACAGCTCGGCGAGCGGGTCGTCCGGGGTGTCCTCAGCGGGGCCGGGGCCGATGAGCTCCAGGAGCTGGACGGCCAGCGACCGGATGATGGAGATCTCGACGTCGTCGAGTGCGACGGCCGCGCCGCCGCCGGGAAGCGGTTCGAAGGTTCCGGGCATGAACGCCTTTTCGCTGCTGGGCGGGCTGCTGGCTACTTGCGGTCCTGCTGGAGAGTGGCCCACAGGCCGTAGCCGTGCATGGCCTGCACGTCGCGCTCCATCTCCTCGCGGCTGCCGCTGGAGACGACCGCCCGGCCCTTGTGGTGGACGTCCATCATGAGCTTGGTGGCCTTGTCCTTGGAGTAGCCGAAGTACGACTGAAAGACGTAGGTCACATAGCTCATGAGGTTGACCGGGTCGTTGTGGACGATGGTGACCCAGGGGACGTCCGGCTCGGGGACGGCGAAGACCTCCTCCGCCGACTCGGTGCGTTCGATCTCCAGGGGTGCGGGTGACGTCACATGCCCATGCTGCCACCCGAGGGGGGTAGTCGCACAAACGGGCCTGGAAGCAAGGCGATCGCGTCGCCGGGAGACGCAATCGTCAGATTGACGAAATGGGGGTAGCATCCCTGCCATGAACACAGCGGACCTTGGGCTGCCGAAAGAAGAAGGGCGCGAAGCGCTTCCCCAGAAGGGTGGCGGTGGGCGACGGGTGGGCGTTCCCTCGACGGCGCTCTTCACGGACCAGTACGAGCTGACGATGCTGCGGGCCGCGCTCGCGGCGGGCACGGCCGAGCGGCGGAGCGTGTTCGAGGTCTTCACCCGGCGGCTGCCGAACGGGCGCCGCTACGGCGTCGTGGCGGGCACCGGCCGGGTGCTGGACGCGGTGGAGAACTTCCGCTTCGACCCGGGCGTCCTCGGCTTCCTGCGCGAGCGGGGCATCGTGGACGAGCAGACCCTCGAATGGCTCGCCGGCTACCGCTTCAGCGGGGACATCTGGGGCTACCCCGAGGGCGAGGTGTACTTCCCGGGCTCGCCGATCATGCGGGTCGAGGGCACCTTCGCCGAGTGCGTGATGCTGGAGACGGTGATCCTCTCGATCCTCAACCACGACTCGGCGATCGCCGCGGCGGCCTCGCGGATGTCGTCGGCCGCCGGTGACCGGCCGCTGATCGAGATGGGCGCCCGGCGCACGCACGAGCTGGCCGCGGTGGCGGCCTCCCGGGCCGCGTACGTCGGCGGCTTCGCGACCACCTCGGACCTGGCCGCGGGGTTCCGCTACGGCATCCCGACCGTCGGCACCTCCGCGCACGCCTTCACCCTGCTGCACGACAGCGAGCGGGACGCCTTCCAGGCCCAGGTGAACACGCTGGGCCGGGGCACGACCCTGCTCGTCGACACCTACGACGTGGCCGAGGCGGTCCGTACGGCCGTGGAGGTCGCCGGCACCGACCTGGGAGCCGTACGGATCGACTCCGGCGATCTGCTGCTGGTGGCGCACCGGGTGCGGCAGCAGCTCGACGAGCTGGGGGCGACCGGCACGAGGATCACCGTGACCTCGGACCTGGACGAGTACGCGATCGCCTCGCTGGCGGCGGCGCCGGTGGACGCGTACGGCGTCGGGACGCAGCTGGTGACCGGCTCCGGGCATCCGACGTCCTCGATGGTCTACAAGCTGGTCGCGCGGGCCGAGTCCACCGACCCGAAGGCACCGCTGGTGTCGGTGGCGAAGAAGTCGACCGGGGGCAAGACCTCGGTGGGCGGGCGCAAGTGGGCCGCGCGACGGCTGGACGCCCACGGGGTGGCCGAGGCCGAGGTGATCGGCACGGGGCCGGTGCCGGCCGAGCTGGCGGACCGGCAGCTGCTGGTGGAGCTGGTCAAGGGGGGCGAGGTGGTGGCGCGCGAGCCGCTGGACGCGGCGCGCGAGCGGCACACGGCGGCGCGCGCGGGGCTCCCGATGTCGGCCACGCAGCTCTCGCGCGGGGAGCCCGTCCTTCCCACGGAGTACGTGCACGGCGCCTCGGGTAGCTAATGCGATGTGCCGCGATGCGCCGACCCGTCCCCCTCCCGCCCTCTCCCTCCTGTCAATAGGCTCGGAAGTTCACCGGCCGGGCTTTCCGACCTCATAGCCGAAGGACACCGACCATGCGCCGCGCCTTGATCGTCGTAGACGTGCAGAACGACTTCTGCGAGGGGGGCAGCCTCGCGGTGTCCGGCGGTGCCGATGTGGCTGCCGCCGTCACGGAGCTGATCGGGCAGGCGGCCGGGTCCGGCTACCAGCACGTGGTGGCCACCCGCGACCACCACATCGCTCCCGGCGGCCACTTCTCCACGAACCCGGACTATGTCCACTCCTGGCCCGCGCACTGCGTCGCGGGCACGGAGGGCGTCGGTTTCCACCCCAACTTCGCCCCCGCGGTCGCCGGCGGCTCGATCGATGCCGTGTTCGACAAGGGGGCGTACTCAGCGGCGTACAGCGGCTTCGAGGGCGCGGACGAGAACGGCACGGACCTGGCCGACTGGCTCCGCTCCCGCGAGGTGACCGAGGTGGACGTGGTCGGCATCGCCACGGACCACTGCGTCCGCGCCACGGCCCTGGACGCGGCCCGGGAGGGCTTCCGCACCCAGGTCCTCCTGGACCTCACGGCGGGTGTCTCCCAGGAGACCACCGAGCGGGCCCTGGAGGAGCTGCGCGAGGCGGGCGTGGAGCTGTCCGGGAAGCCGGTCGTCCAGTAGGAAGCGGCTGAGCCCGCCCCGGCGGAGCCTGTCCGGGGCCTCGGCAGCCGGCCGGACGCCCGTCATGGCCCCGTCAGACGCACGGACCCCGTCGCTACGGACCGCCGGGCGCGCCCGATGGGCGTGGCCGCGTGCCGAGCCGCCGCGGGCGCGCCGTGACAGCGGCCCCGTCTCGCCCGGTCGGGCGGGCGTGGGCCCGCTCCCAGTGGGCGTCCCGGCGTCAGGTCTGGGCCGTCGGGCGTCTCAGGAGGGATCTGATCGGGCGCCACAGTTCCGTGGTGAGGTCCGGGGTCAGGACACCGTTGTCAGGGGCCGTGCGCCATATGAGGCCGTCGGGGTGGTGAAGGACCGCCGTGACCTCGTCGGGGGTCGGCGGCGCGGCGTTGCCCCGCAGGTAGACCGCCCGCAGGCCCAGATTGCGGAGCCTGGTCAGGGCTCGGGCGCGGTTGGCCGAGTGGACGAGCACACGGACGGAGCCGGGGCCGTGGGCGGCGGGGCTGGGCAGGTTCAGTGCCACCACCACCGTGCCGTTCGGCAGCTTGCAGAAGCCTCCTGCGGCCATGCGGTCATCCCCCCGTGTCGGTCGGTGTCAATAAGAGAACCACAGGACGCACCTAAACACGGATCGGCGGTGACCCGCCAGGGGGTCACCGCCGATCATGCTCTGAGCTGGGGAAATGCGTTTTACTTCGCTGCGGGGGCGACCTCGAGCTCGATCGTCGAGCCGTCCTTCGCCTCCTTGATGATCTTGATCTTGGTGTTGGTGTCAGTGATCTTGACGCCGCCGGTCTTGTTCGTCTCGTCGTAGTAGGTGTTCTTCCGGTCGTTGAAGACCGACACCCCCTTCGACGACTTGATCTTGGTCGCGACGTCCGCGTTGTGCAGCTTGATGCCGTCCGTGCCGTAGAGGCTGAAGGGCGAGTCGTAGGCCTGGATGCGGTTGCGCATCAGCGTGCCGTCGGACCACTTCATCGCCTTCGGGTGCGCGTCGATCGGCAGCAGCAGACCGGTGCCCGGGTGGACGCTGGTGTTGTTGTCCGCCTGGGAGGTGTCCCACTTCCAGATCAACAGGCCGTTCTGGTACGGGTAGTGCTCCACCCAGTCCGGACGGGTCGTGGAGAAGCCGAAGTTGTACGGGCCGACCTTGAGGGTCTTGTCGTACGACACGTACTGGCGGTTCTCCGCGATGTAGTACTGCGCGTAGTCCTTGGTGAAGGACGCGCCCATGCGGGAGAAGCCCTTCGCCGTCCAGGCCGCGTCCGCGGACTCGGCGTCGTCGGAGAAGACGGCGGCACCGTCGGCGGTGACGGTGATGCGGTCGCCCGCGAAGCCCTTCATCGCCAGGCCGCCGTCGGTCTGGTAGCGGAAGCGCAGGTCGATCTTCTTGCCCGCGTAGGCGTCCAGCGGGAACGCCAGCTTCTTGTACGCGTCGACCGTGCCGGTCAGCGCCGGCTTGTCGCTGCCGTCACGCGGGATCGGCTGACCGTCCACCGTGCCGTCCAGGGCGGTCCAGTTGGCGCCGCCGTCGGTCGAGACCTCGGCGTAGAGGTAGTCGTAGTTGGCCTCGATCTCGTACCAGCCGTCGAGGGTCAGCGACGCCGACTTCTTGCCGGTCAGGTCGACGGACCGGGTCAGCGTGTTCTTGAGGTCGTTGCCGCTGCCGCTCCACCACTGGGTGGCGCCCTGGGCCGGGGTGACCAGCTCGGTGGTGACGGCCTTCTTCGGCAGCTCCACCACGAGGCCCTGCTTGTGCTTGGTGTTGTACTCGGCGACGCCCAGCTTGTGCCACGAGTTGGTCGCGGCCTTCGCGGTGTCGTACTTGAGCCAGCCCAGCTGGAGCTTGTCCCAGGCGGTCATGTCGCCGGGCAGGTCACCGATCTCGTTCTTGCCGGTGCCGAGCCAGGAGCCGGAGGACATCAGGGTCCAGAAGCCGGTGGAGTTGTCGCCGCCGCCGGTGGTGTCGTAGTGGTCCGGCAGGCCGAGGTCGTGGCCGTACTCGTGGGCGTAGACGCCCAGTCCGCCGTTCTCCGGCTGGACGGTGTAGTCGCCGACCCAGATGCCGGTGTCGCCGACCTTCGCGCCGCCGAGCTTGTTGTCGGCGGGGCCGGTGGCGCCGGCGTCGGTGCCGAAGGCGTACCAGCGGTGGGCCCAGATCGCGTCGGTGCCCTGGACGCCGCCGCCCGCGGACTCGTCCTCACCGGCGTGCACGACCTGGAAGTGGTCGATGTAGCCGTCGGACTCGTTGAAGTCGCCGTCGCCGTCGAAGTCGTAGCGGTCCCACTGGTCGTACTTCTTGACGTCCGCCTTGATCTCGGCGTCGGTCTTCCCAGCTGCCTTCTGCTGGGCGACCCACGCGGTCAGACCGTCGCTGACGACGTTCCACACGCTCGGGCAGTTGGTGTCGCCGCAGGCGTTGTTGCCGTAACGGGCCTCGTTGTAGGGGACCTTGACCCAGTCGGAGACCTCGCCCTCGACCGAGTAGCGGCCGGAGGACTGCTTCTCGTAGTACTTCTTGACCGACTCGGTGTTCTTGCCGGTGCCGAAGTAGAGGTCCTCGAAGTACTTCTGGTTGTAGTCCGCCCGCCAGGCCGTGGAGTTGTCCTTCTTGCGGTCCGGCTTGGCTATCTTGTTGTGCAGCGGGCCCGGGGTGCCGCCGTACTTGCTGTCGATCTGGTCGCCGAACTCGACCAGGATCGTGAAGATCTTGTCGGTCTTCTCGCGGCCGAGCTCGACGTACTTGCTGTCGCCCTTCTTGCTCTTGAGCTGGACGACCTTCGAGCCCTCACGGTTCTTGACCGTGGACTTGCCGGAGATGACCTGGTTCAGAGCCTCCTGGCGCTGAGCCTCCTGGGTCTTGCTCAGCGGGCCTTCGAGGTTGTGCTCGTCGTGCTTGTGCTCCGCCGGGTCGTGCCGGTCCACGGTGGTGGACCGGGGAGCGGAGGCGTCGTCGGCCTGGGCCACCGCATAGGTGGAGACGGTGGCGGTGGCCGCCGCGAGCGCCACACCGATGGCGGCCGCTCTGAACGTCCAGGGTCTACTGGTCACTTGAGTTCCTCCCCCGCGTCCGGGCGCGCGGAAGGAAGGGGGCCTGGTCGAGTCAAGGTCCGCGCGCGCGTGATCAACGCGTGTAGTCAAGTGACGACATTTGACTAGAGGTTAAGCAGAAAAGACAGACCTTGACTTGGACAAGTCAAGTGCACTATGCGGAGTCCACGTTCGTTTTGCGGACAACCAACCGCATGCCCGTCTGGCAGCAGGCGCGCGCATATGTCCACTGGGTGGACGCCATGACCCCGTGCGCCCCCTGTGCTCCGGACCTGTTGATTAGGTCACGCTTACCGGCGGTTCCACTCGGGCACCCTGCCCCTGAGAATGTCACTTGGCGGAACGCTCGGTAAGCGGCGGAAAGCCAGGCCGACACCCCCGTGGACCCCCACTTTCGAGGACATGATGGCCATGCCCCGTCCGACTGCCGCACAGCTCGCCTACGGTTCGTGCACCGTGATCTTCTCGACCCTCGCCATGCTGCTGCTGTCACAGACGAGTTCGGGTCCGGGGATCGCGATCATCGCCCTCGCGGCGCTCGCCCTCGGGCTGCTGGTCGCCATGACGGTGCCCGGCAAACGCCGGACCGCGGTGGAACAGCCCGCCCCCGTGAAACCCCTGCGGGCCTCGGTCCCCGCCCCGGCCCAGGCCCCGGAGCCGGTGCACGAGCGGGCGGCCTCCTGACCTCCCGCTGATTCCCGGCTGCCTCAACCGGTGCTGACCACGACCGTCTTGGCCGCCTTGTCGTGCAGGCCCTGCTTGTAGGGCCGGTCGAAGAAGCTCCAGCCGCCGCAGATCGCCGTCCAGACACAGGCACAGCAGAAGGCGAACGGGATCCACAGCACCGCGGCCCGCAGCAGCGAGTTCTGTACGGAGGGCGTGGCGCCGTTGTCGAGGTTGGCCACGCGCATGTGCAGCAGTTTCTTGCCGAGGGTCTGGCCGGTCCTGGCGGTCAGGACGGTGTCGTAGGCGATGTAGAGGACGGCGGCGACGCCCGACTGCCAGAAGGACTTGCCGACCTCGATCTGATCGCTGTCCACGTCGTACTCGTTGACGTTGAAGCCCCAGGTGATCAGCCAGACGACGACACCCACCAGGATCATGTCGAGGATGCGGGCGAGCGTGCGCTTGCCGCTGTCGGCGAGCGGGGGCATGCCGGCGAGGGGGTCGGTGGGGTAGGAGCCGCCGCCGTACGGGTCCCCGCCGCCGGGGCCGCCGTAGGGACCGCCACCGGTCGGCCCGCCGCCGCCCTGGTACGGCGGGGGTTCGCTGCCGTAGGGCGAGCCCGCGCCCTGACCGGGCGGCTCGTTCGGGGGCTGCTTCCTGAACGGGTCGTCGTCCGGGGGCTGCTGCCCGGGGCCGGGGGGCGGTTCACTGCTCATGGCCCGAGTCGACCGCGAACCCCCCGCCTCCGCATCCGGCAGACCGCCGGACGGGGTACGGGACGGGGCAGTACGGGACGGGTGTGCCGCCGCTCAGCCCGCCACGAAGGTGTGGGCGGCCTTGTCGTGCCAGCACTGGCGCCACGGCTTGTCGAAGAGGCACCAGGCGACGCCGACGATCCCGACGACGAGCAGCCCGGGGATGCTGTAGACCAGCCAGCGGCGCAGGGCGGAGCCGAAGTCCGGGGCCTCGTGGCCCTCGATGTCGCGGACTTCGAGCCCCATCAGCTTCTTGCCCAGGGTGCGGCCCCACTTGGCGGTGGGCAGCACCTCGGAGACGACGCCGACGAGCAGCAGCACGGCCAGGATGATGCCGAGGTAGACCGACGTCGTGCCGTCGAGCAGCCAGACCGTGACGGTCTCGCCGGAGAGCTTGGCCGCGTCGATCTTCTCGTTGACGTGGTCGATCGCCATGGTGCCGAGCGGCACGGCGGCCGCGGCGGTGACGCCCAGGAGGACGACGGTGTCCAGCAGCCGGGCGGCCAGGCGCTTGCCGAGCCCGGCGGGGCGGGCCGCCGCCTGGCGCCGGGCGGCGGCCTGGAACACGTCCTCGGTCGGAGGCTTCCAGGGCGCGACGGGCTGCTCGTCGCCGGTTCCGGCGAGCCGGTGCACCTGCTGCGCCCAGGACGACTGACCGCCGCCGGGGCCCGCGCTGAGGGGAGTGCCTCCCGGCTGGGGTCCGCCGGGTCCGCCGGACTGCGGGGGCACGGTGGGGGCGGCCTGGGGCCCGGACAACGCCGTCGGGGCGGCCGCGGCGGACTGGGCGCCGACCGCCCCGGCACCGGCCTGCGCGGCGGCGGCCCGGGCGGCGGCCGCCTTGCCGGCGCCGAAGCCGGGCCCCGCGCCATTGGCCGCGGCACCTGCCGCACCGGGCTGCGCGCCGAAGGCGGGTCCGGACGGGTTGCCACCGGAACCGGCCGAGCCGGACTGACCGCCGAAGGCGGGTCCCGCCGGGTTGCCACCGGAACCGGCCGCACCGGCCTGACCGCCGAAGGCGGGTCCCGCCTGGCCGCTGCCGGCCGGCCCGAAGCCCCCGGCACCCGCCGGGCCACTGCCGGCCGGCCCGAAGCCGCCGGCGCCCGCATTGCCGTCGGAGGCCCCCGGAGTCCCCGTGCCCTGGCGCGGTGAGACCGCGCGGAACGTCATCGTGCCCTCGTCGGGAGCGTCGGCGGACGGTGCCGCTCCGCCCCCGGACTTCGTCGGGCGGCGGAAGACGAACGTGCCTCCGGCGGACGCGGCGTCCGTCTCCTGGCCGGCGGAGTCCCCGTCAGGCCCGGGGTCGGCGTGCGGCACCCTCGGGTCGGATCCCTGCGCGGCGGCGGCTCCCTGTGCCCCCTGCGGGGCGCCCCACGCGACACGGCGGTCCCGGTCGCCGCCGAACCCGGACTGGCGGGAGCGGTCGGCGCCCCAGGCGGACGCGGGCTCGGGACGGCTGCCGTGCTGGGCGTCGGCGGCGGACGGCTCCTGGACGGGCTCCGCGGCCGGGTCCTCGTCGAAGAAGTGCGGGCCGGTCTCCTCGACCGCGGCGGCGGAGCCGGATCCCGCACCGGGCGGCGGCGCGAGCGTCTCGCCGTCCTTGGGCGCCGGACGGCTGGTGCCCGGCACCCAGGAGGCACCGTTCCAGTACCGGACATATCCGGGAATGGACGGGTCCGGGTAAAACCCTTCGCGGGGCCTGTCGTCACCGGGGGCCGGGGTTGGGGCGCTCATGTCCGTCGGTCCCGTATCTGCTCGGGGGTCAACTGGGGGCCTCCACATCTATCAGACGAGCGCAAGCCCCACGGCCGCTCCCACCGGACCCACCCCATTCGAGCACCGATGTGCTACGCGCCGAGAGCCCCAGGCGAACAACCTCCCCAGGCGAACAACCTGAAGAAACTTCCGGAACCCGCGTAATGCTCCCGCCCCCGCCCGCTCTCTCCTCGTAACCGGCCCTCGGGGCCACCATCAGGAGAAGGGACACCGCCATGCGCACCGTGGTGGAACGCGAACTGGAGCTGAAGCTCGTCCTGTCGCCGGAGCGCTCGATCCCGGTACCGGCCCTGCTCGGATACCGCTCCGACGACCCGTACGCCGTCCACGTCACCTTCCACATCACCTCCGAGCACCCCGTGCACTGGACGTTCGCCCGGGACCTGCTGGTGGAGGGGGTGTTCCGGCCGTGCGGTCAGGGGGACGTACGGGTCTGGCCGACCCGGGCCGACGGGCGCGGCATCGTCCTCATGGCGCTGAGTTCACCCGACGGGGACGCCCTGCTGGAGGCGCCGGCGGCCCCGGTGTCGGCCTGGCTGGAGCGCACCCTTCGGGTGGTCCCGCCGGGAACCGAGGGCGAGCAACTCGGTATCGACGACGGGCTGGCCGAGTTGCTCGCCCAGTGACAGCGGGCGGGTCAGAACAGCTTGCCCGGGTTGAGGATGCCCAGCGGGTCGAAGGCCTGCTTGACGGCCCGCTGCATCTCCAGCCCGACGGGGCCGATCTCGCGCGCCAGCCACTCCTTCTTCAGGACTCCGACGCCGTGTTCGCCGGTGATGGTGCCGCCGAGCTCCAGGCCGAGGGCCATGATCTCGTCGAAGGACTCGCGGGCGCGCCGGGACTCGTCGGGGTCGGCCGCGTCGAAGCACACGGTCGGGTGGGTGTTGCCGTCCCCCGCATGGGCGACGACCCCGATGGTGAGCCGGTACTTCTCGGCGATCCGGTCGACCCCTTCGAGCATCTCGGCGAGCCGGGAGCGGGGCACGCACACGTCGTCGATCATCGTCACGCCCTTGACGGCCTCCAGCGCGGTGAGCGACAGCCGCCGCGCCTGGAGCAGCAGTTCGGACTCGGCGGCGTCGTCGGCCGGTACGACCTGGGTGGCACCGGCTGCCTCGCACAGCGCGCCGACGGCGGCGAGGTCGGTGGCCGGGGCGGTGGTGTCGAAGGCGGCCAGGAGCAGTGCTTCCGTGCTCTCGGGGAGGCCCATCTGGGCCAGGTCGTTGACGGCCTTGACCGTCGTACGGTCCATGAGTTCGAGGAGTGACGGGACGTGGCCGCCCTCCATGATCCGGCACACGGCGTCGCAGGCGGCGGCGGCCGAGGAGAACTCGGCGGCCAGCACCAGCTGCTCGGGCGGCTTGGGGCGCAGCCCGAGGACGGCCCGTACGACGATGCCGAGCGAGCCCTCGGAGCCGACGAACAGCCGGGTGAGGTCGTAGCCGGCGACGCCCTTGGCGGTGCGGCGGCCGGTGGACATGAGCCGGCCGTCGGCCAGCACCACGTCGAGGCCGAGGACGTACTCGGCGGTCACGCCGTACTTCACGCAGCACAGACCGCCCGAGGCCGTGCCGATGTTGCCGCCGATGGTGCACATCTCCCAGCTGGAGGGGTCCGGCGGGTAGTACAGGCCGTGTTCGCCGACGGCCCGGGACAGGGCGGCGTTGATGACGCCGGGTTCGACGACGGCGATCCGGTCGACCGGGTTGATCTCCAGGATCCGGTCCATCTTCGTCAGGGAGAGCACGACGCAGCCGTCGGAGGCGTTCGCGGCGCCGGACAGTCCGGTGCGGGCGCCCTGCGGGACGACCGGGACGCGCAGGGCGGTGGCGCTGCGCATGACGTGCTGGACCTGCTCGACCGTGCGGGGCAGGACGACCACGGCCGGGGTGCCGGCCGGGCAGAAGCTCGCCATGTCGTTGGCGTAGGAGGCCGTGACGTCGGAGTCGGTGAGGACCGCCTCGGCGGGGAGGCCGTCGAGCAGGAGGTCGACCAGGTCGCCGGTCGTCTCGGCGTCCTCGGGGCTGCGCGCTTCGATACGGCTCATGATCACAGGTTCGCACCCGGGGCCATCGGTGTGAACCCCGTCTGCGGCACCCTTCGCCTGCCCGGGTGTGGTCGTCGTACTGACGCACAGTGAGCGCCATGGAGAACCATCAGGAGGGCACGGAGCGACAGGAGAGCAGGAGTTCGAAAAGCCCCTTTCGCCGTCGGCGGGTGCGTGGCCGGCACGTGCTGATCGGCTCCGTGGCGGGATGTGCCGTGCTCGGCGGGGTGCTGGTGCTGCTGCCGTGGGACCGGCCCGACCCGCCGGCTCCGCCGTCGCCGGGTGCGCAGGCCATGGCGGCGGTGTCCGGCGGGGTGCCGGCCGCGCTGCCCGGCCTGGCGGAGCTGATCGACGAGCGGGAGAAGCGGCTGCGGACGCACCCGAGGGACGCGCGGTCCTGGGCGGTGCTCGGTGCGGCCTATGTGGAGCAGGGGCGGCGGCTGGCGGACCCGGGCTACTACCCGCGGGCCGAGAAGGCGCTGCGTACGTCGCTGAAGGTGCGGCCGAAGCGGAACACCCGTGCCCTGGGCGGTCTGGCCGCACTGGCCAACGCCCGCCGGGACTTCGCCGCCGCACGCCGCTGGGGTGAGGCGGCGCTGAGGCTCCAGCCGCGGCGCTGGACGACGTATCCGCCGCTCATCGACGCCTACACCGGGCTGGGCGAGCACCAGGCGGCCGAGCGGATGCTGGACCGGCTCACGGAGCTGCGCTCCGGGCCCGCCGTGCTGGCGCGGGCCGCCGCCGTCTACCGGGACCGCGGCCGGCGGGAGGACGCGGCGGCCGCGCTGGCGGACGCGGCGGCGGGCGCGCACGCCCCGGCCGAGCGGGCGGCCTATCTGGAGCGGGCCGGGCAGCTGGCCTGGGAGCGCGGGGACCTCGAGGACGCGCTGCGGCACTTCCAGAAGGCGGTGCGTCTCGACCCGGACCAGCGGGCAGCGCAGGCCGGGCAGGGCCGGGCGCTGGCGGCCCTGGGCCGGACGACGGAGGCGCTGAACGCCTACCGGGTGGCGCTCGCCAAGCAGCCGTGCCCGGGTTACGCCCTGGAGCTGGGCGAGTTGTACGAGTCGCTGGGGCTCGCGGAGGCCGCCCGGGTGCAGTACGACCTGCTGCGGGAGGGGGTGCGCGGGGCGAGCGCCGCCGGGGCCGACGAGGAGCTGGTGCTCGGGCAGTTCGAGGCGGACCACGGCGATGCGGAGGCCGCGGTACGACGGCTGCGGGCGGAGTGGGAACGGCAGCCGGGGACCGCGGTCGCCGACGCCCTGGGGTGGGCGCTGCACCGGGCCGGGGAGCACGAGGAGGCGCTGGTGTTCGCGCTGCGGGCGACGGAGGAGAAGCACTCGGGCGGGGTGCGCAGCGCGTTGTACATGTACCACCGCGGCATGATCGAGCGGGAGCTGGAACGGTACGGGGCCGCACGGCGGCACCTGACGGAGGCCCTGCGGATCAACCCGCACTTCTCGCCGCTGCGGGTGCCCGAGGCGCGGGCGGCGCTGGAGGCACTGGGCGAGCCGCCGGACACGGAGGTGCCGGTGACGGGCCCGGAGACGGCGGGGGAATGAGAGGGCGCGGGTGCCCCGTGACACCCGCACCGTCTCAGAGGGCGATCGGGCTCACAGATTGCCGCGGCGGGCCTGCTCCCGCTCGATCGCCTCGAACAGGGCCTTGAAGTTGCCCTTGCCGAAGCCCATCGAGCCGTGGCGCTCGATGATCTCGAAGAAGACGGTCGGACGGTCCTGGACCGGCTTGGTGAAGATCTGCAGCAGATAGCCGTCCTCGTCGCGGTCGGCGAGGATCTTCAGCTCGCGCAGGGTGTCGATCGGTACGCGCGTCTCGCCGACCCACTCCCCCAGCGTGTCGTAGTAGGAGTCGGGCGTGTTCAGGAACTCGACGCCGGCCGCGCGCATGGTGCGGACGGTCTGCACGATGTCGTTGGTGTTGAGCGCGATGTGCTGCACGCCCGCGCCGCCGTAGAACTCCAGGTACTCGTCGATCTGGGACTTCTTCTTGGCGATGGCCGGCTCGTTGATCGGGAACTTGACCTTGAGCGTGCCGTCGGCGACGACCTTCGACATCAGCGCGCTGTACTCGGTGGCGATGTCGTCGCCCACGAACTCCTTCATGTTCGTGAAGCCCATCACCTTGTTGTAGAAGCCGACCCACTCGTTCATCCGGCCGAGCTCGACGTTGCCGACGCAGTGGTCGATCGCCTGGAAGGTGCGCTGGGCGGGCGGTTCGACCATCGGCTGGGCCGCCACATAGCCGGGCAGGTAGGGGCCGTCGTAGCCGGAGCGCTCGACGAGGGTGTGGCGGGTCTCGCCGTAGGTGGCGATGGCGGCCAGCACGACGGTGCCGTGCTCATCCTTCTGCTCGTACGGCTCGGTGACGGAGCGGGCGCCGTGCTCGAGCGCGTAGGCGTAGGCGGCGCGGGCGTCCGGCACCTCGATGGCGAGGTCGACGACGCCGTCGCCGTGCTCGGCCACGTGCTTGGCGAGGAAGCGGCCCCAGTCGCTCGTGGGCTTGATGACCGAGGTGAGGACGAAGCGGGCGGAGCCGTTCTCCAGGACGTACGCAGCGGTCTCGCGGTTGCCGTTCTCCGGTCCGGAGTAGGCGACCAGCTTCATGCCGAAGGCGGTGGAGTAGTAGTGCGCCGCCTGCTTGGCGTTGCCCACGGCGAAGACGACCGCGTCCATTCCCTTGACCGGGAAGGGGTCGGCCTGCCGGGCGGTGTCGGGAGTGTGGTGTGTGGTCTGCGTCATAGCCGCAGGGTCTCCCCGCTCGGCAAGGTGCGCAATAGTTTGCGTTTCCGCTGGGCAATCTGTTCAGCAATACGGCCGGTGCACCGGCCTTTCTGTACAGGATGACCACCCCTGGAGGCTGCTGTGGCGATCGATCATCTGGACGGCCGGATCATCCTGCTGCTGGCCCGGGAGCCGCGGATCGGGGTGCTGGAGATGTCCCGGCGGCTGGGCGTGGCCCGGGGCACGGCGCAGGCCCGGCTGGACCGGCTTCAGTCGAACGGAGTCATCCGCGGATTTGGTCCGGAGGTGGATCCGGCGGCGCTCGGCTACCCGGTCACGGCGTTCGCGACGCTCCAGATCCGGCAGGGCCAAGGAGCCGACGTACGGGCCCACTTGGCGACCGTGCCCGAGGTGCTGGAGCTGCACACCACCACCGGCAGCGGGGACATGATGTGCCGGCTCGTGGCCCGCTCGAACGCCGATCTCCAGCGTGTGATCGACCGGGTCGTCGGTTTTGATGGCATCGTCCGGGCCTCCACGGCGATCGTCATGGAGAACCCCGTTCCGCTGCGGATCATCCCGCTGGTGGAGCAGGCAGCGGAGGAGACCTGAGTCGTGGGGTGAGCGCGTGTGAACTTCTTGGAGTATCTGGGCTACCGGAAAGAGCAGCTGCTCACGGACGCCTACCAGCACGCGAGCGTCGTCTTCCAGTGCATGGTCGTGGCGACCCTGATCGGGGTGCTGATCGGCGTCGTCTCCTACAGCAGCGAGTGGGCCGGGAACCTCGCGACCACGACCACCGCCACCATCCTGACCGTCCCGGCGCTGGCCCTGATCGGTCTGCTCATCCCGATCGTGGGTCTCGGCGTGCCGCCCACGGTGATCGCCCTGACGCTGTACGGGCTGCTGCCGGTCGTCCGCAACGCCATCGTCGGCCTGCGCGGGGTCGACCCGTCCCTGGTGGACGCGGCCACGGGCATCGGGATGTCCCGGTCGGCCCGGCTGCTGCGGATCGAGCTGCCGCTGGCCTGGCCGCCGATCCTGACCGGGATCCGGGTCTCCACCCAGATGCTGATGGGCATCGCGGCCATCGCGGCGTACGCCTCGGGACCCGGCCTCGGCAACGTCATCTTCCGCGGCCTCGCCTCGCTGGGCAGCGCGAACGCGCTCAACCAGGTCCTCGCGGGCACGCTCGGCATCATCGTCCTGGCGCTGCTGTTCGACGCCGCGTACGTCCTGATCGGGCGGCTGACCATTCCCAGGGGGATCCGTGCCTGAGTCCGGCGACCACGGGGCCGCCATCGAGCTCGAGAACCTGACCAAGCTGTTCCCCGGCAGCGCGCAGCCGGCCGTGGACAACGTGAGCATGGAGATCAAGGCGGGCGAGGTCGTCATCCTCGTCGGCCCCTCGGGCTGCGGTAAGTCGACCACGCTCAAGATGATCAACAGGCTGATCGAGCCGACCGGCGGCCGGATCCGCATCGGCGGTGAGGACGTCACCGACATGGACCCGGTCAAGCTGCGCCGCAAGGTCGGCTACGCCATCCAGTCGGCCGGTCTCTTCCCGCACATGACGGTCGCGCAGAACATCGCCCTCGTGCCGAAGATGATCGGCTGGCCGAAGAACCGGATCAAGGAGCGGACCGAGGAACTCCTCGACCTGGTGGGCCTCGACCCGGGCGAGTTCCACGGCCGCTACCCGCGCCAGCTCTCGGGCGGTCAGCAGCAGCGCGTGGGCGTGGCACGGGCCCTCGCCGCCGATCCCCCGGTGCTGCTGATGGACGAGCCGTTCGGGGCGGTGGACCCGATCACCCGCGACCATCTCCAGGACGAGCTGATCCGGCTGCAGCACGAGCTGCACAAGACGATCGTCTTCGTCACCCACGACTTCGACGAGGCGATCAAGATCGGCGACCGGATCGCCGTGCTGCGCGAGCGGTCCCACATCGCGCAGTTCGACACCCCGGAGGCCATCCTCACCAACCCGGCGGACGACTTCGTCTCCGGGTTCGTGGGCGCCGGGGCGGCGCTGAAGCGGCTGAACCTGACCCGCGTACGGGACGTCGAGGTCACCGACTATCCGACCGTCACGATCGACGACCCGTTGCAGCAGATCTTCAACCGGCTGCGGGCCGGCGGCACCAACGAGGTCCTGCTGCTCGACCGGCGCGGCCGCCCCTACAAGTGGCTGCGGCGCGGCGACCTGATGCGGGCCCGGGGCTCTCTGGCCCGGGCCGGGACACTGGTGCACGACACGGTCACCCGGGACGCGACCCTGCGGGACGCCCTGGAGGCGGTGCTCACCGACAACGCGGGTCGGGTGGCGGTGACCGGGCGGCGCGGCGAGTACACGGGCGTCGTCGACATGGAGACCCTCATCAACTCCGTGCACGAACTGCTGGAGGCCGACCGGCTCGACGCGCTGGAGCACCAGCACGAGCTGGAGTCGCTGCGGGCCTCGCAGACGCACGCGGAGCAGGAGGGCGGCGGGAGCGTCACGGGCGTGGGCCTCGGCGTGGAGCGGAAGGCGTGACCGCGCCCGAGGTGACGAACGTTCCCTCCGGTCCGGCGGCCGAGGAGAAGGCCGGGGTCCCCCGCACGCCGCCGGCTCCCCCGCGCATCAGCTGGCAGAAGCTGACCGTCCTGCCCGCCGCCCTGGTGGCCCTGCTGCTCGCCACCTACCTCTGGTTCCAGCAGGCCGACCTGGACGCGCTCTCCCGGAACGCCCTGTCGGGCGGCCAAGTCTCGAAGGCCCTGTGGCAGCACATCCAGCTGACCGTGATCTCCACGTTCTTCGTGCTGATCATCGCGATCCCGCTGGGGATCCTGCTGACCCGCCGGGCGTTCAGCAGGGCCACGCCGGTGGCGATGGCGTTCGCCAACATGGGCCAGGCGACCCCGGCGATCGGCCTGCTGGCGCTTCTCGTCATCTGGCTGGGCATCGGCCGCAGGGCCGCCCTGATCGGCATGATCATCTACGCCATCCTGCCCGTGCTGTCGAACACGATCACCGGTCTGAAGGCGAACGACCCGACCCTGCTGGAGGCGGCCCGCGGCATCGGCATGTCCCCGCTGGGCGTGCTGCGCCGGGTCGAACTGCCGCTGGCGGTCCCGCTGATCCTCGCGGGGGTCCGTACGGCCCTGGTCCTGAACGTCGGTACGGCGACCCTGGCGGTCTTCGGCGGGGGCGGCGGCCTCGGTGTACTGATCACGACCGGCATCACCAACCAGCGGATGCCGGTGCTGGTGCTGGGCTCGATCCTCACGGTCGCGCTGGCGCTGCTGGTGGACTGGCTGGCGTCGATCGCGGAGCTGTTGCTGCGGCCGCGGGGGTTGCAGTCATGAGGGCCCGGGTGGGGGCGGTGCTGCTGATGGCGGTGTCCGGTTGTGGGCTGACCAGCGGCTCCCCCATGACCGACGACGTGCGGCCGGGCTCGATCGGCCGGGGTGAGCCACTGAGGGGCGCGCAGCTGACGGTGACGTCGAAGTCGTTCACCGAGCAGCTGATCCTCGGCTCGATCATGGGCATCGCGTTCGAGGCGGCCGGCGCGGACGTCATCGACCGCACCGGCATCCAGGGCTCCATCGGCAGCCGCGAGGCGGTCCGCAAGGGCGAGGCGGACGCCGGGTACGAGTACACGGGCACGGCCTGGATCACGTACCTCGGGCACAGCAAGCCGATCACCGATCCGCAGCAGCAGTGGGAGGCGGTGGAGAAGGAGGACGCGAAAAACGGGCTGGTCTGGCTGCCGCCGTCGAAGCTCGACAACACGTACGCGCTGGCGATGAACCAGGAGAACGCGAAGAAGTACGGCACGAAGTCGATGTCGGACGTCGCGAAGCTGTCGAAGTCCGACCCCGACGCCGTGAAGCTCTGCGTGGAGGTGGAGTTCGCGAACCGGGCGGACGGGCTGCCGGGCATGCAGAAGGCGTACGGGATGAACGTGCCGGCGCGGAACGTCACGCAGATGGACACGGGGATCATCTACACGCAGACGTCGAAGGGGAGTTGCCCGTACGGGGAGGTGTACACCACGGACGGGCGCATCAAGTCCATGAACCTCGCGGTGATGGACGACGACAGGAAGTTCTTCCCCAACTACAACGCGGCGCCGATGATCAACGCGAAGTCGCTGAAGGAGTGGCCGGCGATCGCGGAGGTCCTGAACCCGGTGACGGCGCGGCTGAACAACACGGTGGCGCAGGACCTGAACGCGAAGGTGGATGTGGAGGGGGAGGATCCGCATCAGGTGGCGCTGGACTGGATGGTGGGGGAGGGGTTCGTCAGGGAAGGGTGACCGGTGGGAGTTGCAAAGAAACCCTTGCATAGACTTCTTTGCAAGGATAGCTTTGCATCGTGAGCGAGACCGAGAAGGTACCCGTAAGGCAACTCGACGCCCGTTCCCTGCGCGGACTGGCACACCCCCTGCGCATGCAACTGCTGGACGCCCTGCGCTTCGGCGGCCCGGCCACGGCCTCGCAGCTGGCCGAGAGGCTGGGCGAGTCCAGCGGAGCCACCAGCTACCACCTGCGCCAGCTCGCGGAGTACGGCTTCGTCGAGGACGACCCCGAGCGGGGCAAGGGGCGTGAGCGCTGGTGGCGGGCGGTCCACCGGGGGCTGCGCTTCGACAGCGATCTGCTCAATGACTCGGACCCAGTGGTACGGGGGGCGGCGGACCTGTACCTCCACGAGGTCGCGACCACCCAGACCCGGGATCTGTCGACCTGGGTGGGCAACCGTGACTCATGGCCTGACGAGTGGCGCGACGTCGGGGACATGAGCAGCTTCACGCTGCGTCTGCCGCCCGAGCTGACACGGGAACTCGTCGAGAAGATGCACACCCTGGTCGAGTCCTACCGCGACCACGAGGCCGCCGAAGACACCCCCGGCGCCGAGCAGGTCCGCTTCCACACCCACGCCTTCCCGATCAGAACGGACTGAGATGCACCCCGACATCCATCTCGCCCTGCACCACGCCCGCGCCGCCGAGCTCCGCGCCGAGGCCGGGGCCCCGAGGCCCGTCAGAGCCAGGCAGGGTCACCGCCTCCGCACCCGCCTCGGCTGGACCCTCGTGGAGGTCGGACTGCGGCTCGCCACCCGAACCCCGGGCCCTGCCACGGCCCACTAGCAGCTGGGCACGGACCCCTTGCCCGTCTCCAGGGCCACCAGGGAACTCACCGTGCTCTTCAGCGTGGTCACGGGAATCAGCCGAAGACCCTTCGGCAGCTCCGCACGCGCGTCCCCGCACTCCGCCTTCGGGACCAGGAACACCGTCGCGCCGTCACGCTTCGCCGCCTGCGTCTTGAGGGCGACACCCCCCACCGCACCGATCGTGCCGTCCTCGGCGATCGTCCCCGTACCGGCGATGACACGGCCCCCCGTGAGGTCCCCGCCGCTGCCGTCGCCGTCGAGCTTGTCGATGATCCCCAGGGAGAACAGCAGCCCCGCGCTGGGCCCGCCCACGTCGGCCAGCTTCAGGCTCACCTTGACGTCCTCGGCGTCCAGACCGAGGTAGCCCAGCGCGGCCTGCGTCGCCGCGTCCTGGGACTCCCTCATCTGCTCCTCGTTGTGCCGCTCGATCTCCTTGACGCTGTCCCCGTTCGGATAGACGGCGTCGCGCGGCATGACCGCCTGGTCGGTGCGGAACCAGCCGTCGATGACGTCGGGGAGCGAGACGCGGGTGTCCGGGGAGGTCGCCTCGATGGTCGTCATGCGCAGCTGCCCGCGGGTGTCCCGGGCCGGTGCGCCCGAGATGGTGATCACCTCGGCGCCCTTGTTCTCACCGAGCACGTTCGCCGTCATCCCCGGCTGCGCCACCGAGAACGGCAGTGGCGCGAACGCCGCCGTGGCGAACAGGGCGGCTACGGGCAGGGCACAGACGGCGATGGCCCGGGGGCGCGTGAGACGAGAGAACACGGGATCAATCTAACTCGGGGGTGGGATCCGGCCCGGATCAGGGCGTCCGGACCCTGGCCAAGGGCGCGCGGGAGACATGGCAGAGGTCAGCGCAGCGCCTCCGCGACCTCCCGCGCCGCTTCGACGACCCGCGTCCCCACCCGCTCCGGCACCACGTCCGCCAGCATCACCACACCCACACTGCCCTCGACGCCCGTCACGCCCAGCAGCGGTGCCGCCGCCCCGCAGGCGCCCGCCTCCAGCTCCCCGTGCGTGAGGGTGTAGCCCGGGTCCGCCATCGGGTGCTGCCGGGCCGCGAGGATCGCCTTGCCTGCGGCGCCCCGGTCCAGGGCATGCCGGAACCCGGCGCGATAGGCGACGTGATAGTCGGTCCAGGTCGGCTCCACCACGGCCACGGCGAGCGCGTCCGCCCCGTCGACCAGGGTCAGATGCGCCGTGGCGCCGATGTCCTCGGCCAGCGACCGCAGCGCCGGCATCGCGGCCTCCCGGACCAGCGGATGGACCTGCCGCCCCAGACCGAGCACACCGAGCCCGACGCGGGCACGTCCGCCCAGGTCACGGCGTATGAGTGCGTGCTGTTCCAGTGTGGCGAGCAACCGGTACACCACGGTCCGGTTCACGCCCAGCCGGACGGAGAGCTCGGTCACGGTCAGCCCGTGGTCCGTGTCGGCGAGCAGCTTGAGGACCCGCAGTCCTCTGTCGAGCGTCTGGGAGGTCTCCGCGGTCACGACGCCCACTCCTTAGTGGTGAGGTCGGCGGCCCTCTGGCGGCTGGTGCGTCACCGAGTCCCGTCGGCAACGCGCTTCAGAGGCCGCCGATCGGCCGGCGGCCCGGCCTGTCCGGACCGCGTCGCTTCACGGCTGCGCTCCGCGGCGGCGCTGCCACGGGGCGTGTGCGTAGCGGGACAGTAGCGAAGCCGGTTCGCTGAGCGGAAGGCTCCGTCCAGAATCCGGGCACGTTCCAGGGGCACCTGACTCCGTTTGCCCGAGTACGTACAACACGGGACCCGCCCCGGGGGGCGCCCGGCGTCACTTCATCCGGGTCGCCCACTCCTGCACCTTGGCGATCCGCTGCCGCAGCTGCCCCGCCGTCGCCTCCGCCGCCGGAGGCCCCCCGCACACGCGCCGCAGCTCGGTGTGGATCACGCCGTGCGGCTTGCCGCTCTGGTGGACGTACGCGCTGACCAGCCCGTTGAGCTGCCGCCGCAGCTCCATCATCTCCTTGTGGGAGACCACCGGCCGCCGCTCGGCGGGCACTTCGAGCAGGTCGGCCTCCTCGTCCGGCTTCTTGCGGCTGTGCGCGATCTGCCGGGCCTGCCGCTTCTGGAGCAGCAACTGGACCTGGTCGGGCTCGAGCAGCCCCGGGATCCCGAGGTAGTCCTGCTCCTCCTCGCTGCCCGGGTGGGCCTGCATGCCGAACTCGGCGCCGTTGTACATGACCCGGTCGAAGACGGCCTCGGACTCCAGCGCCTCGAAGGAGAACTGCTCCTGCTCGCCGGTGTCCTCGTCCTGCTCCCGGTTCGCCTCGTCCATCTCCTTCTCGGACTCGGCGTAGGGGTCCTCTTCGCCCTGCTTCTTGGGCTTGTCGAGGACGTGGTCGCGCTCGCGCTCCATCTCGTTGGCGAAGGAGAGCAGGTCGGGCACGGTCGGCAGGAACACGGAGGCCGTCTCGCCGCGGCGCCGGGAACGCACGAAACGGCCCACGGCCTGGGCGAAGAAGAGCGGCGTCGAGATGGTCGTGGCGTACACGCCGACCGCGAGGCGCGGCACGTCCACACCCTCGGACACCATGCGCACCGCGACCATCCACCGGTCGTTGCTGGCGCTGAAGTCGTCGATGTTCTTCGAGGCCCCGGTGTCGTCGGAGAGCACGACCGTGGCCTTGCTGCCGGTGATCTCGCGGATCAGCTTGGCGTAGGCGCGCGCGGAGTCCTGGTCCGCGGCGATGACGAGAGCGCCCGCGTCCGGGATGGCCTTGCGCACCTCGGTCAGACGCTGGTCGGCGGCGCGCAGCACAGAGGGCATCCACTCACCGCGCGGATCGAGGGCGGTACGCCAGGCCTGGCTGATGGCGTCCTTGGTCATCGGCTCGCCCAGCCGTGCCGCGATCTCGTCACCGGCCTTGGTGCGCCAGCGCATGTTGCCGCTGTAGGAGAGGAAGATGACCGGCCGCACGACGTTGTCGGCGAGGGCGTTGCCGTAGCCGTAGGTGTAGTCGGCGGCGGACCGCCGGATCCCGTCGTTGCCCTCCTCGTACGTCACGAAGGGGATGGGGTTGGTGTCGGACCGGAAGGGCGTACCGGTCAGGGCGAGCCGGCGGGTGGCGGGCTCGAAGGCCTCCAGACAGGCCTCGCCCCACGACTTGCTGTCACCGGCGTGGTGGATCTCGTCGAGGATGACGAGGGTCTTGCGCTGCTCGACCCGGTTGCGGTGCAGCATGGGCCGCACACCGACACCGGCGTACGTCACGGCGATCCCGTGGTAGTCCTTGCCGAGCGGCCCCGCGCTGTACTCGGGGTCCAGCTTGATGCCGATCCGCGCGGCCGCCTCCGCCCACTGCTTCTTGAGGTGCTCGGTGGGCGCGACGACGGTGACCTGCTGGACGACATGGTGGTGCAGCATCCAGGAGGCCAGCGTCAGCGCGAAGGTCGTCTTGCCGGCGCCGGGGGTGGCGACCGCCAGGAAGTCCCGCGGCTGCTCCTGGATGTACTTCTCCATCGCGCCCTGCTGCCAGGCGCGCAGCTTGCTGGCGGTACCCCAGGGGGCGCGGCCGGGGAACGCCGGGGACAGGTGGTGCGAGGCAGAGCTGGTGCCGGCGGTGGTAGTCACGGTCTCCGTAAGGGGGTCGGGCGGCTCGTCCGAGCGGGCCAAACAGCTCGGCTACGTATGACAACCGGGCCACCCTACCGGCGGCCCGAACCTGTCAACGCGCGGACCGGGCCGGGTCACCCACGGGTGGGACCGACGTCACAGCTCCCTCAGCCGCCCCGCGATCACGGAGATGTCGCTCTCGTCCCCGGAGGCCACATCGATGACCAGGTCGTACGCGATGTCCTGGTCGCAGCCGGTGAGGTCGACGCCGTTCACGCCCAGGAAGGTCGCGGCGGCCAGCCAGGCCGTGCGCTTGTTCCCGTCGACGAGGGGGTGGTTCGTGGCGATGGCGTGCAGCAGCGCGGCCGCCTGCTCGTACAGGTCCTCGTAGGCCGCCGTACCGAACATCCGGGCGCGCGGGCGGTGCACGGCGGAGACGAACAGTCCGGCCTCCCGGACCTCGGGGGCGGGCCCGTCGCCTCGCCCGCCGAAGGCGATGCGGGCGATCGCCGTGACCTCCGCGACGGTGAGATGCCTGGTCTGCCTGGCATGCCCGGGCTGCCTGTTATGCCTGGCCTGCCCGGCCTGACTGCTCTGGCTGCTCCGCCCGCTCATTCGCCGAGCCTCCGCAGCAGGTCGGCGTGGGCGCCGGCGAGCGACTCGGCCGTGCCCCGCACCGGCGCCGACTCCCGCGCCAGCCGGTGCAGTACGGCGTCCAGCGCGATGTCCTCGGGGAGACGGCCGGTGGCGTCCGCGAGGTCGTCGAGCTCCTGCCGGACGTGCGGCGGGAGGGGGATGGTGAAGTCGGTCATGCCGGTGACGATAGGGAGTCCGCCCGGGAACCGGCGAACGCTTTACGCCCCGCCCCGGCCCCAACAGCCCACACGCGAAGGGTTCCTCACCGCTCCCGCAGCCGCGTCGTCACCCAGGCCCCCACCAGCGCCACCCCCGCCATCGGCAGGAACACGGCGGCGAAGGCGGCCGGATGAGAACCGGAGGAGGCAGCGTGCGCGGATGTGTGGCTGAGTGTGCCGCCGCCGAGGGCGGCGAACGCGGCGCCCCCGGCGGAGAGCAGGACGACGTTGGAGAGGCCGTCGGAGATCTGCAGGGCGGCGGAGTTGGAGCCGGCTTCCGACGGGGCGGAGAGCTGGAGCAGGAGCACGCTGGTGGAGGAGATGACGAGCCCCATGCCCAGGCAGCCGAAGGCCCAGGCGACGGCCAGGGTCCAGACGGGCACGGAGTCGATGAGCACACTCGGTGCCGTGGCGATGGCGGCGGCCACCAGCAGCATCCCGACGGTCGTCAACCGCTCCCGGTACGCCTCGAACCGCGACCGCGACTGCACCCAGGAGCCCAGCGCCCACGTCCCGCCGCCCGCGGCGAGCGAGAACCCGGCCAGCGTCGGACTGAGCCCGCGCTGGGTCACCAGCATCAGCGGTACGAACGACTCCGCGGCGATGAAGGACCCCGCGGCGACACCGCGCAGCAGCACGACGGAGGGCAGTCCGCGGGCGGCCCGGTACGTGCCCTTCGGCAGCAACCCGAGCACGGCAGGCACCAGCAGGGCCACGCCCACGGCACCGGGCAGGAGCGAGAGGAGCCGCAGGTCCTGGGCGGCGTACTGGAGCAGCCCCGCGCCGAAGGAAATGGCGAGGGCGAGACGGATACGCCGTCGGTCGAAGGACTTCGGTCCCTCCTCCCCGACGGGACCGGCCGCCCGGCGCCGTATCTGCGGCAGCGCGAGCGCCAGCGGGAAGACGACGAGCACCGGAATCCCGACGAACACCCAGCGCCAGCCCAGCTGTTCCGTCACCGTGCCGGCGGCGAGCGGGCCGACGATCGACGGTACGACCCAGCTCGCCGCGAACGCCGCCATGATCGCCGGCCGCAGCCGTTCCGGATAGGCCCGCCCGACGACGACGTACAGCGCGACGATCACCAGCCCGCCGCCGAGCCCCTGCACGGCCCGCCCCAGGATGAACAGCCACATCACCCCGGCCGTCCCCGACAGCAGCAGCCCGGCCCCGAAGGAGGAGATGCCGACGGCCAGCGGCCCGAGAGGCCCACGCCGATCGGACCACTGCCCGGCGAGCACCATCCCGAACAGACTGGTCGTGAAGTACCCGGAGAACGCGAACGCGTAGAGCGACACCCCGTCCAGCTCCCGCGCCGCGACCGGCATCGCCGTCCCCACGGCCGTCGCCTCGAAGGCGATGAGCAGCACGACGGAGACGATCCCGACGCTCAACGCCCGGTAGGCCCGCCCCAGCACGGACTCCTCCACCTCGGCGACCGAGGGGTCATCGATGGCGGCGGTGGCGTCTACGACCTCTGGGTCACTCGGCTTGGGGACGGTCATGCCCGCCAGCGTAAGGTCCACAGGCCCCGTTGACCCCTGTCGCGAGACGGTGAACCGCCCCGACCTTGGTCGTACGACCCTGGCCCGACACCCGCTCTGTGAACGCCGTATGGCAGTCCCATTGCGCCACACCCGACGCCCTTGAGCACCACTCCCCCACCGACCTACGGTCAGAACACCGAGTTGGAACACGGCCGTGTGCCGAACAGTTCCCCCTCGCCCCGGCCGTGTGCCCGAGTGGTTCAGGGGCTCGCCTGCAAAGCGAGTTACGTGGGTTCAAATCCCGCCACGGCCTCCACAGCGTCACCCGGCGTCCGGAAGCGGCTCCCGACCGGCCTCCTCGTCGGCCTTTCGCCATGCCCGGCGGGCGTTCTCCGTGCGTACGGCGTCCAGCCACCGCCAGAGGCCGATCTCCTCGAGTCTCAGGCCGGGGCAGGCGATCCGGTGCGGTACCCGGCACACGGCACCGGGCGTGGGCTCGTCCGCGCGGCTGTTCCAGGCCGTTCCGTTGGAATCCACGTACCAGCGGTGCCAGGCGGGCACCATGTGTGCCGGCACCGGCATGTCCGGTTCGAGGAGGACGTGCCAGCCGTAGTAGGTGACACGCCGATCACCGACGAGCCCGCAGTTGGGGCAGACGGGCGGGGCGGGTGGTTCGGGCCCGGTGGCGCCTTCCATCGCGGCCTGGGCCCGGTCGGTCTTCTCCCACGGCTGTGGCACACCTGGTGGCACCTGCCGGTGTCCGTCGGGGCCATGTAACGGGATGATGCTCGGCTCAGCTGTATCCCCCATGGGACCGAGCATCAGGGGGTGTTCGGGACCGGGGTAGGGCGCAATCAGGGCGCAACGGGAGCAGTCGGGTGGGCAAGGAGCAGGTCACCGCTCCGCTCCCCCGTCCCGTGGTTGACCCTGACGCACGGGCAACCCCCCACCCTGATCCGCATGACTCCGACAGGCGACAGCACCACGCGGCACCTCACCGTTCAGCACGACGATGTCACCATCGCGGTGTCCCGCGGCGGCCGGGGAAGACCCCTGGTTCTGTGCCCGGGGCTGAACTGCACGCAGGCCGACCTGCATGAGCTGATCGATCTGCTGCGGCGTGACCATGAGGTCGTGACCTTCGATCTCCGGGGGCACGGTCTGTCCTCCGCCGCCGGGCGGTACTCCTTCGACGCGTTCCTGGGTGATCTCCGTGCCGTGCTGAGCGAACTCGAACTGCCGTCGGCACCCGTGCTCGTGGGGTACTCCCTGGGCGCGGATCTGGCGGTGCACTACGCGGCCGAGTGCCCTGGCACCATCGCCGGGCTTGTGCTCATCGACGGTGCGAATCCGCTGCCCGAGCCGTTCCTCACCGACCTCGACCTCGCGGAGTTCCGTGCCCTGGCAGAGGCTGAGGCGGCGCGTCAGGTGTCGCTCACCGCCAGGGACATCCTCGACCTGGGCCTTGAGATGGATGCGGTCCGGTCCGGGATTCTCGACCGGTATCAGAGGATCGACCTGCCCGTGCAGGTCATCATGTCCACCGCGATCGCCGGCAACAGGACCGAAGGGCGTGCGCCTCGGCACAACCAACTCTGGCGTGACGGTGTCGAGCGGCTCATACGCGAGCGGCCGCACATCTCCGCACACTGGCTCGATACCGACCACGGACTGGTCTTCACGCATGCCTCTGACATCGCCGAGATCATCCGGAGAAGACTGGGCCCATGCTGACCATCGGTGAGCTCGCCTCGTACGCCGGCGTGACCGTGCGCGCCGTGCGGCACTATCACGCCAAGGGACTGCTGCCGGAGCCCGAGCGGGATCGATCCGGCTATCGGCGGTACGACGCCGGGGCCGTGGTGGAGCTGATCAGGATCCGGACTCTCGCCGAGGCCGGGGTTCCGCTGGCGCGTGTACGGGAGTTGCTCCAGGCCGGCGAGGAGGAGTTCGCCTCGGCTGTCGCGGACATCGACAGGCGGCTGGAGGCGGAGATCCGGGAGCGGCAGCGACATCGCGAGCGGATCGGCCGCCTCGTCTCGGGAGACAGGCTGGTGCTGCCCACTGAAGTGGTCGGGTTCCTGGAGCGGCTGCGGGCGCTCGGCGTCGACGAGCGGATCGTCCAGGCCGAGCGCGACGGCTGGGTCCCGTTGGTCGCGCGCGCTCCGGAGCGGGTGCCGGAGTGGATCGCGCGCAAGCGGGAGCAGATCGCCGATCCGGAGTTCGTCGACTTCTACTTGGCCTTGAGTGCGGCTCTCGGGTGGGGCGACGACGATCCGCAGCTGGTCGAACTGGCCGACCGGGTGGCCGTCTACGTCACGAAGCTGGCCGAGGAGCGGGGCGAGGAGTACGTCGGCGACCCGGGCGGCGGCATTGAGCCGGAGCTTGCCGAGTTGATGGACGCGTTCGTATTCGACACCGTGCCGTCCGCCCGTCGGCTCATCGAGCTGCTGAAGCAGCGGGGCTGGGTCGGCTGGACCACCCTCCAGCCCGTGACCCCACCCCCTACAGCACCCCACCCGCCTCATCCCGGAACACATCCGTCCAGTAATGCCGCCCCGACCTCCCGGCCATGACCCCCGTGGGGTCGACCGCCGAGAGGACCTGGAGCATCGTCATGGCCAGTTGGCCGTAGGTGTCGGTCGTCAGCTCGTGGTCCGACTGGGAGTCGATGGCGCGTTCGCGGTGGAGGAGCCAGAGGGTGAAGGCGAGGGTCGAGACGTCCGTGTTCAGCGGGTAGAGAGTTGCCTCCGGCTCGTTCCAGTTCAGGACCGCGCCCGTCTCGCCGTCGACGACCAGGCTGTTGTCGTCGACCAGGCAGCCGAGGCGTATCAAGCGGTGGGCGCGGGAAGGGAGTTGCGTCGGGGCGTCCGCGTCGGCGTAGTACTCGGCCAGTGTCGCCAGGGGGACATCCGTGTCCAGGGAGAAGACATGGGCGTCCTCGGGCAGGCCGGCCTCGCGGAGGAAGCGGCGGGTCGGCTCGTGGGTGAGTGTCGCGGGGAAGTCGACGTCCTCGAAGCGGACGACCTTGCCGGGGCCGAACTCCTGGTCCAGCAGGCGGTGCGGGAGGTCCAGGGAGAGGCCGGACGTGCCGCCGCGGCCCGCGACCAGGGACAGGGGGCGGATGAGGGCCGCCATCTTCCAGAAGGGGGCCGGTTCGCCGTCCGTGCCGTCCCGGAAGACCGCCAGGAGGTGCTGGGACGCCTGCGCCACCGCCTTCGGGCCGTAGCGGCCCGCGTAGGAGGCGAACTGGCCGCGCAGGCCCGCCAGTTCGTCCGTGGCCTCGGCGAAGCGGACCAGGGTGCGCAGCGAGGGGGCCAGGGGGCGGCGGTCCATCAGGTCGGGGCGGTCGTGCAGGAAGGGTGTCGTCGAGATCTCGCCCGTCGCGCCGTCCAGCAGGACCGACTCCGTCTCCAGGCCTCCGGGGCCCAGCAGTCCGCCTATCACCAGCTGCTCGCGCAGCTCGGCGGAGAGGCGGTCGTCCGGATCGCCCGTCGAGTCCGCCACCGTGCGCAGGCCCTCCCGGCGCAGCTCCGCGAAGCTCAGGACGCCGTTCCCGGAGGGCAGTCCGGGGCCGGTCAGCCAGTGCCGCGTCGACGCGTGCGTCACCCACGGGTCCAGCTCGGACTCGGTCAGGGTGATCACCGCGGAACCGGCGTCGGTCGTACTCATGGGCTCCCCCGCATGTGCTTGCTCAGCGTCCCCTGGCGGAGCACGGCAGACCGCCCGGCCAGGCCCGGCAGCCGTCCCCCCACTGCCCAGAACACTACGCCCCACCACTGACAACGCCCCGGAACAGCGACGCGCGCCGAGCAATGACGACGCGCTCACCTCACATGACGCTCAGACGACCCTCGCGCGTTCCCTCTCCACGTGAATGGCCTCCAGGCACGGAGTGGCCCTCAGGACCGTTCCGTGACCACCGCGGCCTGCGGGCGGATCGGCAGCCGGTTCACGGGGCGGCCCGTGGCGGCCCGTACGGCGGACGCGACGGCCGCCGGGGACGTCACCACCGGCACCGCGCTGACCGCCTTCGCGCCGAAGGGGGCGACCACGTCCCGTTCCTCGACCAGCCGGACGATGCGGATGTCCGGCGCGTCGAGGGCGGTCGGGAGGGCGTAACCGGTCAGGTCCGGGTGGCGGATCAGGCCGCGCGGGGTGCGCAGGTTCTCGGTCAGCGCGATGCCCACGCCCTGGGTCACACCCGCCTCGATGCGGGCGGCGAGCTGGGCCGGGTTCAGGATCCGCCCCACGTCCTGGGCGACGGCCAGTTCCACGACCCGTACGGAACCGATCTCGATGTCGACGTCCACCACCGCGCGGATCGCGCAGAAGGCCATGCCCACGAAGGCGTCGCCCTGCCCGGCCTCGTTCAGCGGCTCGGTCGGGTGCGGGCGGCACTGGGCGGTGGCCCACAGTTCCTTGCCGTCCAGCGCCTCGGTGACGGTCGTCGACAGGACTCCGTCGTACGACGTGATCTTGCCGTCGTTGATCTGGAGCAGCTCCGTGGACATGCCGAACTTGTGGGCGAGCGGCTGGAGGAGCTGCGTACGGACCATCTTGGCCGCGCGCTCCACCGCACCGCCCGACACCCAGGTGTGCCGGCCGTGGCAGGCCGCGCCCGCCGTGGGCTGGTCGGTGTCGACCGGCGCCACGTGCACCTCGTCGACGCCGAGCGTCTCCTGGACGATCTGCCGGGCCAGGGTCGTGAAGCCCTGGCCGGTCTCGACGGCGGCGCACAGGACCGTCGCCACCCCGTCCTGGACCTTGACGGTGGCCGTGGAGACCTCGTCCGCGCCCTCCGCGCCGAGCATGTGCACCATGCCCACGCCGTAGCCCACGCCCCGGCGCACCGCGCCCGGTTCGCCCGCGCCCTCGGGGCCGCCGGGCAGCAGCCACTCGTCCTCGGGCGTGTCCTTGGGCAGCGGCGGCAGCGGGAAGTCCCGTACGGCCTGGAGCAGTTCGGCGACCGGGGCCGGGCAGGTCACCGTCTGGCCGGTCGGGAGCACGTCGCCCGTCGCCATGGCGTTGCGCAGCCGCACCTCGGCCGGGTCGATGCCGAGCTTCTTGGCGATCTTGTCCATCTGCGCCTCGTAGGCGGCGCAGACCTGCATGGCCCCTTCGCCGCGAACGTGGCCCGACGGGGGGTTGTTGGTGCGTACGGCCCAGCCCTCGATGAAGGCGTTCGGGACGACGTACGGGCCGCAGGCGAAGCCGACCGCGGCGGCGAGGGCCTCGGCGGAGCTGTCGGCGTAGGCGCCCGCGTCGAGCAGGATCTGGGCCTCGACCTTCACGAGCGTGCCCTCGGCGTCCGCGTGGTGGCGGTAGCGCAGGAGGGTGGGGTGCCGGTGGGCGTGGCCGAGGAACGACTCCTCGCGCGTGGCCGTGAGCTTCACCGGGCAGCCGGTCCGCAGCGCCAGCAGGCCCAGCGGGAGCTGGAAGCCCTGGTCCTCGCGGTCGGCCGTGGCGCCGGGGACGCCGGTGACGACGACCTTGACGCGCTCGGGCTCCAGACCGAAGGCGGCGGCGGCCGCGTCGCGGTCGGAGTGCGGGTCGGTGGAGGCGAGGTACAGCTCCACGCCGCCGTCCGGGCGCGGTACGGCCAGGCCCGCCTCGGCGCCGATGGGCGCGGGGTCCTGACGGCCGATGCGGTACAGGCCCTCGACGACGATCTCGCCGGTCGCATCCGGGTCGCCGTGGTGCAGCGGGATGTGCCGGATCAGGTTGCCGTCGGGGTGCAGGGGCTCGGCCTCGAAGGCATGCTCCGGGTCGGTCACCGGGTCGAGCACCTCGTACTCGACGATGACGGCGGCGGCCGCCATGCGCGCGGTGTCCGGATGGTCGGCGGCGACGGCGGCGATGGGCTCACCGTGATGGCGTACGACCTCGGAGGCAAAGACCGGGCGGTCGGACTTGCCGCGGCCGCGGAACGGGCTGCCGGGCATGTCCTCGTGGGTGACGACGGCGCGTACGCCGGGCATCTCGCGCGCGTGGGAGATGTCGATCGACACGATGCGCGCGTGCGGGTGCGGTGAGCGCAGCACGGCCGCCCACAGCAGTCCCTCGGCCCACAGGTCGGCGGCGTAGGGGAAGGTGCCCTCCGTCTTGGCGCGGGCGTCCGCGGCCGGGAGGGACACGCCGAGGCCGTGCGGCGGCGCTTCGGGGGCGGGGGCGGCCTCCGCGGCCTGCGCGGTGGCTGCTTCGTTGCTCACGCGGGGCCTCCGTCCTGGCCGTAGGGCTGGTCGTGCGGGTCCGGGGAACGCCCGTCCTGGGCGTGCGCGTCCGGGGGCGATCCGAAGGCCGACGGGTGGACGCCGCCGGCGCCCGGGCCCGCCTGGCGCGGGATACGGGCCTCGTCGGTGTCGCCCGCGGCGGGCGCGGCGTGTGTCTCGCGTTCGGCGACGACGTCCTTCACGGCGTCGACCACGCCCCGGTAGCCGGAGCAGCGGCACAGGTTGCCGCAGAGCGCCTGGCGGGTCTCCAGCTCGGTGGGCGCCGGGTTGCCCTCCAGGAGGTCGTGCACCGTCATCGCCATGCCCGGTACGCAGAAGCCGCACTGCACGGCACCGCAGCGCGCGAGCGCCCGCTGGACGTCCGAGGGCTGTCCGTCCTCGGCCAGGCCCTCCACGGTGCGGACCTCGCTGCCGGCGGCGGTCACGGCGGGGACCAGGCAGGACGCGACGAGGCGCCCGTCGACCTGGACGTTGCACGCGCCGCACTCGCCCTGCGAGCAGCCGTCCTTGGCGCCGGCCAGCCCGAGCCGCTCGCGCAGCACGTACAGCAGGGACTCGCCGATCCACGCGTCGGTGACGGGGCGGTCGGTGCCGTTGACGCGCAGGACGTAGGAGGCGAGGGGGTGTTCCTCCTGCGGGAGGGCGGGTGCGTCCTGGGGTGCGGAGGCCGCGTCGTCCGCGGCGCCGGAGGCGTCCTGCGGCGCCGGGTCGTCCGGGGACTCTCCGTCGGCGGCCTCCGGTCCGGCGTCCGTGTCCGCGTCCGGCGTTGCGGGGAGGGGCACGGCGACCGGCTCGGCGGGGCCGTCCGCGCCCTCTGCGGCGTCCGGGGCGTCCTCGGCGGGCCCTTCGGCCTCACCGGCCCCAGGAGCGGCCTGTGAGGCCTCCTGGACGGCCTCCTGGGACGCTACGGGTTCGGCGCGTTCGGTGTGTGCCTCGTACGGCTGGGCGGGCGCGGAGGGCGCGGGGTGTTCGTCCGGGTGTCCGGCGGGGCCGGACGGTTCCGGTGCGCGGCCGGGTACGCCGGACGGCTCCGCCGGGTGCTCGGGGCGGTGCTCGGGGCGGTGCTCGACCCCGTGATCGCCCCCGTGATCGACTCGATGGTCGTCGAAGCCGGACGGCTCCGGCCCGTGGTCGTCGAAGCCCGACGGCTCCGGCGCGTGGCCGAGTCCTCCGGGCTCCGGCGCATGGCCGAGCCCCCCGCGCTGAGGTGCGTGGCCCAGCCCCCCGGGCTGAGGTGCGTGGCCGCTGCCCGGCGTCCGGTGCGTCGGGTCCGTCTCCTGCGGCAGGGGGCCGGCGGGCGGCTGCTCCGGGGCGTGCGCGCCCTGGTCCGGTGCGTACGCGGAGGGCGGTCCGGCGAGACTCTGCGGCCCGTGGCCCTGCTCGTGTTCCTGCGGGTGGCCCGGCCGGGCCTGTTCCTGCCCGGGGGCGTCCTGCGGGGCCTGCTGCCCCCACGGCTCGCCCGCCGCCTGTGTCGCCCACGGTGCGGGCGCGCCGCCCGGCAGCGTGGCCGGCGGGTTGCCGCCGCTCCACTGCTCGACCAGCGAGGACGTGGTGAACTCGCCCGACTCGTCCGGAAGGTCGCCCCCGGCGACGGGGATGGACCACTGCCCGGTCACGTCATGGCCGGGTGCGGGCTCCGCCGCCGCGGCCTCCTCGAAGTTCCACTGCCCGGTGGCTCCCGGGTTGTACGTGAACCGGTCGTCCCCGCCGTGCTGCCCCGCCCCGGAGTCGGAGCCGTACGGCGTACCGGAGTCGTAGGGCACCTCGGAGCCGTAGGGCGCGTCGGGGCCGTACGGCGTGTCGGCTCCGTACGGCTGCTCGGCGACCTCGTGTCCCTGCTGCTGGTGTGCCGCGTGCGGGTCGTGCCACTGGGCGCCGTCGACGGGCGCCCCGGGCACCGGCCACGCGGCCGTGGCGGCCGGGTCGGTGCCGGCGGTCGTGGCGGGGTCGACCGTTATCTGCGGCGGTACGTAGCCGTGGCCGGGCGCGGCGAGGGGGCTGTCGGCGGCCAGCAGGGCGTCGATACCCCCCTCGGGGAGCTCGACGAAGGCGGTGGCGCCGTCGTCGTACTCGCCCTGGGGCAGCGGGTCCCAGCGGCTGCCGCCGCGGGGTGTGCCCTGTCCGTGCTGGTCGTCGGTCACGACAGCGCCCTCCCCAGTGCTCGTCGGGCCAGCGCGGCGACGGTGCGCCGCAGGTGCAGTACGGCGGGCGGAAGCTGCGGTACGGAGCCGTCCTCGGCCGGGGCCGCGTCGGGGATGCAGGCCGTGGCGACGTACTCCCCGAAGGCGTTCAGCGCCTCCGGCACGATCGCGCGGTTGTTGTCCCAGTCGATGAGCCGGCCCACCCACTCCTCGGCCTCCAGGGGCCGCAGCGCCATCGGCGCTATGGCGCCCACCGCGCAGCGCACACCCCGGCGCGCGGGGTCCAGGACCAGGGCCACGGACGCCACCGCCCGCCCGGGGCCGGTACGGCCGGTCGCCTTCAGGAAGACCTGCGGGGCGTGCAGCAGCGGCACGCGCACGTAGCCGATGAGTTCACCGGCGCGCAGCATGTCCATCCCGGCCAGCAGGTGCGACACCGGGATCTCCCGGCGGACTCCGCCCGGGCCCGCGATGATCAGTGTCGCCTCCAGGGCCGCCAGGACCGGCAGCGCGTCACCGGTGGGGGCGGCGGAGGCGATGTTGCCGCCCAGGGTCCCCGCGTTGCGGATGTGCGGCGGGCCCGCGGCGCGCGCGGCGGCGGCGAGCGCCGGGATGAGGGCCGCGAAGTCGGGGCGTCCCATGCGCGCGTGGGTGAGGCCCGCGCCGAGCAGGGCGTGGCCGTCCTGGTACTGCCAGCCGCGGATCTCGCTGATCCGGCCGAGTCCCACCAGCGCGGCGGGCCTGAGCTGCCCGGAGTTGACGGAGGCCATCAGGTCGGTGCCGCCCGCGACGGGCACGGCGGCGGGCACGGCGGTGAGTGCCGCGACGGCCTCGTCCAGCGTCGTGGGCAGCGTGACGGCCTGCGCCGCCTGCGGTGCGTGCGTGGTCAAACCGGCTGCCCCTTCCCGCTGCCCCACCTGGTCCCACCTGTGCTGCCGTACGGTACGTGCTGACAGGGCGGACGTGGCAACTCTGGCACATCTTGGCGAGAGCCGAAGACACGGGTCCGCTAGGAGGCATTCGCCCACCTCATCGGGGGGATGGTCCGTTTTCGCACGGGTTCACCAGTGCGTGCCGATTGGCACTTTCGGTGACCCTTGTGCGCATTTTCCGTGGCCTGTTCGAGCTGTTCGGTACCCGCAGGCAGGTACTACCGGTTGGGCGGCGGGCCGTCGACCGGACGCCCCAGCACCCCGGGGCGCCGCTGCCAGGGCAGCGGCCCGGAGGGTGGCCGGTAGGCGACGCCCAGGGCGTCGAGCCGCCGGTAGTGGGCGGTCATCCGGTGCTCGAAGCCGGCGAAGTCCCGTTCCGCCGGGGCGGGCAGGGCGCTCCAGGCGACCTCGGCGAAGGCCGCGAGCCGGGGGAACGCCTGGTAGTCCACGCGCGCGTGGTCCTCCATCACCTCGGTCCACAGGTTGGCCTGGGTGCCCAGTACGTGCCTGGCCTCCTCGGGCGTCAGCTCCGGCGGCACGGGCTCGAACCGGTAGACGTCCTCCAGGGTGCGCACCCACCCGATCGGTACCGGCTCGTCGGGGCCGGGGTCCTGACGGTGGTCCAGATACACCTGCTGCTCGGGGCACATGACGACGTCGTGGCCGGCCCGGGCGGCGGCGATGCCTCCGGCGTAGCCGCGCCAGGAGGAGACGGCCGCGCCCTTCGCCAGCCCGCCCTCCAGGATCTCGTCCCAGCCGATCAGCCGGCGCCCGCGCGCGGAGAGCCACGCGTCGAAGTGCCCGATGAACCAGGACTGGAGCTCGTCCTCGTCCGCGAGCCCGAGTTCCCTGATGCGTGCCTGGGCGGTCGCCGAGCCCCGCCACTGGTCCTTGGGGCATTCGTCGCCGCCGATGTGGACGAACTCCGACGGGAACAGCTCGAGGACTTCCTCGAAGACGCCCTCGTAGAAGCGCAGGGTGTTGTCAGTGGGGGCGAGTACGTTCGGGTTGATTCCCCAGGTGTCCCAGACGGAGAGGCTGTCGGTGGCGATGACGTCGGTGTTGCCGAGTTCCGGGTACGCGGCGATGGCGGCCTGCGAGTGGCCGGGTACGTCGATTTCGGGGACGACGGTGATATGCCGCTCGGCGGCGTAGGCGACGATCTCCCGGATGTCGTCCCGGGTGTAGTAGCCGCCGTGTGGCTTCTCCTCCCACAGCGGCGAGGCGCGGTGGCCGGTTTTCGTACGGGCCCGCCAGGAGCCGATCTCCGTCAGCCGCGGATGCCGCTCGATCTCGATGCGCCAGCCCTGGTCGTCCGTCAGATGGAAGTGGAAGACGTTGAGTTTGTGCGCCGCCATCAGATCGAGGTAACGCAGGACGCCTTCCTTGGGCATGAAGTGCCGGGCGACGTCGAGCATCAGGCCGCGCCAGCGGAATCGGGGCGCGTCCTCGATCGTGAGGTACGGCACGGCCCAGACGCGGTCACGGCCGAGCGGGGCCCTGCGGTACGCGTCGGGGCCCAGGAGCTGCCGCAGTGTCTGGGCGCCCCAGAAGACACCGGCCGCGCTGCCGCCCTCGATGAGGACGCCGAAGCCGTCGCTGACGAGGCGGTACTCCTCGGGGCCGAGCCCGGGGTCGAGTCGCAGCCCGATACCGCCCTCGGCGTCGTCGAGCTCCCGCGCCTCGCGCAGCGGCAGGCCGGTGGCCTGCCGGAGGGCGGCGCTCAGCCAGTGGCCGACGCCCTCCGTCGCGGTGTCGGCGTAGAGCCGGGAGTGGTGCGTCAGCCGCACCTCGCCGGAGCCGGTGACGACGCCGCGGGGTGCCGGGATCAGTTCGGTCACGTCAGTCCTTCACCGCTCCGCCCAGTCCGGAGACCAGGCGCCGCTGTACGAGTACGAAGAAGACCAGGACCGGGATCGTCATCACCGTGGAGGCAGCCATGACGCCGCCCCAGTCCGGGTCGTCGGGCTTGTAGAAGACCAGCAGCGCCATCGGCAGCGTGGACTGCGAGGTGTCGCTGATGATGAACGACTTGGCGAACAGGAAGTCGTTCCAGGCGGAGATGAAGGAGAAAACGCTTGTGGCCACGAGACCCGGCAGGACGAGGGGGAAAAGGATCTGCCAGAGGAATCGCGCCCGGCTCGCCCCGTCGATGTACGCGGCCTCCTCCAGCGCCTCCGGAACGCCTTTCACGAACCCCCGCAGCATCCAGATCGCGAAGGGCAGCGAGAAGGCGATGTGAGGCAGGATCAGCGAGCCGAGCGTGTTCAGCTGACCGAAGTCCCGCATGAGGAAGAAGAGGGGGATCGTGAGGGCTTCCACGGGCACCATCTGGGCCACCAGAAACATGATCAGCAGGGTGGTCCTCAGGCGGAAGCGGAATCGTGTCACGGCGGTCGCGGCGAGAAACGCGATCAGCGCGGAGGCGATCACGACACAGCTCGCGACGACGAGACTGTTGAGGAAGTAGCGGCCGAATTCCTGCTGCCCGAAGACGCGTCGGAAGGAATCCAGGGAGGGCGCGAGCGTCCACGGCCGGGGCTCGCTCGACTCGATCTCCCCGGCCGGCTTGAAGGCGCTGAGCACCATCCAGTAGAGGGGGAAGGCGACGACGACCGCGATCAGCAGGGCCGAGGCCTCGGCGGCCAGCCGCCCCGGGCGGCGGACACGGGAGCGTAGAAGATTCACAGTTCCTCCCCCTGCCGGCGCAGCAGCCGCAGGTACAGCAGGGTGACGGCGAGCAGGATCAGCAGCATCACGACGCCGATCGCCGAGCCGAGGCTGTACTGCGAGGACGCGAACGCCTGCTGGTAGGCGTAGACGTTGAGGACCAGGTTCTGGCCCGCGATGCCGCCGCCGTTCGTCATGACGTAGATCTGGGTGAAGACCTTGAAGTCCCAGATGACCGACTGGATGGTGACGACGACCAGGATCGGCCGGAGCATCGGGGCGAGCACAGAGCGCCAGATACGCCACTGCGAGGCGCCGTCCAGGGCGGCGGCCTCCAGGACCTCGGAGGGTACGGCGCGGATACCGGCGTACACGGTCACCATCACGAACGGGAAGGAGCACCACACCACTTCGAGCAGGACGAGGAAGAAGGCGCTGGTCCGCCCGTACGTCCATGAGTGGTCGCCGAGGCCCAGCATCCGGTTGACCGGGCCGAAGTCCGGGTCGAAGAGGAACAGCCAGACCGTGGAGCCGGTGACGGCCGGGGTCGCCCAGGCACCCAGCGCGGCCAGCATCAGCGCGAGCCGCGGTACGGCCCGCACACGGGTGAGGAGCACGGCGAGGGCGCAGCCGACCGCGAGCGTGGAGACGACGCAGGCCGCCGCGAACAGCACGGTGGCGAGCAGCACCTGCCAGAACTGCGGGTCCCCGAACAGCTCGGCGTAGTTCCCGAACCCCTGGAACGTGGCCGGTTCGCCGCCGCTGACCTGGGCCTGGGTGTACTCGAAGAACGAGATCAGGCCGAGTTGGTAGATGGGGTAGACGAGCAGCCCGCCGAGCACGACGAGTGCGGGCGCGAGATACAGCCAGGGCGTCCAGCCGCCCGAGCGGAGCGCGGACCTGCCCGCCCCGCCCCGGCGCGCCCCCGGCCGCCCGGCCCGAGGGACTCGGGCGTCGGAGGATTTGCGCGGGCCCGGAAGGCCTTCCCTCGCCGAGGCCGACGCACCTGCGGGGGCCACCGGGCCGCGCCGGGCCCCGGCCGGGTGAGCCCCGACGGAGCCGCTCCCCACCGGGCCGGTGTCAGCCGAGTCGCCCCGCGCCAAGCCGGCTCCCGCCGGTTCCCTACGGTCGTTCATCCGGCTCACCCGGCGGAGCCGAACGCGGTGTTCATCTTCTTCGCGGCGTCCTCGGAGGCGGCGGGTACGTCCTTCTTGCCCGCGATGACCTCCTGGAACATCGTCGGCAGGACGAGCGAGGAGTCGATCTGGGCCCAGGCGGGTGAGGCGGGGACGAACTTGGTGCCGGACGAGAGGGTCTGCACGAAGGGCTTCACGAAGGGCTCCTTCGTCGCGACCTGCTGCCGTACGTCCGTGAAGGTCGGCAGGAAGCCCATCGCGCCGAAGAGCTCGGTCTGCGTCTTCTTCGAGGCGAGCTGTTCCATCAGCTCGACGGCGAGCGTGCGGTGCGAGGTGCTCTTCAGGACGCCGATGTTGTTGCCACCGGCGAAGGCGGGAGCGATCGAGCCGGACGTCACACCCGGCAGCGGGACGACGGCGTACTTGCCCTTGACCTTCCCGGCCTCGACGGCGGTGTGGCTGAAGTCGCCGCCGATCGCCATCCCGGCCTTCCCGGCGGCGAAGGCGGAGATCGTGTCGTTGCCGCCCATGCCCGCGCACTTGGCGGCAGGACAGTTGTCGTCACCGAAGAGGGACGTGTACGCCTTGATGCCCTTCTGGGCCTCGGGACTGTCGATGCCGGAGGCGTACGAACCGCCCTTGCCGTTGGCGAGTTCACCGCCGTTGGCCCAGACGAACGGCATCGCGCCGTAAGTGTAGGCGCCGCCGACGACGAGCCCGTAGAGGCCGGGCTTCGCGGCGCGGATCGCCCGGGCGGTGGAGGCCAGCTCGTCCATCGTCTTCGGGGGCTTCAGACCCAGTTCCTCGAAGACGTCCGTGCGGTAGTACAGGGCGCGGACGCCGACATAGAAGGGGGCGCCGTACATCTTGCCGTCGACCGTCACCGACTGCTTCGCGGTCGGGTCGGTGTCCTTCGCCTCGCTCCAGTCGCCGAAGTCCTTCGTGACGTCGAGGAGTCCGCCGTCCTTCACATAGCCGGCCGTGTCGGTGTTGCCGTACTCCATGACGTCAGGAGCGGAGGCGGGGTCGTTGAAGGCGGCCTTGACGCGCTGGGCGCGGGTCTCGATCGGGATGTACTCGACGTTGACCTTCGTGCCCTTGTGGGCCTTCTCGAAGGCGGCGACGACCGAGTCGACGACCTTCTCCTTGGGGGTGTTGCCGACCTCCTGGAAGAGCCAGACACGCAGCGCGCCGGTCTTCTCGTCCTTGTCGGAGGAGGAGTTACTGGAGGTCTGGGGTGCGCAGGCCGTGGCCAGCAGGGCGGCGAGCGCCGTGAGCCCGGCAAAACGGACGGACAGCTTCATGAAGTGCTCCTCCGAGGGAGTGTTGCAACATGCGCAATGAAGGTTTCGCTGTGCACAACACATCGGAGGCTAGGGACTGCATGAACACGACCACAAGAGGTCTCAACCACTCTGTGACCGGCAGAAGCGTCCCGCGCAACGCCCGGACAGCACAAAAGCCTCCAGGGCACGCAAAACGCACCCTGGAGGCCTTGGCCGCGCGGGCCGGGCGCTACTTGTCGCCCTTGCCCTTGTCGTCGTCGCCGGAGCCCATGGACTCGTAGATCTCCTTGCACATGGGACACACGGGGTACTTCTTCGGGTCGCGGCCCGGCACCCACACCTTGCCGCACAGCGCCACGACGGGGGTGCCGTCGAGGGCGCTCGCCATGATCTTGTCCTTCTGGACGTAATGGGCGAAGCGCTCGTGGTCACCGTCACCGTGCGAGGTCTGCGGCGTCGGCTCTACGAGGGTCCCCGTACCAGTCCCGCGCTCGGGCTCGAGAGTGCTCATAGGCCCAAGGGTACTGAAGCTCACACGCATCAGTTGAGCGAAGGGTCGTCCGGATACGTCGCCACCATCGCCAGCTCGCCCCGCTGGCGGCGCAGGACCTCGCGCCAGAGCCGCTCGGGGCACGGGGACGAGACATCGCCGGGCTCCGACTCCACGACGTACCACGCGCCGTCCACCAGCTCGTCCTCCAGCTGGCCGGGGCCCCAGCCGGCGTATCCGGCGAAGATCCGCAGGGAGCCGAGGGCGGAGGCCAGCAGCTGCGGCGGGGCCTCCAGATCGACCAGGCCGATCGCGCCGTGCACCCGGCGCCAGCCCAGCGGACCGGGCTCCCCGGACGCGCCGCCGGGGACGACCGCGACGCCGAGGGCCGAGTCCAGCGAGACCGGACCGCCCTGGAAGACGACGCCGGGCTCGCCCGCGAGGTCCCCCCAGCCCTCCAGGATGTCGTTCACATCCACCGGGGTGGGGCGATTGAGGACGACATCGAGGGAGCCCTCCTCGTCGTGGTCGAGGAGCAGCACCACCGCGCGGTCGAAGTTCGGGTCCGCCAGGGCGGGGGTGGCCACGAGCAACCGCCCTGTGAGCGAGGACACCTCGGTCATGCCAGACATGATCCCGCATCTTCCCTCCGCGTGGGGAGGCATTGCGGGGACGCGAGGGAACGCAGCTCAGGGCACACCGATGCGCCGGGCGCGCACGAAAGAGACCGTGACCCCATGTGCCCGGCACGGAACGGTTCGTGTTGTGACAGAGCTATGACGTGTCTGGGTCTGACTCAGGCTTACAGAAGGGGGGTGGTGGGCGATTACCCTTTCCCTTCTGGCCCCTGCCCGACTCCACGGAACGCGAGATTCATGACCGTCAACGACGATGTCCTGCTTGTCCACGGCGGAACCCCGCTGGAGGGCGAGATCCGTGTCCGCGGTGCGAAGAACCTCGTACCGAAGGCCATGGTGGCAGCGCTGCTGGGCAGCGCTCCGAGCCGGCTGCGCAATGTTCCGGACATCCGTGACGTACGGGTCGTGCGGGGTCTGCTGCAGCTCCACGGTGTGACGGTCCGTCCGGGGGACGAACCCGGCGAACTGGTGATGGATCCGACGCGCGTGGAGAGCGCCAACGTCGCTGACATCGATGCCCACGCCGGTTCGAGCCGCATCCCGATCCTGTTCTGCGGTCCACTGCTGCACCGCCTCGGTCACGCCTTCATCCCCGGCCTCGGCGGCTGCGACATCGGCGGCCGGCCCATCGACTTCCACTTCGACGTGCTGCGGCAGTTCGGCGCGACCATCGAGAAGCGGGCCGACGGGCAGTACCTGGAGGCGCCGCAGCGGCTGCGCGGTACGAAGATCCGGCTGCCGTACCCGTCCGTCGGCGCGACCGAGCAGGTGCTGCTGACGGCGGTCCTCGCGGAGGGCGTCACGGAGCTGTCCAACGCGGCCGTCGAGCCGGAGATCGAGGACCTGATCTGCGTTCTGCAGAAAATGGGCGCGATCATCGCGATGGACACCGACCGGACGATCCGCATCACCGGTGTGGACAAGCTCGGCGGGTACACCCACCACGCCCTGTCGGACCGGCTGGAGGCCGCGTCCTGGGCGTCGGCGGCACTGGCGACCGAGGGCAACGTCTACGTCCGCGGCGCGCAGCAGCGCTCGATGATGACGTTCCTGAACACCTACCGGAAGGTGGGCGGGGCCTTCGAGATCGACGACGAGGGCATCCGCTTCTGGCACCCCGGCGGCCAGCTCAAGTCCATCGCGCTGGAGACGGACGTCCACCCCGGCTTCCAGACCGACTGGCAGCAGCCGCTGGTGGTGGCCCTGACCCAGGCCACGGGCCTGTCCATCGTCCACGAGACGGTCTACGAGTCCCGCCTGGGCTTCACCTCCGCGCTGAACCAGATGGGCGCGCACATCCAGCTCTACCGCGAGTGCCTGGGCGGCTCCGACTGCCGCTTCGGCCAGCGCAACTTCCTCCACTCGGCCGTCGTCTCGGGCCCGACCAAGCTCCAGGGCGCGGACCTGGTCATCCCCGACCTCCGCGGCGGCTTCTCGTACCTCATCGCGGCCCTCGCGGCCCAGGGCACCTCCCGGGTCCACGGCATCGGCCTCATCAACCGCGGCTACGAGAACTTCATGGAGAAGCTGATGGAGCTGGGCGCGAAGGTCGAGCTCCCGGGCAAGGCACTGGGCTGACCTCACGCGGGCCCGTCGCGCGTACAGCGCTCGGCTGCCCGGCTGGGGGTCCGGGGGTCATCCCCCGGGCAAGCACAGCATGGAGAAGCTGATGGAGCTCGGCGCGAAGGTCGAGCTCCCCGGCAAGGCGCTGGGATAGCTGGGCGAACGCCGAAACGCCGAGGGGCGGCCACCTGGATCCAGGTGGCCGCCCCTCGGCGTTCATGCGGCTCTCAATGGACAACGCGCCGTGGGACGCGCCCCCAAAGGGGCGCGGGGAACTGCGCGACCAGCCACTGGCGGCCCGCAGATACCCACGGCGCTTGTACGGAGCGCTTACTTGCCCTTGGCGGATTCCTTGAGCTTCGAGCCCGCGGAGACCTTCACGCTGTAGCCGGCCGGGATCTGGATGGGCTCGCCGGTCTGCGGGTTGCGGGCGGTGCGAGCGGCACGGTGGGTGCGCTCGAAGGTCAGGAAGCCGGGGATCGTGACCTTCTCGTCGCCCTTGGAGACGATGTCGCCGACGACCTCGGCGAACGCGGCCAGCACGGCGTCGGCGTCCTTGCGGGTCACCTCGGCGCGGTCGGCCAGCGCGGCCACCAGCTCACTGCGGTTCATGTTGTTACTCCCGTGTTCATCTTGCCGTTGAGGCGTCAGATCGAAGCCGATGCTGCCAGGGTCCTCCGTGAGTCCCCGGACCGGGTCCGTCGTCAGACCCTCGCGCCCAGAGACGCATCCTGCCCCTACCTGCGGCGGGAAAGCCAATCCGGCACCCGCACGAGTCGTGAGTACACCCTTCAGGAGTCACACGAAACGAGGGCCTGAGCCTGACGGCCACGATAGGGCTCCGCTGCTCACAGAGGTCCTGCGACGCGCCGTTCCCCGCGCTGCCGTGGGGATACTCACAGTCAGAGGGCGGACGCCCCCGCCGCCTTGGCGGCCTCCCGCACGGCCCCGGCGACCGCGCCCGCGACCTTGTCGTTGAAGACGCTCGGGATGATGTAGTTCGGGTTGATCTCGTCCTCGGTCACCACGTCCGCGAGGGCGGTCGCGGCGGCCAGCATCATCTCGGTGTTGACCGTGCGGGACTGGGCGTCCAGCAGACCGCGGAAGACACCCGGGAAGACCAGCACGTTGTTGATCTGGTTCGGGAAGTCGGAGCGGCCCGTCGCGACAACGGCCGCGGTCTGGCGGGCGATTGCCGGGTCGACCTCGGGGTCCGGGTTCGCAAGCGCGAACACGATGGCACCGTCGGCCATGGCGGCCACGTCGTCGCCGTCGAGGACGTTGGGAGCCGAGACGCCGATGAAGACGTCGGCGCCGCGCACGGCCTCCTTCAGCGTGCCGGTGAGGCCCTCGGGGTTGGTGTTGTCGGCGATCCAGCGCAGCGCGGAGTCCGGGGCGGCGTCCACCAGGTCCTCGCGGCCGGCGTGCACCACACCGTGGATGTCGGCGACGACGGCGTTCTTGACGCCCGCGGCGATGAGCAGCTTCAGGATGGCCGTACCGGCCGCGCCCGCGCCGGACATGACGACGCGGATGTTCTCGATCGCCTTGCCGGTGACGCGAAGTGCGTTGGTCAGCGCGGCGAGGACGACGATCGCGGTGCCGTGCTGGTCGTCGTGGAAGACGGGGATGTCGAGGGCCTCGCGCAGCCGGGCCTCGATCTCGAAGCAGCGGGGGGCGGAGATGTCCTCGAGGTTGATGCCGGCGAAGCCCGGGGCGATGGCCTTGACGATCTCGACGATCGCGTCGGTGTCCTGGGTGTCGAGGCAGATCGGCCAGGCGTCGATGTCGGCGAAGCGCTTGAAGAGGGCCGCCTTGCCCTCCATGACCGGCATGGCGGCCATCGGGCCGATGTTGCCCAGGCCCAGCACCGCGGAGCCGTCCGTCACGACCGCAACCGTGTTGCGCTTGATGGTGAGGCGGCGGGCGTCCTCGGGGTTCTCGGCGATCGCCATGCAGACGCGGGCCACGCCCGGCGTGTAGACCATGGACAGGTCGTCACGGTTGCGGATGGGGTGCTTCGACGCCATCTCGATCTTGCCGCCGAGGTGCATCAGGAAGGTACGGTCCGAGACCTTGCCCAGGGTGACGCCCTCGATGCCGCGGAGTTCCTCGACGATCTCGTCCGCGTGCGCGGTCGACGAGGCCGCGATGGTGACGTCGATACGGAGCTTCTCGTGACCGGACGCGGTGACGTCGAGGCCGGTCACCGAGCCTCCGGAGGACTCCACGGCGGTGGTGAGCTGCGAGACGGCGGTTCCGCTCGCGGGCACCTCCAGCCGGACCGTCATCGAGTAGGAGACGCTGGGCGCCGTTGCCATGGCCGACTTCCTCTGCTTTCACCTGACGCTGAGTTGTGCCGTCCGATAGTCGCACCTACCGCTGAGTAGCTGGTAGCCGCCTCCGATTGCGAACTTTTTGTTCGCGGAACAGGTCAGCAAAAGAGACCCACGTCACTTGGACGTGGGTCTCTGCGCAAGTCCCCTGTGAAAGCTAGGTGGCACCGACCCGCCATGCTCGCCTCGCGGCAAGTGGTCGCTCGTAGCGACGAAGGTTGGGCCCGGGGGCTTGGATCGAGCCGGTGCCACGTCCAGGCTAACAAACAGATCCCGTAAGGCCATTCCCGTACCGGGAGTTCATTTCGCCGACAAGTGGGTATCCGGGCGCGGTCCGCCGGAGGGCCCGGATCAGTCCCTCAGCAGGTCCGGGACCCCCGCCCCGTCGGGCTCGTCCCGCTCCGCCGAGACGACCGTGAGCTGCTGCGTGGCCCGGGTCAGTGCGACATAGAGCACACGCAGTCCGGCCGGGGACTCGTCGGCGATCTCGGCCGGGGAGACCACGACCGTCGCGTCGTACTCCAGGCCCTTGGCCTCCAGGCTGCCCAGTGCCACGACCCGGTCGCCGAGCCCGGCGAGCCAGCGCCGGGCCTCCGCGCGGCGCTGCATGGCGACGACCACGCCGACCGTGCCGTCGACGCGCTCCAGCAGCCGGGCCGCCTCGTCGCGGACGGTCTCTCCGAGGGTGTCCTCGACGACCGTGAAGCGGGGCTCGACGCCGGTGGAGCGGACCGCTCGCGGGGACTCGGAGCCGGGCATGGCCAGGGCCAGCACCTTCGAGGCCAGCTCGGCGATCTCGGCCGGGTTGCGGTAGTTCACGGTGAGCTGGAAGCGGCGGCGCGGGCGGGTGCCGAGGGCCTCGTCGCGGGCCTGGGCGGCCTCGTCCGGGTCGGACCAGGAGGACTGGGCCGGGTCGCCGACGACCGTCCAGGTGGCGTGCCGGCCGCGGCGGCCGACCATGCGCCACTGCATCGGGGTGAGGTCCTGCGCCTCGTCGACGATGACGTGCGCGTACTCGGTGCGCTCCTGGGCGAGTCGCTCGGCCCGCTCGCGCTGGGACTCCTCGCGCACCGGCATCAGCTCGTCCAGGCCGGTGAGCTGGTCCAGCGGGTCGAGCTCGCGCTTCTTCCGGGGGCGGGCGGGAGCTCCGAGGATGGCCTGGAGCTCGTCGAGCAGGGCGATGTCGTGCACGGAGCGGCCGTCGCGCTTGAGGGAGCGGGCGACCTTGCGGACCTCGCCGGGGTTGAGGATCCGCCGGGCCCAGCGGCCGAGGCGCCGCTCGTCGCTCATGGCGTCCAGGACGGCCGCCGGGGTCAGCTCCGGCCACCAGGCGTCGAGGAAGGCGATGAAGGCGTCCTCGGAGGTGATGTCCTCGTCGAAGGAGGAGCGCAGCTCGGCGGCCAGTTCCGGATCGCTGTGGCGGCCGGCCGAGCCGGACTGCTCCCACAGGGCGTCCAGGAGCAGCTTGCGGGCGCGCGGGCGCAGCAGGTTGACGGGGGCGGTGCCCCCGAGGACGGCGCGGCGGATGCCCTCCAGTTCCTGAGCCTCCAGCTCCAGTCGGCGGCCGAAGGCGACCACACGCAGCCGGGTCGGCGTGTCGTTCATCTCCAGGGCGCCGCGGGCGGCCTTCCGCAGCACCTTGAGCATGCGGTACGAGCCCTTGGCGCGGGCCACGGACGGGGCGTCGTAGAGCGCGGCCTCGCTGCCCTCGACGAGTGAGCCGATGGCGCGGATCGCGACCTGGCCCTCCTCGCCGAGGGAGGGGAGTACGCCCTCGGTGTAGGCGACGAGCAGCGGGGTCGGCGAGACGATCAGGATGCCGCCCGCGTACCGCCGCCGGTCCTGGTAGAGGAGGTAGGCCGCGCGGTGCAGGGCCACGGCGGTCTTTCCGGTGCCCGGGCCGCCCTCGACGTAGGTCACGGAGGCGGCGGGGGCGCGGATGACCAGGTCCTGTTCGGCCTGGATGGAGGCGACGATGTCGCGCATGGTGTGGCTGCGGGCCTGACCGAGCGCGGCCATCAGGGCGCCGTCGCCGATGACGGGCAGCTGGTGGCCGTCGAGGAAGGCCGTCAGCTCGGGGCGCATCAGGTCGTCCTCGACGCCGAGCACCTTGCGGCCCTTGGAGCGGATGACGCGGCGGCGGACGACACGGCCGGGGTCGACCGGGGTGGAGCGGTAGAAGGGGGCGGCGGCCGGGGCCCGCCAGTCGATGACCAGCGGGGCGTAGTCCTGGTCGAGGACGCCGATGCGGCCGATGTGCAGGGTCTCGGCGATGTCGGCGGTGTCGTCCTCACGGACCGCGCCCTCGGCAGGCTCCACCGCCGTGTAGGCGCCGTCGGGGCCCTTCTTGCCGTCCTTGCCGGTCAGCAGGTCGATACGACCGAAGAGGAAGTCTTCGAACTCGTTGTTGAGCCGATTGAGGTGGACGCCCGCCCGGAAGACCTGCGCGTCCCGCTCGGCGAGCGCGCCGGGCGTGCCGACCTGGCCGCGCTGGGCCGCGTCGTTCATGAGGAACTCGGCCTCGTGGATCTTCTCCTCGAGGCGTCGGTACACCCGGTCGAGGTGTTCCTGTTCGACGCTGATCTCGCGGTCTCTCAAGGAGTCTTCGAGCGCGGCTTCCTGCTGAGCCTGAGCGGCCACCGGGCCCCCTTCTGACGTGCATGGCAGCCGTCTACCGTACGCGAAGGGGACCCCGAAAGGCTACGCGTCGACCTCGACCAGACGCTTGCCGTCGAAGGTCACGATCTCGAAGTGGTCGATCTCGTTCGGCTGGAAGGCGGCGCCGCCCTGGACGTACAGCGGCTCCTTGGCCTTCTCCGTCGTGGCGTCCGGGATGCCGTAGCCCCAGTTCGGGACGGACCAGGACGAGAGGGTCTCGCGCTCGCCGTTCTTCCCGACCGCGACGAGGGCGCACTTCAGCGGGCCCTTGAGGTTCTTCGCCTCCAGGACCATGCCGGTGCCCCAGTCCTTCTTCTGGAGGGCGACCGTAGCGGTGACCTTGGTGGTCGGGTCGGTGGCCGTGATCTTGTCGGAGATGCCGTTGAAGGCTTCCTTTGCCGGGCTCGCGGCGAGGGGCCGGTTCTCCGCTCCTCCGCCGTCGTCGCCGCCGTTCGCCGCGACCGCGACGAAGGGACCGCCGACGATCAGCGCGGCGGACGCGGCCACCATGTAGAAGCTGCGGCGGCGCTTCTGGGCGCGGCGCTCGGCGACCTCGTCGACGAGCCTCTCCACCACGCGCGGCCGGGGCTTCGCGGACAACGACTCGCCGATCGCGGGTGTGCCGGATCCGGGCAGGTCGGCGAGAGCGGCGAGCATCGGCTCCATGCCGGCCAGCTCGTCGAGCTGCTGGGCGCACCACTCACAGCCCGCGAGGTGGGCTTCGAAAGCGGTTGCTTCGGCGTCGTCGAGGATGCCGAGGGCGTAGGCGCCGACGGTCTCGTGCTCGTTCGGCACCGGGGATTCCTGCATGGGTCCTGACATACCCATGCCTCCCGTACCGAACCCTTGGTTACCCCCGTAAACACTCATCACGCCGTCACCCCCCGCTCCTCCAGTGCCAGCTTCATCGAACGCAGGGCGTAGAACACCCTCGAGCGGACCGTTCCGCTGGGTATGCCCAGGGTCTCGGCCGCCTCATTGACGGTACGCCCCTTGAAGTACGTCTCGACGAGCACCTCCCGGTGGGCGGGGGTCAGGTCGTCGAGTGCGTCCGACAGAGTCATCAGCCACAGCGCCTTGTCGATCTCGTCCTCCGCGGGGATGACCTCCAGCGGCGACGGGTCGACCTCCTGCGGCCGGGCCTGCCGGCTGCGGTGGCCGTCGATGACGATGCGCCGGGCGACCGTCACCAGCCAGGGGCGTACCGATCCGGTCGCCCGATTGAGCTGACCGGCGTTCTTCCAGGCACGGATGAGGGTTTCCTGCACGACGTCCTCGGCGCGCTGCCGGTCTCCGGCGACCAGTCGCAGGACATACGCGAGCAGGGGTCCGGCGTGCTCTCTGTACAGAGCACGCATCAGCTCCTCGTCGGGTTCCGAGGGCTGGGACATGCGATGTCGGGCCCTCGGTGCACGTTCATTGGCCACGACGGAATCCTTGCGCACGCCCACCTCCGGTGTCCGGGGGTTCCCCCAGTCGGTCGCTCCACATGCCGTACGGAGATGAGCGGTTGGGCGTTCAACGAGACGTGACAGATTTCTTCGAGATGACGTGACGAGCTGGACATGGGGTCACATTCCCACCCCGCGATCTTCACATTTCTGCCACATGAGCAAGATCAAGTCTGGCTTTCCCTACGGTGGCGTAGGTAAACGGTATGTAATCGAAATCACTTCGACAGTGCGTTCACAGAAGTGGCATTTAGGGCACGGGAATTGAGTGCAGTTGCCACGCAACTGCCTTGCCGTGATGGGCAAAAGGGATTTAAGCGCGTGCGAGTGCCGCGCGGCGGCGATGGCGGGCGACCCGTTCGCGGTTCCCGCAGACCTCACTGGAGCACCAACGCCTCCTGCGCCCCCGGGAGGTGTCGAGGTACACGATGGGGCAGTTGTCGCCCTCGCACTGGCGCAGCGCCGCGCGGGCGACGGGGTCCGTGAGCAGGTCCACGGCGTCCCGGGCGACGGCCGCGAGCAGGGCGGCGCAGTCGGGCGGGCCGTCCAACCGCCGTATGAGCTCGCCGTCTCCGTCGCGTACGGCGCGCGGGGCAGGGGGCGCGGGAGTGGCCAGGTCGTTGACGCGCGCGAGCGCGAAGTCGTACGCGCGGGCCCGGGGCGCCGACCAGCCGCGCACCAACCTCCCGATCTGGTCGCGCAGTTCGCGGAAGGCGGCCGGCCAGGTGGCGTCGGCGTGGGCCAGGAGGGTGTCCGCCGGGACGAGACCGGAGCCTGTGATCCAGGCGCACAGCACGGCCACGGAGTCGAGCCGCTCCTCCGGATGCGTGGTGGAGAGCAGATCCAGGCAGATCCGCCCGGCATCGAACCGCAGCTCGTACGGGGCCGTGGCCGTACCCAATGCCATGTGCCTGTCACCGCCTAGGGGTTCACCCCGGTCGCGAGAGGGCCGGTGAGATGCCAGTGAGAGGGCTGGGAAACCGTTCCCTCATACAGTGCCTGCCCCATCCCCCGCCGGAAACCCCTCGGCACGGGCCTGACACGGCTGGGCGTCCCGCCGGGTGAGCGTTCCGGCCAGGGGCCGGCGCCCGGGGCCGTACGACGGGGTTTCGAGGAGGCGCGTTCTGAGGAGCACGGGAATCTGCACGCCCTGAGGAGCACGGGGAACTGCACGCCCCAAGGGGCGCGGGGAACTGCGCGACCAGCCACGACGCGCCCGCACCCGAAGGCCGGGGTGGTGCCTCCCAGCCCTGTAGGCCCGCGCGATGCCGTCGTCGTCCAGGCCCTCACGTCCCGCCCGCGGCGCGGGCCCGCACGGCCCCGCGCGGCCTCACGCGTCCGCGTACTTCGTCTCCGCTGCCGGGTCCAGGGCCAGCCGGTAGCCCCGCTTGACCACCGTCTGGATCAGTTTCGGGGCGCCGAGGGCCGTGCGGAGGCGGGCCATGGCCGTCTCGACGGCGTGTTCGTCGCGGCCGGCTCCGGGCAGGGCGCGCAGCAGGTCGGCGCGGGCGACGACCCAGCCGGGACGGCGGGACAGGGCGCGCAGGAGGGCCATACCAGCGGGCGGTACGGGCTTGAGGTCACCGTCGACCAGGACGGCGTGGCCGCGGATCTCCACCCGGTGCCCGGCGATCGGCAGCGAGCGCGCTCGCGCGGGCAGCTCCTGGCAGAGGAGCTGGACGAGCGGGCCGAGCCGGAAGCGCTCGGGCTGGACCGTGTCGATGCCGTGGCCCTGCAGCGGCACCGCGGTGACCGGGCCGACACAGGCCGGCAGGACGTCATGGCCGAGTGCCGCCAGCACCTCGGGCAGCAGTCCGCGTTCCTCCGCACGGGAGAGGAGGGAGGCCGCGGCGGGAGCACTGGTGAAGGTCAGCGCGTCGACGCCGCGGGACACCGTCGCGTCCAGGAGACGGTCGACCGGCCCGATGTCCTCCGGCGGCATCCACCGGTAGACGGGCACCCCGACCACCTCGGCGCCGCCCGCCCGCAGCGACTCCACGAACCCGGGCAGCGGCTCCCCGTGCAGCTGGATCGCGATCCGCAGACCGTCGACGCCCTCCTCCAGCAGCCGGTCGAGCACCTCGGCCATGGACTCCGACGACGGAGACCACTCCTCCGTGAGACCGGCGGCCCGGACCGCGCCCTTGACCTTGGGCCCGCGCGCCATGATCCGTACGCCGCCCAGCCGCACCAGCAGATCCTCGCCCAGACCCCAGCCGTCCGCGGCCTCGACCCAGCCCCGGAAACCAATCGCGGTCGTCGCCACGACGATGTCCGGCACCTGGTGGATGATCTCCTTCGTCGCGGCCAGCAGCTCGCTGTCGTCGGCGAGCGGCACGATCCGCAGGGCGGGGGCATGCAGGACGGTGGCGCCGCGCCGCTGGAGCAGCGTGCCCAGCTCCTCGGCCCGGCGCGCGGCCGTGACGCCCACAGTGAATCCCGCCAGTGGGCCGTGTTCCGGTCGCTGTTGTTCCTCGTGCATGCTCTCGTCCCGCATTCGAGTCGTCGTACTCCATGGGTTCGGCGTACGTGTATGCCGAACGAGCCTGTCAACGGCTCGTGACAGGCCCGGATCGGCATGATGTCGGCGGTGTTACGTCACACCTTGGCGTAGCTGAGCTGCGGCTTCGCCTCCGAGGTCGCCGTGCTGACGGGTACCCGCGGAGCCGTACGTCGAAGGTATACGGCCCAGGTGATCCCGAAGCAGACCACGTAGAAGGCGAGGAAGGCGACGAACGCGCCGGTGCCGGAACCATAGGAGAGGAAGGACTGGCGGAAGGCGAGGTTGATGCCGACACCGCCGAGCGCGCCCACCGCGCCGATGAGTCCCATCGAGGCGCCGGAGAGCCTGCGCCCGTATGCCGCGGCCTCTTCCCCCTCCAGCCCCTTGGCCAGGGCCTTGTTCTGGAAGATGCCCGGGATCATCTTGAACGTCGAGCCGTTGCCGAGCCCGCTGAGCACGAACAGCACCACGAACGCCCCGGTGAACAGCGCCAGCGACTTCTCCATGGAGGCGCCGATCAGGACCGCCGTCGCGACGCCCATGGCGACGTAGTTCCAGAGGCTGATCCTCGCGCCGCCGTACCGGTCGGCGAGCCAGCCGCCGACGGGCCTGATCAGGGAGCCGAGCAGCGGGCCGAGGAAGGTGACGTACGCGGCCTGCAGCGGCGTACGGCCGAACTGGCTCGTCAGGACCTGGCCGAAGGCGAAGCTGTAGCCGATGAAGGAGCCGAAGGTGCCGATGTAGAGGACGGACATGATCCACGTGTGGCCGTCCCGCGCGGCGTCCTTGGCGGCGCCGGTGTCGTTCTTGACGTTCTCCAGGTTGTCCATGAACAGCGCGGCCATGACGGCGGCCACGACGATCAGCGGGATGTAGATCCCCAGCAGCACCCTCGGGCCGCCCCCGGCACCGATGATCGCCAGCGCGACCAGCTGCGCCACGGGGACGCCGATGTTGCCGCCGCCCGCGTTGAGGCCGAGGGCCCAGCCCTTCTTCCGCAGCGGGAAGAAGGCGTTGATGTTGGTCATGGAGGATGCGAAGTTGCCGCCGCCGATGCCGGCGAGCAGGCCGACGAGCAGGAAGGTGGAGAAGGAGGTGCCCGGCTCCATCACGGCGAACGCGGCGACGGTCGGGATCAGCAGCAGGCCTGCGGAGATGATCGTCCAGTTCCGGCCGCCGAAGATCGCTACGGCGAAGGTGTAGGGGACGCGGACGACCGCGCCGACCAGCGTGACCATCGAGGTCAGCATGAACTTGTCGGCGGGGGTCAGGCCGTACTCCGGGCCCATGAAGAGCACCATCACGGACCACAGGGTCCAGATCGAGAAGCCGATGTGCTCGGACAGCACGGAGAAGTAGAGGTTGCGGCGGGCGACCTTCTCGCCGGTTTCCTTCCAGAAGGTCTCGTTTTCCGGATCCCAGTGCCGGATCCAGCGTCCGCCCCTGCTCGGGGGTGCGGGTGCCGTGCCAGGGCCTGTCATGACGCCTCCACTTGCTCCGGGACTCGGTCTTACTACGAGTGGCTGATCCCGAAGGTAGGGAGGGCGCGTTTCGTGACTGTGCCATCGAGTGACCTCGAGGGAACTTTGCTCTCACCCCGAGCCTGGGCGGGATGAGAGGTTCGGTGGCTTGTGTCAGCGTTGCGGGTGCTGCCAGTGGGGGTTCTGCCCGGGGTGGGGCGGCTGCTGCGGCGCATAGGGGCCGGGCTGCTGCTGCGGCGGATAGGGCGCGGCAGGGGGCTGAGCCCCGTACGGCCCGGGCGCGGGCTGAGGCGGGTAGGGGCCCTGGGCGGGCTGGGCGTACGGGCCTGGTGCGGGCTGGGCGTACGGCCCTGGTGCCGGCGCCTGCCCCGGCTGCTGATGTCCGTAACCCACGGGCGCCGGCCCCGGCTGCTGATGTCCGTAACCCGCGGGCGCCTGCCCGGGCACAGCCGGCCCGGGCACTCCACCGCCCTGCCCCGGCGCACCGCCGTAAGGCCCACCGCCGTACGGCCCACCGCCGTACGGCCCACCGCCGTACGGCCCACCGCCGAACGGGTTGCCATGCCCGGGCGGCTGCGCCCCCGGCGGGAGGTACCGCATCCGGCCGTTCTCGTCCGTCACCGGCATGAAGCCGGCCGCCTGCAGCCGGGCGGCGAACTTCGCGTTGCGCTTGCGGGTGACCAGGAGGCCGATGCCGAAGATCGCCATGAAGAGCAGCCAGATCCCGCCCGCGGCGATGAAGGCGGAGGCATCCCCGCCGGAGCGGAGGGCGAGGATCACACAGCCGACGGTGAGGCCGAGGGCCGCGTAGCCCATGCGCTTCTCGGCGCTCTTGCCGGTGAGGTCGAAGTTGATCCGGGCCTTGAGGAGCTCGAAGGCGTCGGGCACGAGCGGCGGGAGGGAGACGCCGTCGGCGGCGTTCGGATACTGCGCCCAGTTCTGCGCGGCCCGGCCCCGGGCGTGCGGGCTGGGGTCGGGCAGGATGAGCATCGTGAGCGCGCCGTTGCGGCCGCTGCTCTGCCGTACGTCCGCGTACTCGTAGCCGAACTGCTGGGCGACGAAGGCCAGCCGGGCGAGTTTCTTCACGGACGCCATCGGACTGGTGAGCTCGACCGGCTCTCCGCTCGCCATCAGCCGCAGCATCTTCTGTGTCTGCCGCTTGCTCATCCCACCGCTCCCCCGGTCACTCACCGATCGCATTCGTTCACATGCGCAACTCGGGCAGTTTTCCATACCGGAGAGCCCCGGGGGAAAGGGGCGTCAGCCGCCGGGCGCCGCTCGCCTCCGGCTCCCGCGAGCCCTCACCCGGGGCTCACGCGTCGGCCACAACCGGGGCCGCTGTTTCGCCGCCAGGTCCTCCACCCAGCCGAACGCCAGGACACAGCCGCCGAGCAGGATCCAGACCAGGACCAGCACCGGCCAGACGCTCTCCAGCAGCCCGGGCACGTTCTGCTCCAGCACGGGGAAGCCCCACAGCCGGTCCCACAGGGTCGCGGCGATCAGGATGCAGGTGTTGTGCCACAGATAGATCGTCACGGCCCGGGAGTTGAGCAGGGTGATCGGCCCGGCCCAGCGGCGCAGCCTGGGCGGCCACTCGGACCAGGACGGGCTGATGTGCAGCAACAGGAACACGGTGCCGAAGGACCACAGGGCCTGGGCCAGGGGCATGCTGTCCAGGTCGTTGCCCGGTCCGAAGTCGTGGTGCAGGGCGTACCAGAGGCCGGCCAGGGCGATCACGGGTGCCACGGAAGGGACGACGTAGCGCGGCAGCCGCTTGAGGATGCCCTCCTGGTGGGCCATGCCGAGGATCCAGCAGGCGCCGAAGGTGGAGAAGTCGGTGAGCGCCGAGGGGAACCGCTCGCCGGGCAGGGTGAGGTAGCCGGACTCCAGGGCGACCGCCAGGGCGATCGGCGCCAGGAGCGTGACGACCGGGAGGGCGCGCAGGGCCTTCAGGAGCAGCGGGGACAGCAGGACGAACCAGAGGTAGGCGCGGATGTACCAGAGCGGGCCGGCGAGTTCGGCGGCCCAGTCCTCGCCGATGAAGCCGTGGATGCCGGGCAGTCCCTCGGCGTACGGCGGGTCGCTGAGCGGGACAATCCAGAAGGTGAGGTGGAGCCACCACCAGCCGGGGTGGCCGTCGTCGCCCGGCCCCCAGCTCTGGAGGACCATGCCGGTGACGCCGACGACGCCCAGCAGCCACAGCGGAGGCAGCAGCCGCCGCAGCCGGCCGCGGATCACCTGGACGGGCGGGCGCTTGAGCGAGCGGGCCATGAGGTTGCCGGCGAGGGCGAACATCACGCCCATCGACGGGAACACCAGCGGCAGCCAGGCCCAGCCCGTCAGGTGGTACAGCACGACACGGAACAGGGCGAGGGCGCGCAGCAGGTCGAAGTACCGGTCGCGGACGGGGCCGGTGGAGCCGGTCCGTTCCTTCTCCGGGGCGGCGGCCACGACTTCGGGGTGCGTGGTCATCAGGCCTGCCTCCCGCCCACGGGCTGCTGGGGCGTGCCGCTGCCGGGCCCTGGCAGGCCCACCGCGCCCGTGCGCCGCAGCTTCTGCCAGCGCAGCCGGCCGCCGGTGAGGGCGGTGATCCAGGACTGGAGCAGCACGACGTACATGAGCTGGCGGTAGAGGAGCTGCTGGAGCGGGAGCGAGAGCAGATGGGTCATGCGTTCCTTGTCGAGGTGGAACGCGTAGGCCGCGCACACCCCCTGCACCGCGAGGACGCCCAGCCAGGCGCCGATGGTCTTCTCCGTCGGGCCGAACACCAGCCCGTACAGCAGGAACACGTCGATGAGCGGGGCCAGCAGCGGCGCCACGACCATGAACATCGACACCAGGGGCATGCCCACCCGGCCGAAACGGCCCGAGGGTCCCTTCTCGACGATGGAGCGGCGGTGCTTCCAGATCGCCTGCATCGTGCCGTACGACCAGCGGTAGCGCTGGGACCACAGTTGCTGGACGGACTCCGGGGCCTCGGTCCAGGCGACGGCCTTCTCCGCGTACACCACGTGCCAGCCGTCGCGGTGCATGGCCATGGTGATGTCGGTGTCCTCGGCGAGCGTGTCGTCGCTCATGCCGCCGACGCGTTCCAGCGCGCTGCGCCGGAACGCCCCGACCGCGCCGGGGATGGTCGGCATGCAGCGCAGCACGTCGTACATGCGCCGGTCGAGGTTGAAGCCCATCACGTACTCGATGTGCTGCCAGGCGCCGATCAGCGAGTCCCGGTTGCCGACCTTGGCGTTGCCCGCGACGGCGCCGACCCGCGAGTCGCCGAAGGGCTGCACGAGTTCACGGACGGTGGTCGGTTCGAAGACCGTGTCGCCGTCCATCATCACGATGAGGTCGTACTTGGCGTTGGCGATGCCCCGGTTGAGCGCGGCGGGCTTGCCCGCGTTGAGCTGGCGCACGACGCGTACGCCGGGCAGGCCGAGGTTCTCGACGATGCGCGCGGTGCCGTCGCTGGAGCCGTCGTCGATGACCAGCACCTCGATGGGGTGGTCGCTCGCGACGAGGGAACGGACCGTCTGCTCGATGCACTTGGCCTCGTTGTAGGCGGGCACGAGGACGGACACCGGTTCCGTGACGGTCTCGCCCCAGCGGAAGCCGCGGCGGCGGACGCGGCGGGCGTGCGCGACGGAGAGGATCAGCATCAGCCCGAGGCGGGCGAAGACGAGCACGCCGACGACGGCGAGACCGGCGACGAGGACGCCGGTCGTCTTCTCGGAGGCCTGGACGAGGAAGACCCACGCGTTGCCCTTCAGCGCGTCGAGCCCGGCGACCGGGGTGTGCGCGCTGGGGGCGTCGAGGGCGGCGGTCAGGGTGTCGAAGCGGTAGCCCTCGTCCTGCAGCCCCGAGATGAACCGGTCGAGCGCGGCCACGGTCTGGGAGCGGTCGCCGCCGGAGTCGTGCATCAGCACGATGGCGCCGTCGCCGTTCTTCGGCGTGGCGTTGCGGATGATCTGGTCGACACCGGGCCTGCGCCAGTCCTGGCTGTCGGTGTCGTTGACGATGGTGATGTAGCCCTTGCTGCCGATGTACTCGGTCACCGGCCAGGACTTGTTGTCCATGAGGTGCGAGTACGACGAGTAGGGCGGGCGGAAGAGCGAGGTGCGGATGCCCGCCGCCCCGGCCAGCGCGAGCTGGCTCTGCGACAGCTCCCAGTCGACCCGGCTCTTGCTCTGCAGCGCGAGGTCCGGGTGGTTGAAGGTGTGCAGCCCGATCTCATGTCCCTCGTCGACCATGCGCTGGACGAGGTCGGGGTAACGGGAGGCCATGGTGCCGGTGATGAAGAAGACGGCGTGGGCGTCGTGCTTCTTCAGCATGTCGAGGACCTTGGGCGTCCACACGGGGTCAGGTCCGTCGTCGAAGGTCAGCACAAGCTCGCGGTCCGGGAGCTCCAGCGCGGTCGGCTTCTCCTCCCGGGTGTCTATGACGGGCCCGCCCTCCAGGATCTCCTTCGGGACCTGGTCGCTCGACGTCGGCGGCCCGACCCGGTGGTCGGCGAGGATCTCGCTGTGCACGTAGCCGCGCAGCATGAGCATCGCCATCAGGGCGACGAGGAGAAGCACGGGCAGCAGCAGGCGCATGGGCAGGCGGCGGCGCCTGGAGCCGCCACGGGCTCGGGACGCGCGCCCGGAACGGCGGGTACGGGATGCCATGGGTGGTGGTACTCCGGGTGGTGCGGGGAGCGGGTGGTACGGGGACAGGTGCGGGCGGACCCCACCGCGGTGCGGCAGCGCCCTGAAGGGGCGCGGGGAACTGCGCGACCGGCCACGAAGGCGCCGCGGACGAACGGCGGCACCTCGCGGCACCTTCAGCGCGGCGCTCAGGCCGCGGGCTGGTCGACCGGGGGCTCGGCCACAGGCTGGTCGGCCACGGGTGACTGCGCGACCGGCTGGGTCGGAGCCGGGCCGTCGGCGACCGTGCCGGTGCCGGTCGTCTCGGTCGGCAGGGGCGTGGGTTCGCCGGGCGGCGACGGCTCGGTCACCGGCGTGCTCGGCGGGTCCGCCGGCTTGCTCGGGGTCGGATCGGTGCCGCCGGTAGCCGGGGTCGGTGCGGTCCGGGTCGCGGTGGGCGAGGGTTTGGCGGTCGTACCGGAACGGCCGGGGGACGCGGGGGCCACGGGGTCCGCGGGGTCGCCGGCGCTCTCGCCGGGCGAGGGCGCCGTGCCTTCCTCGGTCGCCGGCGTACTGCCCGGCGCGGTGGCTCCGGTGCCGTCGGTCGGCGCCGATCGCTCGGGCACCGGCGGGGTGTCGACCTGCCCGGCCGGCGGAGCGTCCTTCTGGCCCGGTACGGGCAGCCAGGGCGCCTGGGAGTTGCCCGACATCAGCGTGGCGACGATGACGACGGCGTAGACCCCGCAGGCCAGCGCGATGGCCATGCCGATCCGGCGGAAGCGGCGGCTGCGGCGGCCGGACTCGTCGACGAAGACGGGCGAGTCGGCGGCCGCGGAGCCGGCTCCGGGGCCTTCCTTGATCTGCCGGAGGAACCCGTCCCCGAGCTGGACGGCGTCCAACTGGACGGTGACCTCGTGCGGGTCGTGGCTGTGCTCGGCCTGGTCCTCGGTGTCTCCGGCCGAGTCGCGGCCGTGCCCGGACGGGACGGCTTCCCCGGGCTCCTCCCAGGGGTCGCGGACGGCGGGCCGGGACCCGGGGTCCGGGACGAACGAGTCGGCCTCGCCCTCGCTCTGCCGGGGGATGCCGCGCAGTATCTCCGTCGCGGCGGGCAGCCGGTGGCCCGTCCCCTGGAGGTCGCTCCCGGCGAAGAGCTGGGTGGCTCTGCGGTCCCGGACTCTGCCGTCCGCGGGGAGTTCACCGGTTACCGACGCGGCCTCGGGCCACTCGGGTTGGGCGTCTTCTCGCCACTTTTTCACGCGCGCACTTCCCCCCACGGGATGGTTCAGGTGCGCTGTCGACCTGAGCACCCGTCGTCGGACCCGGGCCCCCTCGCCCGTCCGAGCGCCCCCCATTACCACACCGTGCTCAGGCGTTGAATGTAGCGCACGCGGAGGTTCCGTGTGGACGGCGTACCGAATCGTGTCAGCCGCGAGACGCCACGCGGACATCGTCCCCGGCCGGAATCCAGGCCCCGGCGGGCCTGTCCAGCCACCCCTCCTCCGCCGTGAGCAGGGCCGCGGCCCGTCGCAGCGCGTCGAACGCGGGGTGGGTCAGGCCCCTGCGCCACACCAGCGACACGGGAGACAGCGGGACGGGATCGACCAGGGGCCGCGACACCATGGACGGCAGCGCGGGGAACCCCACAACGGCCAGGACCGGGTTGCGTGTTCTGGCCATGATCCGCTGGAACTCCTCATCTCCCACGGCCAGCGGCGCGGGTGGCGCGATTTCGATGCCCCGCCCCTCGAACAGCTGCCGCGCGAGGCCGGTCCACTCCGGCGTGCGCGGATTGCCGGCCCCCGCGTAGACGGTCTCGCCGGCCAGCTCGGCGAGCGGCACCGCCGTCAGCGCGGCCAGCCGGTGGTCCTCGGGCAGCACGACCGCCATCGGCTCGTAGCGCACCGGCTGGTGGTCGAGCCCGGCCCGCAGCGCCGGGTCCAGCCCGCCGAACCGTCCGAACGACGCGTCCAGCCGCCCGGCGAGCAGTTCCCCGGAGGCTCCGGTCAGGCCGCTCTCGTAGCGGGCCATGAGCTCTTGCCCAGGGGCGATTTCGCGCGCCCGGTGCAGCACGCGGCGGGGTGTGACCAGGCCCGGGGAGTTGAGGTCCACCAGCAGGGGCCGGGCCTGGTCGAAGGCGGCGAGCAGCTCGTCCTGCGCCAGCAGCACGCGACGGGCGTACGGCAGCAGCCGTTCTCCCTCGGGCGTGAGCGTCACCTGCCGGGTGGTCCGTACGAACAGCTCGGCGCCCAGCTCCCGCTCCAGCCGCCGCACATCCCGGCTGAGTGCCTGCTGCGCCACGTGCAGACGCACCGCGGCGCGGGTGAAGTGGAGTTCCTCGGCGACGATGACGAAGCCACGCAGCAGCCGGGGGTCGAGGTGGGCGGGCATGCGGTGAACCTACAGCGGGGAGCGACGGGACGACGCCGCTCCCCGACCGCGCGATGCCACAGGCCACCGACCGCGCGATGCCACAGGCCACCGACCGCGCGATGCCACAGGCCATCGACCGCGCGGGAGCTTCAGGAACCGGCACCCCGCCCGGGAGCCTCGCTCTGCCCCGTGCCCTCGCCGGGGTCGGCGCCGGGTGCGTCCCGCGGTCCGGTCTGGCCCAGGCGGTGCCGGGGCACCGAGCGCAGAGGCGGGCGGGTCAGGGTGATCTGGCGGACGACCTGCTGGAAGCAGGCCAGGGCCGCCACCCCCGGCAGGGCGGCCGCCGCGGTGCCGAGCACGGTCCTCGGCGCCTGGGCGACACAGAGCAGTACGGCGACGCAGGAGAAGACCAGGACCACGCACCAGGAGTGCACGGCCCGGCGCTGGTGGAGCGCGGCCCGCAGCACGGACAGGGAGGCCACCAGCCAGGGCCCGTACACCAGCAGGGGCCACCAGCTGCCGAAACTCTTCCCCTCGGGGGACACGCCGACCAGGCGCAGGGGGTCGTAGGCGACCATGCCGCCCAGGAGGCTCACCGCGGAGGCGATGACGGCCGCCAGGGCGGCGACGAAGAGGCTGGTGGTGCGGAGCAGGCCGAGCTTCTTGCGGGTGCGGACCTTGCGGTGGCGCCGGTGGAAGTCCCGCACGGGCGGCAGTTCCTCGGTGATGTCCTGGAGCCGCCTCATGTGGACGCCCGGCGCCGGAGCAGGTGCCGGCTCCGGGTCCACCGGGTCCGGGTCCGCCTCCGCCACCTCGTCACGGGGAGGGGGAACCCTCGCCGCCTGCTGCCCCAGGGCCTCCTCGAGGATGAACGCCAGTTCCTCGGCCGGATCCCAGGTCGGGTCCGGTGGTGTCAGGGGGGTGAAGAATTCCCGGGCCGGAGCCCGGTGCCGGCCACTGCCTTCGATTTTATTGTCATACATAGCGCGACCCGACTATTCCGCAAGCGCGAATGCGGGCCATTCCGTCGCACTGATCCACCGTCGCGCAAGATCCTTTTCCAGCACGCTCATGGTGTCGATGAAATCGCGCAGAACCGGCTCGGTCACCTGCAGCGTGACCGGGCAACCACCGTTGGTGAGCGTGCCGTTGACGGTGGCCGACGAGTGCGCCGGAGCGGGAATGTAGGTGTACGGGCCGAGCGTTACCGCCCAACCATTTTTCCTGGTCGCCTCGGTCATGTACCGACTAACCGTCGGCCCACTTCGGCGGATGCGCGGCAAACGAGTGAAGGATTTCCCCGTTGAGCATCTTTTCCATGCGCCAATAGAAGCATCAGCACTCTCCATATCTCTGTATGAAGAAACACGGGGCGGTCCTACAACACAGGTGCGTGAGTCCGTACGGAACAGGTGTTGGACCGCTTGATCACCGCCGGGCGACGGTGGGGGCATGCCGCACCTCACCCCGTACCGCCGCCTCTTCCGCCTGCCGGGCGCCCGCGCGTTCACCGCCGGGAACCTGGTCGCGCGGCTGCCGATGGGCATGTTCAGCGTCAGCGCGGTCGTCATGATCGCCGGGACGCGGGGCTCGTACGCCCTGGCCGGCGCGGTCACGGCGACGGGGCTCGCGGCGACCGCTGTGGTCGCGCCGTGGACCGCGCGGCTCGTCGACCGGCACGGCCAGGCCAGGGTGGCCCTGCCCGCGACGGTGATCGCCGTCCTCGGCTCCCTCGCACTGCTGCTGTGCGTGCGCAACGACGCCCCGGACTGGACACTGTTCGCCTCCTACGCGGCCACCGCCACGACCCCCAACACCGGCGGCATGGCCCGGGCCCGCTGGGCGCATCTGCTGGCCGGCGACCCGAAGGGCCTGCACACCGCCCACTCCTTCGAGCAGGCCGCGGACGAACTGTGCTTCATGCTGGGCCCGGTGCTCGCGGCGTTCCTGTGCGGGGCGTTCTTCCCGGAGGCGGGCACGCTCGTCGGCGCGGTGCTGCTGCTGACGGGCATGCTCCTGTTCACGACCCGGCGCGCCACGGAGCCGCCGGTCCGCGAGCGCGTCCCCGCGAAGGCGCCGCTGCGCGCCCCCGGCATGCCCTCGCTGCTCGCGGTCTGTCTGGCGATGGGCGGGATCTTCGGCTCGACGGAGGTCGTCACGCTCGCGTTCGCGGACACCCGGGGGCAGCAGTCGGCGGCCGGGACCGTACTCGCGCTCCAGGCGGCCGGTTCCTGCGCGGCGGGCCTGCTGTACGGCGCCGTGAAGCCCACCGGGCCGGCCGCGGCACGTCTGCCGTGGTGCGTGGCCGCGATGACCGCCCTGCTGACCCTGCCGCTGCTCGCGGCCGTCCTCACCGGATCCCTCCTGGTCCTCGCGGGCGCGCTGCTGGTCGCCGGGATGGCGACCGCCCCAACGATGGTCACCACCATGACGCTGGTCCAGCAGCGCACCCCCGAGGGCCGGCTGAACGAGGGCATGACCCTCGCGGTGACCGGCCTGCTGGGCGGCATCGCCGGTGGCGGCGCGCTCGGCGGCTGGACGGTGGAACATGTGTCGGCGACGGCCGGATACGGCATCCCGGTGACGGCGGCCGCCCTGGCCCTGGCGTTGTCCCCGCTTGCGGCGTCGAATCGCTTCACCAATTGCCTCACTGCCCATTGACGCCCTCACGCGCCCCGCATACGTTCGGCTGTCGAAGCGCTTCGACATCATGCGCCGGGAAGTTAGGGACCCCCCACATGAAGTTCACCGACGGCTACTGGCTGCTGCGCGAGGGCGTCACCGCCGCCCACCCTGCCGAGGTCCTCGACGTCACCGAGTCGGACGACGGGCTGGAGTTCCACGCGCCGACCCGGCCCATCCGCTCCCGCGGCGACCTGATGACGGGTCCCGTCCTGACGCTGCGCGCCCACACCCCCATGCCCGACGTCATCGGCCTGACGCTGACGCACTTCACGGGCGGACAGCCCCGCGGCCCGGAGTTCGAGCTCACCGACTCCCGGCCGCCAGCGCGGATCTCGTACGACGACGAGCACACGACGCTGACCTCGGGCGAGCTGTCGGTCCGGGTGGCCCGCGGCGGCCCCTGGCACGTCGAGTTCGCCGCGCGCGGCCGGGCGCTCACCAGCAGCGGCCACAAGAGCATGGGCATCATGCGGGACGCTTCCGGCGCCCACCACCTGCGCGAACAGCTGGTGCTCCAGGTCGGCACCGCCGTCTACGGCCTCGGTGAGCGCTTCGGCCCGCTGGTGAGGAACGGGCAGGTCGTCGACATCTGGCAGGCCGACGGCGGCACGTGCAGCGAACAGGCCTACAAGAACGTGCCCTTCTACCTCACGGACGCCGGCTACGGCGTCTTCGTCGACCACCCGGGCCAGGTGTCCTTCGAGGTCGCCTCGGAAGTCGTGTCCCGGGTGCAGTTCAGCGCGGAGACACAGGAGCTGACGTACTACGTCGTCTACGGCCCGACCCCGAAGGACATCCTGCGCAAGTACACGGCCCTGACCGGCCGCCCGGCCCTGCCGCCCGCCTGGTCGTTCGGCCTGTGGCTGTCGACGTCCTTCACCACCTCGTACGACGAGGAGACGGTGACGTCCTTCATCGAGGGCATGAGGGAGCGCGAGCTGCCCCTGTCCGTCTTCCACTTCGACTGCTTCTGGATGCGCGAGTTCCACTGGTGCGACTTCCAGTGGGATCCGCGGGTCTTCCCGGACCCGGAGGGCATGCTGGCCCGGCTCAAGGCCCGTGACCTGCGTGTCAGTGTCTGGATCAACCCGTACATCGCCCAGCGCTCCCCGCTGTTCGCCGAGGGCAAGGAGCTGGGGCATCTGCTGCAGCGCCCGGACGGCAGCGTCTGGCAGTGGGACATGTGGCAGCCCGGCATGGCCCTGGTCGACTTCACGAGCCCGGCCGCCCGCGACTGGTACGCCGCCAAGCTGGAGGCACTGCTCACCCAGGGCGTGGACTGCTTCAAGACCGACTTCGGCGAACGCGTGCCGCTCGATGTGGCCTGGTCCGACGGCTCCGACCCGGAGCGGATGCACAACTACTACACGTACCTGTACAACCGCACGGTCTTCGAGGTGCTGCGCAAGCACCGCGGCGAGGAGGAGGCCGTCCTCTTCGCCCGCTCGGCGACGACGGGCAGCCAGCAGTTCCCAGTGCACTGGGGAGGTGACTGCGAGGCGACGTACGAGTCGATGGCCGAGTCCCTGCGCGGTGGGCTGTCCCTCGGACTGTCGGGCTTCGGCTTCTGGAGCCATGACATCGGCGGCTTCGAGGGCACGCCGTCACCGGCCCTGTTCAAGCGGTGGCTGGCCTTCGGCCTGCTCTCCTCGCACAGCCGGCTGCACGGCAGCTCGTCGTACCGCGTGCCCTGGCTGTTCGACGAGGAGTCGGTGGAGGTCACGCGCCACTTCACCCGGCTGAAGCTGCGGCTCATGCCCTATCTGTACGAGGCGGCCCGGACCGCCCACAGCGAGGGCCTGCCGGTGATGCGGGCGATGGTGCTGGAGTTCCCGGACGACCCGGGGTGCGCGCACCTGGAGCGGCAGTACATGCTCGGCCCGGACCTGCTGGTCGCGCCGGTGTTCAGCGACGAGGGCGACGTCACCTACTACGTCCCCGAGGGCACCTGGACCCACCTCCTCAGCGGGGAGACGGTGACCGGCCCGCGCTGGGTGCGCGAACGCCACGGGTTCCTGAGCGTGCCGCTGCTGGTCCGGCCCGGGGCCGTGATCCCGGTGGGCGCGGTGGACGACCGCCCGGACTACGACCATGCCGCCGGGGTGACCCTGCGGGCGTACGGCCTCCGGGACGGCGACCGGGTGACGGTGCCGGTCGGGGACGTGACCTTCACGGTCGTCTGTGAGGGGGGTGCCCTGCGGGCGTCATGCAGCGACCCGGCGATCCCCTGGACTCTCGTCGGCGCCGACGGCCACGACGTCCGGCCGTGACAGTCCGGTCAGGACGTCCGGCCATGACCGTCCGGCCATGACACAGGCCCCGCCGCTCGGAAGCGACGGGGCCTGTGCCCACATGGGATGAGTGGAGATGGCGGGAATCGAACCCGCGTCCAACGGTGCGGAACCAGGGCTTCTCCGTGTGCAGTTCGCTGCGATTTTCTCGGCCCCGGCGATCACGCGAACAAGTCGCCGACGGGCCCAGTCACTGTTTGATTTCCCATCGAACCCCGTGACCGGGCTCGATGGTTTAGTTCCCTAGCTTATGCCAGGATCCGGGTCGGGAACACTCCCGGGCTGACACCCATTTAGGGTCCTTCAGTCACTGCTTATCAGGCAGCGAGGGCGAAGGACTGGGAATCGCGCTTGGTATTGGCGATTATTTTTTGCGACATATGGTTTACGAGATCATTGCCGCTTCCTCGACACGCTTCCCCTGCTTCGACAGCCGCTGTCGAAACCGATCATCCCCATGTTGTGTTGACAATCCCCTCCGGAGAGGGGCGCGCACCCGCTGTGGGGTGCAGGCACCATCGTACGTGACCAACGCAGGTCGGTGCCAGCGTATTCCCTACGCCCCGCGCTGCCTCCGCTTCACCGCCGCGATCGCGCGGTCGGTCTCCCGGCGGTCTTGCTTCTCCCGCAGCGCCTGACGCTTGTCGTACTCCTTCTTGCCCTTCGCCAGCGCGATCTCGACCTTGGCCCGGCCGTCCTTGAAGTACAGCGCGAGCGGCACGATGGTGTGGCCGGTCTCCCCCGACTTCGACTCCAGCTTGTCGATCTCGGCGCGGTGCAGCAGCAGCTTCCGCTTGCGCCGGGCGCTGTGGTTGGTCCACGTGCCCTGGCTGTACTCCGGCACGTGCACGTTGTGCAGCCACGCCTCGTTGCCGTCCAGCTGCACGAAACCGTCGGCCAGCGACGCTCGTCCCTGGCGCAGCGACTTCACCTCGGTGCCGCTGAGGACCAGACCGGCCTCGTAGGTGTCGATGATGAGGTAGTCGTGCCGCGCCTTCTTGTTCTGCGCGATCATCTTGCGCCCTTTTTCCTTAGCCATAGTGCCGTCCATTTTCGCACTACGGAGGGGGCCGCGGGAAAGTCGATTACGACGGGCCGGCGAGACCGCGCAGCAGGGTCTCGGCCCGCTGAAGGGCTCCGTCGTCGGTTTCCAGGTCGGGCGTGATGCCCCGGCCGTCGACCCCCCGGCCGGAGGGGGTGCGGTAGTGCCCGACGGTCAGCTCCGCCACGGAGCCGTCGGGCAGCCTGCTCGGCATCTGGACCGAGCCCTTGCCGAAGGTGCGGGAGCCCACGACGAGGGCCCGTCCGCGGTCCTGAACGGCACCGGTGAGCAGCTCGGCCGCGCTCATCGTCCCGCCGTCGACGAGCGCGACCAGGGGTCTCGTCGTGTCGCCGCCGGGCTCGGCGTGCAGGGCGCGCTGTTCACCGTCGACGTCGTACGTGGCGACCAGGCCGCCGTCGAGGAAGGCGGAGGCGGCGGTGACGGCCTCGGTGACCAGGCCGCCGGAGTTGCCGCGCAGGTCGAGGACGATGCCGGCGCCACGCGGGGCCTGCCGTACGGCCTCGCGGACCTGGTCGCCTGAGCCCTTGGTGAAGGTGTCGACCCTGATGACGGTGACCGAACCGGCGACTTCCCGGACGCTGACCGAGTCCGTGGAGAGCTGGGCCCGGCGCAGGGTCTCGCTCCACGCGCGCGTGCCGCGCTCCAGGCCGAGACGGACGGTGGTGCCCGCGGTGGCGTCGGCGGCGTCCCCGCGCAGTAAGGAGACGACCTCGGTGACGGGCCGCCCGTCGGCCTTCGCGCCGTCGACACTGCGCAGCAGGTCCCCGGGGCGGATCCCGGCGGTGGCCGCGGGCGAGCCGGAGCGCACCTTCGTCACCTCGATACGGCCGTCCCGTTCGCTGCGGGCCCACAGGCCGACACCGGTGTACTGGCCGTCGAGGGAGTCCTCGAACTCCTCGTACTCGCCCTGGGAGTAGACGGCGCCCCAGCGGTCCCCGCTGCGGCTGACCGCGCGCTTCGCGGCCTCCATCGGGGACTTGCCGTCGGCCATGGCCTCCTCGGCGGCCCTGGCGACATCGGCGTGGCGCCCGGCCGGGGTGGCCGAACGGGCCTCGTCCGGAGCGGACTTCCGGTCGGCCTGCGGGAGGGACCCGGTGGCCGCGCCGGCGACGAGCACGCTCGTGAAGAGCAAGGTCAGGGCGGCCCCGCGGCGGATGCGGCGGGGCTGACAGAACGGGTCACGACCTGACATGCCGGTGAGTCTAGGACAAGGGGAAGGGCCGTACGGTCTGTTGTCCGTACGGCCCCTGTTGGCATGCGTCACACCTTCAAGTACTTGCGCAGCGCGAAGAACGCGGCCAACGCGGGCATCAGCAGACTCGTGGCGAGGATGAGCGGCAGCTTGGTCAGGACCGCGTCCCAGCCGATGAAGTTGATCAGATTCAGCTTCTCGGACAGCGCCAGACCGTGGTCGATGATGAAGTACCGCGCGACCACCAGGAACCCGCAGGCGACCGTCCCGCCGATGAGTCCGGCGACCGCGGCCTCCATGATGAACGGCGCCTGGATGTAGAAGCCCGAGGCTCCGACCAGACGCATGATGCCGGTCTCGCGCCGCCGGCTGAACGCCGAGACGCGCACGGTGTTGACGATCAGCATCAGCGCGACGACGAGCATCAGCGCCATCACCGCCCGCGCCGCCCAGTTCATGCCGTTGAGCAGCCCGAACAGGTTGTCCAGGATGCCCTTCTGGTCCTGAACGGACTGGACGCCGTCCCGCCCGTCGAAGGCGGTCGCGATGACCTGGTACTTCTGCGGGTCCTTCAGCTTGATGCGGTACGACTCCTGCATCTGGTCAGGCGTGAGGGAGCTGGCCAGCGGGGAGTCGCCGAACTGCTCCTTGTAGTGCTTGTACGCCTGGTCCTGGGACTCGTAGGTGACCTTCTCGACCACGCCCATCTTGCCGAGGTCGGTCTGGATCTGCTTCTTCTGGTCGTCGGTCACCGCACCCTTGGCGCAGTTGGGGTCGGACTCGGCGTCGCTCTTGTTGCAGAGGAAGACCGAGACGTTGACCTTGTCGTACCAGTAGCCCTTCATGGTGTTGACCTGGTCGCTCATCAGGAGCGACCCGCCGAACAGGGCGAGCGACAGGGCGACGGAGACGATGACGGCGAAGGTCATCGTCAGGTTGCGGCGGAGACCGACGCCGATCTCCGACAGGACGAACTGGGCGCGCATGGCGACTGGTTATGCCTTTCCGTGATCTAGGGTGCGGTCTCAGTGCTGGTAGCCGTAGACACCGCGGGCCTGGTCGCGGACGAGGCGGCCCTTCTCCAGTTCGATGACGCGCTTGCGCATCTGGTCGACGATGTTCTGGTCGTGCGTGGCCATCACCACGGTCGTGCCCGTCCGGTTGATGCGGTCGAGCAGCTTCATGATGCCGACGGAGGTCTGCGGGTCGAGGTTGCCGGTGGGCTCGTCGGCGATGAGCAGCTTGGGCCGGTTGACGAAGGCCCGCGCGATGGCGACGCGCTGCTGTTCACCACCGGACAGCTCGCCGGGCATCCGGTCGTCCTTGCCGCCGAGGCCGACGAGGTCGAGCACCTGCGGGACGGACTTGCGGATCTCGCCGCGCGACTTGCCGATGACCTCCTGCGCGAAGGCGACGTTCTCGCCGACCGTCTTGTTCGGCAGCAGGCGGAAGTCCTGGAAGACCGTCCCCAGCTGGCGCCGCATCTGCGGCACCTTCCAGTTGGAGAGTCGTGCGAGGTCCTTGCCCAGGACGTGCACCTGCCCGTGACTGCACCGCTCCTCGCGGAGGATCAGCCGCAGGAAGGTGGACTTTCCGGAGCCGGAGGACCCCACGAGGAAGACGAACTCGCCCTTCTCGACCTCCAGGGAGACATCCCTGAGGGCGGGGCGGGTCTGCTTGGGGTAGACCTTGGAGACGTTGTCGAATCGGATCACGGATGCACCACGGGTCGCCGGGGGTAGATGAGCGTGACCATACGCGAACCGGGGAGCGGACCGCAGTCACCGACAGTGGTTGCGCAAGGGATGTGCCGTTTTGTACCCGGCCGAAGGGGCGCGGGGAACCGCGCGACCAGCCCCACCTGCCCGCGGGCGCGCAACAACGCACAACCACCCCTCTGGGATCGAGCCGCGCGCCCTCCGGAGGAACCTGGCACAGTGGAGAGGGAACGTTCGCACCCGCACGAGCGTTACATACAAGGAACCGGCGCAAGGAGGGCGAGCGCATGACGTACGACCGGTTGGTGTGCGCGAACTGCGCGGCCCCCGTGAGCGAGGGCAGGTGCCCCGTCTGCCGTGCGAACCGCGAGCGGCTGCAGCAGGAGAACTTCCTCGCGAATCTGAACCCGATGACGCTGATCGCACTGCTGACGGTGCTGATCGCCGCGGTGGCGCTACTGGCGCACCAGACCGCGTAGCACCCGCGGATCGCAGCCACACCACAGACACGGCCGAGGGCCCGGAGCGTTTCGCTCCGGGCCCTCGGCTTCGCGCTGTGCCTACGGTCCGTACGGACGTGGCTACCGTCAGGCTGCAGCCCCGCCACGGCCGCCCACGAGGCGCGGCAGGAGACGGAAGCCGACACCGCCGGCGATCATCGTGGCGGCGCCGATCACCAGGAAGGTGGTCTGCGCGGCGCCCGTCTCGGCGAGTTCCGCGCCGTTGCCCTGGGCCTGGGCCTGGCCCTGCGGGGCCGCCGGGGTGGAGTCCGAGCCGGTGTCCGTGATGGAGGAGGAGCCCTCCTCCTGCGGGGAGGTGCCGCCGTCGGGGTCGGTGTTGTTGCCGCCGCCGTTGTTGCCACCGTTGCCGTTGCCGTTGCCGCCACCGTTGCCGTTCCCGTTGCCCGGGTCGGTCGGCGCGTCGGTCGGGTCCTCGGTCGGCTCGGTGGGCTCGTCCGTGGGCTCCGTCGGCTCGTCCGTGGGCTCCTCGGTCGACGGCGGGTCGGTCGGGATGTCCGTGGGCGGGTCGGTCGGGATGTCGGTGGGCGGGTCCGTCGGCGTCGGGACCGGAGTGGGCGACTCGTTGGCGCACAGGATGCCGAGCAGGCAGTCCTCGGCCTCCGCGGCGGATGCGGCACCAGCGGCGGTCAGCGAGGCACCGGCCGCGATCACGGCGCCGGCCGCTATCCGTGCGACACGGATCCGCGTCTTCTTCGTCATATGGTTGCTACCCCCAGTAGCTCGTCAGTGAGGCAGGGCTCGGGGCTGCGATCGACAGGGCGGCTGCGGTGAAAAAGGCCCCCCGGTTCACATGCGCCCCAGAGACACGCATGCCGCGCTTTACCCTTCCCATTTTTCAAGAACACGTCAAGGGCGTTTGCGGGCGCCATGTCCAACTCTGAGGGCTATGCGGAGAGTCGAACTCTGTGAGTGTGATGTAAAACCCAGACATCCGGGCACAGAAAAGGCAACTGCCGCGCTCATGGCGACAGTTGCCTTGTCGACAAACTTACTTCTCCTGCTGCTTGCGCCAGCGAATTCCGGCCTCGAGGAACCCGTCGATCTCACCGTTGAAGACGGCCTCGGGGTTGCCGACCTCGCACTCGGTGCGCAGGTCCTTGACCATCTGGTACGGGTGCAGCACGTACGAACGCATCTGGTTGCCCCAGGAGTTGCCGCCGTCGCCCTTGAGGGCGTCCATCTTGGCCTGTTCCTCCTGGCGACGCCGCTCCAGCAGCTTGGCCTGGAGCACGTTCATGGCCGTCGCCTTGTTCTGGATCTGCGACCGCTCGTTCTGGCAGGAGACGACGATGCCGGTGGGGATGTGGGTGAGGCGCACCGCGGAGTCGGTGGTGTTGACGCCCTGGCCGCCGGGGCCGGACGAACGGTACACATCGACCCGCAGTTCGGACTCGTCGATCTCGATGTGGTCGGTCTGCTCGACCACGGGCAGGACCTCGACGCCCGCGAAGGAGGTCTGGCGGCGCCCCTGGTTGTCGAACGGCGAGATGCGCACGAGCCGGTGCGTGCCCTGCTCGACGGAGAGCGTGCCGTACGCGTAGGGCGCCTGGACGGCGAAGGTGGTCGACTTGATGCCGGCCTCCTCCGCGTACGACGTCTCGTAGATCTCGGTCTTGTAGCCGCGCTGCTCGGCCCACCGCAGATACATGCGCTGGAGCTTCTCGGCGAAGTCGGCGGCGTCGACGCCACCGGCCTCGGCGCGGATGTTCACCAGGGCCTCACGGGAGTCGTACTCGCCGGAGAGGAGGGTGCGGACCTCCATCTCGTCCAGCGCCTTCTTCACGGCCGTGAGCTCGGACTCGGCCTCGGCGCGGGTGTCCGGGTCGTCCTCCTCCTCGGCCATCTCGAAGAGAACGCCCAGGTCGTCGAGGCGACCGCGCAGGGCCTCGGCCTTGCGCACCTCGGCCTGGAGGTGGGACAGCTTGCTGGTGATCTTCTGCGCCTCATCGGGGTTGTCCCACAGGGACGGCGCGGCCGCCTGCTCCTCGAGCACGGCGATGTCTGCCCTCATCTTGTCGAGGTCCAGAACGGCCTCGATCGACTCCATGGTCGAGGAGAGGGACTTGAGCTCTTCGGATACGTCGACGACTGCCACGCCTCCAGCGTAACGGCTCCGCCCGGCGGCCATCGCCGGGCGGGCGGAGCGGGCTGCCGAAGGCGCGCCGGGCTTCGCGACCCGGCCGGGGGTCGCGGTGCACACGGCGGCACGGCGGCACGGTGCTCCGGCGGAACTGTGGGCTCGGGCACCCGGCGGCGGCAGACCGGCCCGCGCTCCGACCGCCATAGCCCCACCCCGACGCGGCGTTCAATGGCGCGGGCCTCGGGCCGGCGCCGGTTCTTCGCAACGGGTCGAGCAGAACGCGGAGCCGAGTTCCCGGTCCGGCGGCGCCGCACCAGGGCCCCGGCGAAGCCCGGCTCGTCAGGGCGACTGCGGGGCCGAGTTCCTCGTGTCCTGGGGAGGGGTGCTCGTGTCGTCGTCCGATGTGGACAGCCATACCCCGACGCCGATCGCGGCCACCAGGGCGACCGCGCCCGCTCCGAGCGCCAGGCGGCGGCGCCGGGCGGCGGCGCGGTTGCGGGCCGAGCCGGGCCGCGGCGTGCCCGTCGTGCGCGGGGCGCGGGCCGTGCCATGGGCACCGCCGGCCAGTTCGTCGGGGGCGGGGACGCGCATCGAGGTGTGGGTGTCCCGGTTGGAGTCGGCCGGTTTCGCGCCCGGGACCAGGGGGACCGCGCCGCGTCTGCGGACCCGCTCCCCGGCCGGTGCCGGTCCGGCCGGCTGCTCCTCCCGGTCGTCCTCCTCGGCGGACTCCGTGTCCGGCTCGTCGACCTCCAGCGGCGGCATGCCCGCCAGCATCGGCAGCAGTTCCCGCAGCCGCGCCCCGAGCTCCGAGGCCCGCAGCCGCGAGGCCGGCGCCTTGGCCAGGCACTGCACGAGCAGCTGCCACAGCTCGTCGGGGATGCCGGGCAGCGGCACGACCGTCTCCGTGACGTGCCGGCGCAGCACCGCGCCCGGATGGCCGCCGCCGAACGGGGTGAAGCCCGCCAGCAGCTCGTAGAGGACCGTGGCGAGCGCGTAGATGTCGACGGACGCGCGTGGGGGCAGGCCCTCGACGATCTCCGGGGCGAGGTAGTCCGGCGTGCCGATGATCTTCGTGGCCTTGGTCCGGCGCGGGGTGTCGATGAGCTTCGCCACGCCGAAGTCGGTCAGCAGCGCGCGGTGGGAGCCGCCGGGGCCGAGCGGGCCCTGCATGTCCAGGAGCACGTTCTCCGGCTTCACGTCCCGGTGCACGACGCCCGCCGCGTGCGCGGCCGCCAGCCCGTCGGCGATGTCGGCCGCGATCGCCACGGCCGCCTCGGGCGGCAGCCGGCGTTCCCGCTCCAGCCGGGTCCTGAGGTCCGTACCGCGGACGAGGTCCATGACCAGCGCCAGGTCGTTTCCGTCCACCACCAGGTCGCGCACCGACACGACGTGCGGGTGCTCCAGGCCGAGCAGTGCCGTCCGCTCCTGCACGAAGCGTCCGACGAGTTCCTGGTCGGACGCGAGATCCTCGCGCAGCAGCTTGACGGCGACCGGGCCTTCGGGGCCCTCGCCCAGCCACACCGTGCCGGCGCTGCCCCGCCCCAGGATCTGGTGGGCGGTGTACCGGCTGCCGATCTTCCGTGCCAAGGCTGCTCCTACCGACGCGTGTTGTCGCTAAAACTACGCGCAGGAGGAGCCAACCTTCACCGCCCGGGCGGAAATCACCCGCCAGGTGTCGACAAATCACCAACCCCGCATGCCGGTTCGGGACAGTTTCGGGTCAGTTCCCGCCCGAACTCCCGCCGAGCTTCTCGATCCAGCCGGTCACCGTGCCGAACCAGTCGGTGAGCTGGTCCCAGTAGCCCTTGCCGGTGCCGATCCACTCCTGGAGGGGGCTCAGTTCCCAGATCAGCCAGCCCGCGACCAACAGGATGACGATCGTGAAGAGGCAGCCCTTCAGGCAGCCGAGCCCGGGGATCCGCATCGGGTTGGCGCTGCGCTGCCTCGGCTGCCGGGGCTCGCGCTGCGGCTGCTGGGGCTGCTGCGGCTGAGGAGGCGGCGGGGGCGGGGCGTAGCGCTGCGGCTGCTGGGGCTGGTGCTGCGGGGCGTACTGCTGGGGCTGCTGCTGCGGATGGCCGTAGCCGGGGCCGGGCTGGGGCTGCCGGCCGCGCTGCGGAGGCTGCTGCGGGGCCTGCTGCGGCCGGGCGACCTGGCGCTGGGGGCGGCGGCGCAGCGGGTCCTGGCCCGGGTCGAGGTAGTTCTGGACCTGTGTCTGCTCGTTGCGGTCGCGGGCGGCCCGCAGCTGGTTCTGCCAGGGGTGCGGGTCCTCGGGCCCGCCGCCCTGGCCCTGCTGACCGGGGTGGCCGGGCGATCCCGGCGGGACCGGCGGCATGACGGCGGTCGGGTCGGCCGCGCCCCGGTGGGGCAGGACCGAGGTGGGGTCGCCGGCACCGGCCGGGCCGCCGGTGTGCGGCATGAAGCTGGTCGCCGCGTTCGGGTCGTACGAACCCGCGCCCTGCGGGAGGACCTGGGTGGGGTCGGCCTCGCCGGACATGTCCGGTACGGGCGCGGGCGCCGGGTCGGGCGCCAGGAGCATGCCGACGCCCTCGGCGGCGGCGATCTGCGCGGAGTTCGCGTGCACGCCGATGCCCTCGGCGACGACGCGCAGACCGCGGGCGAGGTTCTCGGCGCTGGGCCGCTCGTCCGGGTTCTTGCGCAGACAGCGCTCGATGATCGTCCAGAGCGGGTCCGGGACCGTGGAGGGGCGGCGCGGCTCGGCGCTCAGGTGCTGGTGCAGCACCTCCAGGGCGGAGCCGCCGGCGAACGGCGGACGGCCGGTGACCAGCTCGTACAGCAGGATGCCGGCGCCGTAGATGTCGACGGCGGAGGTCTGCGGACGGCCTTCCGCGCCCTCGGGCGCGACGTACGCCGGGGTGCCGACGAACTCCTGGGTCCGGGTCAGGCCCGGGGAGTCGGCGAGGCGGGCGATGCCGAAGTCCGTCAGCAGCGGGTGCATCCGCCCGTCGTACTGCTGGAGCAGGACGTTCGCCGGCTTGAGGTCGCGGTGGACGACGCCGTCGGCGTGGCTGGCGGCGAGCGCGTCGGCGATCTGGGCGGTGAGCAGGGCCGCGGCGACGGGGCTGAAGGGGCCGTTGTCCCGCAGGTAGTGGTGCAGGTCGGGGCCCTCCACGAGGTCCATGACCAGGGCCAGCAGCTCACCCTCGACGACCAGGTCACGGACCCGGACGATGTTCGGGTGGGTCAGCCGGAGCAGGACGGAGCGCTCCCGGAGGAACCGCATCACGATGTCCGCGTCGTTCGCCAGCTCCTCCTTGAGGACCTTGATGGCGACGGTCTCGCCGGGCTGCCCCGGCACGGCCGCCTCGGCGCCCGCGGTCTCGCGCTGGCGGGCTCGCCAGACGGTGCCCGTGGCGCCGCGTCCGAGCGGCTCCTCGAGCAGGTACTTGCTGCCTACCGGCCGCACGTCATGCGCTCCCTGCTGCTTGCCTTGCCTGCTGGCCTGTGTCCGACCCACTGTAGTGCCGCTACGCCGGGGACCGGGGTGTCGGCTTTCTGTGGGTCTTACGTAGCCGTTCTCACATCCGTTCGAAGCAAAGACGCTCACCTCGGTCTTGTGGTTGCCGGGAATGAACGTGACCGATCTCAAGATGTCGCCTGTGGGTCATCTCTCAGGCACTTTTGCGGGCAGAGCCGACCAATCAAGATCACCTTTCCCGGAGCGAGGGGCGCGGTGTCAGTGGCAGGTGCGAGGATGCCTGCAGTATTGGCCGACGTGCTGGGGCGGGGTGGGGGACTCCGCGCCCGGGCAGAAGGGACCGCTGACGGCGATGCAGATCCGGCTGACCGTCGTAGATCCGCTGGGCCCGTCGGCGCCGGCGCAGGGCCGCGCCCCACGCAGCGACGTGCTGGTCACGGCACCCGCCGGTACGGCGCTCGCGGCGGTGGCCTCAGGGCTCGCCCAGGTGGTCTCCGGCGGTGACGGCTCGGGCACGGTGGTGCTGTACGCCGGGGAGCAGCGGCTCGACGCCCAGCGCTGCACGCTCGGCGAGCCCCCGCTGACCGACGGTGCCGTGCTGTCCGTGGGCGCGCCGGGCGAACCGGAGCCGCACCCCGAGCTGGACGACGCCCCGGCCCAGCTCCAGGTGGTCGCCGGCCCCGACGCCGGCGGCGTCCATCTGCTGCACGGCGGCGAGATCCGCATCGGCCGCTCCGCCGACGCCGACGTGCCCCTGGACGACCCGGACGTCTCCCGGCTGCACTGCGCGGTGACCGTGGGCGCCGACGGCCGTGTCGCGGTCGCCGACCTGGACTCCACGAACGGCACGTCGCTGGACGGCAGGCCGGTGGGTGGCCGGGCCGTCCGGTTCGCGCCCGGGGCGCTGCTGCGGATCGGCGAGTCGGCCCTGCGGCTGGCTCCCGCCGGAGGACCGGGCGCCCGGGTCGGCACGACTCCGGACGGGGAGGGGCACGTGCGCGTGCCGGGCCCCGCCGGGGACGGCCCGACGACCCACCCGCGCGCGACGAACCCGACGCCGACCGGCTCTTCCGGCCCTTCCGGCGCCACGCGGCACGCCTACGGCTCGGCGGCCTGGGCCACGCCGGGCACTGCCGGGCAGGGCTCCGTCGACTCGGCCGTGGTGCCGGGGCAGGGCGGGGCGCCCCGGGCCGAGAGCAGAGGTGAGGGGGCGGCCGGGCCGGGGTCCGCCGAGCGTGGGGCGTACCCGGGGCCCGGACAAGGCAGGTCCGGTGCCGTGCCGGGTGCGCGGGGGCGGCGTGTCTCGGGGGTGCGGGGAGACGCTGCTGCCGAGGACTCCACGCGTGCGGCGTCCCGGGAAGAGACACGAGCGGCTGCGCCGGACGGAGTGGCCCGGGCCCCCCGGCAGCGCGATGCCGCCGAGGGCTCGTCCCCCATGGCCTCCCCCGAAGGCCCGGCCCAGACGTCCCGGCAGCGCGATGCCTCGCAGGCGGGGCTCGGCGACGGGGACACCCATGCGGGGCGCTTTGGAGCGGGGACGGTCGGCGGGCCATTCGCCGATGGCGGGGCTGACGGTACCGGCGGGGCGCACGGTATCGGTGGGACCCACGGCACCGGTGGAGCCCACGGTACTAGCGGGGCTTACGGCGCTGGCGGGACCCACGGCGCCGGCGGGGCCTACGGCGCCGGCGGGGCCAACAGCACCGGCGGGGCCAACAGCACCGGCGGGGCCAACAGCACCGGTGAAGCCCACGGCACTGGCGCTACCTACGGCGCCGATGGGACCCATGGCACCGGCGGGACCCGCAGCACCCGCGGGACCTACGACACCGGCGGGACCCACAGCCCCCGTGGGACCCACGGCGCCGGTCCTCGGGCCGGAGCCGATGATGGGCCTGCTTCCGCGCCGGCGGGGCCCGCTTCCGCTGCCTCCGGGCCGGGACGGGACGTTCGTTCCGGTGGCGGCCAGGGGCCGGGCGCCCCGGAGGAGCCTTCCGGGCGCGGGCGCAAGGGCACTCCCCTCCGGGGGACCGACATACCGCAGGGTGCCCGCAGGCGCGGCGGGCTCGGGGCCTGGGCCCGGCGGCTGGCCGGTGGGCGCGGCGACCAGGGGCCGGACGCGCGCGAGGCGTACGCGGACGAGCCGGCCGACGCGGTGGCGGAGCGCTCGGCCGTGGTACCGGCGGTACCGGAGACCTGGCCGGATCCGGCCACCCTGCTGCTGACGGCACTGGGCCCGGGACCCCGGCTCTGGGAGCGCGGTCCGGGCGACCCGGAGGCGCTCGCGGTGCGCCTCGGCACGGCCGACCGGGCGGTGCCGGACGGCTCGGGCCTGCTGCCCGCGGTGCCGGTGACCGCCGGGCTGCGCGAGGTCGGCGCTCTGGGGCTCGCCGGGCCGCGGGCGCGGCTCGGCGGACTGGCCCGGGCCCTGCTGGCCCAGCTCACCGCGTTGCACTCCCCCGACATGCTGGAGATCGTCCTGATCGCCGCGGACCGATCCCGCCCGCTGGAGGAGCGCACCGCCGAGTGGTCATGGCTGGGCTGGCTGCCGCATGTCCGTCCCGGGCACGGCCAGGACTGCCGGCTGCTCCTCGCCCACGACCGGGAACAGGCAGCGGCCCGCACCGACGAGCTCCTCCGCCGTCTGGAGGACCAGCTGGCGGAGGCGGGGCCGGGCAGCCTGCCGCCGGCGGCAGGCACCGCGCATGCCGGCGGCCCGCCGACCGACACCTCGGCCACCCGCGCACGCGCCAGCGACTCCCCGGCCACCCACGCCCGCGGCAGCGACACCCCGTTCACCAGCACTCCCCCGGCCCCCGCCGGCGTGCCGCTCCCAGGCCACCGGCCCTCGGGCGACGCCCCCGGTACCGGCGATTCCGTCCCCTTCCCCGGCCCGTTCACCGTGCTCGTCGTGGACGGCGACCCCGGCGGGGCCGATCTGCGCGAGGCCGTGGCGCGGCTGGCGTCGGAGGGCCCGCGGGCCGGAATACACGTGGTGTGTCTGGCCGAGACGGCCGCCGCCTCCCCGGCCTCGCCGGTGACGGAGACGTACGAGGCGGCCTGCGCGGTGTCGCCGACGTTCCGGCAGTGCGGCGCGGTCGCGCTGCTCAGCGGGGACGTGGCGACGGCGCTGCGGCTGATGCGCGTGGCCCGGGCCGGAGCGGGCTCCGCGCCGGCCGGTCACGGCACGGTCGCCACCGTCGACGCGGTCTCCCCGGCCTGGGCCGAGCGCTTCGCGCGGGCGCTGGCGCCCCTGCGGACGGACGCGGCGACGAGCGAGCGGCAGCCGCGGGTCTCCGCGCCGCTGCCCCAGGCGGCCCGGCTGCTGGACGAGCTGGGCCTGGCCCGGGCCACCCCGGCGTCGCTGATGGCGCGCTGGGCGGACGCGGCCGACGACGCGGACGCGCTGGGCGGCCGGGTGCGCGCGGTGCTGGGCGCCGGGCCGCGCGGGCCGGTCTGCGCGGACCTCGCGGTCCAGGGACCGCATCTGCTGATCGAGGGCCCGCCGGGCAGCGGCCGCACCGAACTGCTGCGGGCGGTCGTCGCGTCCCTGGCCGCCGCCGAGCGGCCGGACCGGCTGGGCATCGTGCTGGTCGACGGCCGGGGCGGCGCCGGCCCCGGCTCCGGCGCGGGCGGCGGACACGGCGAGGGCCTGCGGGTGTGTACGGACGTACCGCATGTCACCACGCACCTCTCGGCGCACGACCCGGTGCGGATGAGGGAGTTCGCGCAGTCCCTGAGCGCCGAGCTGAAGCGGCGCGCGGAGCTGCTGGGCCGGTCCGACTTCGCCGAGTGGCACAGCGGCCGTGAGCTGTCGGGCCGTATGGTCGCCCAGCGCACGGCCACGGCCCGGGGCGGTGTCCAGGGCGAGACGGCCGCCGGGGCCGGTGCCGGGGATCTCGACTCCCCGTCCAGTTCGACCATGCGGCTGCGGCCCGGAGCGGCCAGGCGGCGGACGGAGGCGGCACCGCCGCTGCCCCGGCTCGTCGTGGTCGTCGACGATCTGGACGCCCTGGTCTCCCCCGCGCTCGGCTCGACCGGGCGGCCCGCGGCCGGCTCGGTGATGCGCGCGCTGGAGGCCGTGGCCCGGGAGGGAGAGCGGCTGGGCGTCCACCTGGTGACGGCGTCCGGCCCGTGCCCCCGTACGGCGGAGACCGAACCGGCCCGCCGGGCCACCCTGCGCGTCGCGCTCGACGCCCCGGCACCGGGACCGGACGAGCCGGCGCCCGGCCGGGGCAGCCTGACGTGCGCGGACGGGCGGGTCACACCGCTCCAGGGCGGGCGGGTCACCGGCCGCATCCCCCGGACGGCGACCCTGCGCCCCACGGTCGTACCGCTGGAATGGCACCGCATGGGTGACCCTCCGGCCCGGCGCCCGGTGCGGGAGCTCGGAAACGGCCCGACCGACCTGGCACTGTTGGCCAGCGCGCTGGAAAGGGCGGCGAGGGAGGTCTCGGCGGTGGAGGTGCCGTCACTTCTGTAGCACTCGCCAGCACGCGTACGTGGTGCTGGCCGGAAGCCGACCCCGTCCGATGATCAGAGGTTCAGCCCCTGGTCACGAGGGGGTCACGATCCCCCGCTTGACAGCCGACGCCATCTTGCCGCCCCCGCACACCCGGGCGTAGACCAGATCGCACGGGAGCGCGCTCGACGTTCGACGAGGAACGAAGAACGGGGCAGTCATGCGCATGACGAGCAGCACCATCCGGACACGCTGGTCGCCCGAGAAGGCGACCCCCCAGCACCGCAGAGCCGCCAAGGCCGCGGCCACGGTCGCCGCGGGAGCGCTCGCGCTCTCGCTCACCGCCTGCGGAAGCAGCGACAGCGACAGCGGTGGAAGCACGGGCGACACCCAGCAGACCGCCGACAACGTCACCCTTCCGAAGCTGGACGGGACGAGCCTGGAGGTCGCCGCCGTGTGGAGCGGCACCGAACAGGCCAACTTCAAGAAGGTCCTGGAGGAGTTCGAGAAGCGCACGGGCGCCAAGGTCACGTTCGTGCCCGCGCAGGACCCGATCATCAACTTCATCGGCTCGAAGGTGGCCGGCGGGCAGCCGCCGGACATCGCGATGCTGCCGCAGCCCGGCGCCATCAAACAGGCCGTCGACAAGGGCTGGGCCAAGCCTCTCGGCTCCGACGCCCTCAAGGAGCTCGGCGAGAACTACTCGCAGGGCTGGCAGGACATCGGCAAGGTGGGCGGCAAGGAGTACGGCGTCTACTACAAGGCCGCCAACAAGTCCCTGATCTGGTACAACAACCAGGTCTTCGAGAACGCGGGGGCGAGTGAGCCCGAGACCTGGCCGGATCTGCTCAACACCGCGCAGACGGTCTTCGACTCCGGCGTCACCCCGTTCTCCATCGGCGCCGCCGAGGGCTGGACGCTGACCGACTGGTTCGAGAACGTCTACCTCTCCCAGGCGGGACCGGAGAAGTACGACCAGCTGGCCCAGCACGAGATCAAGTGGACGGACCCGTCCGTGAAGGACGCGCTGACCACGCTCGCGCAGATCTGGGGCAAGCCGGACTACATCGCGGGCGGGGCGAACGGGGCGTTGCAGACCGACTTCCCGGCCTCCGTCACGCAGGTCTTCACCGGCGGGGACCAGCCCAAGGCGGCCATGGTCTCCGCGGGTGACTTCGCGCAGGTCAACATCCCGTCGAGTATGAAGATCGGGACGGACGCGAAGGTGTTCCCGTTCCCCGCGGTCGGTGACAACGGCCCGGTGGTCTCGGGCGGTGACGCGGCCGTGATCCTGGAGGACTCGAAGGGCTCCCAGGCCCTGGCCACCTGGCTCGCCTCCCCCGACGCGGCGGAGATCCAGGCCAAGCTGGGCGGTTACCTCTCACCGAACAAGAACGTGCCGAACTCCGCGTACCCGAACGCGGTGCAGCAGAAGATCGCCAAGGCGCTCATCGACGCCGGTGACGACTTCCGCTTCGACATGTCCGACCAGGCCCCGCAGGCCTTCGGCGGTACGCCCGGCAAGGGCGAGTGGAAGATCCTCCAGGACTTCCTGAAGAACCCGAAGGACATCGCGGGTACGCAGGCGAAGCTGGAGGCCGAAGCGGCAGCGGCCTACGGGAACTGATGCCATGACGTCTGCCACGGCGGCAGGGGGCAGCGAGCCCCCTGCCGCTCCCAAGACGCGCAAGAGTGTGACCGGCACCCGCAGGACCGTCGCGGCGCTCTTCCTGCTGCCCGCGCTCGTCCTGCTCGGCGCACTCGTGGTGTACCCGATCGGGTACTCGGTCGTGCGCAGCTTCTACGACCAGTCCGGTGACGGCTTCGCCGGAATAGACAACTACAAGTCGCTCTTCACCGACGAGGGCATCCGCACCGCGCTGAAGAACAACATCATCTGGGTGGTGTTCGCGCCGACGGTCGCGACGGCGCTCGGCCTGATCTTCGCGGTGCTGACCGAACGGGTGCGTTGGGGTACGGCGTTCAAGCTGGTCGTCTTCATGCCGATGGCGATCTCGATGCTGGCGGCGGGCATCATCTTCCGCCTGGTGTACGACCAGGATCCGGACAAGGGCGTGGCGAACGCGGTGTGGGTGGGCGTGCACGACACGTTCGCCCCGTCGTCGGCGTTCCCGAAGGCCCACCCGGGCCGGGACTCGCCGCTGGAACCGGCCGGCGGCGGCGCGTTCATCACCAAGTCGCCCGTGCGCGCGGGCGAGGCCGTCTCGCTGCCCCTGGTGGGTGTGGCGCCCGATCTGATGCCCGACGACGCGAAGGCCGCGGTGGCGCCGAAGCCCGAGCCGGACAAGGTCACCGGCACGACCTGGCAGGACTTCACGCGCGGCAAGGGCGTCGGCAAGCTCAACGGGGTCGACCCGGCCGAACTGGGTTATGCGGGCATGAAGGTCGAGGCCGTGAAGGACGGCAGGGTCGTGGCGTCGGCGACGGCCGCCGACGACGGCACCTTCACGTTGCCGGCCTCGGCCGACGGGGCTCAACTACGGCTGCCGGAAAGCAACTTCAAGGAGCCGTACAACGGCCTGGACTGGCTCGGCCCGTCCCTGGTCACCCCGTCCATCATCGGCTCGTACATCTGGATGTGGGCGGGCTTCGCGATGGTGCTGATCGCGGCCGGGCTGGCGAGCGTGCCCCGGGAGCTGCTGGAGGCCGCCCGGGTCGACGGCGCGTCCGAGTGGCAGGTGTTCAGACGGGTCACGGTGCCGCTGCTGGCGCCGGTCCTCGCGGTCGTCATGGTCACCCTGATGATCAACGTGCTGAAGGTCTTCGACCTGGTCTTCATCATCGCCCCCGGCTCCTCCCAGGACGACGCGAACGTCCTGGCCCTGGAGCTGTACCGCAAGGGCTTCTCCGAGGACCAGCCGGGCGTCGCGAGCGCCATCTCGGTGTTCCTGCTGCTGCTCGTGATCCCGGTGATGTGGTTCAACGTGCGTCGGCTGCGGCGGGAGGTGCGGCGATGAAGGCCAAGCAGTCGCTGGGGGCGCGGCTCGCCGAGGGGGTGAGCGGTGGGCTGCTGCGGGTGTTCCTCATCGTGGTCGGCCTGTTCTGGCTGGTGCCGACGATCGGTCTGCTGCTGTCCAGTCTGCGCTCGCCGGAGGACATCGCGGCGAGCGGCTGGTGGAAGGTGTTCACGGAGCCGTCGCAGATCACCTTCGACAGCTACGCGAAGCTGCTGGAGAACGACGACATCACCAGCTCCCTGCTGAACACGGTGTGGATCACCGTCCCGGCGACCCTGCTGGTCGTGATCATCGGCTCGCTGGCGGGCTACGCCTTCGCCTGGATGGAGTTCCCGGGCCGGGACTGGTGGTTCCTCGGTGTGGTCGGCCTGCTGGTCGTACCGGTGCAGGTCGCGCTGATCCCGATCGCCGAACTCTTCGGCAACATCGGCATCTTCGGCACGGTGCTCGGCGTGGTGCTCTTCCACGTCGGCTTCGGTCTGCCCTTCGCGGTGTTCCTGCTGCGGAACTTCTTCGCCGAGATCCCGAGAGAGCTGCTGGAGGCGGCCCGCCTGGACGGGGCGGGTGAACTGCGGCTGTTCTTCCGTGTCGTGATGCCGCTCGGCGGCCCGGCCATCGCCGCCCTCGGCATCTTCCAGTTCCTCTGGGTGTGGAACGACCTGCTGGTCGCGCTGATCTTCTCGGACTCCGGGAGCCAGCCGATCACGGTCGCGCTCCAGACGCAGGTACGGCAGTTCGGCAACAACATCGACGTGCTGGCACCCGGCGCGTTCATCTCGATGGTGATCCCGCTGGCCGTCTTCTTCGCGTTCCAGCGGCAGTTCGTATCCGGCGTGATGGCTGGGGCGGTCAAGTAGTCGTAGTAGCAAGGGAGTTGGAGGGGCGGGCCGGTGGCGGGCCGCCCCTTCGGCATTCCCCCGGATGACGTAGCCGCCGTAACCAAGTGGCCCTCCCGGCCGTTCCCGGGCCGAACGCCCGCGCCGACCGATGGATGGCCTCTTGCCCAGGTTCAGTGTCATTGTCCCCGCGTACCAGGTTCAGGCGTACCTGCACGAGTGTCTGGAGTCGGTGCTCTCCCAGTCCTGTCCCGATCTGGAACTGATCGTCGTCGACGACTGCTCGCCGGACGCGTGCGGCGCGATCATCGACGAGTTCGCCGCCCGCGACGCGCGTGTACAGCCCGTCCATCTGCCCGAGAACGTCGGCCTGGGCCCCGCCCGCAACGCCGGAGTGGCGCACGCGAGCGGCGACTACCTGCTGTTCCTCGACAGCGACGACACCCTCACGCCGGACGCCCTGCGCTCCATCGCCGACCGGCTGAAGGAGACCGGCGAGCCGGACGTCCTGGTCTTCGACTACGCGCGGACGTACTGGACGGGCGAGGCGGTCCGCAACCAGGCGGCCCTGCAGCTCTCCGAGGGGGGCCCGGCCCCGTTCCGCCTGGAGGACCGGCCGGGCCTGCTGAAGCTGCTGATGGTCGCCTGGAACAAGGCCTACCGGCGGGAGTTCGTCGAGGAGAAGGGGTTCGCCTTCCCGCCCGGCTACTACGAGGACACGCCGTGGACGTACCCGGTGCTGATGACGGCCGAGTCGATCGCGACCCTCGACCGCGTCTGCGTGCACTACCGGCAGCGCCGGATCGGCAGCATCCTGCGCACCACCAGCGAGCGCCACTTCGACGTCTTCGACCAGTACGACCGTGTGTTCGCGTATCTCGACGAGCGCCCCGGGCTGGACCGGTGGCGGTCGGCGCTGTTCCGCCGCATGGTCCACCACCTGGCGATCGTGTACTCCCGGCGGGACCGGCTGCCGCGCGGCTCACGGGCGGACTTCCTGCGCCGGGCCCGCGCCCACTACCGCCGCTACCGCGTCCCGGGCCCGCCCGTCCCCCTGCGCGCCCGGGTGCACCACACCCTGATCCGCTTCGGCCTGCACCGCACCTACCGCACGCTGCAACTGGCGGCGGCCCTGCACCGCGCCACCGCCCGGACCACCAGGAAGCTGCTGCACGGCCTGCGGTCCGCCGTGCTCAGGGTCCACTACGGCTCCCAGCGCTGCCTCCCCGTGCGCGACCGTGCCGTCTTCGCCGCCCACGACGGCCGCGGCCACGGCTGCAACCCGGGCGCGCTGGAGTCCACGGTCCGCGACCTCGCGCCGCACATCCGGACGGCGTGGATCGCCCGTCCGGAGCACCATCACGCCAGTCCGCCGGGCCCGCGCTGCCTCGTCCCCGGCACGGCCGCCTACTGGACGGCGCTCGCCCGTTCCCGGTACCTGGTCAGCAACACCGACTTCGACCACCGCCTGGTCAAGCGCCGGGGCCAGGTCCTGATCCAGACCGGGCAGGGCACCCCGCTGGGGCACATCGGCCTGGACCTCCAGGAACGCCCGGCGGCGGCGCGCGGCAGGGACTTCGCCCGGCTGCTCAAGGGCGTCGACCAGTGGGACTACGTGCTGTCCGCCAACCGCCACACCACCCTGACCCAGGAGCGCGTCCACCCCGGGCGCTACACCACGCTGGAGTACGGCTACCCGCGCAACGACGTGTTCCGGACGGCGACCCCGGCGGACGTGACCCGGCTGCGCGCCTCACTGGGCATCCCGGAGGGCACGGTGGCGATCCTCTACGCGCCGACCCACCGCGACTACCGCCGCTCCCAGCACCGCACCCTCGACCTCCAGCGGATCGTGCGGCGCCTCGGCCCGCGTTTCGTCGTCCTGGCCCGCGCCCACCACGCCTACGGCGCCCCGCTGACCACCACCCGCGGCCGGGTCGTCGACGTCAGCGACCACCCGAGCGTGGAGTCGCTCTGCCTGGCCTCGGACGCCCTGGTCACGGACTACTCGTCGCTGATGTTCGACTACGCCAACCTGGACCGGCCGATCGTGATCCACGCCGACGACTGGGAGGCGTACGAGGCGGCCCGCGGCACCTACTTCGACCTGCGGGCCTCACCTCCGGGCGCCCTCGCGCGCGGCGAGGACGAGCTGATCGACATCTTCGCCACCGGCCACTGGCGTGGCTCCCGCTCGACCCAGCTGCGCGCGGCGTTCCGCGAGCGGTTCTGCGCCTACGACGACGGACGGGCCGCCGAGCGGGTCGTCCGCCGCGTCGTTCTCGGGGAGTCGGAGCTGCCGCCGGTCGTCCCGCTCGACGAACGCCGTCCGGTGCCGTCGGCGGCGGCCTCGCTGGCGCGTGAGCCGCTCGCCACGGTGCCGCGCCCGGCCGGCCCCCCGAACATCACCGACCACCTCTGACCACCTCTGACCACGGTCCTCACGCCGGGGAGTCCGCATGCCCTCCAGCCCGTCGCGGCCGACCCCCAGCCGGCCGCCGTCCTGGCGTCCGTCGGGGGGGCCGCGCTCCTGAGAGCGTCCGCAGCACCTCGTAGACCAAACCCCCGAAGACCCCGAAGCCCCTCAACGCCCCTCTACAGAAAGAGCAGAATGCCCCGCTTCAGCATCGTCGTCCCGTCCCATGGGGTCGCGGGCCGGCTGTCCCTGGCGCTGGACTCGGTCCTCGCCCAGTCGTTCGGCGACTTCGAGCTGATCCCGGTGTGCGACGCACCCGACGCACCGGCGGCCGACGTCGTCGCCGGGTACGCCGAGCGGGACTCCCGGGTGACGCCGGTGCACTCCCCGCCCTCGGCCGGTCTGGCCGGGGCGCGCAACACCGGGCTGCGGGCGGCCGTCGGCGGCCATGTGCTGTTCCTCGACGGCGACGACGTCCTGGTCCCGGGGGCGCTGGCGGCGCTGGACGCCCGGCTGAGCGCGGTGGGCGACGGGGACGCGCCGGCGGATGTCCTGTACTTCGAGCACGAGCGCACCCCCTGGTGGGAGGGCGAGCCGGCCAACCCGGCCGCGCCCCTGCTGGCCCGGACCCCGGACGGAGTCTTCTCCCCCGACCGGGCCCCGGAGCTGACGGGCGTGACGCTCCCGGCGTGGAGCGCGGTCTACCGCCGGGCCTTCCTCACCGAGCGGGACCTCACCTTTCCCGGGGACCACTTCACCGACGTCGGGTTCGGCGCCCTGGTCGCTCTGCGGGCGGAGCGGGTGGCGGCCCTGCGCGCGGTCGTCGTCCGGCATCTGCTGCGCCGGCAGGGCAACCGGCTGAACCTTCCGGGCGAGCACCACGCCGAACTGCTGGACCAGACCGAGCTGGTGCTGACGCGGGCCGCGGAGCAGGGGCTGTCCGCGGACCGGCTGAAGCCGCTGTTCACCCAGCTCTTCGCCGCCGTACTGAAGACGGCCGCCCACCCCCGGCGGCTGCCGGACGGGCGCCGCGCCTTCTTCCGCCGGGCGAGCGCGCTCTACCGGCGGCACCGCCCCGCCGGCTACCGGGTGCCCGGCGGCAGCGTCGGCGTCCAGCACCGGCTGCTGGCGGCCGGTTCGTACCCGGCGTTCCGCACCCTGCGCGCCGCCAACCGGAGGGCGATGCGGGCCGCCGCCCTGCTCCCGCGCCCCCGCGGGCTGCGCACCCGACTGCGCTACGCGGCGAGCCTGCGCCTCCCGCTCGACAAGAACCTCGCCGTGTACTGCGCGTACTGGGGCCGGGGCTATGTCTGCAACCCGGCCGCGATCCACGCCAAGGCGCGCGAACTCGCCCCGCATCTGCGCTCGGTGTTCCTTGTGGAGCCGGACGCGGTGGACGCCGTGCCGAAGGACGTGGAGTACGCGGTCATCGGAAGCCGGAAGTACTGGGAGGCGCTGGCCCGCGCCCGGTACCTGGTCAACAACGCCAACTTCGCGGACGCCGTGGTCAAGCGCCCCGGCAGCACGCACCTCCAGACCCAGCACGGCACCCCGCTGAAGACGATGGGCGCGGACCAGGCGACGTATCCCGTGGTGGCCGCGGCGACGGGGAGCTTCGCCAGGCTGCTGGCCCGGGTGGACCGCTGGGACTACAACCTCACCTCCAACCGGCACTCCACCGAGATGTGGGAGAAGGCGTTCCCCGGGGCGCACGAGACCCTCGAGTACGGCTATCCGCGCAACGACGTCTACTGCACGGCGTCCGCCGAGGACGTCGCCCGCGTCCGCAAGGAACTCGGCGTCCCCGAGGGCAAGAAGGCGATCCTCTACGCCCCCACGCACCGCGACTACGCCACCGGTTTCGCGTCCGGCCTGGACCTGGCCGAGTTCTGCGAGGCGATCGGCGACGAGTACGTGGTGCTGCTGCGCGCCCACTACTTCTACGACCAGGGGCCCGGCCGGGGCGGCGGCCGGATCATCGACGTCACGGGGCACCGCTCGTCCGAGGATGTGTGCCTGGCGGCCGACGCGCTGATCACCGACTACTCGTCGATCATGTTCGACTACGCCAACCTGGACCGGCCGATCGTCGTGTACGCCGACGACTGGGACGTCTACCGGGAGACCCGGGGCGTCTACTTCGACCTGATGGAGCTCCCGCCCGGCCGGGTCGCCCGTACGCCCGGGGAACTGGCGGCGGCCTTCGTCGACGGCACTTACGCGGACGGGTCCGCGACGGCCCTGCGTGCCGCGTTCCGGGAGCGCTTCTGCCAGTTCGACGACGGTCGGGCCGCCGAGCGCGTCGTACGCCGGGTGCTGCTGGGGGAGCCGCCCGAGTCGCTCCCGCCCGTGATCCCGCTCGCGGAGCGCGTCCCGGCCCCCGCCGCCACCCTCGTAAGGAGCTGACCGAAGAAGTGCCCCGCTTCAGCATCATCGTCCCCGTCTACAAGGTGCAGGGCTTCCTGCGCGAGTGTCTCGACTCGGTGCTCTCCCAGTCGTACGGCGACTTCGAGGTGATCGCCGTGGACGACCGCTCCCCCGACGGCAGCGGCGCGATCCTCGACGAGTACGCCGCCCGCGACGCCCGGGTGCGGGTGCTGCACCTGCCCGAGAACGTGGGCCTCGGCCGGGCCCGCAACGCCGGACGGGAGCGGGCGGCCGGCGACTACGTCCTGTTCCTCGACAGCGACGACCGCTACACGCCGGGTCTGCTGGCCGCCGTCGCCGCGCGACTGGAGGCGACCGGCGACCCGGACATCCTGGTCTTCGACCATGTGCGCACCCACTGGTGGGGCCGGGGCGGGCGCAGCGAGGCGGCGGACCTGCTGGCCGAGGCGGGCACGGAGACCTTCGGCATCCGGGAGAGCCCGCGGTATCTGAACCTGTTCCTGGTCGCCTGGAACAAGGCCTACCGGCGCGCCTTCCTCCAGGAGCACGGCCTGGAGTACGCGCCGGGGCTGTACGAGGACGCGCCGGTCACCTACCGGGCGATGGTGCTGGCGGACCGCATCGCCTGTCTGGGCCGGATCGGGGTGGAGTACCGGCAGCGCAGGCAGGGCGCGATCACCAGGACGCCGGGGCGCCGGCACTTCGAGATCTTCCCGCAGTACGAGGGCCTGTTCGCGTTCCTGGAGCAGCGCCCCGACCTCGACTGGGCACGGCCGCCGCTGCTCGAGCGGGCCCTTGACCACATGCTGTTCGTGCTGGCCCGCGAGGACCGGGTGCGGCCCGCGGACCGGGGCGACTTCTACCGCGAGATCCGCTCCTTCCACCGCCGTCACCTCCCCGAGGGCGGCTTCCCGGAGCCGGACGGCTGGCGCGGGGTCGAGATGCGGCTGCTGGCCTCGGCGCCCTACGCCTCGTACGCGGCGGTGCGGCGTCTGCGGGACCTGCGTGCGAGTGCCCTGGGAAAGAAGCGGCGGGTGGTGCGGAAGGCCTCGGGGACCGCTCTGCGCACCTGGTACGCGGCCCAGTCGAAGCGCCCGCTCGATCCGCAGCTGGCCGTCTACTCGGCGACCCACCACCGGGGCGTGAGCGGTGATCCGGCGGCGATCTACGAGAAGGCGCGCGAGATCGCCCCGCACATCCGGGGCGTGTGGGTGGTCCGGGAGGAGGCGGTGGACGCGCTGCCGCCCGGCATCGACCATGTGACGCCGGGCTCGCGGCGCTACCACGAGGTCATGGCGCGGGCCACGTACTGGGTGAACAACGTCAACTGGCCCGGCACCCTCGCCAAGCGGCCCGGCAGCGTCCACATCCACACCCACCAGGGCACCCCGCTCAAGTACATGGGCGCCGATCTGCTGACCAAGCCGGGCGCCCGGCACGGCTTCGACGTGCCTCAGATGCTGCGCCGGGCTGACCGCTGGGACTACAGCCTGGTCGCCGGCCTGCACGCCGAGCGGGCCTGGGAGCGGGCCTACCCCTGCCACTTCGCCTCGCTGCGGACGGGCAGTCCGCGCAACGACGTCCTGGTCGGCGCGGGCCCGGAGCGGGGCCAGGAGGTGCGCGAGCGCCTCGGCGTCCCCGCCGGTCACACGGTCGTGCTGTACGCGCCGACCCGGCGCGACTACCGCAAGGGCGGCCATGTCGAGCGGTTCGACCCGGCCCGGTTCGCCGAGGACCTGGGCCCCGGCCACGCCCTCGTCGTCCGGCTGCACCCCTCGCTGGCCGGGGGCGTGGCACGTGGCCTGGGGCTGGCCGAGCTGCACCGGCGGGGCGTGCTGGTGGACGCGACCGACGAGCCGCACGTCGAGGACCTGCTGCTCGCCTCCGACGTGCTGGTCACCGACTACTCGGCCCTGATGTTCGACTACGCCCTCCTCGACCGGCCGATCGTGGTCCACGCCGACGACTGGGGCGCGTTCGCGGCCAGCCGGGGCGCCTACTTCGACATCACGGCCGACGCGCCGGGGCATGTGTCGCGCTCCTACCGTGAGCTGGCCTGGCTGTTCGCTTCCGGCACCTGGCAGGACGGGGAGTCGGCGCGGCTGCGGGCGGGCTTCCGGGAGCGGTACTGCGAGTTCGAGGACGGCCGGGCCGCCGAGCGGGTCGTACGCCTGCTGATGCTGGGCGAAGGGAGCGGTGGGCTGCTGCCCGCGGCCCGCCGGACCCCCGGTGCCGGTTCGAGGTCCGGGGCGCTGGTCGAGCGATGAGAACTCCCGCCACTCCCGAGGCCGTCCCCTCCCTGCCCGGCCAGCGGGCCGCCTCGGCCCGTCCGCCGGCCGCCGCGGAGCGGCCGCGGCCGGTGCACTGGTGGCACGCGGCGCTGGTCGCCGTGCCCACCGCGGCCCTGTTCGTGCTGGGCTACCGGCGCCGCTGGATCTGCGACGACGGGCTGATCTATCTGCGGCCGGTCCGGCAGATCCTGGCGGGCAACGGGCCCGTGTTCAACGTGGGAGAGCGGGCGGAGAGCTCGACCGGCACCCTGTGGCAGTGGCTGCTCGCGCTCGCCGCCTGGGTCACCGGCGAGGACCCCGCGTTCCTCGCGGTCGGGCTCGGGCTGCTGCTGAGCACCGCCGGGTTCGGGCTCGCCCTGTACGCCACGTGCCGGCTGCACCGGGGCGCCCGGCTGCTGCTCCCGGCGGGTGTGTGCGTGCTGCTGGCCGTGCCGCCGTTCTGGTCGTACATGACCTCGGGCCTGGAGAGCGGCCTGGGCGCCTTCTGGACCGGCCTGTCGTGGTGGCTGCTGACGCGCACCCGGCGCGGGCAGCCGTCCCGGCCGGTGTACACGGCCGCCTTCGTGTTCGGTCTCGGTCCGCTGGTCCGGCCCGACCTCGCGGTCGTCACGGCGTGTTTCCTGGCGGCGCAGTGGTGGGTGCTGCGCCCCTCCCGGCGGGGCACCGCCGCGATGCTGGCCTCGGCGGGAGCCCTGCCGCTGGCGTACGAGGTCTTCCGGGCGGGGTACTACGGGATCCTGGTGCCGCTGCCCGCCATCGCCAAGGAGGCGAGCGCCAGCGACTGGGGTCGGGGAGCCGGCTATGTGCAGGAGACGGTCGGGCCCTACTGGCTGTGGCCCGTCGTCCCCGTGCTGGGCGCGCTGGCCGTCCTGCTGGTGCGGCGCACCCGCCGGGAGCGGCGGTACCGCGCCCCCGGGCGGACCTCGCTCGCCGTGGTGCTGGCTCCCCTGGCCGCTGGCCTGCTGCTGTCCGCGTACGTCATCCGCGTCGGCGGTGACTACATGCACGCGCGCATGATCCTGCCCGCCCTTCTGCTGCTGCTCCTGCCGGTGCTGGTCGTGCCGGCGAACCGATTCACCGGCGTCGCGAGCGCGCTGCTGCTGGTGTGGCTGTGCGCCGCGGTCAGCCCGCTGCGGACGCCGTTCGACGTGCGCGGCACGCCCGGGTCGTTCAATGTGCGCAGCTCCGACGTGGAGGCCCTCGGCGACCACAACCCGGTGCGCACCGCCACCTGGGTGGGCAACTGGCCCGCCCTGCCGGAGGGGCGCGGCATGCTGGCGGAAGCGGTGCGCGCGCCCGGGCCGACGCTGCTGTACTTCGACTCCGGGCGGCGGCTGCACGCCACGCCGATGCGGCCGGACTCCCGGTACCACGTGGTGATCGTGGGCCGTCATCTCGGCGTCACGGGAGCCGCGGCGCCTCTCGACGCCTATGTCAACGACGCCTGGGGGCTGGCCAGTCCCGTCGGCGCGCATCTCGCGCTGGAGCGGTGGAGCTGGCCCGGGCACGAGAAGTTCCTGCGCAACCACTGGGTCTTCGCGGAGTGGGCGCCGCGGCACCCGCCGCAGCGCGATCTGCTGCGGGCCGGGGCCTCACTGGAGACGGTCGTGGCGGCCCGGGCCGCGCTGGACTGCGGTGAACTGGCAGAGCTGAAGGAGTCGGTGCGCGCGCCGCTCACCGCCGAGCGTTTCTGGCGGAATCTCACGGGGTCCGTCGAGCGGACGGGGTTCCGGTTCGCGCGCTGGCCCGCGACGGCGGAGAAGGCACTCTGCGACTGACCCGATGAGGTGACCCAGGGTCAGGGCACGCGTGCGGGCGGGAACATCTGGCGCATGCCCGCCCCCACTTCTGTGAGCGCCTCGGTCCTGGTCCGGCGGACCGTGCGCGGTGCGACGGCGCTGCGCGGCGGGCCGATGGGCCGGCTCACCCCGTACCAGTTGTTCGGCACCGTGTTCTGGCTGGTGATGACGCTGGCGTACTGGCGGGTCCCGCTGTGCTGCGACGCCGGACTGCACGCGGCGGTCGTGGAACGGCTCAGGGCCGATCTGCTCCACCCGGCCCACCCCATGGCGGACCTGCCGGGCGAGGGCAGCCCCTCCTACGGCCCCTACGCCGTCGCGCAGGGCATGCTGGCCCGGCTGACGGGGCTGTCCGGCTGGGGAGTCGTGAAGCTGGCGGGGCCGGTGCATCTGCTGGTGCTGCTGACGGGGCTCGGCCGTTTCGTCCGGACCCTGACCCCGCGCCCCTGGGCGCCGGTGCTGGCCCTGCTGTTCATGACGCTGCTGTGGGGCACGGCGAGGATCCCGTGGAGCGACGGCCTCGGTCTGCTGCCGATGACGACGAACCTGGGCTATCCCTCCGCGCTCGCGATCGGGCTGACGCTCTGGGCGTGGGCCTGGACGGCGACCCGTGCGCGTGACGACGCCCCCGCCGTGCGGTTCGTCGGTCCGAGCGGGCTCGGCGGCCGGCCGGGGTACGCGGGGCTCGGCGCCCTGTACGGACTGATCCTGCTCACCCACTTCGTCACGGCCGCCTCGGCGCTCATCGGCGCGGTGGCGATCGTGGCGTCCCGGCAGCGCGGGTGGCGCCGGCCGGTCGTGGCGCGCTGGGCGCTCGCCGGGGCCGTCTGCGGGGCGGTCGCGGTGTCGTGGCCGTACTACGACGTGCTGGATCTGGTGGGCGGGACCGGCGGGGACGCGAGGGACCGGCGGCCGTACGAGGAGATGTTCGCCGGCTCCTGGCTGGCGCTGCTCGGGGTGCCCGCGCTGTGGGTGCGGGCGCGTGGGTCCTCACGTGATCCGCTGGTGCTGATGTTCCTGCTGGAGTGCCCGCTGGTGGCGTACGGCTGGGTGAGCGGGCACTACACGTATGCCATGGCCCTGTGGGCCGTCCTGGTCCCGCTTCAGTGCGCGCTCGCGGTGGAGCTGGCGGCGCCCCGGCCCTGGCGGCGGGCCCGGAAGGTGCTGGGCGGGGCGGCGGCGGCCGGGGCGTGCGCCGGGTTCGTCACCGTGCACGCAGGGGCGGTGGTGCCGCGCTCGGTCGACCCGGTGGGGTTCGCACAGCCCGTGCGCCGGCCGGCGTACGACTGGGCGGCACGGCACATCGGGCCGGGCGAGGTGGTGATCACCGACGGGTATCAGGCCGGCCACTCCCTCGCCGGGTACGGGCCGAACCTCGCCGCCCCCGTCCGGCCCGACCCGGCCCTGGACGAACGGGAGCGGGAGCGCCGGGCGGCCGATGTCCGGGCCTGTCTGTCCCCCGGTTCGACCCGCGCCCAGCGTGCCGCCGTGATCCGCCGCTACCACGTGCGCTGGCTGCTGCTGACGCGCTGGCACCGGGTGCCCGAGGAGGCCGTGGTGGTGGCGTGGAGCGGGGAGACGGGGGAGGTGCTGGCGCGGGTCGGGAGTGACGTGCCGGTGGTTACTCGATGACGAGGTCGACCTCGATGTTGCCGCGGGTGGCGTTGGAGTAGGGGCAGACCTGGTGGGCCTGCTCGACGAGCTTGCGGCCGGTCGCCTCGTCCACGCTGTCGGGCAGCTCGACGCGGAGCGTGACGGCGAGACCGAAGCCCTCGCCCTGCTTGCCGATGGAGACCTCGGCGGTCACGGCGGCGTCGCTGACGTCGACCTTGGCCCCGCGGCCGACGAGGCCGAGGGCGCTGCCGAAGCAGGCGGCGTAACCGGCGGCGAAGAGCTGCTCCGGGTTGGTGCCCTGGCCGTTGCCGCCCAGCGCCTGCGGCATGCCCAGCGCGAGGTCCAGCGTGCCGTCGGAGCTGACGGCGCGGCCCTCGCGACCGTGGGTGGCGGTGGCGACAGCGGTGTAGAGCGCGTCCATGGAAATCTCCCTCTCGCATCACGTTCCGGCGGCCCGCTTCCGGGCCGCCTGACATCCATGATTAGAGCACACAATTAAGTTGTGTGCAATTGAATGGCGGGTCCGAGCTACCCTGGAGGCATGAACACGCCGGACGACGACTGGCTCCGCCTGGACCAGCAGATCTGCTTCTCCCTGCACGCGGCCTCCCGCGCCTTCAACGGCGTCTACCGCGTGATCCTCAAGGACCTCGGGCTCACCTACCCGCAGTACCTGGTGATGCTGGTGCTCTGGGAGCAGGGCGAACTGCCCGTGAAGAAGCTCGGGGAGTACCTGCGCCTCGACTCCGGCACCCTGTCGCCGCTGCTCAAGCGACTGGAGGCGGCGGGCCTCGTGCGCCGGGAGCGCAGCGCTCGCGACGAACGGTCGGTGGAGGTGCGGCTGACCGAGGAGGGCACGGCGCTGCGGACGCGGGCGCTCCAGGTGCCGCGCCGGATCGCCGGGGCGACCGGCTTCGACGCGACCGAGGTCCGCGCCCTGCGGGCCCGCCTCGACGAGCTCACCTCCGCACTGGACGCGGCCGCGCTCTCGGAGGTGCCGGGCGACCGGCAGTCGTAGTCACCTAGGGCGTTTTATCGCTTTCACGGCATTCACCCGATTTACGATCCGTAGTAATGAATGCCGCTGTGGATGCCGACAGGCCTCACCCCCAGGTCGCCGTCGTGGTCATCGGCTACGACGACGCCGCCCATGTGACGGACGCCGTGCGCTCGGCGCTCGCGCAGGGCCCGGCCGTGCGCGAGGTCGTGGCCGTCGACGACTGCTCGGCGGACGGCAGCGCCGACCTCCTCGACCGGCTCGCCGCGTCGGAGCCCCGTCTGAGGGTGATCCGCCGCCGGGTCAACAGCGGCGGCTGCGGCACCCCGCGCAACACCGGGCTCGACGCGGTGACCTCGCCGTACGTGATGTTCCTGGACAGCGACGACGTCCTGCCGCCCGGCGCGGTCGACGCGCTGCTCGGGGCCGCGACGGGCGCGCACGCGGAGGTCGCGGGCGGTCTGTGCGTACGCCGGGAGCTGCCGTCGGGGCGTGAAGTGCCCTGGCAGGCGCGCCTCTACGCACTCCACGCCGTGGTACCGCGCCCCGCGCTGCGACCGCAGCTGGTCCAGGACCCGCTCTGCGTCAACAAGCTCTACCGCACCGACTTCCTGCGCGAGCACGGCATTCGCTTCCCCGAGGGCCGCTTCCCGTACGAGGACATCGTCTTCAGCGCGCGTGTGCTGGCCGCGGACCCACGTATCGCCCTGGTCCCGGACCTGGTGTACGTCTGGCACGTGCGCTGGTCCGCCGAGCGGCTGTCGATCTCCCTGGACCGGGCCGGCGTCGGCAACTGGCGGGCCCGGACGGAAGCCTGCCGACAGGCGTACGAGACCCTGCTGGGCGCCGGGCAGAAGGCACTCGCGCGGGCCGCGCGCGCCAGGTTCCTCGACCACGAGCTGCGGATCTACGTGCGCGAGCTGGGGCTGCGTGACGCCGCCTACCGGCGCGCGTGGTGGGAACTGACCCGGGCGCATCTCGCGGAGTACGACGCCGACGACTGGGCGCTCGACCCGGCCGCTCCGGGCCGGCTGGCCGGGCGGGTCGTCCTGGCCTCCCCGGAGCCGCGCGACCTGCCCCGGCTGCGGGAACTGGCGGCCCGTCCGGCCCGCCTCTGTCCGCCGTACGCCCGGGCCGCCGACGGCACGCCCGTCTGGTCGGAGGACCTCCCGCAGGTCTCCCTGGAGCCCCTGCTGACCCGGCCGGTGCGCGCGCTGCCCCTCGCCGTGGACGCGGAGCTTCGGCCACGCGCGCGGGGCGCCCGGCTGCGGCTGCGCCTGCACGAGCTGTACGGCCGGGTGGGGCGGGCGGGCCCGGCGGCGGTGGAGGTGGAGTGGCGGCACCGGGACGACGGGGACGCCGTCGCCCCCGTCGTCGCGACGGAGTTCGCGGCATCCGCCGACGGCTGGTCGGCCGAGACGGACCTCGACCTCCCCACGCTGGCGGCGCTCGGTACGGCCACCTGGGACCTGCGCCTCCGCCTCCGCTTCCGTGACGGCGTGAGCCGCGAGGTCACGGCGCACGCGCTCGCGGGCACTGGTCTGCTGCGCCGCAGTGCCGTTCCGAGCGCCCGGTACGGCGTGGTGCTCGTGCAGCCGTACGCCACCCACTCCGGCGCGCTGGCGCTGCGGGTGGCGCCCGGCGTGCGCGGCGTGCTCTCCGTCGTACGCGCTCGAGTGCGGCGCCTGCTTACCTGAAAGCCGCCTGCTTCACTTGGAACACGACGGGACAGCTGACGAGGGGACGGTCGCACATGACCTGGTTGATCACCGGCGGCGCCGGCTACATCGGCGCGCACGTCGTACGGGCGATGACCGCGGCGGGAGAAGGGGCGGTGGTCTACGACGACCTGTCCACCGGTATCGCCGAGCGCGTGCCCGAGGGGGTGCCGCTGGTGGTGGGCTCGACGCTGGACGCCGAGCGGCTCGCGCGCGCCCTCGCGGACCACTCGGTCACCGGTGTCGTCCATCTCGCGGCGAAGAAGCAGGTGGGCGAGTCGGTCGAGCAGCCGCTGCGCTACTACCGGGAGAACGTCGAGGGCCTGCGGATCCTGCTGGACGCGGTGACGGCGGCGAAGGTGCCGTCCTTCGTGTTCTCCTCCTCGGCGGCGGTGTACGGCATGCCGGACGTGGACCTGGTCACGGAGGAGACGCCCTGCGTGCCGATGTCGCCCTACGGCGAGACGAAGCTGGCCGGTGAGTGGCTGGTCCGCGCGACGGGCCGGGCGAGCGGCCTGTCGACGGCGTCCCTGCGCTACTTCAACGTGGCGGGCGCTGCGAGCCCGGAACTCGCGGACACCGGGGTCTTCAACCTCGTGCCCATGGTCTTCGAGAAGCTCACGGAGGACGCGCCGCCGCGGATCTTCGGCGACGACTACGCGACCCCGGACGGCACCTGCGTACGCGACTACATCCACGTCGTCGACCTGGCCGAGGCCCATGTCGCGGCGGCCCGGGCGCTGCGCTCCTCCCCCGGCCGCGACCTCACGCTCAACATCGGCCGGGGCGAGGGCGTCTCCGTGCGCGAGATGATCGACCGCATCAACGCGATCACCGGCTACGACCGCCCGCCCACGGTCTGCCCCCGCCGCCCCGGCGACCCGGCCCGCGTCGTCGCCTCGGCCGACCGCTCCGCCACGGAGCTGGGCTGGAAGGCCAGGCACGACGTCCAGGACATGATCGCGTCGGCGTGGGAGGGGTGGGTGCGGCTGCACCCGGAGGCGGTGCGGGGCTGAACCCCGCTTCACCTGTCGGCGAGCCCCCTCACAACGCCCGCAACGCCCCCGCCGTTGCCCGGGCCAGTGATCCCAGGTAGCCCTTCGGGAGCTTCGGGCTGCGGATCACCACCGAGCGCCAGTACAGCGGGCCCGAGATCAGGTCGAGGGCCAGGTCGTGGTCGAGGCCCTCGCGGAGCTCGCCGCGGCGTTCCGCCGCCGTGACGATGCCGGTCGCGACGCCGTCCTGGCCCTCACGCAGGGCCTTCTGGAGCGCCTCGGCGATCTCGGCGTTGCGCGCCGCCTCGGCCTGGAGGTCGGGGATGATCTGCGAGGCGACGGGGTGGCGCAGGGCGCGGGACGTCACCTCGTACAGCAGCCGCAGATCGCCCTCCAGGGAGCCGGTGTCCGGCGCGGGCAGGCCCTGCACGGCGAGCGCAGAGACGATGTCGAGCACGAGGTGCAGCTTCGAGCGCCAGCGGCGGTACACCGCCGTCTTCCCGACGCCCGCCCGGCGCGCGATCCCCTCGATGGACATCCGCGCGTAGCCGACGGCCGCGAGCTCCTCGAACACGGCCGCCCGGATCGCGTCCGTCACGTCCTCCCGCAGCACGGCCGCCCCCGCGGGCGCCCGGCGGCGCGGACGTGGCTGCGGCTCCGACTGCGGCTGCGACTTCTGCGGCGGCGGCTCGTCGGCGTTCGCGTTCGTCGTCATGCCGACAGCATAGGGGCGTCACGACGAAACGGTTGCGTTCCGACGCTCGAAAGGCCTACGCTCGCGTTGCGACGATACGGTCCCGTCCCGACGTAAGAATTCGTGAAGAGTCTGGTAAAAACCCCACTTTCCCGCTCCTCACGACCCTGGGGCCCACACCCCTCCCCCGAACCCCCCGAACGAAAGCAGCGGATGTGAGCCAGGTCCTCGACACACCGCCCCAGCCACCGGCCCCGGCCCCGGCACCCGCCGGCGACGACCTCGCGGCCCTCGCCGCCCGTCACGGCCTCGCGGTCAGCGGCGCCCGGCCCTCGCTGCCCGCGTACGTCCGCCAGCTGTGGGCCCGCCGCCACTTCATCACCGCGTTCGCCACCGCCAAGCTCACCGCCCAGTACAGCCAGGCGAAGCTGGGCCAGGTCTGGCAGGTGATGACCCCGCTGCTGAACGCGGCGGTCTACTACTTCATCTTCGGCGTCCTGCTCGGCACCAAGCACGGTGTGCCGGACTACATCCCGTTCCTGGTCACGGGCGTGTTCATCTGGACGTTCACGCAGAGCTCGATCATGGCGGGCACCCGCGCCATCTCCGGCAACCTGGGCCTGGTGCGCGCCCTGCACTTCCCGCGCGCCGCCCTGCCCCTGTCGTTCTGCCTCCAGCAGCTCCAGCAGCTGCTGTTCTCGATGGGCGCCCTGGTCGTCATCCTGCTCTGCTTCGGGGTGCCGGTCGGCGTGTCCTGGCTGCTGGCGCTGCCGGCGCTGTTCCTGCAGTTCACGTTCAACGCGGGCGTCTCCATGGTCATGGCCAGGATGGGCGCCAAGACCCCGGACATCGCCCAGCTGATGCCGTTCGTGCTGCGCACCTGGATGTATGTCTCGGGTGTCATGTGGAGCATCGACAAGCTGGCCGACAAGGACAGCCTGCCGCGTGTGGTGACGGTCCTGCTGGAGACCAACCCGGCCGCGATCTACATCGACCTGATGCGCTTCGCCCTGATCGACAGCTTCCACGCGAGCCAGCTCCCGGCCCATGTGTGGGCGCTCGCCGTCGGCTGGGCCCTGGTCGCCGGTGTCGGTGGCTTCATCTACTTCTGGAAGGCTGAGGAGACGTACGGCCGTGGCTGACAACACCAACGAAAAGGTCCCCACCGTCGTCGCCGACGGCGTCGACATCGTCTACCGCGTCAACGGCACCGGCGCCGGACGCGGCTCCGCGACCGCCGCCCTGAACCGCATCGTGCGCCGTAAGAAGACCGAGAAGGCGGCCGGTGTGCGCCGGGTGCACGCCGTGCGGAACGTGTCCTTCGTCGCGTACAAGGGCGAGGCCATCGGCCTGATCGGCACCAACGGCTCCGGCAAGTCGACCCTGCTGAAGGCCGTCGCCGGGCTCCTCCCCGTGGAGAACGGCCGCATCTACACCCACGGCCAGCCCTCCCTGCTCGGCGTCAACGCGGCCCTGATGAACGACCTGACCGGCGAACGCAACGTGCACCTCGGCGGCCTGGCCATGGGCATGTCCCGCGAGCAGATCAGGGAGCGCTACGAGGAGATCGTCGACTTCTCCGGCATCAACGAGAAGGGCGACTTCATCACCCTGCCGATGCGCACGTACTCCTCCGGCATGGCCGCGCGGCTGCGGTTCTCCATCGCCGCCGCCAAGGACCACGACGTGCTGCTGATCGACGAGGCGCTGGCCACCGGCGACCGCTCCTTCCAGAAGCGCTCCGAGCAGCGCATCCGCGAGCTGCGCAAGCACGCGGGCACGGTGTTCCTGGTCAGCCACAACAACAAGTCGATCCGCGACACCTGCGACCGGGTGCTGTGGCTGGAGCGCGGCGAACTGCTCATGGACGGGCCGACGGAGGACGTCCTCAAGGAGTACGAGGCGTTCACCGGGGACAAGTCCGCGAAGCCCAAGCCCAAGCCCAAGCCGGAGCCGAAGGTTCCTGTTCGCTCGTGAGGCGTACTCCGGTCGGCCGTTTTGTCCTATTGATGAAACCATGACCGAATACGACGCATCAGTGAGAAGGAGCCCTCGCGATGGCCGAGCTCAGCCTCATCGTCCACGGGGCGAACGTTCAGGACCATCTGACGGAGCTCCTCGACTCCCTCGCCGCGCACCCCCTCCCCGACGCCGAGGTGATCGTGGCCGCGGTCGGCGACTGGGCCCGGGAGACGGCCGAGCGGCACACCCCGGACGTCCAGGTGCTGCCGGTGCCGAACGGCATGGGCGACGCGGCGGCCCGGGCGGCGGGCGCGGCCCGGGCCTCGGGCCGCTGGCTGCACTTCGTCCACGCCAAGGACGGCCTGCCCGCCGGCGCCCCGCGCACGGTCGCCGAGCGGGTGGCCGAACTGCCCGCCGAGGTGGACGTCCTGCTGCTCGACCACGTCCGCAGCACCTGGCACACCTCCGGCATGCCCTCCCCGAACGGCTCCCTGCTGGCCCGGGCGGGCCGCGCCGATGTCGCCCTCGACGTCTGCGCGCCCCTGCTGCGCCTCACCCCGCTGCTCGGCACCCGCGTCCTGCGCGCGGACTTCTGGCGGGCGCACGAGCAGCAGCTCACCACCGACGACGAGCCGCACGCCGCCCTGGCCGCCCTGCTGCTCGCCGACCGCGTCGCCTGCCTGCCGCACGTCGCCTACGAGGACCGCGCCCTGCGCCCGGCGAGTCTGCCGCCGGTCACTCCCGAACAGCGCTACCACCTCGTCGAGCGCTACGAGTCCCTCCTCGACCTCACCCGGGGCCGCCCCGCCGCCCACGCCGTGCTCTACGACGTCATGGTCCGCGACTGCCTGCGCGTCTTCGCGCGCGGCGGCATGGAGGAGGAGGTCGCGCGGGAGTTCTTCCGCCGGGCGTCCCTGGCCGCCCTGCGCCGCCGCCCCGAGGGCTACAGCCGCCCCGCCGGTCTCGAAGGCGTCCGCCGCTCCCTGCTCGAGGAGGGCGCCTACGCCAGGTACCGGGCCTTCCAGGCCGTCAACCGCACCCGCCGCACCGCCAAGTCGGCCGTACGGAGCCGCAAGCGCCAGGTCGGCGCCAAGCTCCGCGACCACCAGTACCGCAGGGCGCTCGCCCGCCCGGTCAACCCCCACCTGGCGGTGTTCGCGGCGTACTGGAACCGCGGCGTCGCCTGCAACCCCGCCGCGATCGCCGCCGAGCTCTCCGAACTCGCCCCGCAGATCCACCCGGTGTGGGTGGTCACCCAGGAGAACGAGGCCCTCCTCCCGCCCGGCACCGACCATGTCGTGCCCGGCAGCCGCCGCTACTGGGAGGTGCTGGCGACGGCCAAGTACCTCGTCAACAACGTCAACTTCCCGGGCGCGGTGGTCAAACGCCCGGACGCGATCCACGTCCAGACCCACCACGGCACGCCCCTGAAGCGCATGGGCCTGGACCAGATGGCGTACCCGGCCGCCGCGCAGGGCCTGGACTTCAAGGCGCTGCTGGAGCGCATCGACAAGTGGGACTACAGCGTCTCCGCCAACAGCCACACCACCCGTATGTGGGAGCGCGCGTACCCCTCGCACTACGTCTCCCTCGACCACGGCTATCCGCGCAACGACGTCTACTACACGGCCACGGCCGACGACATCCGCGCCGTCCGCGACCGCCTCGGCATCGACCCGGGCCGCCGGGCCGTCCTCTACGCGCCGACCCACCGCGACTACGAGGCAGGCTGGACCCCGCGCCTGGACCTGGCCGCCCTCGCCGACCGCCTCGGCGATGACACCGTCCTGCTCGTGCGCGGCCACTACTTCTACGGCGGCGCGGCCTCCCCGCTCACCAACCTGCGCCGCACGGGCCGGATCATCGACGTCTCCTCCTACGACCCGGTCGAGGATCTGTGCCTGGCGGCGGACGCCCTGGTCACGGACTACTCCTCGATCATGTTCGACTACGCCAACCTCGACCGGCCGATCGTGATCCACGCCGACGACTGGGAGACGTACCGCACCACCCGCGGCGTCTACTTCGACCTGATGGACCAGGCCCCGGGCCCGATCGCCCGCACCCAGCAGGAGCTGACGGAGATCCTCACCACCGAGGCCTGGCGTGACGAGAGCGCGGCGAAGACCCGCGCCGTGTTCCGGCGCCGGTTCTGCGAGTACGACGACGGACGCGCGGCCGAGCGCGTCGTACGCCGGGTCTTCCTCGGCCAGGACGAACGCTCCCTGCCGCCGGTACTGCCGATCGAGGAACGCACCCCGGCCCCGACCCCGCAGGAGGCGACCGCATGAGCACCCCCGACGTCACCGTGACGGTCATCGTCTACAACGACGCCGAGCGCCTCACGCGCGCGGTCGACTCGGTCCGCCGGCAGACCCACGCGAACATCGAGATCATCATCAGCGACGACCACTCCACGGACGGAAGCGCCGAGGTGGCACGGCGTCTCGCGGCCCAGGACCCCCGCGTCCGCCACCTCCGCCTGGAGCAGAACAGCGGCGGCTGCGGCGTCCCCCGCAACCGCGCCCTGGACATCGCCCGGGCGCCGTACCTGATGTTCCTCGACAGCGACGACGAACTCCCCGACGACGCCGTCGCCCTGCTGCTCGCCGCGCACCGCGAACGCGAGATCGACTTCGCGATGGGGGCGGTGCAGCGGGTCCGGGTGGACAACGGCCGCCGCTCGACCTGGATGCCGCACCTGGTCGCCGAGCGCCGCACCCTCGACGGCGTCGAGGCCGACCCGCGCCTGCTCTTCGAGCACCTGTCGACGAGCAAGATGTTCGCCCGCGCCTTCCTCGACCGGCACGGCCTGCGCTTCCCGGAGGGCATCCACTACGAGGACCAGTTGTTCTCGGCGCAGGCGTACTGCCTGGCCAAGAGCTTCACGATCGTCCCGGAGCCGGTCTACCGCTGGTACGTGGCGCCCTACGCGGCCTCCGAGGCGGCCTCGATATCGAACCAGCGGCACAAGCTCGCCAACGTCCGCGACCGTATCCACGTCCAGCACCTCATCGACACGTTCCTGGCCGAGAACGGGCACGAGGCGCTGCGTGAGGACAAGGACTACAAGTTCCTCAAGCACGACTTCCGGATGTACGCCGGTGACCTGCCCTACCGGGACGAGGCATGGCTGTCCTCCTTCGCTGACCTGGTCACCCCGTACCTCGACACACTCGCCCCCGGCGCGTTCGCCCGGCTTCCGCGCGCCGAACGCGTCGTCCTCCGGCTGATCCGCGACCGCCGCCTGCCGGAGGCCCGGGTGGCGGCCCGGGGCCTGGGCCACGGCGTGGGGCCGCGGCAGATCACGACGGACGGGGCGGGCCGCACGTACTGGGGCGACCGGATCCCCGCCTCCGAAGAGGCCCGCCGCGAACTGGACATCTCAGACCTGGATCTGGAGACCCGCCCCTTCCCCAGCGCCCAGTTCCGCCACGAGATCACGGAGATCACCCGAGGCCCTGGCTCCTCCGTCGACCTCGCGATCCGCACGTACGACCCGGCCCTGCGCCTCCCCGTCGGCCCCCGGCGCGCCACGCTCCTCATCGCCCCCGGCGGCCACCGCGTCCATGTCCACTTCCGTCTCTCCCCCGTCGGCCCCGGCGTCTTCGAGGGCCACGCCCACCTGGACCTCGGAGCGGCGTTGCTCCCGTTCTACGGCTTCTCCGGAGTCCGCCACCCCCTGCTCCGCCTGCAACACGAGGGCGTCTCCCACACCGGCCTCCTCCTGGCCCCCCTGACCTTCCCGGCCTTCACCATCCAGGTCCCCCACCACCAGCTCACCCTGGAACCCGAGGGCCACAACCCCGGCCGCCTCCAGATCCGCTGGGAACCCACAGGAGCCACAGCCAAACTGATCCGCCCCACAGTCCGCCGCCTGGCCCGCCCCCGGGTAAAACGGGCAGCCCGCTTGCTGGCAAGCGCCCTGCGCTGAGCCCTAGCTGCGGCCATGCGTCCCGCCCCTCCCCCGCTGCGGGCATGCGCCCCGCTCCCCTCCCCCGCTGCGAGCCATGCGCCCCGCTCCCCTCCCCCGCTGCGAGCATGCGTGCCGCCCCCCTCCCCCGCTGCGAGCATGCGTGCCGCCCCCTCCCCCGCTGCGGGCATGCGTGCCGCTAGGGGCGGCACGGGTGGGCGCAGCGGCACCCCGCACCGCCGGGCTGCGCAGCCACCCGCCCCCAGCACCAACGCCACCCGCACCTCAACGCGGAGTTGGACAACCCCCTCAAGCTCACCGCACCACCGCGTACAACACCTGCCCCCCAGGCCCCCGCCCCACCTCCCGCAACCCAACCCCCCGCCGCCCATCCGCCCCCGTACCCATCACCCACCGCACCCCGTACTCCCGCAAAATCGCCCCCCGCTCCCCCTCAGACACCCCCACCCCGAAATACCTCCGCACCGCCTCCTCCCGCCGCCCCTCATCCGGCAGGAAGAAGTCGGGATACCCAGGCGCCACGGTGTACGCCCCATACGCCGGAATCTGCGCAGAAGGCCGCCCCAACCGCGCCATCACCACATCCCCGTACCTCACCCACCGCGTCATCCACTGGTACCCCACCCACGGCTCCCGGTACTTCTCCGCGACGACCCCCGACAGAGCCCCCGACACAGCCCCCGGCAGATCCCCCGGCCTCACCACGTACCCCACCGTCCCCACCTGCGTCCACGCCCCCACAGCCAGCGCCACCCCCAGCACACACCCCCACCCCACCCGCACCGCACGCCGCCCGGCCTCCCCCACCTCCACCGCCACCGCCACCTGCGCCGGAATCAACACCGCCGGCAACACCCGCCCCCACGCGTACTGCCCGCTCACCCCACCCACCGCCACCACGGCAAACCCCAGCACGAAGAACAGCACCAGCGGATCCCACCGATCCCGCCACCACCGCGCCCCCAGGGCCACCACCCCGAGCAGCACCAGCCAGTACCGCCCGAACAGGTCCTCGTACAGCGGCCGATGCACCGACTCCAGCCCGCCCCACGCCCCGGCCAGCGCGAAGAAGTCGTAGTACGGCCACATCAGCAGCACCACAAGCCCCAGCACCACCCCGCACCCCAGCCGCCCCCACACCGCCCGGCCCGGCCGCGCGGCGAGCACCGTCGCGACCGCCCCCAACGAGGCCACCACCCCCGAGAACTGATGGCACAGCAGGATCACCGCCCACAGCACCCCCAGCCCGAGCCACACCCCCCACCCCCCGTCCTCCCGTACCGCCCGCCCCAGCCAGGCCCAGAGGTGAAACGCCAGCCCCAGGGCGAACACGCTCGGATACGACACCGTCAGCGCGAGTGAGTTGAGCCCGTAGAAGCCGCTCCAGGTGAAGAGCACCGTCCCCCACAGGAACAGCAGGCTCAGCAAGGCCACGGCGGGCGCCGCACCACGGCCGCTCAGCGTCCGCACATACCGCCACACCCCTGTCACCAGCAGCCCGAGCCCGACGAACGCCCCGATCCGCAGCACCCAGAAGACCGACAGATCACTCACCCGCGCGACGCAGCCGAGCACCACCATCCAGGGCGAGTAGTAGGGACTCGGCGTGTCCGCGTCGACGAGCGGATTGCCGGGGTCGAGGAGGTTGTGCCGCAGCCGCTGGACGGTCGCCGCGTGCACACCGAGATCCCCGGCCCAGGGCAGCCGGACGATCACGAGGAGCAGCAGCACGACGACAGCCGCGGCGACCACGACGACGGCGGCCCGCGCGGCGAGGGCGGGTCTCACGGCACAAGCCTCAGCCCGAAACGGTCAGTCCTCCACTCGAACCGCCCGGAGACCCGCGAGGAACCTGAGGCATGCGAAAGGCGCCCCGGACCGAAACCGGCCCGGGGCGCCCAAGAGGACATACGCCCTACGAATGCGTCCGCAGCAGCGTCCTCATCGTGCGCATCGCCACCGACAGGTTGGCGAGGTCGAACGCGTCGGAGCCCTGGATCTCCTCCAGTGTGGTGCGGGCACGGCCGAGGATCGCCGCGTTCTTCTGCTCCCACGCCTTGTAGCGCTGCTCGGGCGTCGAGGTGCCGTTGCCCACCGCCAGGACGTCCGCGGTCAGCGCCGCGTGCGCCGCGTAGAGGTCCTCACGGATCGCCGCGCGGGCCATGGACTGCCAGCGGTCGGCGCGGGGCAGCTCGATGATGCGGTCCATGAGCTGGGTGATGCGCAGCCGGTCGGCGAGGTCGTAGTAGACCTCGGCGACGTCCAGCGGCTCCCGGCCCATACGGTCCGCGACCGAGACGATGTCGACCGTCGGGAAGGCGGAGGAGAAACCGGCCACCCGGGTGGCGAGTTCGTCCGGGACACCGACGCCCGTCAGCTCGTCGAAGATCTTCTGGTACCACTCCAGGTCGGCGCCGCGCAGCAGGTTCGGCAGCTGCCCCCAGACCTGCTCGACCCGGTCGGCGAAGAAGTCGACCGTCTCGGCGAGCTCCAGCGGCTGCGGCCGGTTGTTGAGCAGCCAGCGTGTGCCCCGCTCCACCAGACGGCGCGAGTGCAGGCGGATGCGGGTCTGGACCTCGGCCTCGACCTTGTTGTCGAGCGCCTCGACCCCGTCCCACACCGGGTACTGGCGGAAGATCGCCCGGGCCGCGGTCTGCGCCCGCACGATCTCCTCGAGCGACGCCCCGGTCTCCTCCCGCAGCCGGTGCAGATACGTCGTACCGCCCGTGTTGACCGTGTCGTTGACCAGGACGGTCGTGGTGATCTCACGGCGCAGCGGGTGGCTGACGAGGTGCTCGGGGAACTGCTCGCGCAGCTCGGTCGGGAAGTACGCGTGCAGCAGGGTGCTCAGATACGGGTCGTCCGGCAGCGAGGTGTGCAGCAGCTCCTCGGCGACCGTGATCTTCGTGTACGCCAGGAGCACGGCCGTCTCCGGGCCGGTCAGGCCCTGGCCCTGGGCGAGCCGCTCGCGGATCTGCCGGTCGGTGGGCAGGAACTCCAGCGCCCGGTTGAGGTGGCCCTCCCTGACCAGGTGCTTCATGAAGCGCTGCTGGGCGTGGAGCATGGAGCCGGACTGGGCGAGGGCGTTGGCGATCGCCGTGTTCTGCGCGTAGTTGTTGCGCAGCACCAGGCGGCCGACCTCGTCGGTCATCTCGGCGAGCAGCTTGTTGCGCTGCTTGACGGTCATGTCGCCGTCCGCGACCAGGCCGTTGAGCAGGATCTTGATGTTCACCTCGTGGTCGGAGGTGTCCACGCCCGCGCTGTTGTCGATGGCGTCGGTGTTGATCCGGCCGCCGTGCAGCGCGAACTCGATCCGGCCGAGCTGGGTCAGGCCCAGGTTGCCGCCCTCGCCGACGACCTTGACGCGCAGGTCCTTGCCGTCGACGCGGATGGCGTCGTTGGCCTTGTCACCGACGTCCGCGTTCGACTCGGCCGAGGACTTGACGTACGTACCGATGCCGCCGTTCCACAGCAGGTCCACCCGGGCCTGGAAGATCGCCTTCATCAGGTCGGCCGGGGTCAGCTTGGTGACCTTGGCCTCGATACCGAGGGCCTCACGGATGTGCGCGTTGACCGGGATCGCCTTGGCCGTACGCGGGAAGATGCCGCCGCCGGCCGACAACAGCTCCTTGTTGTAGTCCTCCCAGCTGGAGCGGGGCAGCTCGAACAGACGGCGGCGCTCGGCGTAGGAGGTGGCGGCGTCCGGGTTCGGGTCGATGAAGATGTGCCGGTGGTCGAAGGCGGCCACCAGCCGGATGTGCTCGGAGAGCAGCATGCCGTTGCCGAACACGTCACCGGACATGTCGCCGATGCCGACGACCGTGAAGTCCTCGGTCTGGGTGTCCACGCCCAGCTCCCGGAAGTGCCGCTTGACGGACTCCCAGGCGCCCCGGGCGGTGATGCCCATGCCCTTGTGGTCGTAGCCGGCCGAGCCGCCGGAGGCGAAGGCGTCGCCGAGCCAGAAGTTGTAGTTCTCGGCGACCCCGTTGGCGATGTCGGAGAAGGTCGCCGTGCCCTTGTCGGCGGCGACGACGAGGTAGGTGTCCTCCTCGTCGTGCCGGACGACGTCCGCCGGGGGCACGACCTCGCCGGCGACCATGTTGTCGGTGATGTCGAGCAGCGCCGAGATGAAGGTCTTGTAGCTCGCGACGCCCTCGGCCAGCCACGCGTCCCGGTCGACGCTCGGGTCGGGCAGCTGCTTGGCGACGAAGCCGCCCTTGGCGCCGACCGGCACGATGACGGTGTTCTTCACCATCTGCGCCTTGACCAGGCCGAGGATCTCGGTGCGGAAGTCCTCACGCCGGTCGGACCAGCGCAGACCACCGCGCGCGACCTTGCCGAACCTGAGGTGCACGCCCTCGACCCGCGGCGAGTACACCCAGATCTCGAACGCCGGGCGCGGCGCCGGGAGGTCGGGGATGGCCTGCGGGTCGAACTTCATGGAGACGTAGTCATGCGGGTTGCCGCCCGCCGCCTCCTGGAAGAAGTTGGTGCGCAGGGTCGCCTTGATGACGGTGAGGAAGGACCGCAGGATCCGGTCCTCGTCCAGACTCGCGACCTGGTCGAGGGCCGCGTCGACCTCCTCCAGCAGCGCGTCCACGATCTCGTGCCCCGCGCGCTGCCGGTCCGGCGACATCCGCGCCTCGAACAGGGAGACGAGCAGCCGGGTGGTGTGGACGTTGTTGCGGAGGGTGTCCTCCATGTAGTCCTGGCTGAACGTCGAAGCCGCCTGGCGCAGGTACTTCGCGTACGCCCGCAGCACCATCGCCTGGCGCCAGGTGAGCCCGGCGCTCAGCACGAGGGAGTTGAAGCCGTCGTTCTCGGCCTTGCCGGTCCAGGTGGCGGAGAAGGCGTCCTGGAAGCGCTCGCGGGCGTCGTCACCGAGGTAGTCCCCGCTGCCGTTCTGCGAGCGGGGCATGCGCAGGCCGAAGTCGTAGATCCAGGCCACGCTGCGGTCCGGGCAGCGCAGGTCGTACGGTCGCTCGTCGACGACCTCGACGCCGAGCCGGTTGAGGACCGGCAGCACGGCCGAGAGGGAGATGGCGTCGCCCGTGCGGTAGATCTTGAAGCGGCGCTCCTCGGGGGCGGCACCCACCGGCTCGTACAGGCTGAGCGCGAAGTCCTTGCCCTCCTCGGCGTTCAGCTGCTCGAGGTGGACGAGGTCGGCGACCGCGGCGCGCGGGTTGTGGTCGGCCTTGTAGCCCTCGGGGAAGGCGTGCGCGTACCGGCGCATCAGTTCGGCCGCGCGCTCCTCGCCGAGCTCGGCGTTGAGCGCCTCGGCGAAGGCGTCCTCCCAGGAGCGGGCGGCCTCCACCAGCCGGGCCTCGATGCGGTCCTTGTCGGCGTCGGACAGCTCCGGCAGCTCGGTGCCCTGCGGGACCCGGACCACGAAGTGCAGCCGGGAGAGGATCGACTCGGTGTTCCAGGCCGTGAAGTCGACACTGATGCCGCCCAGTTCCTCCTTGAGGATCTCGATGATCCGGAGGCGCACGGCGGTGGTGTAGCGGTCGCGCGGGAGGTAGACGAGGGCGGAGTAGTAGCGCCCGTACTCGTCCTGGCGCAGGTAGAGCCTCAGCCGCCTGCGCTCCTGGAGGTAGAGGACGGAGGTGACGATGGACCGCAGCTCGTCGGCCGGGGTCTGGAAGAGCTCGTCGCGCGGGTACGTCTCCAGGATCTGGAGCAGGTCGCGCCCGTCGTGGCTGTTGGGCGAGAACCCGGCCCGCTCCAGGACCTCCTCGACCTTGCGCCGGATGACGGGGACCCGGCGCACGGACTCGGTGTAGGCGGCGGAGGAGAACAGCCCGAGGAAGCGCCGCTCGCCGACGACATTGCCGTCGGCGTCGAACTTCTTCACCCCGATGTAGTCCAGGTACGACGGCCGGTGCACGGTCGCCCGGCTGTTCGCCTTGGTCAGGACGAGCAGCTTGTGCTCGCGCGCCTTGGCCCGGGCGTCGGCGGGCAGCCGCTCGAACGACGGGCTGACCGGGTGGCTCTCCTCGGCGGCGTGGTGCGGGTCCGAGCGCAGTATGCCGAGCCCGGTGCCGGGGACGGCGGCCAGGGAGTCGTCGTCGCGCAGCTGATACTCGCGGTAGCCGAGGAAGGTGAAGTGGTCGTCGGCCAGCCAGCGCAGCAGCTCGCGGGCCTCCTCGACCTGCGGTCCGGGCAGGTCACCGGGGATGGACTCGTCCGGCAGCCCCTCCGCCAGCCGGGTCGCCGCGTCCCGCATCTTGCCCCAGTCCTCGACGGCCTCACGGGCGTCGGAGAGCACGCGCAGCAGGTCGGCGGTGATCTGCTTCAGATCGGACCGGTCCGTCTCGCGGTCGATCTCCACGTGGATCCAGGACTCGACGTGCGCGTCGTGCGGGAGGTCGCCGGCGCCGGTCGCGGGCGTGGGCAGCACCTCGATGAGCTTGCCGGTCACATCGCGCCGCACCACGAACTGCGGGTGGATGACGACATGGATCCCGCGCCCCTGCCGGGTCAGCTCATTGGTGACGGAGTCGACGAGGAAGGGCATGTCGTCGGTGACGACCTCGACGACGGAGTGGCTGCACGTCCACCCGTTCTCTTCCACGGTGGGAGTGTGGACCCGCACGTTGGCCGTTCCCTGGGGGCGGTTCTCGGCCAGCCGGTAGTGGGATACGGCGGCTCCGAAGACATCGACCGGGTCACGGTCGGCGAGGTCCCACGGTGCCGTGTGCAGGTAGTAACGCTGGAGGAAAGAGATCAGGGACTCGCGGTCCGGGGCTTCCTGGGCGTCTGGGGTCTCCTCGCCCGTCGACCCGGTCGGTAGGTGCCCCCCGACCGGGCTGTTCTCAGCAACCCGGGCGGCCCTCTCGAGCAACTCGGCCTTGGCTTCGTCCAGCTTGGTCTGCATTGTCCTCTGGCTCCTGTCGCGCGCCGTTGCGTGACGTAGAAGGAAGTACGGTCTCTGCGCTGACCACGTCACGCCGTGACACGGGGTATCCGGTCTGTTCCGACGCTATGCCGCCAGGCGAGAGGAGCGGGGGTGTCTGAGCCATTCTTGAGCTGCCCCACGGGTGTGACGCTGCTCTCTGCGACGCCTCGGTCCCGGTGGTGCTCGGCGTCCCGGGAGTCATCGATGCCCCGTACCGCCCGCGAAGACCAGCGACCGCCGCCCGGTCACGGATGTGGTCCGTGCTCTCCGGGCGCAGGGCAGGGACGACGACGTCCCCGCGAACTATCGCGCTGATCACGCCACCAAGGCTATCGCTCCTTACAGGGGCCCCGTCATGAGCCGTATGTGTACAAAACCAGGCCAAGAAGTTTGACGTTCTGCACAGTGCGCCCCTCTTCGCCGAGCACCCGCGCCACCCCGCTGAGGTGCACGCGCACCCCTCAGCTGCGGGCACGCGTGCCCTTCAGCTGCGGGCCAGCTCCGGTCAGGCCGCCGCGAGCCGCTCAGCCTCCGCCACGGCCTCCTCCAGCGTGTCCACGACCGGCACGCCCACCTGCTCAAGACTCACCCGGCTGTGCGACCCCCCGGTGTACAACACAGCCCGAGCCCCCACATGCAGCGCAGCCACCGCATCATCCGCCGCATCCCCGATCACCACGGTCCGCCCCGCCTCCACCCCCGTCAGCGACGCGAGGTGCCGCACCATGTGCTCGGCCTTGCTGCCCCCCGACGGCCCGGTCCGCCCGTCCACCCGTATGAAGTGCGGCTCGATCCCGAACCCCCGCACCAACGGCACGAGCTCCTCGTGCACGTACATGCTCAGAATCGACTGGCTGCGCCCCGCCGACCGCCACCCCGACAGCAGCTCCACGGCCCCCACCGTCAGCCCGCACGCTCCCCGGTGCTCGGCGTAGTACCGGTGGAAGATCTCGTCCATGGCCTCCCACTCGGCCTCGGTCGGCAGCCGCCCCAGCAGCCGCTCGTAGAACTTCGGCACCGGCACGCAGTACAGCTCCCGGTACTTCTCCAGCGTCAGCGACTCCAGCCCCAGCTCGGCGAAGGCCGCGTTCGTCGCCCCGATGATCGCGTCGATGTCATGGAACAGCGTCCCGTTCCAGTCCCAGACAATGTGCGCGCCCGTCTTCGTCCCCATGCCTGAAAACGTACCCGGCCCCACTGACAATCAAGAGAACAGCGCCCCAACGCGCCCCCGGCGGCGCCCGGACCCGGGTCGCTCAGTCCCCCTGCCCCACCAGGTTCGGGATCTCCTGCGTGGCGAACCACAGCAGCTCGTGGTCCTCGGCCCCGTCCACGACGAACTGCGCGTCGTCGTCCCCGGCATCCGCCGCCCCCAGCGCCGCGGCAGCCGCCGTCACATCCGCCTCCGCGTCATCCGCGTCGACATGCACCGCCGCCGCCCTGGCCAGCGCCACGGGAGCGGAAACCCGCACCTCCCCCAGCGCCGCCTGATCGAGCCCCCGGTCGGGATCGGCACTCGCGACCCGGTCCGGCACGTCCACGGCCACCACGACCCGGCGCCGCGGCACCCCCGGCTCGATCGCCAGCAGCCGCAGGGAGGCCAGCGCCGCCCGGTTCAGCGCCGCGTACTCCAGCTCCTCGATGTCTTCGGAGACGTACCACTCACGCAGTGCGGGCGTCACGGCGTACGCCATGAACGGCCCGGCTCCCAGCTCACCCGTTTTGTACGCCTCGGCGAGACCGGGGAGGGTCAGGGGCACGTAGACACGCATGGCTGGCCGCTTTCGTGGTCGGTTCATGGCCGGGGGCCCAGGAGCTCAGGAGGGCCCCGGAGGGCCTCCAGGATACGTGCGGGGGTCCCCTTTCGAGTTCCGGCCCGTGACGCCCGACGCGTCCACCCCGGGCCCGGAATTCACCCCGTGCACCCCGGCGCTGACGGGCTCCTCACTCCCGCGATCACCCGGATAGGTGAACATTCCGGCGCCCGCGGCCCGAGGCCCGCTTCCTTGCTTCTGCCCCCGTGCGCCCCGTACAAGATCACCAACCCGAAGTTACTCACCGGTATCCACCGGCCCACGAAACGGGGACCCCCATGAACAAGGTCATGACCAGGGCACAGCACCGCCCGGCAAGCCGCCCCCCGGCCCGCCGCGACCCCCGCCGCCCCGGCGGAACCACCTCACGCACCCCTGCCGGCCCCGCACCACGCACCCCTGCCGGCCCCGCACCACGCACCCCTGCCGGCCCCGCACCACGCACCCCTGCCGGCCCCGCACCACGCACCCCCAACAACACGGCCTCACGCCCTCCCAGCGGCACCACCCCGCACACCCCCAGCAAGACCACCCCGCGCAACTCCAGCCAAACCACCCCGCACACCCCCAGCAACACCACCTCACGCACCCCCGGCGGCGCAGCCCCTCCCCGCACCCCCGGCGGAGGCCCCGCCCGCACCACGGCCGCCGGGGACCGTCCCCCGGCCCCCGGCCGCGCCAAGACCCCCCGCACCCGCCCCGCCGACACCCGCCCGCCGACTCCCTCCCACACCCGCACAGCGCCCCGCCCGACACCCGGCACGCGCACAGTGCCCCGCCCGACACCCGGCACCCCCACGGACACCAAGCCCCGCGTCCCGGCCCAAAGCCCCCGCCGGCCGATTCCCCAGCCGGTCCCCCAGCCGCTTCTCCCCACCGACCGCTTCGCCGACCTCCTGCTCGCCGTCCTCAGCGGCCGGCGCCCCGTCCACTCGATGCTCCGCCACACCCGGGGCCGCGCCTACGACGAACTGGCCTGGCTCGCCGAACGCGGCCCCCTGCGCACCCGCGGCGCCCACCCCGTCGTCCGGGACATCGGCTGGTACGAGCCCCGCCCCGGCGCCATCGAGGCGTTCGCCCGCATCGGTGCCGGCGACCGGCTCCGCGCCATGGCCTTCCGCCTGGAACTCGGTCAGGACCTCCGCTGGCGCTGCACGGCGGTGGAACTGGGCGGCCCCCGCCCACCCCGCCCAGAGGCCTGCTGAGGCCCAAGCCGAGCCGAGCCACGACCGCCACAGGCAAACCGAAGGGCCGGACACCCTCGGGTGCCCGGCCCTTCAAGCCGCTACGGTGCCGCAGCCGCCGTCACTTCTTACGGCGCCCCCGGCCCTTCGCCTGCTTCCGGCGCTCCGCGCGCGTGAGGCCGTCGGACTCGGAACGCACCGGCTCGCCGTCCTCGGTGAAGTCGCCCTCGATGGTGCCGCCCTCACCGTCGACCGTCGGCGCGGAGAAGTGGAGGTTGCGCCGCTGCGGGACGTCGAGCCCCTTGGCACGGATCTCCGGCCGGGAGCCCGCCTGCGCCGGCACCGCGTCCTGCTTCTCCAGGTCGGCCACCGGCTTGGTGTCCTCGACCGGGACCTCCTCGACCTGCTGCTCGACCTGGACCTCCAGGTTGAACAGGTAGCCGACGGACTCCTCCTTGATGCCCTCCATCATCGCGGTGAACATGTCGAAGCCCTCGCGCTGGTACTCGACCAGCGGGTCCTTCTGCGCCATCGCGCGCAGGCCGATGCCCTCCTGGAGGTAGTCCATCTCGTAGAGGTGCTCGCGCCACTTGCGGTCCAGGACCGACAGCACGACCCGGCGCTCCAGCTCACGCATGATCTCGGAGCCGAGCTGCGCCTCACGCGCCTCGTACTGCTCGTGGATGTCGTCCTTGATGGAGTCGCCGATGAACTCGGCGGTCAGGCCCGCCCGGTCGCCGGCGGCCTCCTCCAGCTCCTCGATCGTCACCTTGGCCGGGTAGAGCTGCTTGAACGCGCCCCACAGCCGGTCGAGGTCCCAGTCCTCGGGGAAGCCCTCGGCGGTCTCGGCCTGCACATAGGCGTCGATGGTGTCGTCCATGAAGTGCTGCACCTGCTCGTGCAGGTCCTCGCCCTCCAGGACGCGGCGGCGCTCGCCGTAGATGACCTCACGCTGGCGGTTGAGGACCTCGTCGTACTTCAGGACGTTCTTGCGGGTCTCGAAGTTCTGCTGCTCGACCTGCGACTGGGCGGAGGCGATCGCGCGCGTGACCATCTTGTTCTCGATCGGCACGTCGTCGGGGACGTTCGCCATCGACATCACACGCTCGACCATCTGGGCCTTGAACAGCCGCATCAGGTCGTCGCCGAGCGAGAGGTAGAAGCGGGACTCACCAGGGTCGCCCTGACGGCCGGAACGACCGCGCAGCTGGTTGTCGATCCGCCGGGACTCGTGGCGCTCGGTGCCCAGCACGTAGAGCCCGCCGAGCTTCTCGACCTCGTCCTTCTCGGCCTGGACGGCCTTCTCGGCCCGCTTGAGCGCCTCGGGCAGGGCGTGCGCCCACTCCTCGATGTGCTCCTCGGGGTCGAGGCCGCGCTGGCGCAGCTCCGCCTCGGCGAGGTCCTCGGGGTTGCCGCCGAGCTTGATGTCCGTACCACGGCCGGCCATGTTCGTGGCCACTGTGACGGAGCCCTTGCGACCCGCCTGGGCGACGATCGTCGCCTCACGGTCGTGCTGCTTGGCGTTCAGCACCTCGTGCTGGATGCCGCGCTTGCTGAGCTGCTGCGAGAGGTACTCGGACTTCTCGACCGAGGTGGTGCCGACGAGGATCGGCTGCCCCTTGCGGTGCTTCTCCTCGATGTCGTCGACGACCGCCTCGAACTTGGCGACCTCGGTCCGGTAGATCAGGTCCGACTGGTCCTTGCGGACCATCGGCCGGTTGGTCGGGATCGGCACCACACCGAGCTTGTAGATCTGGTGGAACTCGGCTGCCTCGGTCATGGCCGTACCGGTCATGCCGCACAGGCCGGGCTGTTCCTTCTCGTTGTGGTCGTGGCGCTTGTAGAGGCGGAAGAAGTTCTGGAGGGTGATCGTGGCGAGCGTCTGGTTCTCGTCCTTGATCGGGACCGCTTCCTTGGCCTCGATCGCCTGGTGCATGCCCTCGTTGTAACGGCGGCCGGCGAGGATACGTCCGGTGTGCTCGTCGACGATCATGACCTCGTCGTCGATGATGACGTAGTCCTTGTCCTTCTTGAAGAGCTCCTTGGCCTTGATGGCGTTGTTCAGGTAGCCCACCAGAGGGGTGTTCACCGACTCGTAGAGGTTGTCGATGCCCAGCCAGTCCTCGACCTTGCTGACGCCGGACTCGTGGATGGCGACCGTGCGCTTCTTCTCGTCGACGTCGTAGTCGCCGGTCTCCTCGATGCCCTTGAGCGGCTGACCGGCCTCGCCGCGCTTGAGCCGCTTCACCAGCTTGGCGAAGTCCCCGTACCACTTGGTGGCCTGGTCGGCCGGGCCGGAGATGATCAGCGGCGTACGGGCCTCGTCGATGAGGATGGAGTCGACCTCGTCGACGATGGCGAAGTTGTGGCCGCGCTGGACGAGCTCGTCCTGGGACCACGCCATGTTGTCGCGCAGGTAGTCGAAGCCGAACTCGTTGTTCGTGCCGTACGTGATGTCGGAGGCGTACTGCTCGCGGCGCTGAGCCGGCGTCATGTTGGCGAGGATGCAGCCGACCTCGAGGCCCAGGAACCGGTGGACGCGGCCCATCATCTCGGAGTCGCGCTCGGCCAGATAGTCGTTGACCGTGATGATGTGGACGCCCTTGCCGGACAGCGCGTTCAGATACGCCGGCAGCGTGCCGACGAGGGTCTTGCCCTCACCGGTCTTCATCTCGGCCACGTAGCCCATGTGCAGGGCGGCGCCGCCCATCATCTGCACGTCGTAGTGACGCTGGCCGAGGACGCGCTTGGCGGCCTCGCGGACGGTGGCGAACGCCTCGGGCAGCAGGTCGTCCAGGGTCTCGCCGTCGGCGTAGCGCTGCTTGTACTCATCGGTGAGGGCGCGCAGCTCGGCGTCGGAGAGGTCGACGAAGTCCTCTTCGATGGAGTTGACCTGGTCCGCGATGCGGTGCAGCTTGCGCAGGATCTTGCCTTCGCCTGCACGCATGATCTTCGAGAGGACGGACACGGGGGTTGGTCTCCTTGCCGGTCGGGCCTGGGACGGTCGGTTACCACTTGACTTACTGAGCAACGGCCATCGTATGCGAGGACCCCACCGCGCCGGGAGGGCCTGCCGTGACGGCGACCGTCCGCTGCTTCAATTCTGATTCACGTCTGCTTCAAAGGGGACAACGTCCGGGCGCCGCGGATAGTGCCGCATCCCCCGACCGAATTAAGCGAAGCGTGACAACGCACTCACCCACAGCAAACAGATGACACGTTCGGCGACCTCCGAGCAGAATCGGCCGATGGATCCCGTCACCCTCACCACGGACCGCCTCCTGCTGCGCACGGTCGGCCCTCAGGACACCGACGCGGTGTACGACGCCTGCCAGGACCCCGACATCCAGCGCTGGACCACGATCCCCTCGCCCTACCTCCGCGAGCACGCCCAGGGCTTCACGGAACAGATGGTCCCGGACGGCTGGACGGACGGGTCCATGTTCACTCTCGGCGTCTTCCTCCACTCCGGAGAGCTGGCGGGCATGCTCGGCATCACCATGCGCGCCCTGGGCGTCGGCGAGATCGGCTTCTGGGCCACGAAGCGGCACCGCGCCAACGGCTACATCACGGAGGCCGTCCTCACCGCCTGCCGCTGGGCCTTCGTCCACGCCGCGCTCGACCGCATCGAATGGCGCGCCGAGGTGGGCAACCGCGCCTCCCGCGCCGTGGCGGAACGCTCCGGCTTCACCATCGAAGGCACCCTGCGCGCCGCCGTCAATAACAAGGGAGTCCGCCGAGACTCCTGGGTAGGCTCCCTCCTCCCCTCAGACCTGAGCCTCCCCTCAACGGCCCCATACCTCCCGGCACCGCCCGGCACCCCGCCCACTCCCTAGCTGCGGGCATGCGTGCCGCCAGGAGCAACCCGAGTGAGCCCTAGCTGCGGGCATGCGTGCCGCTAGGGGCGGCACGGGTGGGCGGTGGGGGTCCCCCCGCTCGAGCGAAGCCGAGAGTGGGGGAGGCACCCCGCAACGCCGGGCTGCGAATCGCCCCGCCCCCAGCACCAACACCCAGCACCGGACACCCAACCCCGCAGGTCACGCCCGATTGTCAGTCCCACCCCCTATCGTGCGGACCCATGACCACCCCGCGCCCCACCGCACAACTCTCCGCAGACGAGGCCCGCCGCCTGGCGCTCCGCGCCCAGGGCTTCCTCGGCGCCCCGGACCGCCGCTCCGGCGTCCGCGGCATCCTCCGCCACCTGGGCGCGATACAGCTCGACACCATCTCGGTCCTGGCCCGCTCCCACGAGCTCGTCCCGTACGCCCGCCTGGGCGCGGTAGGCCGGAAGACAGTCGAGAACGCCTACTGGCAGGACACCCATGCCTTCGAGTACTGGTCCCACGCGGCCTGCATCCTCCCCATCGAGGAGTGGCCCCACTTCGCCTTCCGCCGCCGCGCCTACCGCAACCGCCCGCACTGGAACCACGAGCTCCCGGACGGTGTCTACGACCAGGTCATCAAGCAGCTCCGCTCCGAAGGCCCCCTCACCGCCACGGAGTTGGGCGGCGCGAAGAAGACGAACGACTGGTGGGACTGGTCCGGCACGAAGGTCGCCGTCGAACGCGCCCTGATGTACGGCGAGGTGGTCTGCGTGGAGCGCCGCGGCTGGAAGCGCCTCTACGACCTCGCCGAGCGCGCCGTCCCGCAGCCCCTGCTGCACGACGAGCTCGACGACACCGAGTGCGTGCGCCGCCTGGTCCGCCTGGCGGGTCAGTCCCTCGGCGTCGGCACCCGCGCGGACATCGCCGACTACCACCGCCTCAAGGGCGAACAGGTCGACGCGGTGATCGCCGACTCGGGCCTGGTCCCGGTCTCGGTCGAGGGCTGGTCCAAGCCGGCCTGGGCCGACCCCGCGGCCCTGGAGACACCTCCGCGCGGCCGCCACCGCACCACCCTCCTGTCGCCGTTCGACTCCCTGATCTGGGAGCGGGCGCGCACGGAGCGGATCTTCGGCTTCACCCACCGCCTGGAGGCCTACGTCCCCAAGCAGAAGCGGGTGCACGGCTACTTCGCGATGCCGGTCCTGGCCAGCGGCCGGCTCGTCGGCCGCGTGGACCCGGCCCGCGAGGGCGGCACGCTGGTGGCCAGGCAGGTCACGCTCGACGGCCCGAAGGCGGTCCCGGCCGTCGCCCAGGCCCTGGCCGAGGCGGCGACCTGGGTGAACTGCACGGACGTGCGCGTGGAGCGGGTCGACACTCCGGCTCTGCGCGAGCCCCTCACGAAGGAGATTGCCCGCATCCTTGGCTGAGCTCTACCGGATCACCGATTCACCGCTTCACGCTTCACCGAATCTCGAGAATCTTCTCCCGCATCGCGTACACCACCGCCTCCATCCTGGAGTGCAACTGCAGCTTCTCCAGGATGTTGCGCACATGGTTCTTCACGGTGTTCTCGGAGATGAACAACTCCTTGGCGATGTCACGGTTGTTCATCCCCGTCGCGACGAGTTTGAGGACTTCGAGTTCGCGGTCCGTCAGCCGCGGCGCGGGCACCAGCCGGCGCTCGTCCGTGCGCTGGATCATCGACTTGAACTCGGTGAGCAGCTTCGACGCCATGGACGGGCTGATCTGCGACTGCCCGTCGGCCACCGCGCGAATGGCGGTGGCCACCTCGTCCGTCGAGATCTCCTTGAGGAGATAGCCGGTCGCACCCGCCTTGATGGCGTCGTAGAGATCGGCTTCCTCATCGCTGATCGTCAGCATGATGATCTTGGCGCTGGGTGCGACTTCCTTGATGGAGGTGCACGCCTCGATCCCGCCCCGCTTGGGCATCCGCACGTCCATCAGGACGATGTCGGGCAGCAGGTCGGCAGCCTTCTCGACGGCCTCGGCACCGTCACCGGCCTCCCCGATGACCTGGATGTCCTCCTCGGCCGCGAGCACGATCTCCAGGCCACGGCGGAACAGGGCGTGGTCGTCCACCACAAGGACTCTGATCGGCTCCTTGCGTGGAGAGTCCGTGTCCGGGCCCATGCCGACGACGCCGTCGTCGGCATCCTCGTCACGCATCGGTCCGAAGCTGTCCGCCATCGTTCCTCCCCCTGAAGGCTGTGGCCTGAGGTCCTGAGCCATCGCCAACCCAGAGCAACGACCCACCGGTTGGATCGCTGCCACCATGATTTCATGCCCGGACGGCACCGGGGCGACCGAGCGGGGCGCGCAGTGGTCGCACAGGGGTGCCCCTGGGGGCGCACACGCGCTCCAGGGGCACCTGCTCCGCTGTCACCCGGCACGGTCAGCCGCCGAGCGCACCACCCGCATCGGGGGCGTGCACCTGCGTGACCATCGTGTCCGTGCTGAGGTGGATCACGCCGTAGTCGTAGGCGTGCCGTCGGTAGACGACACTCGGTTCCTTGGTCTCGGAGTCGACGAACAAGTAGAAGTCGTGCCCGACCAGCTCCATCTCGTAGAGAGCCTGGTCGAGGGTCATGGGCGCTGCGACGTGGGTCTTCTCGCGGACGACGATGGGGCCGTCACCCTGTACTTCCAGCGAGCCGATCTTCTTCGTGGGCACGGCCTCCGGCTCTTCCTGCGCGGTCGGCACCAGGCCGTTGCCGTTGAGCGTCGCCACACCCGGGACGTGGTCGGCGACCTCGGCGGCCGGGATCCGGCGCGAGCCACGACGCGAGAACCGCTTGTCGTGCTGCCTGCGCAGCCGGGCTTCCAGCTTTTCCGCCGCCAGGTCGAGCGCCGCGTACGGATCGCTCGCCGCTGCCTCCGCCCGGATCACCGGACCGCGGGAGCGGAGCGTGATCTCCACTCGGTCACAGCGGTCGGCCTGCCGGGGGTTGGGCTCCTTGGACACCTCGACGTCGAGGCTGATCACCTTGCCATCGAGCTTCTGGATCTTCTCCAGCTTCAGCTTCTCGGCCACGTGCTTCCGGAACCGCTCGGGCACCTCGGTCTTGCGGCCCTTGACGACGATGTCCACGCAGAACTCCGTTCCCGGATCACTCCGCTTCGGTGCGGAGCATCTCCCTTTTGCACCAGGTTCCGGTGAGACCCGGAACCTCGGACACTCGGTGACTTCCACCTCCTCCCCCGTGAGCGAGATCTCCACTCCACCGTCGCGAGTGATGAAGAAAAACCCGCAGCACGGCATTCGGTTTTGAGAGGTGTGGCCTGCGGCTTTCCCTCTCAACCGAACATATCTCGCCCGGACGGATGTCGTCACCCTCTACTGCGGCGTACCTCCGTTCAGGTGAATAGGCCCTCTCGTTACCTGCAACGACGCAAGTTCTCAGTCAGTTCCGGTTTATTTCGAAAGAGTCCGGCGATGCCGCGACCACAGCCGCGCACACCACGTCAACGACCGCACTGGCGCCGCCCGCACCCGTGATTCCCTGCCGGGCGGGCCATCGGCCCGTCCTCTCTCGCCTTGTTCCGACGTTCTGTTCTTCTCTGCTTTCCCACGTCTCTCCCCTGTACACGGCCCCAGTCCCCGCAGCGTTCGAAACCAGCCCCGCCACCGACCGCACGGCACGCGCGGCTTCCGTCAGGGACGCCCCCGTGGTCATCACGTCGTCGACCAGGACGACCGGGCCCTCGGAGAGCAGCCGGGCACCACCGGGCACCACCGCCAGCGCGCCCGCGAGATTGTCCAGCCGCTGCCGGGAGTTGAGCCCCGACTGGTCGGCCACGGCCCGCCGCTGCCGCAGCACGCCGAGCACCCTGGCCGGCACCCCGCTCCGCCGCAGCTCACCCGCCGCCGCGAGCGCGATCCGCCGCGCCGGATCATGCCCCCGGGCCCGCACGGCCCGCCGCCCGGACGGAACGGGCACGAGCAGCACAGGCGGCCCGCTGCCCCACGACCGCGCCCCTCCGCGCCTGGACCCGCTCCGCACTGCTGCAAGCCCCTCCCGTACCGCTCCCGCCAGAGCAGCCCCGAGCGGGCCGGCGAGTACCAGGGCCCCCCGTTCCTTGTGGGCCAGCAGCGTCGCCCGGACCTCGTCCGCGTACCGAGCAGCCGCGTGCACCACCGGCAGCCCCGGTGGCTCCGGCACCGGCCGCACCCGATGCGCCACGGCTCCGCTCAGCACCGCACGGCACTTCGCGCACAGCACCGTACGAGGCGCCCCGCAGCCCCCGCACTCGCCCGGCAGCACCAGGTCGGTGAGGTCCTGCCACCACCCCCGCATGGCACCACTGTGCCAACAGCGAGGACCCCCTGCCACCCCTGTGGACAACTCCCTGTGAACAACGCGTCGCCCCAGGCCGACGGCCGACTTCCACCGGCCCTCGCCAGCACCCACCGCATCCCCACCGGGACGCCTCACCCAGGGCAAACCGGCGGCATGAACCGGCGCTCACCCGGGACAAAAACCGGCGCCATGAACCGGGGCTCACCCCGGGTAGACCGGCACCATGGACCGGGGCTCACCCCGGGTAGACCGGCACCATGGACCGGAGCTCACCCCGGATAGACCGGCGCCGTCCCCTCGGTCACCTTCTGCCACTGCGCGCCCGACGGCAGCCGGACGATCCCGTCCACCGAGTACGCCACCAGCGGCAGCCGGTCGTCCTCGGCGGCGGTCACCTCCTTGACGCCGGTCAGCGCCGCGGGCGCCGGCACGTCCGGCGTGGAGCCGTCGACCTGGACGTACCGCATCTGCTCCACGCCCCCGTGCTCGCGCCCGACCACCACGAGCCGGCTGTCCCCGGCCCACGACATGGCCGTGACCTCCTCCAACTCCGGCGTCGCGGAGCGAAGTTCGACCACCCGGACGGCCGGCTTCCCGCCCGGCTTCTCCTCCCGCTCGATCAGCCCGATGAGCAGGGTCTTCTTGCCGCCCTTCTCCACGACGAGCGCGATCCGCACCCCGTCGGCGGCCACCCGCACGGACTGGATCCGTCCGTCCAGGTGCGGTGTGCGCACCTCCAGCGGATCGCCCTTGCCCTCCTGGAACAGAAGCAGGCGGGGGTCGTCCGGGTCACGGTCGGCCACCCACAGGCCGTCGTCCGCGTCCCAGCTGGGTGTCGTCAGCCGGTCCTCCTCGGTCCGGCCCTGGCTGCGCAGCACCGGCTCGCCCAGCGAACCGCCCGAGACCAGCGACCCCACATACAGCGACCTGCCGTCGAGGCCGACACCGGCCGCGGTGTGCTCGTCCCGCGACACCGCCACCGACCGCAGCGCGGTGTCACCCTCGCCCAGCGCCCCCGGCGCCGTGTCCGGCTTGGTGTCGCTGCTGCCCGCCGGGATCCGTACGAGCCGGTCCTTGGCGTCGACGAAGTACAGGTAGTCGGGGTGGCGCGCCGTGGTCCGGAAGGCCGCCGCATCGGCCGCTTCCTGCGTGAGCGAGCACAGCTCCGCCCCGCCGGCCCGCAGCTCGACCTCGTCCACCGCCGGGCTGAGATTCCGCAGCGTGAACAGCATCTGGGCGGCCATCTCCTGGCACCGGTTGGTGCCGATGCCCGCGGCCCTGTCGTTGAGCGGGACCGTGAGCTTGTTCCGCTCGTCGGGCGTCAGTGAGCCGGCGTCCTTCGCCAGCGCCGCACCCGTGGGCACGCTCGACCTGACCACAGGCCCCAGCCACCGCGTGGGCCCGTTGAGCAGGGAGCGCACCATCTGCGTCATGGGCTGCACGCGCCGGCGGACGTAGACGGGGTCGGCGACCGCCGTGGGCTGCGTGTTCGCCCCGGCCGCCATGGTGTTCGAGGCGAAGTAGTACTTGTTGACGGACATGTAGTTGCGCTGGAAGTCCGACTGGCCCATCAGGACACCCTGGGGCAGCACGTCGATCCGCCACTGCTTCGTCTTCTCGTCCTGCGTCAGGTGCACGGTCCTGCCGTAGGCCCCGGTCGCCGGCGCGTACGACTGCTGCGCATCCACGGTGGCCACCTTGGTGCCGGTCAGCGTGTACGAGATCTCGCCCGTGTCCTCCCGGCCGCCGGCACCCTCGGCCTTGGCACCCGGCCCGTCCGTGAGCACCGTGGTGGACAGCTCAGGCCGCCAGGTCTTCGCGGCCTCGCCGGTCAGGTACTGGCGCGCGGTCTTGTAGTGCGGATCGTCGCTGGTGAGCGCCTCCAGGAAGCCCTGCACGATCTCCGAGGGCGGCGCGTCCTCCCCCGGCGGTACGGCGAACACCCGCACCTGGGTGTCCTGGCGCGGCGTGGACTCCACGCCCCGCAGATCCCCGCTGTCCGGCATCGAGGCACACCCCGCCAGCACCAGCACTCCACCGGCGGCGTACGCCATCACGCGCGCGGGCGTACGCCGACCGCGCCCCTCGCGGTCAGCGCCCACGAGATGCCTCCCCTTGCCTGTCCGCGTGTCCCGGCTCGACTTCCCTGCCCGAGCCCGCGGAGCCGTTGTCCTTGTGCCGCGGCTCGCTCGCGACCGGTTCCCGGGGCGTCCCCGCAGAATCACTGCCGGCCCCGTCACCAGCCGTACCGGCCGGATCGCCCGCATCCTCGTCGCGAGCCGCCCCCGCCGTACCACCCACACCGCCGGTGCCGACCGAGCCCGCCGGGCCCTCCGCACTCCCGCCACGAGCCGACGGCTCCGCTGCCGGATCGTCCGGCCGCCGCGTGCCGGAGGCGGGCCGCGGCACCACGCGCGCGCCGTTGCCGGGCAGCGCCGTCGGATCGGCCGTAGGAGCCACCGTGGCCGCCCGCGGCGGTATCGGGTTCCGCGCCTGACCCGGCGGCACCGGACCGCTCGCCGGCTGCGCCGGCACGGTCGCCCGCTTCTCGCCGTCCCTACCGCCGCGCGGCAGACCCGCGTCGTCGAGCCCCCGGTTGCGCCGTGAGTCCTTGGGCTCCAGCGGTATCGGGGAGCCCCGCAGCGGCTCGTCCGCCGTCCTGGGCAGCGTCAGCCGGAACTGTGAACCGCCGCCCGGCTCACCCCAAGCCTGCAGCCAGCCGCCGTGCAGCCGCGCGTCCTCCAGGGCGATGGACAGCCCGAGCCCCGTACCACCCGTGGTACGCGCGCGTGCCGGGTCAGCCCGCCAGAAGCGGCTGAACACCCGGGTCGCCTCGCCCGGCTTCAGCCCGACCCCGTAGTCCCGCACCGCGACGGCGACCGCGCCACCGGCAGCGGCGAGCTTGACGACGACATCCCTGCCCTCACCGTGCTCCACGGCGTTCACGACGAGATTGCGCAGCACACGCTCCACGCGCCGGGCGTCGGCCTCGGCGACGACGGGCTGCTGGTCTCCGGACACCCGGATCTGCGTGCCCTTGCGCTCCGCGAGCGGCTCGGCCCCGCTGACCACCCGCCGCACGACCTCCCTGAGGTCTATCGGCTCCGCCTCCAGCGCCGCGGCACCCGCGTCGAAACGGCTGATCTCCAGCAGGTCCGCGAGCAGCGACTCGAACCGGTCCAGCTGGTCGGCGAGCAGCTCCGCCGACCGCGCGGTGATCGGGTCGAAGTCCTCCCGCGCCTCATGGATGACGTCCGCCGCCATCCGTACGGTCGTCAGCGGCGTACGCAGCTCGTGCGACACGTCCGACACGAACCGGCGCTGCATGCGCGACAGGTCCTCCAGCTGGCTGATCTTCAGCTGAAGGTTCTGCGCCATCTTGTTGAAGGCCTCGCCGAGCCGCGCGATGTCGTCCTCGCCGGTGACCTTCATACGTTCCTGAAGCCGCCCGGCCGACAGCCGCTCGGCGATCCCCGCCGCCATCCGCACCGGCGTGACGACCTGCCGCACCACGAGCCAGGCAATGGCCCCGAGCAGCACCACGACGAACAGCCCGGCCGTCGCCAGAGTCCCCTTGACCAGGCTCAGCGACTTCTCCTCCTGGGTGAGCGGGAAGAGGTAGTAGAGCTGGTAAGGATCGCCGTTCGGGTCGTTGACCTGCTTGCCGATGACCAGAGCGGGCTGGGAGTCCTTGGTGTCGTTGTTGTAGATGACCCGGCTGTAGCTCTGCGCGGCCGCCGTACTGCTGCCGATCCGCTCCCGCAGCGCCGCGGGCACACTCTTGCTCCAGTCCACCTCACCGGAGGCACGCGGACCGCGCCCGCCCGCACCATCGGCGTCGGAAGCCGGAAGCGTGACCACGTCAAACGCGCCCTGCCCGCCACTGGACAGCGAGGACACCAGATCACTCATCCACTGGATGACGTTCTGCGCGGGACGGCCGTCCGCCGTGGCGACATCGTCGCCGGTCCCGCTCGCCGCCTCGTCGGCCCGCTGCTTGGCCACCGCGAACCCGCCGGTGGCCTGACTCTGGGACGCCTTCACCTTCGCGTCCAGCAGGCCGTTGCGCACCTGCCCGATGACGACGAAGCCCAGCAGCAGCACCACACCCAGCGACATCAGCAGCGTCGTGACGACGACCTTGAGCTGGATGTTGCGCCGCCACAGCCGCATGACGGGCAGCAAGGGCCGGCGCACCCACCGCATGAACAGGCGGATGACCGGACTGCCCTGAACGCCGCCCTGGAGCAGCAGCCCGCTCTCCAGGAACCGTCCCCAGCGGGAACCCGCCTTCTTCCGCCCGACAGGCCGCCCCGGGCGGGCCCCGGACCGTCCGGGCGCCGAAGCGGCACTGTCGCCGGACATGTCAGCTCGGTCCTGCCTTGTACCCGACACCACGGACGGTCACCACGATCTCCGGCTTCTCCGGGTCCTTCTCGACCTTGGAGCGCAGCCGCTGCACATGCACGTTGACCAGCCGCGTGTCCGCCGCGTGCCGGTAGCCCCACACCTGCTCCAGCAGCACCTCGCGCGTGAACACCTGCCACGGCTTGCGCGCGAGCGCGACCAGCAGGTCGAACTCCAGCGGCGTCAGCGCGATCGACTGCCCGTCCCGCTTCACGGAGTGCCCGGCCACGTCGATGACCAGGTCACCGATGGCGAGCTGCTCCGGAGCGGGCTCCTCCGACCTCCGCAGCCGCGCCCGGATCCGGGCGACCAGCTCCTTCGGCTTGAACGGCTTCACGATGTAGTCGTCGGCACCCGACTCCAGGCCCACCACGACGTCAACCGTGTCGCTCTTCGCCGTGAGCATCACGATCGGCACCCCGGACTCCGCCCTGATCAGACGGCACACCTCGATGCCGTCCCGACCGGGCAGCATCAGGTCCAGCAGCACCAGATCGGGCTTGGCCTCACGGAAAGCGGCCAGCGCCTTGTCACCGTCGGCCACGAAAGACGGCTCAAAACCCTCACCACGCAGCACGATGCCGAGCATCTCGGCCAGTGCGGTGTCGTCGTCGACGACAAGGACTCGTCCCTTCATAAACGACATCATCCCATTCTCATAACAGTGGCGAAGGCAGTGGTGAGGTAGGTCACCGGCCAGTGACCATAGTCGCAGCAAGCGCTACTGTCTGCCCTCGCCCGCCCATAGTTGATCTCCACGGCGCCCGCCGACCGGGCCCGCGGCACACGGGCGAGGGACGCGACCGCCGGAGCCCGCCCGCCCCGCACCCGCTCCGACAGCCGTCCGACTCAGCCCGTCGTCACCCTCCGCGACCGCGCACACACCTCCGCCAGCGCCTCCGCCGTCACCGGCGAAACCACACCCTCCTCCGTGACGATCGCCGTCACCAGCTCGGCCGGAGTCACATCGAACGCCGGGTTGTACGCCTGCGTCCCCAGCGGCGCCACGGGAATGCCACCCCCCGCCTCCGACGCACCGGCCACCGGCGCCTGCGGCGCCACCACCTCGGTCACCTCGTGACCAGGACGCTGCTCGACCTCGATGGACGCCCCGTCCGGGGTGTCCGGATCCACCGTCGTCACCGGCGCCACCACGATGAACGGCACATGGTGGTACCGCGCCAGCACCGCCAGCGGATAACTCCCCACCTTGTTCGCGACCGAGCCGTCCGCCGTGATGCGGTCCGCCCCGATCAGCACCGCGTCCACCTCCCCTGCGGCGAACAGCGACCCCGCAGCGTTGTCGGTGAGCAGCGTGTACGCCATCCCGCTGCGCGCCGCCTCGTACGCCGTCAGGCGAGCGCCCTGCAGCAACGGCCGCGTCTCGTCCACCCACAGGCGCCGGAGCCTGCCCACCCGGTGCGCCGCGAGCGCCACCGCGAACGCCGTCCCCTCCCCGCCCGACACCAGCGAACCGGTGTTGCAGTGGGTGAGGATCCGGTGCCCACCGCCGGGCAGCAGTTCGTCCAGCAGCGTCAGCCCGTGCTCGGCCATCCGCGCACTCGCCTCGGCATCCTCCCGGTGCAACTGCCGCGCCGCGGCCAGCGCTGCCGAGGCCGCCTGCCTGACATCACCGCCCTTGGCGAGCGCCGCCTCATGGGCCGAGTGCGCCCGGCGCACACCGAGGGCCAGATTCACCGCGGTGGGCCGGGCACTCGCCAGCGCCGCCGCGGCCTCGTCCACGTCGAAGCCCCGCACGGCGGCGAGCGCGACACCGTACGCCCCCGCGATACCGAGCAGCGGCGCCCCGCGCACCGCGAGCGAGCGGATCGCCTCCACCAGCGCGGGCGCGTCCGTGCAGACCAGCTCGACCTCCTCGGCCGGCAGCCTCGTCTGGTCGAGAAGGACCAGTACGGGTCCTTCCGGTGGCTCCTCCCAACGGATCGCGGAGATCTCGGTCGGCCGCTTGTCATCGCCGCTGTACGCGTACTGATCAGCCATGCGGTCAGTCTGCCCCCAATCGAGCGGACAATTGAAGGTACGCAGCCCATACCGCGGCCGGTCATTCCAAGACCACCCCATGGCACGATGGCTGCCAACCTGCCGCCGCGACCGCGGACGGGCACCGTGAAGGAGCGACGATGAACGACACTCCGGGCTGGGCCTCGCCCGGATCCGCCCCGTCCGACGGGCAGAAGCCGGACCCGTCCGGTACTGCCGAGCCCACCGACCGCCCCGGCCCGGGACAGCCCACGGACCAGCCCGGCCAAGCGGGCCAGCCTGGCCAGGCCCCGCAGGGCCCCGGCCCGCAGTGGTCCAAGGACCAGCCGCCACCCGCCCAGTGGTCCGCCCCCAGCGCCCCGACCGTCCCCGGCCAGGCTCCCCCGCCCCCGCCACCCGGCCCGGGCTGGGGCACCCAGCCCCCCGGCGGCCACGGCCCGGCCGGATACGGTCCTGGCGGACCCGCAGGCCCCGGCGGATACGGCGGCGGATACGGAGCCCCCGGTAGCCCCGGCGCCTACGGCGGCTGGGGAAGCGGCTGGGGCGGCCCCCCGCCCGCCGCCAAACCCGGCATCATCCCGCTGCGCCCCCTCGGCGTGGGCGAGATCCTCGACGGCGCCGTCTCCACCATGCGCACCTACTGGCGCACGGTCCTCGGCATCTCCCTGACCGTCGCGGTCCTCACCGAGATCATCGTCGTCCTGTTCCAGGGCCTCGTCCTGGACAACTCCAGCACCGAAGCCCTCAACGACCCGAGCGCCACCCTCAGCGAGCTGAGCCGCGCCATGAGCGACGCCCTGCTCAACTCCAGCGTCGTCTTCGTGATCTCCCTGGTCGGCACCGTCATCGCGACCGCACTGCTCACCACCGTCACCAGCCGCGCCGTACTCGGCAAGCCGGTGACCATCGGCGAGGCCTGGCGGGACGCACGCCCTCAGGTCGTCAAACTGTTCGGCCTCATCTGCTTGTTGCTGCTCATCACCGCCGGCATCGTCACCGTGGGCACCCTGCCCGGCATTCTCATCACCGCCTCCGGGAGCACCGGGCCAGGCGTCGCCCTCACCGTCCTGGGCGTCATCGGCGCCGGCATCGTCGCCCTCTGGCTGATGATCCGCTTTTCCCTGGCCTCGCCCCCCCTGATGCTGGAGAAGCAGGGCATCAAGAAGGCCATGAGCCGCTCCGCGAAGCTCGTCCAGGGCACCTGGTGGCGGATCTTCGGTATCCAGCTGCTCGCCACGATCATCGCGAACGTCGTCGCCTCGATCATCGTCATCCCGTTCACCTTCCTCGCCGCGGCCCTCAGCGGCGACGGCGTGACCGGCTGGCTCAACAGCGGCGGCGCCGGCCTCGGCTGGACCTTCCTCATCGTCAGCGGCATCGGCGCGGTGATCGGCTCCATGATCACCTTCCCGATCACAGCCGGCGTCACCGTGCTCCTCTACATCGACCAGCGCATCCGCCGCGAGGCCCTCGACCTCGAACTGGCCCGCGCCGCAGGCGTCCAGGGCTACGGCCCCAACGCCCCCGGCACCACCCCGGGGAGCTGATGCCGTGAGCTGGGCGGGGGAACCTCTCACAACGGCACTGCCACACACCGCCATACGGACGCTCCTGCGCGCCGGCGACACCTCCGTACTGTCGTCGGCGCGCTCCACCGACGAGCCGCCCCTCACCACCCCACGCGACCCCGCGCGCGAGGCGGCCCGACGCGAGCTGTCCAAGGGCATGTACCACGAGAACGACCCCAGCCTCTTCCAGCGCGCCCTCGACGCCTTCTGGAACTGGCTCGACAAACTCTTCAACGCCGCCTCGTCCGCGACACCCGGCGGCACACTCGGCCTGGCCGTCATCATCCTGGCCGTCGTCGCGGTCCTGGGCGCCCTGTGGTGGCGCCTGGGCACCCCGCGCCGCGGGCCCACCTCGTCCGCCGCCCTGTTCGACGACCGCCCCCGCAGCGCCGCCGACCACCGCTCCGCCGCCGAGGCACACGCCGCCCAGGGCCACTGGAACCAGGCCGTCCAGGAACGCATGCGGGCCCTCGTCCGTGCCCTGGAGGAACGCGCACTCCTCGACGTTCGCCCCGGCCGCACCGCCGACGAGGCGGCCGCCGAAGCCGGCCGGGCCCTGCCCGCCCACACCGACCGACTGCGCGCCGCCGCCCGGGACTTCGACGACGTGACGTACGGCGGCCGCTCGGCGACCGAGCAGTCGTACCACCGCATCGCCGAACTCGACCGCGACCTGGAACGCACCAAGCCCCAGCTCGCCACCAGCAGCGCCCAGAGCACGGCCCCCCACACCCGCCAGGGAGCCGCCGAATGACCACCGAGGCCACGCTCCCGTCCACCTCGGCCTCGCCCACCGCCCGCCAGATGTGGACCCGCACGCGCGGCATCGTGCTCGCCCTCGTGCTGCTCGTCGCGGGAGCAATCGCCATCGCCGTGATCCGCTCCGACGCCCGCCACGGCGAACTCGACCCGCGCTCCGCCGACCCGGGCGGCAGCCGCGCCGTGGCCGAACTCCTCGCCGACCGCGGCGTGGACACCCGAGTGGTGACCACCCTGGACGAGGCCGCCGCCGCATCCGGCCCGGACACCACCCTCCTGGTCGCCGCCCCCGACCTCCTGACCCGAGGTCAGCAGTCCCGCCTGCACGACTCGTTCGCCGACTCCGGCGGCCGAACCGTCCTGGTCGCCTCCGGCAGCGCCTCCGTCGAACGGCTCGCCCCCGGCGTCACCGCCGACCCCGCCACCAGCCTCGACTCGACGCTCGCCCCCGACTGCGACCTGCCCGCCGCCCAGCGCGCGGGCACCGCCGACACGGGCGGCGTCCGCTACAGCACCACGCACCTCGACGCCGACCAGTGCTACCCCAGCGAGCGCCTGGCCACCCTGCTGCGCGTCCCGGACACGACCGGGAACGGCGACACCGTCGCCCTCGGCGCTCCCGACATCCTCCTCAACGACCGCCTCGACCAGCAGGGCAACGCCTCGCTCGCCCTCCAACTCCTCGGCTCCCGACCCCATCTGGTCTGGTACCTCCCCTCGCTCTCCGACACGTCGGCCACCGGCACCGACGACGAACGCGGCTTCTTCGACCTGCTCCCCTCGGGCTGGCTCTGGGGCACCCTGCAACTCTTCATCGCCGCAGCCCTGGCCGCCCTCTGGCGGGCACGCCGACTCGGCCCCCTCGTGCCCGAAAAACTCCCCGTGGCGATCCGCGCCTCCGAGACCGCCGAAGGCCGCGCCCGCCTCTACCGCAAGGCCGACGCCCGCGACCGCGCGGCAAACGCTCTTCGCTCCACGACCCGCACCCGCCTCGCCCCCCTCACCGGCGTCCCCGTCACCCAGGCACACACGCCCGAGGCCCTGCTCCCCGCCCTGTCCGCCCACCTCCACGGCGACGGCCAGGACCTGCACGCCCTCCTCTTCGGCCCAGCGCCCAGCACCGACGCAGCACTCATCGCACTCGCCGACCGACTCGACGCCCTCGAAAGAGAGGTACGCCGTCCATGATGGACCCGACCACTGACAACGCCGGGCAGACCGGGGACCCGGGCACCGCCCGAGCCGCCCTGGAGGCCCTGCGCGCCGAGATCGCCAAGGCCGTGGTCGGCCAGGACCCCGCCGTGACCGGCCTCGTCGTCGCCCTGCTCTGCCGCGGCCACGTCCTCCTCGAAGGCGTCCCCGGCGTCGCCAAGACCCTCTTGGTCCGCGCCCTCGCCTCGGCCCTCGAACTCGACACCAAGCGCGTCCAGTTCACCCCCGACCTGATGCCGAGCGACGTGACCGGCTCCCTGGTCTACGACACCCGCAGCGCCGAGTTCTCCTTCCAGCCCGGCCCGGTCTTCACCAACCTGCTCCTCGCGGACGAGATCAACCGCACGCCCCCCAAGACCCAGTCGTCCCTCCTGGAAGCCATGGAGGAACGCCAGGTCACGGTGGACGGCACCCCCCGCCTCCTCCCCGACCCGTTCCTGGTCGCAGCGACCCAGAACCCGGTGGAGTACGAAGGCACCTACCCGCTCCCGGAAGCCCAGCTTGACCGCTTCCTCCTCAAACTCACCATCCCCCTCCCCTCCCGCCAGGACGAGATCGACGTCCTCACCCGCCACGCCGAGGGCTTCAACCCACGCGACCTCCACGCCGCCGGCGTACGCCCCGTAGCGGGCCCCGCGGACCTGGAAGCAGCCCGCGTGGCGGTCGCCAAGACGACCATCTCCGCGGAGATCACCGGCTACGTCGTCGACATCTGCCGCGCCACCCGCGAGTCGCCGTCCCTCACCCTCGGCGTCTCCCCCCGAGGCGCCACGGCCCTCCTGGCCACCGCCCGCGCCTGGGCCTGGCTGACCGGCCGCGACTACGTCATCCCGGACGATGTGAAGGCCCTGGCCCTCCCCACCCTCCGCCACCGCGTTCAACTCCGCCCGGAGGCCGAAATGGAAGGCGTGACAGCCGACTCCGTCATCAACGCGATCCTCACCCACGTCCCCGTCCCCCGCTGATGGCACTCACCGGACGCGCCGCCCTCATCGCGGCCCTGGGCTCCCTCCCCATCGGCATCTGGGAACCCGGATGGACGGGCATCCTGGCCGTCAACGCACCCCTGGCCGTGGCCTGCGCCTGCGACTTCGCGCTGGCCGCGCCCGTACGACGCCTGGGCCTGACCCGCTCCGGCGACACCTCGGTACGCCTGGGAGACACAGCAGATGTGACTCTCACGATCGCCAACCCGTCCCGCCGCCCGCTGCGCACCCACCTGCGCGACGCCTGGCCCCCCAGCAGCTGGCAGCAGGGCACGGAATCGACAGCCTCCCGCCACCGCCTCACTGTCCCCGCAGGCGAACGCCGACGCGTGACGACCCGCCTCCGCCCCACCCGCCGAGGCGACCGCCAAGCCGACCGGGTCACCATCCGTTCCTACGGCCCCCTCGGCCTCTTCTCCCGCCAGGGCACCCACAAGGTCCCTTGGACGGTTCGCGTCCTGCCCCCGTTCACCAGCCGCAAGCACCTGCCCTCAAAACTGGCCCGCCTCCGCGAACTGGACGGCCGCACCAGCGTGCTCACCCGCGGCGAGGGCACCGAATTCGACAGCCTCCGCGAGTACGTCCCCGGCGACGACACCCGTTCCATCGACTGGCGCGCCACAGCCCGCCAGTCCACGGTCGCCGTACGCACCTGGCGCCCCGAACGCGACCGCCACATCCTCCTGGTCCTCGACACCGGCCGCACCTCGGCAGGCCGCGTGGGCGACGCACCCCGCCTCGACGCCTCCATGGACGCGGCCCTGCTGCTCGGGGCCCTCGCGTCCCGAGCCGGCGACCGTGTCGACCTCCTCGCCTATGACCGCAGGGTCCGCGCCCTCGTCCAGGGCCGCACCGCAGGCGACGTCCTTCCGTCCCTGGTCAACGCGATGGCCACGCTGGAGCCGGAGCTCGTAGAAACGGACGCCCGGGGCCTCACGGCCACCGCCCTCCGTACGTCCCCCCGCCGCTCCCTGATCGTCCTGCTCACCACCCTGGACACGGCCCCCATCGAAGAAGGCCTGCTCCCGGTTCTCTCCCAGCTCACCCAGCGCCACACAGTCCTACTGGCATCGGTGGCAGACCCGCACATCACCGAAATGGCCAAAGCACGCGGAAGCACCGACGCCGTCTACGAGGCCGCAGCGGCAGCCCAGGCCCAGTCCGAACGCCACCGCACGGCAGAACAGCTCCGCCGTCACGGCGTCACAGTCGTGGACGCGACCCCGGACGACCTGGCACCGGCACTCGCGGATGCGTACTTGGCATTGAAGGCAGCCGGCCGCCTATGACATTCAGGGCCCTGCGGGGCCCTGAAACGCAGAAAACCCCGCATCCGAAGATGCGGGGTTTCCTATAAAAATTGTTCGGCGGCGTCCTACTCTCCCACAGGGTCCCCCCTGCAGTACCA
>NZ_JBITGX010000017.1:0-55473 GCF_044457425.1 Streptomyces sp. NPDC050546
CGTACCAGGAGCCGTACAGGGCCCGCTCCCGCTCGACGAGGAGCGGCAGCGGCTCGGAGGTGGTGACCAGGTCCCGCAGCGGATGCCGGGCCAGCGCCTCCTCCACCTCCGGCGTCAACGCCGCCGCAAGCCGCTCCGGAGGAGGCAGTGAGTCGTCGCGCAGCGTCTCCGCCGCGCCCAGCAGTACGCCGCGGCCGTCGTTCTTCGGTACGCCCGCCGCCGCGCGCTCGTGGAGTTCGGCGCCCTCCTCCAGGACCAGGCCCGGGTCGATGCCGGCCGGCACCTTGATGCCCGCCGCACGGCGCCAGGTGGCCACCGGATCGCTCCAGGCCTGCACCCGGTACGACCAGCGGCCGACCGCGTCGGCGGTGACCTCGGCGCCCCAGCGGTCGCTGCCCGGGGCCAGCTCCCGCATCGGCGTCCACGGCCCGGGGCGGCCCTCGGGGTCCTTGAGCACGACATTGGCGGCCACCGCGTCGTGCCCCTCCCGGAACACGGTGGCGGTGACCTCGAACGCCTCTCCCACGACCGCCTTCGCCGGCCGGTTGCCGCTCTCCACGGCCGGCCGGACATCCCGTACCGGGATACGGCCGATGGCCCGGGTCCTACTCATGGTCCTCACCTCCACCGTGCTCGAAACCGGGCCCCCAGGGCCCGGTTCATGGGGACAAGATGTGCGGGAAGGCCCTTACCTTCCCGCTGGGTACCGCCGCTCCGCCGTCGGCGGTCTTCGTCGCACCGCGGTGGCCGGACGGGGCCGTTCGTTCTGTTCCTGCAGACAGGTGACCTGCTGTTCCTGCAGATACGTGAGCTGGTTGGTGCGCAGATACCGCTCGGCCGCGTCCGCCGCCTCCCGCGCGCAGCGCTTCCCCATCAGCACGCAGAGCGTGTAGCCGGAGTCCTCGAACGTGGTCCGCACCGTGCGGTCGTTGGGTGCCGCGAGCATCACGCGTTCCCAGGCCCGGTAACGCCGCAACTGCCGGGCGACTTCGGCTTTGGCGGGTAGCAGCATGGCGCCGATCACCTTTCGGGCTCGAGGGGCACGGTCTCCCGACGGTCGGACGGCGGCCGCGCGCACAGCGACACGGACCCGTCCCGGCGATCGAGTTCTGTCACACATGGTGCATGTATGACCACGCAACGTCCTGTTAGAGCTTCAACCAGTGGCGCGTCCGGGTGATCCGTCCAAGCCGTAGAGGTCCGTTCGGTCGCAGGCCCCGACCGCCCCGGCCGTGCGCTCGTGTTGCACGAACGGGCTAGCCCCCTCACTCTGAGGGTGACTCAGAAGCGATACACGCTCACGTTCCGTGCTCGGGGCTCGTCCCGCAGGACTGCGGGAGCGAGGAGGAGCTGAGCCTCGCGGTGAGGAGCCGACCGATGAAGACCGCAGTGCCCTGCTACTACCACCTCGACGTGGAAGTCAGCCCGGAACGGGTGGGACAGGTCAGCCGCATTCTGGCCGCTCACCTGAAGTTCTGGGACCTGGACAACCTGATCCAGCCCGTCTGCGGCGGTGCCGAGATGCTGCTCGAGGCCATCGACGAACACGCCACGGACAAGAACACCTCGATCGAGATGTGGTGGAACGGGCAACACCTGATCACCGCCATCGGGGACAACGACCGCGCCCTGCGACCCGACCGGGAACTGCGAGGCTGCCTGGAGCACCTCGCGGCGATGAGCGACGGCTGGGGCTGCTGCGCCACCGAGACCGGCAGCAAGGTCATCTGGTTCTCGCAGCGCGCCCGCGCCGGCGAACGCGTCCCGCTGGTACCGACCGCGCCCGCCCCGCGGGCGAGCGAGGGCCTCGACGTGCCCCGCGAGGTGCGCGTCGCACAGCTGGCCGGCCCCGCGGGCACACCGGACGAGGTCCTGGAGGAGGCCCGGTGACCCGTCGGCAGCACCGGAGAGGGGCGTCCGCCTGGAGCGGGCGCCCCTATCCGCTGGGCGCGTCCTACGACGGGGAGGGCACCAACTTCGCCCTCTTCAGCGAGGTCGCCGAGCGTGTCGAGCTGGTCCTCGTCGACGACGACGGCACCCACACCCGGGTGCCGCTGGCCGAGGTCGACGGCTTCGTGTGGCACGGCTACGTTCCCGGCGTCGGCCCGGGCACACGCTACGGCTACCGTGTGCACGGCCCCTGGGCGCCGGCCGCCGGCCACCGCTGCAACCCGGCGAAGCTGCTCCTCGACCCGTACGCCCGTGCGGTGGACGGGCAGATCGACAACCACCCCTCGCTCCACGAGCGCGACCCGGACGGCCCCGACCCGGCCGACAGCGCCGGGCACACCATGCTCGGCGTGGTGACCGACCCGGCCTTCGACTGGGGCGACGACCGCCCGCCCAGCCGTGCCTACGCCGACACGGTGATCTACGAGACCCACGTCAAGGGCTTCACACGCACCCACCCCGGGGTGCCCGCCGAGCTCCGCGGCACCTACGCCGGACTGGCACACCCCGCGGCCGTGGAGCACCTCACCTCGCTGGGCGTCACGGCCGTGGAGCTGATGCCGGTCCACCAGTTCGTCCAGGACGGCGTGCTCCAGGGCCGCGGCCTGGCCAACTACTGGGGCTACAACACCATCGGCTTCTTCGCCCCGCACAACTCCTACGCCGCGCACGGCACCCGCGGCCAGCAGGTCGCCGAGTTCAAGTCGATGGTGAGGACCCTGCACGCGGCCGGGCTCGAAGTGATCCTCGACGTGGTCTACAACCACACCGCCGAGGGCAACGAGAAGGGCCCCACCCTCTCGTTCCGCGGCATCGACAACTGCTCGTACTACCGCCTGGTGGACGGCGACTGGGAGCACTACTACGACACCACCGGCACCGGCAACAGCCTGCTGATGCGCCACCCCTACGTGCTCCAGCTGATCATGGACTCGTTGCGGTACTGGGTCACCGAGATGCACGTCGACGGCTTCCGCTTCGACCTCGCGGCCACGCTGGCCCGGCAGTTCCACGAGGTGGACAGGCTGTCGGCGTTCTTCGACCTCATCCAGCAGGACCCGGTGATCAGCCGCGTCAAGCTGATCGCCGAGCCGTGGGACGTCGGCGAGGGCGGCTACCAGGTGGGCAACTTCCCGCCGCTGTGGTCGGAGTGGAACGGCATGTACCGCGACGCCGTCCGCGACTACTGGCGCGGCGAGGACCATACGCTCGGCGAGTTCGCCTCCCGGCTGACCGGGTCCTCCGACCTCTACGCCCACAGCAGGCGCCGGCCCCGCGCCAGCGTCAACTTCGTCACCGCGCACGACGGTTTCACCCTGCGCGACCTCGTCTCCTACAACGACAAGCACAACGAGGCCAACGGCGAGGACAACCAGGACGGAGAGAGCACCAACCGGTCCTGGAACTGCGGCGCCGAGGGCGCCACCCGCGACCCGGCCGTACGGGAACTGCGCACCCGCCTGCAGCGCAACCTCCTCGCCACGCTGCTGCTGTCCCAGGGCATCCCGATGCTCTCCCACGGCGACGAACTCGGACGCACCCAGCTCGGCAACAACAACGCCTACTGCCAGGACAACGAGATCTCCTGGATCGACTGGCGGCTCACCGAGGAGCAGCGCGATCTGCTGGAGTTCACCCGGTACGTCATCCGGCTGCGCACCGGGCACCCCGTGCTGCGTCGGCGCCGCTTCTTCCTGGGCGAGACCCTGACCCGCGCGGACCAGCCGCTGCCCGACCTGGTGTGGCTGGCGCCCGACGCCCGGGAGATGGCCGACGACGACTGGCAGCGCGGCGACGCGCACTCGGTCGGCGTCTTCCTCAACGGCGACGCCATCGCCGAACCCGACCCCCGCGGCAGGCCCGTCGTCGACGACTCCTTCCTGCTGCTGACCAACAGCCACTGGGAGCCGGTGGACTTCCTCCTGCCGGACGCCGCCTACGGCGAGCGCTGGACGGCGCTGATCGACACCGCGGACCCAGGGGGCACCCCGGACGAGGCGGAACACAAGGCGGGCACGGGCCTCACCGTCGGAGCGCGCAGTCTGGTCCTGCTGTCCCGGCCGTCCCGGAAGAGCGGCTGAGCCTGCTCAGCGGCCGCGGCGCGAGGTGACCGTGAACTGGGCGCCGTCGTGGTCGCGCAGCACGGCCTCGTCGCCGCCCTTGGACAGCACGCTGCCGCCGTGCAGCTCCGCGGTCCGGGCGCAGGCCTCCACGTCGTCGACGGTGAAGTGGACCTGCCAGTGCGGCCGGATCGTGGGGTCGGGGGCCGCCTCCAGTGCCCCCGACTCGATCCGTGCCACCACGTCACCGCGGCTGCGCAGCACGACCTCCCCGCCCTCGTAGTGGACCTCGCAGCAGCCGGGGCGCTGCGTCGCCCAGTCGAGGACCTCGCCGTAGAAGATGGCCGCGTCGAAGGCGTCACGCGTGTGCAGCGTGATGAAGACCGGCTGCGCGTTGCGCCAGGTCTCCCAGTCGGTGAACAGGTCACCCTCCCAGATACCGAAGGTCGCCCCGTCCCGGTCCGCCAGCAGCGCCGCCCGCCCCGGCGGCAGGGAGATCGGCCCGACCGCTACCGTGCCCATGCGCTCCTGCACCCGCGCCACCGCCTCGTCGGCGCTGCGTACGGCGAAGTACGGCGTCCACGCCACTGCCATCTGCCACATGGTCGCCACGCCCGCGATGCCGGCCACCGGCGAGCCGTCCGCCAGCGCGATCCGGTGCCGGTCGCCCAGCTTGGCCGGCCGCCACTGCCAGCCCAGCACGGCACTGTAGAACTCCTCCGTCGCCTTGACGTCCCGGCTGGTCAGGCTCACCCAGCAGGGCGCGCCGACCACGGAGTGTGATGAGACGACGTCCTTGGTGCCGGAGGGGGCGGGCATGTCGTGGTTCATGGTGTCGCGTCCTGATCTCGTCGGCCTGGCAACCACCGGAGGATTGCACCCAGTGTCCAACCGGAACCGCTGTGGGCGCCTGCCGAGTACCCCGGCGACGACGCACAAACGGTGTCCCGAACCGGCCTGGTCCGCCCCGGTGGCACCGGGCGGGCCGAGTGACGACGATGGATGGGTCGGACACTGCGTCAAGGCACTCAAGCACCCTGTGAGGCCACACGGACAGCGGCGCACCGGACCCGGAGGTGACCATGCCCACGGACGGGGGCTCGGAGCGGATCTTCGCGCTGGAGGAGGAGATCCAGCAGCTGAAGGAGGCGGTCGTCTCCCACGCCGTCGTGGACCAGGCGATCGGGATGGTCGTGGTGCTCGGCCGGGTCTCGCCCGACCAGGGGTGGGCCGTACTGAAGGAGGTCTCCCAGCACACCAACATCAAGCTGCGCAACGTCGCGGAACTGATCCTCGTCTGGGGGCGCACCGGCATGATGCCCGGGGAGATCCGGGCCGCACTGGAGGACGCCCTCGACCGCGCCGGACCGACGCAGATCCCGGGAACACCGCCGGAGGCGTGATCCCCGGCGGTCCGCGTCGCTCACCCGGTCTCGGTCAGCAGTTCCTCACGCAGATGGGCGAAGCAGCTGCTGAGCAGCCGGGAGACGTGCATCTGCGAGATGCCGAGCTGCTCGGCGATGCGGCTCTGCGTCATGCCCTTGAAGAACCGCAGATAGAGGATGATCCGCTCGCGCTCCGGCAGCGCTTCCAGGCAGGGCCGGACGGCCACCCGGTTGACGACGGTGTCGAAGGCCGGGTCCGGCCCGCCGATCGCGTCCCCGAGGGCGTAGCCGTCCGTCCCCGGCATCTCCGCCTCCAGCGACAGCGCGGAGAAGCACTCGAGGGCCTCCATGCCGGTGCGTACCTCGCCCTCGGTGAGGTGGGCGTACTCGGCGATCTCGGCGACCGTGGGGGAGCGGCCGGGGGTGGTCTGCGACAGCTCCTTGGCGGCGTGCCGCACCCGGTTGCGCAGGTCCTGCACCCGGCGCGGCACGTGCAGCGTCCACATGTGGTCACGGAAGTGGCGCTTGATCTCGCCGGTGACCGTCGGCACGGCGTACGCCTCGAAGGCGTTGCCGCGCGCCGGGTCGTAGTGGTCGACGGCCTTGACGAGACCGAGGGCGGCCACCTGGTACAGGTCCTCCAGGGCCTCGCCCCGGCCGCGGAAACGGACGGCGATCCGCTCGGCCATGGGCAGCCAGGCCTCGACCAGCTCGTCGCGCAGGGCCTTGCGCTCGGGTCCCTCGGACAGCCGCGCGAGACGTTCGAACGCCGCGGCGGTGTCGGGGGCGTCGTCGTGGGGGTGCGTTCTGGTGCTGCCGGCGATACGCATGGTGCGCACCTCCCTGAGCAGGTGCCGAATGGACAGACACCGTGGGAAGCGCGGACTCGGACCTCACGGCAGGCACCGGGGGCCCGGGCGGCTCCCACGGACGTGCCTCCTGTCCGAAGCACTTCACAGCCCATTCCCGGGCGGGAAGATTACGAAACAATTCAGACAATACGCCCACTGGCCTTTCTTGACTTCTCTTGACCTCTCCTTGGATCGATTAGCTCTGCTACAGAACTAATCTCGGCCGCATGGAGCCCGAGACCTTCCCCGACGAGCTGGCCGACGCGCTCGTCGGGGTCCAGCGGCTGATCCGACGGCGTCTGCGGAGGGACATGCCCGACCCGCGGCTGCGCGGCGCCGAGGCGGAACTGCTGCGGCTGGTCGTGACACGGCCCGGGATCGGCGTCTCCGACGCCGCCAACGACCTGGGTCTGGCGGCCAATTCGGTGTCGACCCTCGTCAATCGGCTGGCAGGGGCGGGCTATCTGGTCCGCGAGACCGACCCGGCCGACCGGCGGGCCGCCCGGCTGCTGCCCACCCCCGCCGCACGGACCCGGCTCGACGCATGGCGCAGGCGCCGCGCCGCCCTCGTACGACGCCATGTGTCCCGCCTCGACGAGCCGGACCGCCAGGCACTGCACGCCGCGATCCCGGCCCTGCGCAAGCTGGCCGACACCCTGCACGAGGAGGCCGAGGAGTCATGACCCGGGACACTGCACCGCCCCAGGACGACGCCGTCACCTGCACCGGGCTCGCCTACGCCTTCGGCGACACCAACGCCGTGGACGGGCTCGATCTCACGGTCCGGCGGGGCGAGGTCTTCGGGCTGCTCGGCCCCAACGGCGCCGGCAAGACCACGGCCATCCGCTGCGTCACCACCCTGCTGCCGGTCCCCGCCGGGATGGTCCGCGTCTTCGGCCACGACATCGCCCAGGACCGCATGGCCGTACGCCGTCTGCTCGGCTACGTACCGCAGCAACTGTCAGCGGACGCCGGTCTCTCCGGCCGGGAGAACGTCGCCCTGTTCGCCCGCGTCTTCGACGTACCGCGCCGGGAACGTGCCGAACGCGTGGGCCAGGCCCTGACGGCCGTCGGCCTCGCCGACGCCGCCGACCGGCTGGCCGCCACATACTCCGGCGGCATGGTCCGCCGGCTCGAACTCGCGCAGGCCCTGGTCAGCGCCCCGCGCCTGCTGATCCTCGACGAGCCCACCATCGGCCTCGACCCGATCGCCCGCACCGGCGTGTGGGAGCACATCGGTGCCGTCCGCGCGGCCACCGGCATGACCGTGCTCGTGACCACCCACCACATGGACGAGGCCGACCAGTACTGCGACCGGGTGGCCCTGATGCACCGCGGCCGGATCCGGGCCCTCGGCACCCCGGCCGAGCTCAGGGAAGCGCTCGGCGCGCGCCGCCGCGCCGCGGGCAGGGCCCCGGATGCGCTCCCCACGCTGGAGGACGTCTTCCGTGACGTGGCCGGCAGTGGTCTCGACGACGAGGCAGGAGATTTCCGCGATGTCCGAAGCACCCGCCGCACCGCCCGCCGGGTCGGCTGACCCCGTCCGTGACGACGCCGTCGCACTGCTGCTGAAACCCCCGCGGCCCCGCGCGGGATGGCGGCTGCTGCCCGCCCGTGTCGGCGCGATGTGCGCGGTCGAACTGCAGAAGCTGCGCCACGACCGCACCGAGCTGTACACCCGGGCCGTCCAGCCGGCCCTCTGGCTGCTGATCTTCGGTCAGACCTTCACCCGCGTCAGGGCGATCCCCACCGGCGGCATCCCCTACGTCGACTACCTGGCGCCCGGCATCATCGCCCAGTCCGCGATGTTCATCGCCATCTTCTACGGCATCCAGATCATCTGGGAGCGCGACGCCGGAATCCTCAACAAGCTCCTCGTCACGCCGACTCCGCGATCCGCGCTGATCACCGGGAAGGCCTTCGCGGCGGGTGTGAAGTCGCTGGTCCAGGCGGTCGTCGTGCTGCTCATCGCGGCCCTGCTCGGTGTGGCGCTGACCTGGAACCCGATCGAACTGCTCGCCGTCGCCGCGATCGTCGTCCTCGGCTCGGCCTTCTTCTCCTGCCTGTCGATGACCATCGCCGGCATCGTCCTGAGCCGTGACCGCCTCATGGGCTTCGGGCAGGCGATCACCATGCCGCTGTTCTTCGGCTCCAACGCCCTGTACCCGGTGTCCGTGATGCCGGGCTGGCTCCAGGCCGTCAGCAAGGCCAACCCGCTCAGCTACGAGGTGGACGCCCTGCGCGGCCTCCTCCTCGGCACACCCCACCAGCTGGCGGCCGATTTCGCGGTGCTGCTCGTCGCCGCCGCGCTCGGGGTCACCGCGGCATCGGCCCTGCTCGGTCGGCTGGCCCGTTGATCTTCACTCGGGAAAGTGATGTGCGGCACGCCTCGGCAACCGCTTTCTCCAACTGTTTCCGGATAACCGCTGGGCACGGCTTGATCGCCGATCAAATGGGGTGAACTGCCTGGCCACAGCGCATTCTGCTCATTTGACAGTGCGCTGAGACCACAGATAGGAAGCAGCTTCCAGAGGTCGAGAGGGGCACCGTGTACGAGCCGAACGTGGTCGGGGACTGGCAGGAGTACGACGAGCATGCCGGTCTGCGGGTCCGCGTCCACCGTCTGGAACCGGCCGAGCCGCCCCGCGGCCGTGACGACGCCGCCGACGGGCTGACGTACTTCTGCCTCCGCGTGACGGTCGAGAACCGCGGCCGCCGGCACCTCGGTGTCCACCTCGAGGACGGTCAGATCGACGTACGGATCGGCCCGGACGGGGAGAGTGCCTTCCTCGACTGGCGCAACTCGCAGTTCATCGAGGGCTTCGACGTCTATCCGCTGCGCCGGGCCACCGCCGTGCTGTACGCGGCCGGCACCGAGGCGTCCCTGAGCCTGGTGGACGTCCAGGTCCAGCTGCGCGTCGAGGAGGAGTGGACCGAGCGCCGGCTGTGGTCGGGCGGCATCGGTGTCCACGAGGGGCCCGCGGGGACCCAGCAGGGCGCGGTGCGGGACAGCCTGGCGCACCAGGTGAGCGTGTTCCTGCGGGACCAGGCGGAGGAAGGCACCGCCTGATCCGGCGTGAGCGCCGCAATTCCGCCGGTCAGTGCGGGATGCCGTCGATGATCTCGCGGGCGCCCTGGCGCAGCAGGGCCACGGCGACCGAGGTGCCGAGCGTGGCCGGGTCGAGCCGGCCCGCCCACTCGTGGGCGTTCAGCCGCGTCTTGCCGTCCGGGGTGAACACGCAGGCCCGCAGGGACAGTTCACCACTGCGGTCCACCCGTGCGAACCCGGCGATCGGGCTGTTGCAGTGCCCCTGCAGCACATGCAGGAACATGCGCTCGGCGGTCGTCTCCCGGTAGGTGTCCGGGTCGCCGAGGCCGCTCACCGCGTCGATGAGGTCCGCGTCGCCCTCGCGGCACTGGAGCGCCAGCACGCCCGCGCCGATGGGCGGCATCATCGCCTCGGTGGACAGGATCTCGCTGATCACGTCCTCGCGGCCGATGCGCTCCAGGCCCGACACCGCGAGCAGCAGCGCGTCGGCCTCTCCGGCGGCGAGCTTCGCCAGGCGACGGTTGGCGTTGCCGCGGAACGGCACGCACTCCAGGTGCGGATGCGTGGCGGCCAGCTGTGCGACCCTGCGGACCGAGGAGGTGCCGATCCGGGTACCGGCCGGCAGTTCGTCCAGGGTGAGCCCGCCGGGGTGGATCAGGGCGTCCCGGATGTCGTCCCGCTTGAGGAACGCGGCGAACACGGTGCCCGCGGGGAGCGGCCGGTCGGCGGGCACGTCCTTCATACAGTGCACGGCGAGATCGGCCTCCCCGGCCAGCAGTGCCGCGTCGACCTCCTTGGTGAACGCGCCCTTGCCCTCGACCTGGGACAGATCGCCCATCCACTTGTCGCCGGTGGTCTTCACCGGCACGACCTCGGTGCGCACTCCGGGGTGGGCGGCGGCCAACTCGGCCCGGACACGCTCCACTTGGGCGAGCGCCATGGGCGAGTCGCGGGAGACGATGCGGATCAGTTCGGGGACGGACATGCGGACACGATAGACCCTCCCGGGGATGCGTTCGTGCCGTACCTCCCCCGACCGCCCGGCATCGCGCGTCAGTTCGGGACGAGCGGCTCGCTCAGTTCGACCGCGCGCAGGGCCGCGGCGAGGGCCCGCTCGTCGCCGACGTCGAGAGCGGTGTCGGTGAGCTTGATGACGTGCTCGTCGCCATGGGCGAGGGCCGCTTCCAGCACCTCCTCCGCCGTGCGGCCCGGTGCGGGGACGGCGGCGACGGGCTCGGCGGGGGCGTACATGGCGGTGACCGCCGCCGACGCCGTCCACGCCGCGTGCAGGCTCGGTGCCCACAGCTCACGCGGGAGGGAGGGGAGAGAGCGCAGTACGGCGTTGGGCGCCGTCGCCGCGTGCACCAGCATGGTCTCCTCGCCGTGCCCGTGGGTGGCGTACCGGTGGGTCGCGGCCCGCACCAGCTCGGTGAGACGGGCCCGGGCCGTGTCCGGATCGGTCACGTCGCCCGCCCACAGCGGCAGTCGCCGTACGGCAGTCAGCCGGTCGGGGAATCCGCCTCGGGGATCGTCGATCGGGGGCACGGCGCCCAGGGACCGCGCCGCGTCCGGGTCGGCGGGCAGGGGTGCGATGCCGGAGACGGGGCGGTGCCGGGCCGCCCAGTAGCCCAGGCCGTGCGCGAGTTCGGCGAGCCGCGGCGCGTTCCCGCCGGCCTCCAGGGCGCGTACGGCATGCCCGACGCGGATCACGGGATGAGTGGAGCCGCCGTACATGCCGGGCAGCAGCCGCGGCCACCACACGGCGAGGACGTCCCGCCACGGACGCTCGGCGAGCGCGCGGGTGAAGTGGGCGATCCAGTCGGCGGCCCGGCGCGGATCACCCAGGGCCTCCCGCCAGTTGGCGTCGGTCACGGGGGCGAGGGGTGCGGGGAAGTCCTCCAGCTTGTGCCGGTACAGATCCAGCCAGCGGTGCACGGCACCCGGCCGGCCGTGCGCGGTGAGCGCCTCCACGACCATGGGGGCGTGGTTGGTGAGTCTGCCGAGCCGCTCCGGGCCCGAGCCGTGGAGCCGTTCGAGAGCTTCCTCGAGGGTCCCGGTCGTGTCGTGGGTGTCCATGGCGGGACGCTATGCGGCTGCCCCGCGCCGGCGGATCGGACGCGGGGCGGAAGCCGGACCCGCCGGGGGGCCTAGGCCCCCCGGCGGACCGGGCGAGATCAGGCGTAGGGGTCGAACGCGATGCCGGAGGGCTTGGCCGAGGCCAGGTGGTTGGCGAAGTTGGCGTCCTTGAGGCCGAAATTGGCGCTGCCGAAGTTGTACGCGGAGAGCTTGTCGCGCACGCCCGCCGGGTAGCCGTTCCAGCCGACCAGCGGCGGGTACTGCCAGGTGCCCTTGTGGTTCTCCGGCGGCTCGTCGTTGGAGTTGGCCAGGCGGAAGCAGTGCGTGCTGACGCCGTCCTTGTGATACACGATCTTCGCGTGCGTGCCGTCGAAACGGACCGCGGACGCCGCGTGCACGTCGAACGAGCCGTGGGCGGACGTCGACACATACTTGACCTGGTTGTCCTGCACGAACACCGCGACGTGCTCGAAGTCGTGCCGGTGGCCGCCGATGCCGCTCCCGGCGACGGCCTGGTCCTTCTCGAAGTAGAGGGCGTACAGGATGGCGCACCAGCCGTTGTTGCACTTGGAGCGCGAGTAGCCGTTGGTGTTGTCGAGGTCCGAGGCGTCACGGCAGTCGCCGTTGAGGGCGCCGGTCGGGTTGAGCCCGCCGTTGACCGTGCCGTCCGCGCCGATGGCGGGCGTGGAGTAACAGCCGTCGGTGTCGTAGTCGTAGGCGGGCTGGTACGTCTGTTCCAGCGACTCCGCGTTGGCGGGCAGCGCCCTCGGCGGCGCGGCGAAGGCCGTGGCGGGGAAGGCGAGGACGAGGGCGGCGGCACCGGCCAGTCCGGTGAACCATCTCCTGCGGTGTGCGAACGGGCGTGACGACACTGCGTCCTCCTCATGTCCGGGCGCAGCCCAACGGCTGTGGGGGAAAGGGAGGTTCAGCTTCCACGGTGAACGCGTTCATGCCAAGAGTGGTGGGGATCCGAGGAGTGAATCACTGCCCAACAGTCGGCGCCCGGGTGCCGCTTCAGACCAAGTCGTCCGGGATGTCGGCCGCCGCCTCCCCGGGCGCGAGGTCCGGCCGGAGCCGCAGCCAGGACGGCTGCCGCAACAGGCCCTCCCGGGTGCGGGTGCTGTAGCGGACCTCGCCGACCAGTCGGGGGACGACCCAGTGCGCGCCCGGAGCGCGTGGGGCCGGGTCGAAGGGGCAGACATCGCTCGCGGCGGCCCGCAGCAGCCCGGCGAGTTCCGTCCGTTCGGCCTCGCTCCAGCCGGTGCCCACGCTCCCGACATAGCGCAGCCGTCCGGCGGCGCGCTGCCCGACCAGCACCGCGCCCGGCAGTCCGGTGAGTCGTCCCTTGCCGGGCTGCCAGCCGCCGACCAGGACGTCCTCGGTGCGCATGTTCCGGATCTTGATCCAGGCCCGGGAGCGCGTCCCCGGTTCGTACACCGAGTCCAGCCGTTTGCAGACCAGGCCCTCCAGACCGTGCGCGCGGGTGGCGGCCAGGGCCTCGGCGCCGTGGCCGACCAGGGCGGCCGGGGTCGACCAGGCGGGCCCGGCCAGCCCGAGGTCCTCCAGCGCCGAGCGACGTCGCGCGTAGGGGAGCCGGATCAGCGAGTGGGTGTCCAAGTGCATCAGATCGAACAGCACGAGATGGACCGGGACCTCCGCCGCCCGCCGCGCCGCCCTGGCCGGCGCGTGGGCCAGGCCCATACGGGACTGGAGCAACTGGAAGTTCGCACGGCCCTGTTCGTCCAGGGCCAGGATCTCCCCGTCCAGCACGGCGGGCGTGGGCCCGAGGGCGGTGCCCAGCGGCCGCAGTTCGGGGTACGCGGCCGTGATGTCCTCCCCGGACCGGGCCCGCAGCAGCACGCTGCCGTCCCCGGGGAGATAGGCCACCACGCGCTGGCCGTCCTGCTTGGTCTCATAGGCCCAGCGCGCGTCCTGCGCGGCGGACGGCAGGGTGCCGGGCGTGGCGAGCATGGGCGGGATCAGCGGCAGGTCCACGGGTTGAGGTGTGGACGTACCGGAGTGCGGTCACGCGCGTTTGCCGCGTCTTTCGCCTGAACGGCGTCGATGCCCGGAGTCGGGCGAAGGTGAGTATTGCTTGAGTCAGGCAAGTAGAGCGGTAGGGTGGGCGTATGGCTACCTCGTCGCCGTACGGCACTCTCCGTGAGACGTCGACGCTCGCGCGCGGCGACGGGCAGCGTGTGCTGGTCGTCGCGCGGGAGCCGGAGCTCGCGGAACTGCTGTCCACGACACTGCAGTTGGCGGGATACCGGATCGGTCTGGCCGACTCCGGGGCGGCGGCGCTTGCGCAGGTCGAGCGGCAGCGGTTCGATCTCGTCGTCCTCGACGGGGAACTGCCCGACATGGCGGAGCTGGGCCGACGGCGTCCCGCCACGCTCGTCCACCGTCCGCCGGCTCTCCTGCTGACGGTGTGCGACTCCCTCCCCGCCCTGCTGCCCGAACTCGGCCCGGGGGAGAGGGACTACGTCACCAAGCCCTTCCGAGTGGCCGAAGTCCTGGCCCGTATCCACGTCTTACTGCGTGCCTCGGTCCCCGACCCGGGCCGTGCCGAGGAGCTGGGCTACGGCGATCTGATCCTGGACGACGCCCGGTGCCGGGCGCGCCGCGGGGGGCGAGCGCTCGACCTGACCCCCGCGGAGTACCGCCTCCTGCGTCACCTCCTGGTCAACGCGCACCGGGTGCTCTCCAAGGTGCAGATCGGCAGAATCGTCTGGGGCGACCCGCGTGGCGGCAACGCGATCGAGCAGCTCGTCTCCCGGCTGCGCCGCAAGGTCGACCAGGACGCACCGGCGCTGATCCACACCCGCCGCGGCTTCGGCTACTGGCTCGGGCGTGCCGACCTCGAACCCTGACGCCCTGTGAGCCGGGTCACGTCAGCCTTCTGTCAGGGGACTGACGGGAGGGCGTCAGCCTCCTCTGTTTGCATGGGCGCACCGAGGCCTCGACAGCGCACTCAGCCCCCCCCACGACCGAGGAGAAGCATGGCCGACACCCTCGCCGGCGCGGCAGCGGTCCACGAGTACCCCATGGCCTACCCCATGGCCCGGGCCGCCGGCTGTCCCTTCGACCCGCCCCCTGACCTCACCGCCCGGCAGGACGAGGGCCGGCTCGTCAAGGTCCGCCTCTGGGACGGCAGTACGCCCTGGCTCGTGACCCGGTACGAGGATCAGCGCGCCCTGCTCCTCGACCCCCGGGTCAGCGCCGACATCACCCGGCCCGGATACCCGCTCCAGGCCGCGGCCGGCGGTGGTGAGAACAACGCCAGCTTCATCCTCATGGACGACCCGGAACACGCCCGGCTGCGCCGCATGGTGACCGCGCCGTTCGCGATCAGGCGCGTGGAGGCGATGCGGCCCGGCGTGCAGAAGATCGTGGACGACTTGATCGACGACATGCTCGCCGAGTCCGGCCCGGTCGACCTGGTGGAGGCGTTCGCGCTGCCGGTGCCCTCGCTGGTGATCTGCCAGATGCTCGGAGTGCCGTACGAGGACCACGACTTCTTCCAGGAGAACAGCCGGATCCTCATCAAGAGGGACGCGGCCATGGAGGACCGCATGGCCGCCCACGGGCGGCTCGTCGCGTACCTCGACGAGCTGATGGGCGAGAAGACGGCCCGCCCGGCGGACGACCTGCTCTCCGGGCTCGTCGAGCGGGTCAGGTCCGGGGAGCTGTCCCGGCTCGAATCGGCCCGTATGGGCGTGCTCCTGCTCATCGCCGGGCACGAGACCACCGCCAACATGATCGCGCTCGGCACCCTGGCCCTGCTCGAACACCCGGAGCAGCTCGCGCGGCTGCGCGACACCGACGACCCCAAGCGGGTCGCCGCCGCCGTCGAGGAACTGCTGCGCTATCTGACCATCGTGCACAACGGCCGCCGCCGCGCCGCCCTCGAGGACATCGAGATCGGCGGGCGGACCATCCGGGCCGGCGAGGGCATGGTCATGCCCAACGACCTGGCCAACCGCGACCCCGCCGCCTTCACCGACCCGGACCGGCTGGACCTGAGCCGCGACGCCCGCCGGCACATCGCCTTCGGCTTCGGCGTGCATCAGTGCCTGGGCCAGCCGCTGGCCCGGATGGAACTCCAGGTCGTCTACGGCACCCTCTACCGCCGCATCCCCACCCTGAAGCTCGCCGCCCCGGTGGAGAGCCTGCCGTTCAAGCACGACGGATCCGTCTACGGCGTCTACGAACTGCCCGTCACCTGGTGACACCGGCACCCGATTCGAGCGAGGAGACAACCGTGCGAGTGGAACTCGACGAGCCGAAGTGCGTGGCGTCGGGGCAGTGTGTGATGGCCGCCCCCGAGGTCTTCGACCAGCGTGAGGAGGACGGCGTCGCCTTCGTGCTGGACGAGCGGCCTCCGGCGGACTCACTGGAGGAGGTGCGCGAGGCCGTGGCGATCTGCCCGGCCGCCGCGATCAGGCTGGTGGAGTGAGCCACTCGATTTACTTGAGTTACGCAACGAGATGGTAAAGTGGCCTCCATGTCCACACCACCGCTCCCCGACGTCCCCTCCCCGGAAGTGATCGAGATCGAGCGCGCGCTCACCCGTATCACGTACCTGAGCACGCGCGCCCGCCAGCACGAGCGACTGATGGCTCTGGCGGGCGTGCCGCTCGACCGGGCCGCCGTCGCACTGCTGCGGCAGGTCGCCGACTCCGAGCCGCTGCGCCCGGGGGAACTCGCCGCGCGGCTGGGTGTGGAGGCCTCGCACGTCACACGCACGGTGCAGCAGTTGCAGAAGTCGGGCTACGTCACCCGCGTCCCCGACCCCGACGACCGCCGCGCCCAGCGCATCGAGCTCACCGACGCCGGGCGGCAGGCCATCGCCAAGGTCCGAGAGGCGGGCGTCCGCGGCATGCAGATGGCCCTGTCCGCCTGGTCGCCCGAGGAACTGCGGCAGCTCGCCGGCCTCTTCCACCGCATGGTCGACGACTTCCTCGCCCACGCCGTCGAGGAGGAGCCCGAACCCCAGACCGCCCCGGTGGGCCGCGCCTGATCCGCCGGCGCCGCGTGATTCCGGGTCGCCATACGCCCCGGCGGGCAGCCTGTGATCCCCGGGGTGCACGCGGCCACCGAGCGGGCAGTGTCTGCCCCGGTTCCGTCCGTCCCGGCGGGCGGGCAGGGTGTGAGCCCCGGTCATCGTGCGGCCGGGTCACGCGGGTCCGCCCGCTCGGCGACCGCGGGGCCAGGTGGCGCGGGCTCGGGCAGCCGGGACAGGAGCAGCCGGCCCAGCGCGGGCAGCGCGATCAGCGGCAGCAGCGCGGTCCGCAGGGACGTCGCGTCGGCCAGCGCCCCGATCGCGGGAGCGGCGAGGCCCCCGACGCTCACGGTCAGACCCAGCGTGACACCGCTCGCCGTGCCCACGCGCCCCGGCAGAAAGTCCTGACCCAGGGTGATGTGCAGCGAGAACGGCACGTACAGGCCCGCCGACGTCAGCGCGACGAACAGATACACCGGCGGCCCGGGCACCAGGACCAGCCCGGCCACGGCCAGGACGGTCAGGGCGTACGACCGGCGCACCACCGCCATCCGCCCGTACCGCTCGGCCAGCCTGCCCCCGGCCAGCGTGCCCACCGCACCCCCGGCGTAGAGCACGAACAGCGCCGCGGTGCCGGCCGCCTCCCCACCACCGACGCGCTCCCGCACGTACAGCGAGACGAACGCGCTCAGACCGACGAACACGACCGAGCGGCACACCACCGCACCGGACATCCGCAGGAAGGACGCCCAGTCGTCCCGGCCTGTGGCGACGGACGAACCGGCACTGCCGGCGGCGGACCCGGCCGAACGCACCGCCGCCGCGCACAGGGCCGCTCCCGCCAGGGCCGGGACGACCAGGAGCGGAGAGGCGCGCAGTCCGCCCGTGGCCACCACGGCGAAGACCAGCAGGGGTGCCAGCGCGAAACCGGCGTTGCCGCCGAAGGAGAACCAGCTCATCCCCGTGTGCCGGCCGCGGGCCACGGCCCGTGCCACCCGGGCGGCCTCCGGATGGTAGGCGGCCACACCGACCCCCGACACGGCGACCACCGCCAGAGTCAGCGGGTAGGAGCCGGTCACCCCGCTCAGCGCCACGCCGGCCCCGGCCGTCAGCGCGCTGAGCGGCAGCAGCCACGGCATCGCCCACCGGTCGGTGAGCACCCCGAACAGCGGCTGCACCAGCGACGACAGCAGCGAGGCCGCCAGCACGACACCGGAAGCGGCGGCATAGGAGTAGGCGCGCTCGGCGACGAAGTACGGCACCAGAGCGGCCACGGCCCCCTGGTACACGTCCACGCAGGCGTGCCCCAGGGACATCAACAGGACGGGTCGGTCGCGTCTCGAAGCGGTCACCCGGCGATCGTCGTCCGCCGCGCCCGTGGCCCGCTTCCGATAATCTGCCGGACTGTGCCGAACATCCGCCACACCCCCGAGGCGCCGACCCGCGCCCAGCGCCTGACCGCCGGCGACCGCATCGACGCGCACCGGCACGACGACCACCAGATCGTCTACGCGGGCTCCGGCGTCGTCGCCGTCACCACCGACGCCGGCACCTGGTTCGCGCCCGGCACGCGCGCCATCTGGGTGCCCGCCGGCACCGTGCACGCCCACCGCGCCCACGGCCGCCTCGACCTGCACCTGGTCGGCCTGCCCGCCGACGACAACCCGCTCGGCCTGGACCACCCCGCCGTCCTCGCCGTCAGCCCGCTGCTGCGCGAGCTGATCCTCGCCTACACCCGCGACCCCGGTGACCACAGCCCCGAGCGCCGCCGGCTGCGCGACGTCCTGCGCGATCAGCTGCGCCTCTCGCCGCAGCAGCCGCTGCGCCTGCCCACGCCCGCCGATCCGCGGCTGGCCGCCGTCTGCGCGCTCGTGCACGCCGATCCCGCCGACACGCGCACCCTCGCCGCGCTCGGCGCCGCGACCGGGGTGGGGGAGCGCACCCTCAGCCGGCTCTTCCGCGCCGAGTTCGGCATGACCTTCCCGCAGTGGCGTACGCAGTCGCGGCTCTACCACGCCCTGCGGATGCTGGCCGACGGCCTGCCCGTGACGACCGTCGCCCACCGCTGCGGCTGGTCCTCCGCCAGCGCGTTCATCGATGTCTTCCGCCGCTCGTTCGGCTACACCCCTGGCGCGCACAACCGCCGCGCCTGACCTGGTGAACCCCCCGCTCCGCCCGCCCCTTTACCGCCCGGTAATATCGCGCGGCAGGCCATCAGAGGAGGAACCGTGTCCCGGTCCGAACGCTCGCCCCTGCTGCTCGCCGGCCTGCTGGCCGCCGCGGGGGTCGCCCACTTCGCCGCCCCACGCTCGTTCGACGCGACCATTCCGCGCGGCCTGCCGGGCACGCCCAGGACCTGGACCTACGCCAGCGGCGCCGCCGAGCTGGCGCTGGCCGCCGGACTGGCGGCGCCGCGTACCCGCAAGGCGGCCGCGCTGGCCACGGCGGCCTTTTTCGTCGGGGTGTTCCCCGCCAATGTGAAGATGGCGGCCGACTGGCGCCACCGCCCCACGCCGCAGAAGGCGGCGGCCTTCGGGCGCCTGCCGCTGCAGGTCCCCCTCGTGCTCTGGGCCCGCGGCGTCGCACGGAACGCGGAGGGCCGGTCGTGAGCGCGCGCGTGGAGACCGGGGACAAGGTCGAGGACTTCGAGCTGCCCGACGAGACCGGCACCGTCCGCAGCCTGTCCGGGCTGCTCGCCGAGGGGCCGGTCGTGCTCTTCTTCTACCCGGCGGCCCTGACCCCCGGCTGCACCGCCCAGGCCTGCCACTTCCGCGATCTCACCGCCGAGTTCGCCGCCGCCGGCGCACGCCCCGTCGGCATCAGCGGGGACACCGTCGAGCGCCAGCAGGAGTTCGCCGGAGCGCACTCCCTCGGCATGCCCCTGCTGTCCGACGCCGACGGCACGGTCCGCGAGCGGTTCGGCGTGAAGCGCGGCTTCTCCCTGGCCCCCACCAAACGGACCACGTTCGTCATCGCCCAGGACCGCACCGTCCTCGACGTCGTCCGCAGCGAGCTGCGCATGAACGCCCACGCCGACCGGGCGCTCGCCGCCCTGCGTGCTCACCGGAGCTGACACCGTCACGAATGCGGCGCCGCAGTTGATAGCGGGCGGCAAAGGGATGATCCTGGACGAATGGAGGACGCCTCCGCTGCTGCGATCATCGACGCCCGCGGCATCGTGACGGGGTGGAGCGACGGTGCCCGGCGGCTGACCGGCTATCCGGCCGAAGAGGCCGTGGGCCGGGCCGTACGGGAACTGCTCGCCGAGGACGTGCCGCGCGAGGCGGTGTCCGCGCGGTCGGGCACCGTCATGGTGCGGCACCGCGACGGCTATCTGGTCGGGGTCCGGGTCAGCGGGTGTGCCGTGACGGGCCCGGGCGGGGAGCCCGGCGGATTCGTGATCACCGCCGAGCCGCCCGGCGGTGAGGAGACGTCCCTGGCCGGGCAGGCGTTCCAGCAGGCGTCCATGTCGATGTCCGTGTTCGACGTCGGCCAGCGGTACATGCGGCTCAACGACGCGGCCTGCCATGTCATGGGCGTGTCCGAGGAGACCCTGCTGGGCCGGCACTTCCCGGAGACCGTCGAGGAGGCCGAGCACAGCAAGGGCTTCAACTGGCATCTCCGGCACGTCGTCGAGACGGGCCGGCCGCTCCGCTACGAGAGCTACACCGGCGCCCCGGCCCTGAACCGGGAGCACGCCTGGGTCACCGAGATGTGGCCGGTCCGCGACCCCTCCGGCGAACTCCTCGGCACCGCCCTCGCCGCCTTCGACAGCACCGAGCAGTACTGGGCCCGGCAGCGGCTGGCCCTGCTGAACGAGGCCGCGGCCACCATCGGCACCACCCTGGACGTGGTGCGCACCGCCGAGGAACTCATCGAGGTCGTGGTGCCCCGGTTCGCCGACTTCGCCAGCGTGGACCTCTTCGACTGGGTCCTCGGCGCCGAGGAGTCGCCCACCGTGCCCACCGAGGAGATCGTGCTGCGCCGCGTCGCCCACGGCTCCCACACCGAGGGCACCCCGGAAGCCGCCGTCCGCCTCGGCGAAGTGGACGTCTACCCCGGCTTCTCGCCCATCGCCCGGGCGATGCGGGAGGGCCGCGCGATCCTCAGCCAGGCGGGGGAGCCGTCCTTCATGCGGTGGGTCGCCGAGCGCAACACGCGCGCCCCGCAAGGACGCCCCTACCGCAAGGGCGTCCATTCGATGATGGCGGTGCCGCTGCGGGCCCGCGGCACCACCCTCGGCGTCGCCGTGGCCGTGCGCATCAAGCAGCCGGACGACTACGCCGCCGACGACGCCGTCTTCGCCGAGGAACTCGCCAGCCGGGCCGCGGTCTGCGTCGACAACGCCCGCCGCTTCGCCCGGGAGCGCACCACCGCGCTGGCCCTCCAGCACAGCCTGCTGCCGAGAGGGCTCCCCGGCCAGGCCGCCGTCCAGGTGGCCCACCGCTATCTGCCCTCCGGCTCGGCGGCCGGCATCGGCGGCGACTGGTTCGACGTCATCCCCCTCTCCGGCAGCCGGGTCGCGCTGGTCGTCGGGGACGTCGTGGGACACGGCATCCCCTCCTCGGCGACGATGGGCCGGCTGGTCACGGCCGTACGCACCCTCGCCGACGTGGACCTGCCGCCGGACGAACTCCTCACCCACCTGGACGACCTGGTCACCCATCTCGCCTCGGACGACGAGGGCGACGAGGTCGCCGAACTCGGCGCGACCTGCCTCTACGCCGTCTACGACCCTGTCACGCGCCGGCTGAACCTGGCCGCGGCCGGGCACCCCGCCCCCGCCCTGGTGCTGCCCGACGGATCCGCCCGGCTGATTCCCATGAGCGCGGGGCCCCCGCTGGGCGTCGGCGGGCTGCCGTTCGAGGCGACGGAGCTCCAACTGCCCGAGGGCTCCGTCGTCGCCCTCTACACCGACGGACTCATCGAGGACCGCGACCGCGACGTCGACCACGCCACCGACGAGCTGTGCCGCGCCCTGACCGTGCCCGCCGACTCGCTCGACGCCCTCTGCGACACCGTGCTGAAGGCCGTACTGCCCGAGGAGCCCAGCGACGACGTGGCGCTGCTGCTGGCCCGCACCCGGGCGCTGGGCGCGGACCGGGTCGCCACCTGGGACGTCACCGGGGACCCCGCGGAGGTGGCCGCCACCCGGCAGGCCGCCACCGACCAGCTCACCGCGTGGGGGCTGGACGAGACGGCCTTCGTCACCGAACTGGTCGTCAGCGAACTGGTCACCAACGCCATCCGGTACGGCGCCCCGCCCATCCAGCTGCGCCTGATCCGCGACCAGACCCTCATCTGCGAGGTGTCCGACGGCAGTTCGACCTCCCCGCACCTGCGGCGGGCCCACCAGGACGACGAGGGCGGCCGCGGACTGCTGCTCGTCGCCCAGCTCACCCAGCGCTGGGGCAGCCGGCAGACCACCAGGGGCAAGACCATCTGGTGCGAACAGCCGCTCACCCCGCTGTTCTGACCACGTCCCGGCGCGTCATTCCCCGGCCGCGTCCGAGGCCACCTGGGCGAGGGTGCGGCCGGACCTGGCCGAACGCGCCCGGCGCGGATCGGGTGCGCCGTGCGTACGGGCGCCCCCGGCCCGCCTCACCAGCAGCCAGGCCTCCTCGCCCCCGTCCGACCCGTCGCGGAACCGGGTGAGGGCGTACTCGCCGCGCAGCTTCGACCCGCTCAGCCGGAACGTGGCGTGCCCGCGCTCCAGCGACTCCGCGAAGTCCACGGGCCTGCCCTCGCGGTCGTGGCTCAGCGGCTCGTACGTGCCGTGGTCCCAGACGATCACGGTGCCGCCGCCGTACTCGCCGCGCGGGATCACGCCCTCGAACTGCTCGTACTCCAACGGATGGTCCTCCGTGGGCATGGCCAGCCGCTTGTCCTTCGGATCCGCCGAGGGGCCCTTGGGGACCGACCAGGACCTCAGCACGTCGTCCACCTGCAACCGGAAGTCGAAGTGCATCGTGCGCGCGTCATGGATCTGCACCACGAACCGGGGCCCGTGCCCTGAGGCCGCCCCACGCCCCCGGGGCTCGCCGGTCCGGCCGAAGTCGCGTTTGCCGCAGTAGTCCCGCAACCGGTCCCGCTCAGCCACGAGCCGCTCCTTCCTGCCGGGGGCCCCGGGTACCCGTCAGAACTCCTCGTGCACCTCCGGGTCCCCGCCGACCCGCCGGTGCGCCCGGTCGGCGACGGCCCGCAGCTCGTCCTCGCTCAGCTCGAAGGCGAACACGTCGAGGTTCGCGCGCTGCCGCTCGGGGTTCGCCGACTTCGGGATGGGCACCGCGCCCAGCTGTGTGTGCCAGCGCAGGACCACCTGCCCGGCCGACACCCCGTGCGCCTCGGCGATCCGCGCCACGGCCGGGTCGTCCAGCAGGGGCGTGCCCCGGCCCAGCGGACTCCAGCTCTCGGTGACGATGCCCTTGCCCGCGTGGAAGGCGCGCAGCTCCTCCTGCGGGAGGAACGGGTGCAGCTCGATCTGGTTCACGGAAGGCAGGACGCCGGTCTCCTTCTCCAGGCGCTCGATGTGCCCGGCCGTGAAGTTGGAGACGCCGATCGACCGGACGAGCCCGTCCTCGCGCAGCTTGATCATGGCGTTCCACGAATCGACGTACCGGTCCTGGCGCGGCAGCGGCCAGTGGATCAGGTAGAGGTCGACGTACTCCAGGCCGAGGCGGGCCCGGGACTCCTCGAACGAGGCGAGGGTCTCCTCGTAGCCGTGGTGGCGGCCGGGGAGCTTCGTCGTCACGACGATCTCCTCACGTGGCACCACGCCGGAGGCCACGCCGCGGCCGACCCCCGTCTCGTTGCGGTAGTTCGTCGCCGTGTCGATCAGGCGGTAGCCCCCTTCCAGGGCCGAGAGCACCGCCTGCTGGGCCTCGTCGTCGCCCAGTGGCCAGGTGCCGAGGCCGAGGGCGGGGAGCGTCGTACCGTCGTTGAGTGTGTGCGTCGGGATGCTGATCACTGTCGGACCTTCCCGTTGACTGTCGGCTGTGTCCTCCCTCCAGCGTCACGGATAGGGTGGGCGATGATCAACCGGACAGGTGGGGGATGAGGACGGCGGACGGCATGGACAGCGCCGGGAAGAAGCCGGTGACGGGATCGGGACGTCCCACCTCGCGGGACGTGGCCCGGCTCGCCGGCGTGTCGCACACGGCGGTGTCCTTCGTGTTCAACGGCCGGGCCGACGGCAACCTCTCGCCCGCCACCCAGGAACGCATCCGGCAGGCCGCGACCCAGCTCGGCTACCGGCCCGACCCCGTCGCCCGCGGCCTGCGCCGCAGCCGTACGGCCGTGGTCGGCCTGGTCACCGACGAGATCGCCTCCTCGCCCTTCGCCGGACGGCTGCTGCGCGGCGCCATGGACACCGCCTGGGCCGGCGAGCACCTGGTCCTCACCGTCGACTCCGGCGGCGACCCGGCCAAGGAGGACGCGGCGGTCGCCGAGCTCCTCGACCGGCGTGTCGACGGCATCATCTACGCGGCCATGTCCCTGCGCCGTGTCCGCGTCCCCGAGGGACTGCACCGCACCCACTCCGTGCTGGCCAACTGCCTGCCCGAGGACGGCTCGCTGCCCGCCGTCATCCCCGCCGAGCGCGCGGGCGGCCGGACGGCGGCCCGGCTGCTGCTGGAGCAGGGGCACCGGCGGGTCGCGCTCGTCGGCGGGCAGGACGACATCGCCTCGGTGGAGCGGCTGCGCGGCTTCCGCGACGCGCTGCGCGCCGAGGGCATCACGGTGCCCAGGGACTGGGTCGTACGGACCGGAGGCGAGATCTCCGGCGGATACGAGGGCGCCCTCCGGCTCTTCGACGGGACATCGGCCGACCTGCGGCCCACCGGGATCTTCGGCTACAACGACCGGGTCGCGGCGGGTGTCCTGCACGCCGCGGCCCGGCTCGGGATCTCCGTGCCCGGTGAGTTGTCGGTGGTGGGCTACGACGACCAGGAACACATGGCCGCCTACCTCGCACCGCCCCTCACCACCGTCGCGCTGCCCCACCGGGCGATGGGGGAGGCCGCGGCGGGCCTCCTCCTCGAGGCAATCGCCACCGGACGAACACCGCCCGCCACCGTGCGGCGCCTGGCCTGCCCGGTGATCAGCCGCGCGTCGGTGGGACCAGCGCCCATCCGGTGACGGCCGCCCCGGAGGGCACGCTCAACTCCCCTGCGTCATCGGCGCGTCGGTAGATCCGCTCGGTGACCGTGGCCCGGTCGCCGACGAACAGCTCGTACAGCGAACCGTCGACGAGGAAGCGCACCGTGAGCTCCTCGTCGGGCGGTACCTGGACGACGATCGGCTCGGCTGTCCCGGCCTCCTTGCGGGGCCAGCCGGCCCGGTCGAGTGTCACGGTGCCCTCGCCCGGGTCCAGGGACACCGTGAGCTCGGCGCCCGAGGCCGACCGCAGCAGCGTCACGGTGGTGCGGTCGCGGGCGCTGACGGTCAGGTCGTAGGCCCCCGGGAGCGCGGTACGGCCCGGGGCGGTGACGAACGGCTCCGCCGCGTGCAGCCGGTGCAGCTCCGGGGCCGGGGCCACCCGCAGGGCACCGTCCGGATGGACGTCGACGACGCGGGGGGCGGTCAGGACACCGGCCCAGTCGTGCTCGCCCTGCTCCCGGGCCTCCCACGACCAGCCCCACATCAGGGCGCGGTCCGGCTCCTGGAGCACGGCGGGCGCGTAGAAGTCACGGCCGTGGTCGAGCAGGCCGCCCGTGCGCGCGGTGAAGCGAAGATCCGCGTCCAGACGGCCCGTCAGATAGCCGGTGGTCCACGGCTGGCCGTCCCACAGCGACACCACCAGCACCCACTCGCCGCCCCGCGTCGCGTACAGCTGCGGGCACTCCCAGCCGGTCGCCCGGCCACCGAACGCGGCCCGGGCGGCCGGGTCATGGCCGTCCAGGAGCACTCCCGCGAACCGCCAGTCGGTGAGATCGTCGCAGTCGTACAGCAGCACCGACGGCGTGCCGTCGCCGTGCCCCGCGCCGACCAGCGCCCAGCGCCGTCCCTCGTGCCGGAAGACGAACGGGTCGCGGAACATCACCACGTCCAGCCCCGCGGGCGGGCCCGACACGACCGGCGTGGGCAGGGGAGTCCACTCGGTCAGCGTCTCGTCGCCGGGATCCGCCGCACGGGCCAGGCAGATCGCGCCGAGGCCGGTGTGGTGCCGGTCGACCCCGGTGTAGACGGCCGTCGGCACGCCGTCGTCGTCGACCACACACCCCGACCAGCAGCCCGCCTCGTCCGGGCCGCCCGGTGCCGGGGTGAGCGCGACCGGATGGTGCTCCCAGTGCACGAGGTCGGGGCTGGAGGCGTGCCCCCAGTGGACGTTCGCGTGCACCGGGGCGTCCGGGTTGTGCTGGTAGAACAGGTGGTGGCGGCCACGCCAGCGGAAGGGCCCGTTCGGGTCGTTCATCCAGTTGGCGGGCGGGCGGACCCGGTAGCGCGGGGCGTGCGGGTCCTGCGGGGGAGCGGTGAGGCTCAACGGTTGACTCCTGCGGAGGTGATGCCCTCGCGCAGAGGGCGCTGGCCGACGACGAACACGGCGACGGCGGGAATCATGGAGAGGACGACACCGGCGAGCACGACGGAGATCGAGCCGGTGCCGAGGTTGCCCTGGAGGGACACGAGACCCAGCGGCAACGTGTAGTTCTGCCCCGACGTCTCGAGGATCAGCGGCCGGAAGAACTCGTTCCAGTGGTAGTTGAAGGCCAGGACGCCGACGATCGCGAGGCCGGGCGCGGCCAGCGGGGCGTACACGGACCGGAAGGTCCGCCAGGGCCCGGCGCCGTCCAGCATCGCCGCCTCGCCCAGGTCCTTGGGCATGCCCAGGAAGTACTGCCGCATCAGGAACGTGCCGAAGGCGGTCGGGAAGGCCGGGATGATCAATCCCAGCAGGGTGTCGGTGAGGCTCATCGACTTCAGCACCAGGAACACCGGCACGATGGTGACCTGCAACGGCACCATCATCGTCGCCAGGACCAGCCCGAACAGCGGCTTCTTGAAGCGGAACTCCAGCCGTGCGAAGGCGTATCCGGCAAGGCCCGCCGTGATCATCTGGCCGATCGCGATCAGCGCGGTGACCAGGGTGGAGTTCAGCGCCAGCAGCCAGACGTCGATCTGGTCGAACACCCCGCTGTACGCCTCGGTGGAGGGGTTGGACGGGATCAGCTGCGGCGGCAGGTCGAACGCCTCGGCGGGGGTGCGCAGCGAGGTGGAGACCGTCCACACCACCGGCCCGAGGGTGAGCAGGGCGCATACGGCCAGACCGGCGATCCGCGCCCAGGGCGCCAGCCGGTACCGCACACGGCCGGAGGAAAGGGTTGCTTGGCTCATGGGAGGACTCACCCGGCTCACTGGTAGTGGACGAAACGCCGGCTGAGCCGGAACTGGAGGGCCGTGACCGCCATGATCAGCACGAACAGCAGCACACCCACCGCGGACGCCTCACCGAAGCGGAGCTGCTCGAACGCCGTCTCGTAGATGACCATCACGACCGTGCGGGTGGAGTCGCCCGGACCGCCGTTGGTGAGGACGTACGGCTGCTCGAAGACCTGGAGCGCGTTGATGATGCCGACCACCGAGGCGACCAGCAGCGTCGGTGACAGCAGCGGCAGGGTGACGGTGAGGTGCTTGCGCAGGCCGGTCGCGCCGTCGAGGGCGGCGGCCTCGTGGATCTCCTTCGGGATGTTGTTCAGACCGCCGACGAACAGCAGGAACGAGAAGCCGAACTGCTGCCAGACATAGACCAGCACCACGGTCGCCATCGCCGCGTTCTCCGACGTCAGCCAGGGCACCGGCGCGATCCCGACGAAGCCGAGCAGCCAGTTGATGACCCCGAAGTCCTGGTTGAACAGGTACTTCATCACCACCGAGATCGACGCTGCGGACAGCACCAGCGGGAAGAAGAACGCCGAGCGGAACACCGACCGCAGCCACACCGGCATCCGCCCGTTCAGCGTCAGCGCGAGGGCCAGCGCGACGAACAGTTGCAGTGCCACCGCGAACACCATGAACACCAGCGTGTTGCGGAAGGACACCAGGACGGTCTCGTCGCCGAACACCTCCCCGTAGTTGGAGAGCCCGGCGTAGGACGGCGAGTCGATGACGTTCCAGTGGAAGAGGCTCAGCACGACCGAGCCGGCGATCGGCACGACCGTGAAGACGACGATGCCTACGATCGTCGGCGTCAGGAACAGCGTGGCCAGCAGGCGGCTGCCACGGTCGCGGGCCGGGGGACCCTTCGGCGCCGGGGCCGGCGGGTCCGCGGGGCGTTCGGCGCGCGCCGGCGGTATCTGGGTGTTCGTCATGCGTCACGCTCCATGGCCTTCTCCAGGTCGCCCTGCATCCGGCGCAGCGCGGGACGCACCGAGCGCGGGGAGGCCAGGGCCGTACCGGTGTGCTTCAGCAGCACCTGCTCGACCTCCGCGACCTGCGGCGGCGCCGGAATCGGGCCCGTGTCGGGGAACCGGTCGAGGGTGTCGTAGAAGACCGGCCAGTGCTCCGGGCCCGTCTTCTCGTAGCGGTCGGCGGTCAGCAGCGAGCGGCGCGCCGGGGTCGTCTGGTTCGTGGCGAACAGCCGCGTCAGGGTGTCCTTCTTCGCGGCGTACTTGATGAACTCCCACGCCTCGTCCTGCATCTTCGAGGTGCGCAGCAGCGCGTAGCCCGCCGCCCCGTACTGCATGCGCTGGGTGCGCCAGCGCGGGAAGTACTGCACGTCGAACCCGTCCCGCTCCATGCCGGCCAGGTGCAGGCCGCCCGCCCAGAAGCCGCCCGCCGGTGTGACACCGACCCGGCCGGTGGAGAACACGCCGATGAGGTTCTGGCCGTTGCCGCCCTCGGGGCGCGTGCACAGGCCGTCCTGGATGAGGGAGGCGAGATAGTCGTAGACCTCCTCCACGCGGTCGTGGGTTGCCTGCGGCGTCGTCCAGCGGAAGCCGCCGCCGCGGCCCTTGCGCCGATCCGCCGGATAGAAGCCGTCCCAGAGCCACTGCCCGCCGGGCGCCTTGGACTCGGTGAGCAGGTTGGTGTCGTTCGCGAACAGCCAGGGCACCACGCCGCCCCAGAGCCGGTTGGTCCAGAAGTACGGTGTGAAGCGTGAGCCGCCGGACTCCTTCATGTCCCGCAGCAGGGTGGTGAAGTCGTCGCGGGTCCAGTCGGCCGGCGGGAAGTCGGCTCCGGCCCGGCGCAGCACCTGCCGGTTGAAGTACATGTCGGCCGCGTTGAACTCCACCGGGAGCTGGTAGAGGCTGCCCTCGTACATCATCGACTCCACCAGCGACGGGTGGACGTCGGCGAAGTACTCCTTCAGCTCGGCAGCGTCCCGCCGCACCCACTTGTCCAGGGCCACGCCGAGCCGCTGCGCGAACAGCTGGACGCCCTCGGTGGCGACGTAGACGAGGTCGGGGGCGGTGCCGGCGGCGACCTGGGTGAGGATCTTCGCGAAGAAGTCCGACCAGTCGACGGCCTGGACCGCGTTGATCCGGAGTTTGATGTCGGGGTGCAGCTCGCGGAAGCCGTCCTGGAGCGTGCGGATGGCCTCCGGCCCGTAGGCGGGGCCCAGCGTGGCGACGACCAGGGAGCCGTCGTCGCGGCCGGGGATGTCGGCTCCGGTGAGCCGGTCCCAGCTCGCGGCGGTGCCGGCCAGGGCGGCGGCACCCGTGCCATAGGCGCCGTACCGCAGCAGGGTGCGGCGGGTGAGGTGCGAGTCGGTCATCGTGGATGGGGCCTAACTCGTGTTAGTCGAGGGTTGATGCCCCAGATGATGTGAGCGGCGCGCGTACCTGTCAAGGCGTGCGACCGCTTGACCTTTAACGAGTTAGGTCCGAGAGTCCTGGTCCCATGAGCCGCCGTTTCCGACGAGAGGAACGAGGTGTGTGATGGGCGGGATCACCAGGAGAGCGCTGTTCGCCGGGTCGGCCGTGGGTGCGGCCGGCGCGTTACTGCCGGCTGGTTCGGCCGGGGCCGGGCCCCGGCGGGCCGCGGTGAGCTACCGGGCGGCGTACCACTTCACCGTCCCCGAGCAGTGGAAGAACGACCCGCAGCGGCCGGTCTGGATCGACGGCGCGTATCACTACTACTACCTCCACAACGCCGACTACCTCACCGGTGAGATCGGCACCGCCTGGCGGCTGGCCACCAGCACCGACCTGGTCTCCTTCACGGACCGGGGGATCGCCGTGCCGAAGGACACCACCCCCAACGGGGATGTCTGGTCGGGCTCGGCGGTGGTCGACAGCGGCGGTACGGCGGGTTTCGGGGCGGGAGCGGTCGTCGTCCTGGCCACCATGTCCCCGCACGACGGACCCGCCGACCAGGCGCAGTACCTGTACTACTCCACCGACGGGGGCCGTACGTTCACCCCGCACGGCACCGATCCGGTGCTGCCCAACCCCGGAGTGCGCGACTTCCGCGACCCCAAGGTGATCCGCGACGAGGAACGCGGCCGATGGGTGATGACCCTCGCCGAGAACGACAAGGTGGGCTTCTACCACTCTGCCGACCTCCGGTCATGGAGGTATGTGAGCGGTTTCGTCAGGGGCGGCATCGGTGTGCTGGAATGCCCCGACCTGTTCCGGATCCGCGCGGCGGACGGCACGGTGAAATGGGTGCTCGGTGTGAGTGCCAACGGCAAGGCCGCCGGGCTGCCGAACACCTACGCGTACTGGACGGGCTCCTTCGACGGCAGTGCCTTCACCGCCGACGTGTCCGAGCCGCAGTGGCTGGACCACGGCTGGGACTGGTACGGCGCCGTCACCTTCGACAAGCGCGGCGCCGACGGCACGCTCGACGAGGAGACCCGCTGTGCGATCGGCTGGCTGAACAACTGGGACTACGCCCAGATCACGCCCACCATCGACAGCGACGGCTTCAACGGCACCGACTCGATCGTCCGCGAGATCACGCTGAAGCGCGGCGCAGACGGCACCTACCACCTGGCGTCCCGGCCGGTCACCGCTCTCGACCGGTACGTCTCCCGCACGGTCCGGCTCGGCGACCTGGAGGTCGAGGGCACCCGCCTCCTCGACTACCGGGGCACCGCCTACGAACTGACCTGCGAGATCACCTGGGACCAGCTCACGGGCGCGGGAGTGCAGCTGCGGCGCTCCCCGGACGGCGTCCGGCACATCGACGCCGGCGTCCACCGCGACTACGCCTACCTCAACCGCCGGGCCACCGTGTCCCCCGACATGTCGGGCAGATGGCAGGAGAGCCACAGCCCCTTCGACCCGGCCCGGCGCTCGGTGAAGCTGCGGATCCTGGTCGACCGTACGTCCGTGGAGATGTTCGTGGACGACGGCCGGTACGCGCACTCCTCGGCGGCCTTCCCCTACCTGGTCGACGCGGGGCTCGCGCTCTTCACGGTCGAGGGGAAGGCGGTGTTCCGGAACACGGTGGTCCGGGAGTTCACGGTGTGAGGGGCGTCGGGGCGGTGTCGCCCCGGGCTGAGATCACTGTCACGATCTTCGGGACGGCAGACACACGCCCACGACCCAGCGGAGCGCTCATGACGACGGACGGCCCGATCACGGACGAGGCGGCGCGGGACGCCGGGGTGGAGGTGAATCCGGTCGCCGGGCACATCGGCGCCGAGATCAGCGGCGTCGACCTGGCCGTGGACCCGGACGACGCCGTGATCGCCGCGATCAGGGCGGCGGTGCTGCGGTGGAAGGTGGTGTTCTTCCGGGGCCAGCGGCTGGACCACACCGGACATGTGGCGTTCGCGCGCCGGTTCGGCGAGACCGTGGTGCTGCCCCGGCGCGGCAAGGCCTCGCCGCCGGACTTCCCCGAGATCGAGACGACCGCCGACCGTCTCGAACTGGGCGGGCGGTTCGGCATGGAGCACGACGAATGGCTGCGGCGCCGCCGCCACACCCTGCTGCGCGGCTGGCACTGCGACCACGGCGCCCGCGTCGACCCGCCGGCCGCGACGATCCTGCGCGCCGAGACCGTACCGCCCTACGGCGGCGACACCACCTGGTCGAACCTGGCGGCGGCGTACGCGGGACTCTCCGCGCCGCTGCGGGAGTTCATCGACGGGCTACGGGCCGAGCACCGGCTCGGCGTCGGCTACCAGCCCCGGCCCGGCGACGACGCGTACGTCCGCCACCTGCTGGACCGTCAGGTCGCCTCCCTGCACCCGCTGGTGCGCGTCCACCCGGAGACGGGGGAGCGGATCCTCTACGTCAACGGCTACTACGTCGAGCAGATCGCCGGTCTCTCCCGGCCCGAGAGCGGCGCGATCCTGGACCTGCTGCTCGAGCAGGCGGTCCGGCCCGAGTACACGGTCCGGTTCCGCTGGGAGCCCGGCAGTGTGGCGTTCTGGGACAACCGCGCCACCATGCACCTGGCTCCCGGCGACACCGCGCACCTCGACCACCCGCGGATCATGCACCGGGTGATGCTCGCGGGGGACGTGCCCGTCGGGGTGGACGGCAAGGCGTCGGAGCCGATCACCGGGACGGCACCCGGGCGTTGGTGACCCGCGCCGGTGCGGCGGCCGGGGCGCAGCCGCGCCGCCAGCCCGAGATGCAGCCCGAGTGAGGGAAGCGCACGATGAGAAGGGATGTTCCTCGGAGGTGACCAGGATGCGACGTGTGCTCACCGCTGCAGCGGCCCTGACGCTCTGGATTTCCCTTGCAGGACCACCCGCTGTCGCGGCATCGCACGGCACTCCTGCCTCCGCGGCGGCGACCAGCGCTCAGGCCTCACACAAGTTGAAGCGTCCAGCAACCCTCGTGGCCCAAGGACCGGACGACGTATGCGACTACACCAACAGACGACCGGGCCTCAGCCTGGGGTCGTCCGGATCAGCGGTCCAGCAAGCCCAGTGCTACTTGAATCACGCCGTCGGCGCCGGCCTGGACGAGGACGGTGACTTCGGCCGGGTGACGCAATCCGTGACAGAGGACTTTCAGCGGTGTGCCGGCATCGTCGTCGACGGGCGCGTCGGATCCCAGACCTGGTCGTTCCTTTCCTTCTGGGCCAACGCGCCGGACGCACCCTTCTGTTGAGGGGATGTCCCTGTCGAGGGCGAGGCTGATCCCCGCCACCCCAGCGCCGGCCCGAGCTTCGTCGCCATGTCCGTGAGGATCTGTACGTAGTCCTCGTGCTCGAACGTGAACGGCAGCGCGAACGCGACCTCGTCCACCTCACGGAAGGCGGCGTGCGCGTGCATCCGCTCGGCGATCTCGGCCGACGTGCCCACCAGGTCGGGCGCGAACAGCAGCCGCGCCGGGCCCTGGGGTTCGGCCGTACGAGGAGTGCGCTGGGCGGCGTACTCCTCGTACCGGGCGCGCTGTTCGGGTGAGGCCGAGTCCGTGGGGATGACCACGAGGCCCTGCGAGACCCGGGCGGCCTCGCCGTCGGGGTGGGCGGCGCGGAAGGCGTGGATGTGGGAGAGCTGGATCTCCGCGAAGTCGTAGGGTCCGTCGGGGTCTTCGGCCTTCACGACGCTGCTGGTGAGGAGGTTCATGCCGTGCTCGCCCGCCCATCGGGCCGAGCGCAGGCTGCCGCCGCCGTACCACATGCGCCGGCCCAGGCCGGGGGAGTGCGGTTGCACCCGCCGTGAGAAGTCCTCGAAGCCTTCCCGCCCGCTGAAGCTCGTCGCCGACTCGCCCCGTACGAAGTCCAGCAGCCGCTCCGCCCGTCCGTAGCCGAAGTCCTCGGTGTCGGCGGTGTCCGGGTAGAGCGCGCCCTTGACCTGGTCGAAGTGCATCGGCGGGCCCACGCTGACGCCCGGGTTGAGGCGGCCGCCGGACAGCAGGTCGACGGTGGCCAGGTCCTCGGCCAGCCGCAGCGGGTTCTCCCAGCCGAGCGGGATGACCGCCGTGCCGAGTTCGATGCGGCGGGTGCGCTGGGAGGCCGCGGACAGGACGGCGACCGGGGAGGAGATGCCGTACTGGAGATGGCGGTGGCGTACCCACGCGCTGTCGAAGCCGAGCCGCTCGCCCAGCTCGATGATCTCCAGCGTCGACTCGTGGCCACGGCGTGGGTCCGCCTCGTCGAACAGTCCGATCGTCAGGAAACCCAGCTTGCGCAGCGGTCGTGAGGTCGGTGGCACGGGCCCTTCATCATTGAATGTTCAATGGGTGTGGATGTGCCAACCCGGCGATGGCCCGCCCTGTTCCCGCCGCCCCGCGCCCGCGTCAGCGCAGCGGGATCGTCACCTCGTCCTCGATGGGCGGGGCGAGTTCCTGGGCGCGGTCGCCGGTGGCCGCGTAGCAGCGCAGGCGGACCGAGTCCGGGGAGACGTCCAGGCGCAGGAAGCACTTGAAGAACGGCGGGCTGTAGGTCGCTGAGCTCGGTGAGAACAGCGACGTGTAGATCTTCCGTACGGGCAGCCGGAACCGCTTGGCCTTGTCGGGCCGGCGGCCGGTGCCGAGCAGCCCGGCGACCAGGCGGACGCGCCGGGTGACGCGGGTCGAGGTGGCCGGCGAGCGGGCGGGCCGGATGCCGAGACGCTCGGCGATCACGGCCGTGGCCTCGGCCTCGGTGAGCGTGAAGAAGCGGCGCATGCGCAGCCGGCGGCCGTAGAGCCGGCTGTAGAAGGCGAGGGAGTCGCCGCGCAGCGGATAGCAGCGGAAGTCCTGCTCGGTGACGTCCGCGACGGAGACGCGGGGGATGGTGTGGGTGGCGTGCATGAACGCCCCGCCGCCGCCCGCGACCACGTACTGGAGGGTGCGTCCGTCCTTCAGCCGGACCGGGTAGCGCTGGTAGTTGTGGATGTCGCCGCCGATCGCCGCCACATAGTGGTGTGCCGGGTCGCGGACGATCTCGTCGACCGTGCCGCCCCCTTCGATGGCGCAGGGCTCGTGCCTGCCGTCCACGTACAGGGGCGAGCCGGTGACGAGGATCTTCGGGCGGGTGCCCCGGGAGACCTCGCGCAGCCAGGCGCCCTGCTCGGCGTCGAGGGTGCCCAGCAGGCCCGTGTCGATGCCGATGATCCGCACCGGTCCGGCGTCGATCGCCCAGTACGGGCCCGGCTGGACGGCCTGCTGGGCGGGGGAGGAGCGCAACTTGCGGGCCTCGGCGAGGTGTTGCCCGTCGTCCGGACGCGCCTTGTGCCACAGCAGGGAGCGCAGCCAGGCCCGGCTGAGGGGACGCGGCCGCGGCTCGGGCGGCAGCGGCGGGGCGTCGTCGCAGAAGACGCGCATGAAGCCGCCGAGGTCCTCGTACCAGTCGTGGTTGCCGGGTATCGCGTAGATGGGCGCCTGGTAGTCCTGGTACGGGCGGAAGAACTTGGTGTCGTAGTCGTCCGCGCTGCCCACCGGGTAGATCACGTCACTGGCCAGCACGGCGAAGCTGGTGTCCTGACCGGTCTTCAGAAAGCCCGGCACGACGGCGTACTGCGGGTCGTCGCCCTCTCCGGTGTCGCCGATGACGAGGAAGGAGAAACGATCCGGCTCCGCGCGCCGGATCACCTTGTCGGCCGGTGCGCCGGTGGCCTCGCGCTGTGCCACCCACCGGCCGCGGATCCGGCCGGTGGGGTCGCCGAACCAGGAGGCCAGTACGCCGTTGCGGGCGGCCCACAGCGTCTTCGGGTTCAGCCAGGAGATCTTCTCGGCCCGCCGCGGCATCAACTGCTGGTACGCGCCGCGTTCGGTGCTGTTCCAGCCGGCGCCTTCGGCGGTATCGCGTGAGGAGTCAGACACCGATGCACCGTAACAATCGATCCGGAGGCCGTCCGCGGCGGGTTGCTCAGCGCTTGCGGGTGGGCCAATTCGCCGTATGCCGCGAACCACCCTGCGACGCGGCGGAGTTGGCGGTCGAGCCCCGGCCGTTGGTGCCCGGGTGCGATGCGGAGGACCGTTCGCCCGCCACCAGCAGCGGATCGAACATCACCACGACCCCGGCCAGCAGCAGGAAGACGACCGGTCCCAGCAGCATCGGCAGCAGCAACGACATGGGCGAGTCGCCCTCCCACGTCCCGTTGGCCGCGTCGTGCACATGGACGCTGACGGCGGCCATGCCCGAGTAGTGCATCCCGGACACCGCGACACCCATCACGAGGCTCGCACCGAGGCTCATCAGCAGACCGCGGATCGTGACGGCCGACCACAGCGCGGCGGTCGCGGCGGCGATGGCGATCAGCACGGACAGCGCGACGCCGAGCGGGTCGTAGCCGACGTCGCCGTTCAGCCGCATCGCCGCCATGCCCAGGTAGTGCATGGTCGCGACGCCCAGTCCCGTGACGGTACCCGCGACCGCCAGGACCGTGCGGCCCGTGCCGCGGTAGCCGACGATGAACACGCCGATGCCGACCACGACAACGGCCACGACGAGACTGAGCACCGTCGTGGCCGCGTCGTAGCGGATCCGGGTCTCCTCCACGTGGAAGCCGATCATGGCGATGAAGTGCATCGTCCAGATGCCGCACCCGATGGAGGCGGCGCCTAACGCCAGCCAGCCGGGCTTCCAGGACCGCGAATCGAGCAGCGAGCGCACGATGCACCGCAGCCCCAGTGCCCCTCCCAGGCAAGCCATCAGATAGGCCGCAACCGGGGTCACCGCACCGTAGCGGAACCCGTCGACCGTGCCGTCCATGAGCCAACTCCCCCCAGAGTCTTGGCTGGTGTGGAGGCAAGGTTTACGTGCAGTGGACACGTGAAAGCAAGCCCTTACCGTCGGTAGATCGACAACTTGCGTTCATCGAGTGTCGACTTCGGTCAGAATGTGCGCTTCAGGAGGTCGAGCAGGGCCGCCCAGTGCCGCTCGTCGCCCTCCTGGTGGTACGACGCCGTGTCCGCCTGCGTGAAGCCGTGGGGCGCGCCCGGATACACCTCGCAGCGGTGGCGGACGCCCGCCGCCGTCAGGGCCTCCTCCAGCCGCTCGATCTGCTCCGGCGGCAGCGAGGGGTCCTGGTCGGCGTGGCCGAAGTACAGCTCGGCGGTGATCCTGCCGGCCACCAGATGCGGGCTGTCCGGTGTGTCCGTCGCCAGGCGCCCGCCGTGGAAGCCGGCCGCGGCCGCGACCCGCTCCGGGTAGGTGCCAGCGGTGAGCAGCGAGAGGCGAGCGCCCATGCAGTAGCCGGTCAGTGCGACCGGTCCGTCCGCCACCGCGGGAGACCCGGCCAGCCAGCCCAGATAGGCGGCGGCGTCCCGCATCGCGACGTCGGGCGTCAGGGTCTGCATGACCGGCATGATGCGCTCGAATATCTCCGGACGCGCCCCCGGGTCGATGAACTCGGGCAGCTCGAACAGCGGGGCGCGACCGTGCCGGTAGAACACGTTGGGCACCAGCACGGCGTAGCCCTCGGCGGCCAGCCGGTCGGCCATGGACCGCAGTCGCGGACGCAGTCCGAAGGCGTCCATGTAGAGCAGGACCGCCGGATGGGCGGCCCCGTCGCCGGGGCGGGTCAGATACGCGTCCGCGGTGCCGTCCTCGGTGGGGATGTCGACTTCGGTTCCCTGTACGGCGGTCATGGCTGGGCTGCCTCTCTGCGGGGTGTCGGGGCTGCGGGGGTCTCGGACCCGCGAGGTGCCGGACCTGCGGGGTCCGGCCAGGGACCCGTCCGCGTGACCGGGCGGATCAGGGGCATCGTGACACGCGCTTTCCCGGGGCATTTCGCCCACCCCCCGCACACGGTTCAACCGTGAACGGCCCTTGGCGTGCCCTTTACTCGAACCGTGTGGTGTCGCCCGCGCCGTGCCGCACGATCTCCGCCTCCCCACCGGAGAAGTCGATGACCGTCGTCGGCTCGGTGCCGCAGTCGCCGGAGTCGACCACCCCGTCCAGGACGTGGTCGAGCTCGTCCTTGATCTCCCAGCCCTGCGTCATCGGCTCCTCCTCGCCGGGCAGCAGCAGCGTGCTGGACAGCAGCGGCTCACCGAGCTCGGCGAGCAGGGCCTGGGTGACGACATGGTCCGGGATCCGGACGCCGACCGTCTTCTTCTTGGGGTGCTGCAGCATGCGCGGCACCTCCTTCGTGGCGGGCAGGATGAACGTGTAACTGCCGGGCGTCGACGCCTTGATCGCGCGGAACACGTCCTTGTCGACCCGCACGAACTGGCCGAGCTGCGCGAAGTCCTGGCACACGAGGGTGAAGTGGTGCCGGTCGTCCAGCTTGCGGATCGACCGGATCCGGTCGATGCCGTCCCGGCTGCCCAGGCGGCAGCCCAGCGCGTAACAGGAGTCCGTGGGGTAGGCGACAAGAGCGTCCGCGCGGATGCTGTCGGCGATCTGGCCGATGGTGCGCGGCTGGGGGTTGTCGGGGTGCACGTCGTAGTACTTGGCCATCTGCCGAGCTTATGCCGCCCGCGAGGGCCGGTGGCGCAGGGTGGGGTCTCGGCCCGGGATGAGTGCGTGGCACACGTGAGGTAACGTCCCCGACCGGTGCGCCGGAGGCGGTGCGAGAAGCGAGGGGAAGGCCGAGGTGGCTGGCCGAGAGGACGGGAACCGGCAGCAGGAGACGCAGGCCGGCGCGGGTCCGGCGTGGGCGGAGGAACTGCTCGAGCATCTGCGCCCGGCGGGACGCGACGTCCGCAGGGTCGTCGCCTGGCTGGCCGGCGCCGTGCGCGGATCCGTGGCCCTGGAGGACGCCGCCGGGAATCTCATCGCGGGGAACCGGCTGCCGCTGGACGAGGACCTCGTCTCCGACATCACCGCGGGCCGGATCGCCTCCGCGGCCTGGGAGAGCCGGGAACGCCACCTGCGCCTGGTCCGGGTGGAACACCCCTCCCACGCGTGCGTGCTGGCCGTCTCCCGCGAGGCACCCTTCGACCGGCGGGCCTCCGACGTGGTCACCCGCACCGCCCAGGTGATCGAGCTCCTGCTGACGGCGCGCGAGTCGACCGCGGCGGGGCACCGGCTCCGGCGGGCCACCTCCGACCTGCGCCTGGCCATCCTCCAGCTGCTCATGGTCGAGGACACCGTCGCCGCCCGCCGCGTCGCCGCCGGGCTCTGGCCCGGGCTGCTCGACGCCGAGACGGCGTGCGTCTACGTGGTCGAGTCCGGCCCCGCCGTACGCGACCGCATCGCCGAGGAGTGCCTGGACAGCACCGGCGAGGAAGCCCTGGTCGTGCGCTGCCCGGCCATGGACGGGCACGTGATCGTCGTCAGCCCCCGTGACGCCACGCGTGAGGCCCTGCGGTCACTGGTGGGACGGCACCCGGACCTCTTCCTCGGCGGCAGCGTCCGGCAGAGCCTGGCCCGGACCGCCACCGCGTACGGACAGGCCGTCAGCGCCCTCGCAGTCGCCCACTTCCGGCCCGACAAGACGGCCGTGTACGCCGAGCGCACCCACCCGGAACGCCTGATGGACCCGGTGGCGCTGCGCGGCTGGACGTCCCGCGTGCTGCGCCCGCTCGACACCCTGCCGCACCACACCCGCGCCGAACTGCTCGCCACCAGCCGTCTCGGCCTGGAGTTCACCGCCGTCAACGCCGCCAAGGTCCTCGGCGTCAGCCGCAACACCGTCCGTGCCCGCATGGAACGCGTCGAGGGCCTGCTCGGCACGGACTTCGCCGACCTCACGGTCCGGGCCGTCGTCCACCTGGCGCTCAACACCCAGATCGGCCTGCCCGACGCGCACCCGGCGGGCGACACCGGCAACCCCGGACTCCGGTTCTCCGACCTGCTGTCCGGGCCCGCCGTGCGCACCTGGGCACAGGACCTGCTGGGCCGGCTGGACGCGGACGCCAGGAACCCGCGCCGGACCCTGCGCACCTGGATCGCCGCCGGCGGCAACGCCGAACGGGCGGCGCAGACCCTGGGAGTGCACGCGCAGACGGTGCGGGAGCACGTCCGCAGCGCCGAACCCGTCCTGGAGCGCCAGCTGCTGGCCGCGGGCACCGACCTGTACGAGGTCGTGCTCGCCCACCTGGCCGTCGGTGACCTCGACCTGCCGGTTTTCCGCCGCCACGGCTGACCGGTTTGCCTCTGGGGCAACCGGTTGGCCAGGTCCAGGCGGGACGAAACCGGGCCAACCGGACTCAGCTGTGCACGGGTGAGCCTTGTTGAGTGCGCAACGGGCATCGGCGCGGTTCACAAGGCCTCTGCCATGGACGTAAGTTCAACGCACCGCGGGGGCACGACCGGAACGGGGGACCGGTCGCGCTCCCGCGAGCTGCCGTCGGCCGCCTCAGCCCCGCAGCCGCACCGGGATCTCCTGCCAGCCGAAGGCGATGAAGGACGGCACCTGCCGCAGGTCCTCGTCACCGGTGGCCAGGGACAGGCCGGGGAAGCGGTCGAACAGGGCGGGCAGCGCGGTGAGCGCCTCCAGACGGGCCAGTGGTGCGCCGATGCACCGGTGGACCCCGATCCCGAACGCCAGATGGTCGTCGGCGGCGCGTGTGGCGTCGAAGATGCCGGCGTCCGCACCGTAGTGCTCGGGGTCGAGTCCCGCTGCGGCGTACGTCGTGATGATGGCGTCGCCGGCCGGGACCGTGATGTCGCCGACGGTGAGGTCGGTGACCGCGAACCGCAGCGGCAGGGACGCGATCGACGGGTGCGCGCGCAGCGTCTCGTCGACGACGGCGTCCCAGCCGATCTCCCCGGACCGCACGGCGGCCAGCTGTTCGGGGCGCCGCAGCAGAGCCACGGCCGCGTTGCCTATCAGATTGACGGTGGTCTCGAAGCCGGCCCCGATGACCAGCAGCAGCGTGTACAGCAGCTCCTCGTCGCTGAGCCGGTCGCCGTCCTCGTCCCGGACCCGGATCAGTTCGGTGGTCATGTCGTCACCCGGGTGCGCGGCCTTGTGCGTGATCAGCGCGGGCAGCACCGTGCCGATCTGCCGCTGGACGGAGGCCGCGTGCTCCGGGCTCGGGTCCGTGGTGTCCATGATGGCCGCGATCATCCGGGCGGTGTCCTCCCGCAACGCGTCAGGGACACCGAACAGTTCGCAGATCAGCCGCATCGGCAGCGGATGGGCGAACCCCTCCTTGATGTCCACCACCTCGTCGTCGGTGGCGTCGAGCGCGTCCAGCAGCTCCGCCGTGATGGCCTCCACGCGGGGCCGCATCGCCTCGGTGCGCCGGTGTGTGAAGCTGGGCGCCACCAGCTTGCGCAGCCGCGTGTGGTCCGCGCCGTACGTGGAGAGCATGTTGACCACGCCCACCCAGCCCAGGATCCAGCCCCAGGACGGGTGCTCGCCGACCTCGGGCCACAGCCGCCAGTGCAGCCGCGGGTCCCTGCTGACCCGCGGATCGAGGATGAGCTCCTTCAGCGTGTCGTGGCGCGTGGGAGCCCAGGCGGGGATGCCGCCGGGCAGCTCCACGGGCACGATCGGGCCGAGGGAGCGCAGCCGCGCGCTCTCACCGGCGATGTCGGCGCCGAACGGGTCGAGAGCGATGCGGTCGGTCACGGTCACGGTCGTCCTCCTGGCTGGTCGGGGGAGCGGGGGCTGAAACGGACGGGCAGCGCCGTCAGCGAGCGGTGGAAGGGCCCGGGGCGCCAGGTGAGGCGCTCGCGGGGCAGCACGGGTTCGAGGTCGGGCAGCCACTGGGTGAGCCGTTCGATCGCCTCCGTGGCGATGAGCAGCGTGTGCTGCTTCACCGGGCAGGCGTGCGGGCCCGCCGACCAGGACAGGTGGGAGGCGTCCCCCGGGTGCCGGTCCGTGCCGCGCTCCTGCTCGGCGGCCTGTGCCAGAGCCCCGTAGGAGATCACCACCGGCACCGCGGCCCTGAGCAGCACGCCGTGGAAGGTCACGGGTGTGCGGGCGTAGTGGATGCCGTAGTTGGCGAGCGGTGTCTCGTGGTGCAGCACCTCCAGCACCGCGTCCGTCACGGGGCGGGCGCCGCTGGTGAGCGTCGAGTAGTAGGCCGGGTTGCCGAGGATCCTGGACAGCGCGTTGGACACCAGGTTGGCCGTCGGCTCGTGCCCCGCGCCGAGCGTGAGGAACACCTGCCAGGTGACCTCCTCGGGGGTCAGCCCGGCCGGATGGTCCAGCAGCCAGCTCGGCAGGTCGTCGCCGCGCCGCTCGCTCTTGGCGGCGATCAGCTCCAGCACGTACCCGCCGAACTCGGCCTCGCCCTCCGCCGCCTGCGCGCCGCCCTCGATCAGCTTGCCGAGCGCGGAGTCGAGCCGGTCGCTCGCGCTGTCCGGCAGCCCGAACAGGCTGTTGAACACCAGCGCCATCAGCGGCCTGGTGAACTCGCCGACCAGGTCGGCCTCGCCCCGCGGCCCGAACCGGCTCACCAGCAGGTGCACCGCCCGGTGGATCCGGTCCCGCAGATCGTGCGGCTCCACCAGGTCGAAGGCGTCGAGCAGCGCGGTGCGGTAGCGGATGTGGGCGGCGCCGTCGGCGAAAAGCGTGTTGGGCCGCCAGCGCATCATCCCGAGCACGGGGGAGTCGTCGGGGACGGTCGCCTCCCACGGCCGGGGATCGTGCGAGAACGTCTCCGTGTCGTGCAGCAGGTCCAGCGCCGCCCGCCGGTCCGTGACGACGTACGCCGCCACACCGGGCGCGAGCTCCGCCCAGCCGACCGGGCCGTGGGCGCGCAGCGCCGCGTAGTAGGGGGAGGGGTCGCGGGCGAAGGCGTCCTCCCACAGGCGTACGGGCGCCGCGGGGGAGAAGGTCTGCTCGGCGGGGGACGGACGGTTCACCGGTGCTCCGCGGGTCGGTGGTCGATCAGGTGCTGGACCAGGGCGAGCAGGGAGTCGATCGAGGAGTCCGCCTCCCGCGCGTCGCAGGTCACCATCGGGGTCGTCGGCTCCAGGTCCAGCGCGGCGCGCAACTGCTCGGCCGTGTGGTGGCGGGGCGCGTCCGGGAAGGTGTTGAAGGCGACCGCGTACGGCAGCCCGGTCTCCTCGACCAGCCCGAGCACGTCGAACGAGGCGTCGATCCGGCGGGCGTCGACCAGGACGAGCGCGCCGAGCGCCCCGTAGGCGATGTCGTCCCACAGCGGCCGGAACCGCTCCTGGCCGGGCGTGCCGAACAGGTACAGCACGATCCCGCCCGGCAGGCTGATCCGGCCGAAGTCGATGGCGACCGTGGTGGTCGACTTGTCCCGCACCCCGGCGAGATCGTCCACCTGCGCGGACGCCTCGGTGAGCTGCTCCTCCGTGTGCAGCGGGCGGATCTCGGAGACGGAGCGGATCAGGGTGGTCTTGCCCACCCCGAAAGGCCCTGTGACCAGGATCTTCACCAGGTCGCGCGCGGTGTCCGGGAGGTGGATGTCCGTGTCGACGGGCTGGGTGTCAACGGTGCTTGAGGTCGCGGAGGCCATCGGCCACTCTCTTCAGCAGGTCGGGGTCGAAGCGTCGGGCGGGCGGGATGGGCGCGCGGGCCAGCGCCAGGTCACGGTCGACGAGGCCGGCGGCCAGCACCAGCACGGCGGAGACCGGCAGCCGCAGCAGAGCGGCGGCCTCCAGAACCGTCAGGGACCCGTACTCCAGCTCTTCCAGCAGGGCCGCCTGGGCGGCGGGCAGATCGGGGGGAGCCGGCGCACCGCTTCCGGTGAGCACGGACAGCCGCTCCAGATGGGCACGGCTGGGCCGCGCCACCCCGCCGGTCGACAGGTACGCGGGAACCAGGGGACGGCCGCCTCTGCGGCCGGTCATGCCGGCGTGCCGCCGTCGGCACCTCGGGGCCCCGCGGCCATCGCCTTCTCGCCCAGCCGGGCGACCTGCGAGTGCACCCGGTGGGCGAGCAGGTCGAGACGCACCTCTGGATCGCCGTACGCGGCCACACAGGTCCCGTGGTCGGTCGGCACGATGAGCACATAGCCGTGGTCCGACTCGATGACGAGCTGCCGTATCTCGGCCCGGTCGGTGTCGGCGAACGCGGCCGCCGCGGTACGGCAGGCGCCCTGGACCGTGCTGGTGATGGCGGCGACCCGCTCGGCGGACGGCTGGGACAGCGCGTCGGTGTAGCCCGTCACGAGCCCGTCCCGGGTGAGCAGGACGGCGGCCACGACGTGCGGCACCTCCAGGACCGGTTCGAGCACCCATGCCGTGTCCCCCGCTGCGCGGCTGGTCATCGAGCCGTTCCCCCTTCGTGGTCGTTCCGGTCGTGGCCGGTGTCGTCGGATGCCGCGTCGGCCGTGGTCACGGCCGGGGCACCCTCTGGTACGGCTGGGAAGGCCCCCGTGTTCGGCCGGGCGGTGGCGGATCGGCCGGCCGCCGTGCCGGACTGGAGCGCGCCGAGGGCGGCGGCGGACTCCTCGGGGCGCCGGGTCCGGCGCTGCGGCGCGGGTGTGGACGCGGGTCCCTGGGTGTCCGACGCCGGCGTGGCCCGGCTGCGGCGACGGCGCTGGGGGAGGCCGCCGCTGTCACCGGGGCTGTGGTGGCCCGGGGCCGGGGCGGCGGCACGGTCGTCCTCGTCCGTGCCGTAGCCGTGCTCCCGGTCGGCGGCGGTGGGGGCCGGCCCGGGCGTCTCGGGGACGGCGGTCGGTTCGGGCGACCGGGGTCCGGCGGTCGGCCCGGGAGTCTGGGGTCCGGCGGTCGGCTCGGGCGACTGGGGTCCGACGGTCGGATCGGGCGACTGGGGTCCGGCGGTCGGCTCGGACGCGTCGGACCCGTGGGGCTCGTCGGTTCCGCGGGGCCCAGCGGAACCGTGGAGGCCGTCGGACGTGGCGGCCGGGGTCGTTTCGGTCCCGTGGGACGGGGACGGGGACGGGGCGGACGCGGCCGGCTCCGTGCCGCGGGGCGAGGCGGAGCCGCCCGCCGTGTCCCGCACGGCCTCCTTGCGGGTGGAGCGCGGGGCGCTGGCCGCCGGGGGCAGTTCCTCGGGGTCGATCCGCGTCAGCAGATGACGGTCCACCCGCAGCACCGCCCGCACACCGCCGTACGGGGACGGGGAGGACAGGTCGACGCTCAGATCGAACTGCCGGGTCAGCTGGCCGATCGCGGCGAGTCCCATGCGCGGCGGGTCACCGAGCTCGGTGAGCAGGATCGGTTCGCGACCGCCCACCATCCGCTGGGCCCGGGCCCGTTCGTCCTGTGTCATGCCGAGCCCGGCGTCGTCCACGGTGACACAGACACCGTGGTGGACGGCCTCGAGGTTGACCACGATCCCGGTGTCGGGCGCGGAGTGCCGCAGCGCGTTGTCGAGCAGTTCGGCGACGATGATGGCGACCGGCTCGACGGCGTGGGACACCAGAGCCGTGCCGGCCTCCAGGTGGTTGTGGATCCGGACGCGCTGGTAGCCCGCGAGCCGGGCCTGACCGCCCGTCACCGCGTCCACGAGGTGCGACTCCTCCCGGGCGAGCCCGACCCAGGCCCCGCACACCACCGCGGCGATCTGCGCGCGGCGCAGCGACTGCTCGTTCTCGTGGTCCAGTTCGAAGAGGGTCTGTGCCAGCTCGGGGTCGTCGTAGCGCTGTTGCAGACCGCGCAGGGCGTCCTGCACCCGGTACAGCGCCGCCTGGATCTCCCGGGTCGCCCCGCGCATCCCGGCCTGCGCGGCGGCGTCGATCCGGGTGCGCTGCGCGGCGAGTTCGGCGTGCAGCCCCTTCAGCACCTGCTCCAGCGCGAATCCCAGGGGCGAACCCGCGAGCTGCGGGCTCAGCGGGCCGGGTACGGCGATGTGGGGGTGTGCGACCTGCCGGGCGGCGGAGGGCAGGCGCCGCGCCGCCAGATGCTCGACCTCGGCCGTGAACGCCCGGGAGGTTCCGTCGAGTTGCGCCCGTAGCGCGGCCGTCTTCGCACGCTGGGCGGCCAGTTGCCGCCGGGAGCGCAGCAGCCCGCCGCCGAGGGCGAACGCGGACAGGGTGCCGAGGGCGAGACCACCGACGGCCAGGTCCGGTAGTTCGATCATCGAAGAGATTCCAGGGAGAGTCGGGCAGGGCGGGGTCCGAGGCGCTCTGGCGAGCTACCCGCAGCACAGTACACACCGTCATCGACTGATCTCGCACGGTGGAGCGCCAGTTCGTTCCGAAAGTGATCGCTGTCTGTTCGCATCTGGGGCAACTGTCGGGATTGGCGCGCGGCGAAGGTCGGTCTGATTGTCAGTGGCGGATGCCACGATGCCGACAGCTCGCCACTCCATCCCTTGCGAGGAGGAGTTGATCGTGCGCAGGCCGGTCGAGGGAGAGGTGCATGTGCACTATGGCCAGATCTATGTCGAGAGCGACCCGGACGGCTACGGGGACGGCCTCGCCGAGGCGTTCGCCGGGCAGAGCACGGGGCTGTGCGGGGCGGCGTCACCGGGCTTCCTCTGGCTGAGCACGGGCCTGCACACCGGCGACGTCGGCTTCACGGTCGAGGTGTGAGCAGGCCCCGCCGCTTGACCCGGTCTGGGAGGACGTGGTGGAGGTGTCCTTCCGTCCGGTGTCGCGGGACGCCGCGCTCGTGGAGTGGGCGGGCGAGGCGTCCTGGCCGCTCGGCCTGGAGGAGGCCGACTACCGCGTGCGGTACTGCGCCCAGGGCATGGACCGGGCCGGCGACCGGGACATCCGGATGGACGGCGAGCCCCAACCGGATGGACGGCGAGCCCCAACTGGACCGCTACCTCCTGCAGTTCTGGCCCGCCCCGCCCGGGCCGGACCGCATTCTGAAGCAGACCTCGCTGAGCGCCGCCCACTGGCACCGTTACGCCCGCGAACTGCCGCCGCCCACCCCGGCCGAACGCGCCGAAGCCGAACGCCGGGCCCGCCTCGCCGAGGAGACGGCGCAACGGGAGCGCCGTCTTGCCCGTGAAGGGTGGGAGTGGGGCGGACGGCCGCCGAGCCAGGCCCTGCGCGACGTCGGCGGCAATGTCCGCGGCCTCCTCCCGTTCGACCCCGCCCTGCTCCACGCCCTCGACGCCTCCGGTCCCGTCACCCAGCGTGCGGTGGCCCTGCTCGCCGCCCGCCGTGCCTGCGAGGCGGCCGGTCTCACCACCCTCGACTGGGTCGCCGGCGCGCTCACGGCCCTGGCCGAAGGCCGCCCGCTGCCGCCGCCCTTCGACGACGACGCCCGCATGTGGCAGACCCTGGCCACCGACCCACGCGTCCCGGACCGCACCGTCGGCCATGCCGTCCCGCCCGAGCGGCCCCCCTTCCGGCCGCCCCTGTCAGGGCGCGACCGAGGGCTGGACCCCCAGGAGGCGGCACAGGCCGTGGTCGGCCCGGCAGCGGCCGTTGCGAGGACGGTGACCACCGAGGCCGGACCGCCGCCGACCATGGCCGAATCGCCGACCGCCGAGGCGGGACGGTCGATCGCCGAGGCCGAACCGCCGACAGCCGAGCCGGAACGGTCGATCGCCGGGGCGGACCGGTCGATCGCGTGGTCGGTCGACGAGGCGGAATCGCCGACCACCCTGGCGAATCCGCCGGCCTCCGACTCCACCTGGAACGGCGCGATGTTCACCGTCGGCCGGCCGAATCCGGCCGCGCGCATCTCACAGCCTTACGCAGCCCTCCCCGCCATCACCGGCGCCGCCGAATCCGACCCGCTCCAGGCGGCCCTCGACGCGGTGTACGCGGCCGTGGTCACGTACGGCGAGGACCACCCGGCCCTTCTCGCGGAGGTCCGGTCCGCGGTCGAGGGGCGGCGTTCGTAGCCCGGCCCCCGACCGAGCCCCCGACCGAGCCCCCGACCGAGCCCCCGGCCGAGCGCTCGGCCGAGCCCTCCACCGCGCCCCGGTTCACGCGCTGACCATCCGTCCCCCAAGCCCGGGCAACGCGCTGGGAATGCGGGGATATGGCCGGTCAGGTCTTGGCCAACCGCACCCCGCGCATTGGTCACCTGTTCACCGACTGCCCCTGACACGCCCGGTCCCGCCGGGCGGAGAGTGATCGACGGCCCGGAGCGAACCGGGCCGGCCGGCCCTCCGGAGAGCCGCAATCGCTCACCCTCCCTGTCAAGCAAGAAGGGGCAGACATGGCCGAGTTGACCCGTCGTAGACTCCTGGGTTCCGCCGCGGGCGCGCTGGGCGGCGCCGCGGCGCTCTCCCTCCTCCCGCCGAGCGTCCAGAAGGCCGTCGCCGCCGAGCCGCCGAAGCACAGCTCGCTGCGCGACATCGAGCACGTCGTCATGCTGATGCAGGAGAACCGTTCCTTCGACCACTACTTCGGCACGCTCTCCGGCGTCCGCGGCTTCGCCGACCCGCACGCCCTGCGGCTCGACACCGGACGGTCCGTCTTCTACCAGCCGGACTCCGAGAACCCCAAGGGCTACCTGCTGCCCTTCCACCTCGACACCCACACGTCCAGCGCCCAGGCGATCCCCTCCACCAGCCACGCCTGGTCGGTGCAGCACGAGGCGTGGAACGGCGGCAGGATGGACCGCTGGCTGCCGGCACACCGCAAGGCCGACGGCGTCAACGGCCCCTACGTCATGGGCTACTACACGCGCGAGGACATCCCCTTCCAGTTCGCCCTCGCCGAGACCTTCACCGTCTGCGACCACTACTTCTGCTCGGTGATGGGCCCGACCTGGCCGAACCGCCTGATGTGGATGACCGGGTCCATCGACCCCGGCGGCACCCGGGGCGGCCCGATCCTCAGCAACGTGGCGCCCACGCCGTACCGCTGGACGACGTACGCCGAACGCCTCCAGGCGGCCGGGATCAGCTGGAAGGTGTACCAGCAGGACGACGACTACGGCTGCAACATGCTGGAGCAGTTCGCGACGTTCAAGGACGCCCGGCCCGGCTCCGACCTGTACGAGCGGGGCGTGCGTCCGCAGCCGGAGGGCACCTTCGAGGACGACGCCCGGGGCGACCGGCTCCCGGCGGTGTCGTGGATCATGCCGACCAGCTACCAGTCCGAGCACCCGGACTATCTGCCGGCCGCGGGCGCCGACTTCGTGGCGTCGAAGATCGAGGCGATCGCGTCGAACCCGAAGGTGTGGCGCAAGACCGCCTTCATCCTCAACTACGACGAGAACGACGGCCTGTTCGACCACGTGGTCCCGCCGACCCCGGCCGACGGCACGAAGGACGAGTTCGTCCAGGGGCTGCCGATCGGCGGCGGCTTCCGCGTCCCCGCCATCATCGTCTCGCCGTGGACGGTCGGCGGCTGGGTCGCCTCCGAGCCCTTCGACCACACCTCCGCGCTGCGGTTCCTGGAGCGGTTCACCGGAGTCGAGGAGCCCAACGTCAGCGACTGGCGGCGGGAGACCTTCGGCGACCTGACCTCCGCCTTCCGCTTCCCGCACGCCCGGCCGCGCCCGCCCCGTCTGCCGGACGACACGGCCGAGCAACTGCAGAAGGCCCAGCAGGAGGTCGCCACCCTGCCCGAGCCGACACTGCCGGGAGCCGACCAGCGCTTCCCGCGCCAGGAGAGGGGCCGCCGCCCGCACGTGTGACACCCGCCCGGCCGGCCCGCTCCACGGCACGTCGTGACCCGCCGACCGGTCACCCGGCCAGGGCGCTACGGGCCACCGAGAGGGCCTGTTCCGCGTAACCCCGGCCGAACAGCACGGCGTGCACCAGCAGCGGGAACAGCTGGTGCACGCCGACACGGTCCGCCCACCCGTCGGCCAGCGGCGCCTGCTCCTGGTAGCCCTCCAGCACGGCCTCCAGATGGGGACAGCCGAAGAGACGCAGCATCGCCAGGTCGGTCTCGCGATGCCCGCCGTGCGCCGCCGGATCGATCAGCCACACCTGCCCGTCGGACCCCCACAGCACGTTGCCGTTCCACAGATCGCCGTGCAGCCGGGCGGGCGGCTCGGCCGGACCCGCCAGCCCGGGCAGTCGCTCGCACAGCCGCTCCACGACGGCCGCCTCACCGGGGCGGACGGTGCCCTGGTCCACGGCCCGCCGCAGATACGGCAGGACGCGGTGCGCGGCGTACCAGCGCGGCCAGTCGGTGCCCGGCTCGTTGCGCATCGGGGCGAGCCCGATGTACGCGTCGGCGGGCCCTTCCGGTGGCGGCGCGCCGAACGCGGGCGCCCCGGCGGCGTGCAGGGCGGCCAGGTCACGACCGAAACGGGCCGCCGCCTCCCGGCTCGCCCGCCCCTGCGGAACCCGGTCGACGACCAGCCAGCTCCCGTCGTGGCCGTGCACGGCCGGCACCCGCACCGCCCCGGCGCCGGCCAGCCAGCGCAGCCCGGCCGCCTCGGCCCACGTCGCCCCAGGATCGTCGGCACGCTTGACGACCACCACCCGCCCGTCGTCGAGAGTGACCTCCGCGAGGCCCCCGGACAGGGGCCGTTCGCCGGTGACCACCCGTCCGGTGAGCCGGGCGGCGGCGTCCGTGCGGGCGGTCATACGTGGTCCTCCTCGACTCCGCGGTTGATCTCCGGCCAGCCTACGGTCGTGGCGGAACCGCTCAGCTCCCCGAACCGCAGTCGACGTCGAGCAACTGGATGGGCCGCGTCGCGTCCAGGTCGACGTACGCCGTGAAGTCGGCCTTGCCGGACCCGCCGCTCCAGTACGTGCTCACGGTCGCCCAGCCGACCCGCGCGGACTGGGCCGTGGTGACCGGGCCGATGTCGATGGACGCCGGGATGTTCTGGGCACACAGCAGGACGTCGAACTCCGGGTTGCCGGCGACCTTCTCCTTGAGCTGCGGCGAGATGCCGTACTTGCGGGCGAAGTCGCCGGGGCCGTGCTCGCCGTAGAAGTCCTCGAGGAAGGTGTGGATCTCCTCGGCGGTGTACCGGTCGTCGGCGTCCGCGGCGGGCGCGGCGGCGGCCGGGACCGCGGCGGCGGCGATACCGAGTGCGGCGACACAGCCGACGGCGCAGGCGCGCCACCTGGCAGGGCGCGCGGCGTTGCGGAACATGTGGATACCCCCGTTGTGGTCTCTTCGACGTGCTCCCCGTGCCGCGGCGCGGCCGTTCGCCAGGGAGCCGTCGCAGGAGGAGACCGCTCGTGTCCGGCCGCCGTTGCGCCCGTCTCGACGGCCGTTTCGATTCCGGGACATTCGCCACGCACCGGTCACGCGGGACGGTGAAATCCCGCCGCCCACCGACAGAACAGGCCGCCGCCGGGGGAGCGATCGGGGCATGACGACTTCACCGTTCCAGCGCACCATCGCCCTGCCCGCCCCCGTGTGCGAACAGGCCGCGCAGCACCTGGAGCAGGCCGCGCAACGGGCCATCGACGGAGCCGCGATCCCCCTGAAGGCGTTCCGCGCGGCCGCCGACAGCGACTTCGTCCTCCCCGTGCCGGTCGTCGAGCAGGCGGCGGCATGTCTGCTGGTCCTGGCCACCGAGACCGCCCAGACCGTACGCCCCTCGGCCCTGCGCGCCACCATCAGCGTCGCGCTGCGGCTCCGCGACGCGGTGGATCTGACGCATCAGCCCGCCCTCAGCAGCAGATTCTGGTGAAGCCGGGCCGATCTTCCGGGGCCCTGCGCGTCAGCTGGTCTCGCGGAAGGCGACGTCGACCTGTCTGCGGCGCAGTTCCTCCAGCGAGGTGTGCTGCCGGCGGGCCCGTTCGACCAGGTCGTCGAGCTGCCGTGCGTCGAGGCGCCGGTCCGTGCCGGCCAGGGCGCGGAGCGCCTGCCAGACCGCGGTCTTGCCGTCCACTCCCAGCCGCAGCGCCTCCAGCTCCCACAGCGTGCTCAGCGGGGAACGCCGTACCAGGCTGCCGTTGCTCTTCAGACGCCCCATCTGCTCGGCCGCCCGGCCCGCGTAGACCTTGTAGCGCCGCACCGGGACATCGAGCCGCCGCATGATGTGGAGCAGGCTCGCCCGGTCCTCGGCGATCTCGTCCGCGATCGGGGCCAGCGCGTCGGCGAGCGCCGGATCACCGCACGAGCGCAGCAGATAGCGGACGCGAGCGGTCCCCGCGGTGGCTCCGGCGAGATGGTCGTTGAGGTAGATGCCCAGCAGGGACATGTCCGTGGCCGGAGCACCCGGTGCGCCCGGCGGGTCCGCTCGCTGTTCCGTCATGGCACTGCTCCTGTTCCGCTCCGCCCCTGTGCCACGGCCACCCGCGTGGTGACGCGTACGAGGCAGGGTCTTCGGGGCGTCGAGCCGGGCCCGAACCGCACGGGAGGCTCGACCGGGGCGAGGGCGCCGAGGCTCTCGCCCTCGTAGGTGACGGTGGCCGAGGTGACGGGGCGCAGGTCCCGGACGCCGTACCACTGGTGCCGGCCGGCCCGGGCGCTGCCGTGGGTGCGCGCGCCCAGCAGCAGCCGGGCGGGCCGGTCCCACAGCGCGATCCAGCCCGGGCTGGTGGCGAGCCGGACCGGCACCGCCCGCAGCGCGAGGCCCGGCAGGCCCCTGCGGCCCGTGCTGAAGCGCAGCTCGAGCGGCGGCGCCGAGACGGCCCAGTGCCGCCGGTCGGTGACCCGCACTCCGACCGGCACGACCCGCACCTCGTCGAAGGCATACGTAGCGGCCACGAAGTCCGCCGTCTCCCGTGAGGGCGCCAGCAGCAGCCGAGACCCGCCGCGCCCCTCGAACATCACGTCGCTGAACGGCCCGAACGGCGACCTCGCCCAGTGCCCGAGCACCACACGAGCGCCGGACGCCGTTCCGAGCCCCGCGATCCAGCCGTCGAAGCGCAGAGCACGCAGCGGCGACCGGGTGCGGGTACGCCGGGCCGGACCACTGGGTTCGCCGGACTCACCGGGACCGTGGAAGAGCACGCGGCCCGGGTGCCCGGCCCCTGCGCGGCGAAACGGCACCGGGGCTCCTCCGTCCGGGCTCCGGCGATGTGGCCGAGGCCACGTCACGGACGAGGTCCCTGTCACGCCCGGGCGAGCACGACGGCGGCTACCGTCTACGAGCGGATCCCCCACTTCCCCCACCCTTTCGGACGGCCCGGCAGTGCAAGCAGATCTCTCCCCTGTCATCGCGGCGACCGCCCAGTGGCTGACCCACGCCTACCCCGCCTCCGGCGGCGCGCTGGCCTCCGCCCTGTGCGAGGTGCAGGCCCGGCAGGCCGTGACGGTCGCGGCGTGGCTCAGGTACCCGACGGAGACGGACGCCGCCCTGCTCGGCATGGCGGGCCCGGGCGGCTCCGCGCGGCTCGACTGGGCCACCGGCGCCGACGCGGCCCCGCGCGACGACGAGGACGACGCGCACGCCTGGCGCACCTGGGTGGACGAGGTCGTCGCGAGCTGGGCGGCCTGTCTGCTCGGCGACCCGGAGCTGGCCGGCCGGGCGGTGGCCGCGCTCGCCGAGGGCAGCCACAGCACCGGCACTCCGGCCGAGTTCCGCAGGCTCCTCGCCCCCGACGACGGCGACCGCCGCGCCGCCGCCCTGCTGCGCCACCCCGATCTGCTCGCCCCGGTGGCCGGCCTGCACCACTCCCGGCTCCTGGCCCGCCTCCACCCGGGCCGCACGCTGATCGCCTGACACGGCGCCCGTCCCTCACCCTCCGTCACTCACCTCTTTGCCGTACACGACCGTGCCCCGCTCGCACGGGCGGCGGACGCTGAGCGGGGGCAACGCCGCTGACGGAGGAGAGACCGACATGACCACCGCCCTCTCGCGGAGCTGGGAACACGCCGTCGTCACGGGCGGTGCCGGGTTCGTCGGATCCCATCTGTGCGGGGCCCTGCTGGACGCGGGCGCCGCCGTCACCTGCGTGGACGACTTCAGCACCGGCAGGCCGGAGAACATCTCGCCGCTGCTCGAACGGCCCGGCTTCACCCTGGTGCAGGCCGACGTCGCGGAGGAACTGCCCGTCAAACAGCGGCCCGACCTCGTCCTGCACTTCGCCTCCCCGGCGTCCCCGTCGGACTATCTGCGGCTGCCGCTGCACACCCTGGACACGGGCAGTCTCGGCACCCGCAACGCCCTGGACCTGGCACACGCCGCCGGCGCCCGCTTCGTCCTGGCCTCGACCTCCGAGATCTACGGCGACCCGCGGCAGCACCCCCAGGACGAGCGCTACTGGGGCAACGTCAACCCCGTGGGCCCGCGCAGCGTCTACAGCGAGGCCAAACGCTTCGGCGAGGCGCTGACCACCGCCCACGCCGAGACCCGCGGCACCGACACCTGCGTCGTGCGGCTGTTCAACACCTACGGCCCCCGGATGCGGGGCGAGGACGGACGAGTGGTGCCCGCCTTCGTACGGCAGGCACTGGCGGGCGAGCCCCTCACCGTGACCGGCGACGGCCGGCAGACCCGGTCGCTGTGCTACGTCGACGACACCGTGCGCGGCGTTCTGGCGGCGGCCGCACACGGCATGCGCGGCCCCGTCAACATCGGCAGCCCGACCGAGATCAGCATGCTCGACCTGGCGCGCCTGGTCGTCGAACTCGCCGGGTCCTCCTCGGAGATCCGCCCCGTCGCACGCCCCGTGGACGACCCCGCCGTGCGCTGCCCGGACATCACGCTCGCCCGCGACAAGCTCGGCTGGGAACCGCAGGTACGCGCCGAGGAAGGGCTGCGGCGCGCGATCGCCTGGTTCCGCGAGGAGGCGACGGACGGCTGACCCACCCGGGCACGCCCCCGGTTCCTGGCCGCGGCACCGCCCCGCTCTCCGCGGCGAGCGGGCACCGCCCCGCTCTCCTCGGCGTGCGGGGGCTGCCCCAGGTCCTGTCGTTCGGATCACGCCGCAGACGCGGGGCCGAACGACGGGGCCTAGTCGAACTTGCCGCGGCCGGTCAGCGCGTCGCGGAGCCGGTCGATCATCCCCGTGCCCGGAGCCAGGAGCTTGTTCGCCGGAGGCTTGTCGGGGGCGGCCGGGTGGGGCCGGGTCGGGGCGGTCTTCTTCGCCTTGCGGACCTTCTCGCCCAGCTCGTTGAGCGTGTCCATCGGACAGGCCTGCCGCAGCGCGGGGAAGAGGGTTCCCTCCTCCTCCGCGAGATGCGAGCGGATCTCGCTCATCAGCATGCCCATCAGCCGGTCGAAGTCCCGGTCGCCCGCGTCGCAGCCTTCCAGGTCCTTCATGATCCGCTCGGCGGTCGCGTGGTCGGCGAGTTCCCGGTCGGCGAGCGCGTCCCCGTTGGCCACGTGCTCGCGCACGGCCGGATACAGATAGGCCTCCTCGGCCACCGAGTGCCGTACCAGCTCGATCGTGACCTGGTCGGCGTACACCTTGCGGTCCTGGTGACCGGACGGCAGCGCCTCGATCCTGCCGAACATCTCCTCGACTTCGCGGTGATCGGTCACCAGCTCGTCGATGACGTTTCCTCCGTGTCCCATGTCCTTCACCTCCAGCCCCCGGGTCCCCCCTGCCACGAATGGCCTAACGCGCGGTCCCGGACACGCACAGCGCCGACGGCTCAGACGGGGAGCCTGGCCCGGACCCGGCCGGCCGCGGCGGCCGGCCGGGCGGTGGCACGGACGGAGCGGCGCACCAGTCCCGCGTCGTGCCGCAGGCCATGGGCGGCATGGGTGCCGCGCCACAGCAGTGAGGGGCGGGCGCCGGTGTCGTCGGCGGCTATCAGCAAGCCGCCGAGCATGGACATGTTCTTGAAGAAGTGGATGCGCTGCCGGTCCCGTTCCGAGGGGTCCTCCACCTCCCAGAAGCGGTGCGCCGCAAGCGTCGTGGGCACCAGCGTGGCCGCGATGGCCAGCGCGGCCGGACGCGGCATACGGCCCGTGGCCAGCATCAGGCCCGCCACGACCTGCACGGCGCCGTTCAGCCGTACGACCTGCTCGGTGCGGTCGGGCAGCGCCGAGAGGCGTTCGGTGACCGGTTGTACGACAGGCTCGGCGACCGGGGCTATCTCATCCGGGGCACGGACGGAACTCAGGCCGCCCGTCAGGAACATCGAGGCCAGCATGGGGCGGCCGAGCACTCGCAACAGGCTCATGGTCCTCTCCAGGGTGTCGGTGGGCACAGCGCTCGCCGGGTTCCCCGCCAGGGGCGAAAGCACGCACCCGGTCCGGCCCGTGGGGCTGATACGCGTGCGTCGGATGTTGAACATGTGATGTAAATAAACTCATGGGTAAGTTGGCATGATTTGTTCCCATCAGGTGCACTAGAGGAGAAAGCATCCGCTTCCCTCAAGGAGATGGTGCAATGTCCCCCACCGAGAAGGTCACCAAGGAACTGACGGGCATCCAGAGTGCCGACATCGAGGCGGCACTCGACCCGGCAGAAACCGACGGCATCTACCGCGACAGCCGTGAGTGCGCCGCACTCGCGCTGTTCAAGGGCGGATTCGGTCTCCTCCTGTCGCCGCCCACCCCGCGACCCAAGAAGGGTTGAGTGGACCGACAGGAGCAACCATGAAGCAGTCAGGCACTTCGTCTCTCTTGCAGGACGCGGTGCAGGACCTCGCTTCCGGCGTGGGGGGCCCGCGGGGGGGGGGGGGCCCCCCGCGGGGGGGCCCCCCCCCGGGGGGGGGCCCCGCCCCCGGGGGGCCCGCCCCCCCCGGCCGTCCTG
>NZ_JBITGX010000017.1:55483-210992 GCF_044457425.1 Streptomyces sp. NPDC050546
TGTGTGCCCCCACTGGCCCAACCATGACGCTGTCCGGCACTTCGTCTCTCTTGCCGGACGGGGTGCTGGACCCCGCTTCGGGGGTGGTCCCCGCTCTTGGGCGCGGAGACCACGCTCGTGCGGCCGCCCCCGTGGCGGTCGACCCGGAAGCGGAGGGCCTCGCCCTCGCGGCCGTACGTGTGCTGGGAGCCGACGCGTTGCTGCCGAGCACCCTTCACCACACCCCGCCCCCGCCCGGCGAACTCGCCGTGTTCCGGAAGGCCGTGGAGGCCTACCCGCCCGGCGCCCACGCCGCCCCCACCGTCGTGTGGAGCCACTGGGCCATGCGACGCACGCTGCGCCGGCTCGACCCGGGCCACGCCGACGGCCCGGACGAAGAACCCGACACGGCCTGGCTCGAGGGCGCGAGCTGGCAACTCCTGACGCACCAGCTCGCGGTGCTGGCCGCCCTCGCCCTGCCCGGCGAGGACAGCGCGGTCGCCCGCGCGGCCGTGCACCGGCCGGTCGACGTCGCCCGCGGCTTCGTGCGCGCCGTACGCCGCAGGGACTGGCGGCAGGCGGCCGGCGCCGGACGCTGGCTGACCCTGCTGGACGGCGTACCGCGGACGCTGGGCCTCGAGAACGGCCTGGACTTCGTGGAGCTGATGGGCGGTCAGGACCCGCTCGTGGCACTGCAGGTGCGGGCGGCACGGCTGACCCGGACGGGAGCGTTCGTGTGAGCGACGTACGGGGGCCGCGCCAGGTGGCCGAGGACGCGCTGGCGTGGGTGTCCGCGCATCGCGAGCGGTTCGCGCTGGGCGAGGACGCGCTGGCCGCCGACGGACAGGTGAACCGCAGCTGGAAACCGCTCGGGGAACTGGCCCAGGTGTGCGCGACCGTGTCCCGGCACACGGCGCCCCCTGATCCGCTCCACGCCTGCGCGGCCGACCTCATGGCCTTCGCGTGGCAACAGACCGGCCGGGGAGAGCTGTTCGTGCGCCTGCAACGGCTGGAGCCCTTCGCCACCTACCCGTTGGAGGTGTACGCCGCCATGGCCGCGGCGGGCCTGCGGCACCCCGGCTACGAGGCGGCCACCGCCACGGTGGCCCGCACCCTCGGCTGGCGGCTCACCGAGCAGGAGCCCACCCGGCGGCTCGGCGTCCTGAACGCCGAGAACCGCAGCGGCATCCGGCAGTCCGACGCGATGCCGCAGGCGCTGCGGCACACCTGGCTGGCCGGGCTGCCCGAGCCCTGGACCTTCGAGAAGTCCTCCGGCTACTCCCTCACCCACGTGGTCTTCCACCTCACCGACTGGGGGCGCGCCGGGCCCGGCGGCGTACCACCGGACGTCGCCGACTACCTGGCCGACTGGCTGCCGCCCTGGCTGGACACCTGTCTGGACGCCGGGATGTGGGACCTCGGCTGCGAGCTGCTGGCCGTGGCGGCGAGCCTGCCCGTGCTGCCCGAACCCGCCGTCCTCGAGGACGCCTGGGCACGGGTCGCGGCGGTTCAGCACCCCTCCGGCGCGATCCCGGAGCAAGGAGGCGGAACGGACCACGACGGCGGCCCGGACTTCCTCACCCACTACCACCCCACCCTCATGGCCGCCTTCGCGGCAACCCTGACCACAGGGCGTCTCGAGGACGGAGCCCGGGCAGGCACACAGCACCGGCCCGGCGGACAAGGAGTGCTGGGATGACCGACACCCGCCTGATCCACAACGTCGGGGCTAGCGCCCTGGAATGGCTGTGGGCCCACCGCGACGGATTCGAGCTGGAACCCGACGTCGACCCGGAGGTCGGATTCCTGGAGCGCTTCAAACCCATCGGCGAACTCGCCATGATCTGCAAGGTGCTGTTCCGCGAGGGCGTTGCGGGATCACGCCAGGCACAACTGGCCCGGCAACTCGTCGACCACGCCTGGCGCGAGACGCTGGACGGCGGCCGCATGCTGGTGCGCGGGCAGCTCACGGAGCCGATCTCACCCATCCCGTTCGAGGTGTACCTGCCCTTCAAGGAACTCGGCTACAGCCAGCCGGAGGTGGAGCGGGCGGCCGCCCTGAACCACCGGCTGGACAGCTGGGTGGCGTTCGAGGCGACCCCCACCCGCAGGCTCGGACTGTCCGCGTTCCAGCGCCGGTTCGGCCTCCCACCGCGTCCTGCCGAGGCCGAACTGCGGGACACCACCTGGCTGGCCCGCACCCCCGAGCCCTGGACGGTGGAAGGGCACATCGCCTACGACGTCACGCACAACGTGTTCCATCTGACCGACTGGGGAGAGAACCCGGACGGCCTGCCGCCCGCCACCGCCGACTACCTCGCGACCTGGCTGCCCGTCTGGATCGACGACTGGCTGGACCTCGAGCGCTGGGACCTGCTGGGCGAACTGCTGGTGGTCGACGCCTGCCTGCCCCGCCCCACCCTGGACGAACGGGCCTGGGAGGGCTTCGCCGCCGCACAGCAGCCCGACGGGGCCATGCCGGCCCTGCGGACGATGCCCGAGGGCGACCCCGACGAGGTGTTCGACATCGTCTACCATCCGACCCTGGTCGCCGCCTACGCGTCCGTCCTGGCCACCTCCCGCTCCCTGTCCCGCCTGGCACACGCCTCGTGACGACCGGCCGGCGCGCCTCGCGGCAGGGCGAACCGCTCGACGACCCTCGTGCCACGCCCGCGGCCGCTCACCCCGCCCCGCCCGTCCGGTCACCGGAACTCGTCCCGGACGACGGGGCGCTCGGCATGCTGCTCGCGGACGCCGTCACCGCCACCGACGCGCCGGACGTCGTCTTCGCCCTCTCGCGGCACGGCCGCCGCATCGTCCTGAGCGGCGGTACCGCCCCGCCTCCGCCGCTTCCCCGGGAGGATCTGCGGTACGAGATCGGCTCGGCCGCCAAGACGTTCACCGGGCTGCTGCTGGCCCGGCTGATCCACAGCGGAAGGCTGTCGGGCGGTGAGCCCGCCATCGCCTTCCTGGACGGGGGCCGGCCGGCCGCCGCCCACCCGGTGACGCTCGCGCATCTGATCACCCACACCTCCGGACTGCCCGCCCTGCCGCCCGGGTTCTTCCTCCGGGCCCTGCCCGCCTGGCACACCAACCCCTACGGCCGCTTCCCGGCCGCCCGGGTCGTCGACGCCTTCCTGCGTCACCGGCCGCGCCACCGCCCCGGCACCCGGTGGCGCTACTCCAACTACGGTGTCGCCGTACTCGGACACGCACTCGCCGCCGCGACCGGCACACCGTGGGAGGACCTGCTCACCGGCCAGGTCCTGCACCCGCTCGGTCTGGACGGCACGACCCTGCGCGCGGACGACTCCGGGCTCGACGCACTCGGGCACGGCAAGGACGGCCGGTCGCCCGTGCCCCCCTTCGACGCCGGGGGCTTCCAGGCCGCGGGCGCCGTACGGGCCACGCCGCACGACCTGCTCACCTTCCTCGAGGCCCATCTGGACCCCACCGGCCGATCACCACAACTCACCGCGGCCCTGCGCGAGGTGCGCCGGCCCGTGCTCCGCCGGGGCATCGGGCACCGGCATGTCCACACCACCGCCTGGTTCCGTCACCCGACCGACGGCGGACCGATGTACTTCCACAGCGGGGCGACTCTCGGCCAGCAGACGTTCCTGGGCTTCTGCCCCGACACCGGCACGGCCCTGGCCGCGGTGTGCACCCGCCGCTTCCGCGGCCACGACCCGTTCCTGGCGTCCGCGTACGCGCTGCTGACGGGGGAGCAGCGGGCCCGGCCCGGCGCCGACGGGAGCTGCCGGGCCGGCGCCGGACCGTCCTGACCCTTCGTCACATCCGCTGCCACAGGGCCGGGGTGCGGGTGGGCGCCCACGGGCCCTGGGCCTGGTGGGTCTGCAGGCACTGGTAGCGCACTCCGGCGTGACTCACCGTGACGCCGGCTTCGTAGACCCGGCCGGCGGCCCAGGTCTGCGCGACGTTGCCCTGCGGTGCCGCGGCTTCGGCGACCGCGGTCTTCAGAGTGAGACCGAATGCGCTGAGCAGCGGATTGATCGGCTGGAAGAACGTCGTGCCCCCGCTCTTGCAGTCGCCCGTACCACCGGAGGTCACGCCCTGCGCCTGGACGCCCGCGACGTAGGGCCCGCCGGAGTCACCCGGCTCGGCGCACACCGTCGTCCGGGTCAGCCCGTCCACCCGGCCCTCGGCGTAGCTGACACTGGCGTCGTGCTGCTCGACCTTGCCGCAGTGCCACCCGCTGGTGGAGCCGGAGCGGCAGACGGCGGCCCCGACGAGCGCCTGGACCGAGCCGGTGACCTGCACCTTCTGCTCGCCCTCGACCTTCACGTTCGCCGTGGTCGTCCACTGGTCGTTGACGGCCACCCACGACATGTCCTTGCCGGGGAACGTGGAGGCCTGGAACGTGCCCTGTTCGGCCTGGTTGAACCCGGTCGTCGTATCGCCCTTCTTGCCGCAGTGCCCCGCCGAGGCGAAGCCCTGCTGCTGGCCCTTGGTGACGGAGAACCCGATCGAGCAGCGGGCGCTGCCGTTGATGTAGTAGGCGTCGCCGCCGGTGAGATCCGCGAACAGCCGTGGCCGCTCCGCCGTCACGGTCACGCCCACGCTCTTGGCGTCGAGGCCCGCGGCCTTGACGAACGCGGCGGCCGCGGCCTTGCTCCGGGCCTGCACCGCGACCCGGTTCGCCGGGAGGTCGACGTACCACAGGGGCGTGTCGCGGGTGTTGGCACGGGCCGCTGCCCCGTCGAGCTTCTTCTTCGCCGTCTGGAGGTCCCGGAGCGTCTTCTTCACGACGGCGGCCTTGGCGCCCTGGGCCTTGATGGCGGGCACGTCCGCGGTGTTGGTGGTCGCCACCACGAGCTCCTGTGCTGTCGTGCCGCGCAGCCAGGCCCCCGCGAAGCGGGTGCCCAGGGCGTTGCGCAGCCGCCCCGCCCGGGTGCCCGCCTCCGCCTCGTTGACCAGCCGCCGGGACGCCTGGGCCGGGGTCAGCCCGAGGTCGCGCTCCAGGGCACGCAGCACCGGAGCCGACGGCCGGTCGGCGCCGAGGGTCTGGGCGGCCGAGGGCAACGGGCCCGCGGGAGGCGTCGGCTCGGCCGCCACGGCGGAGGGGAGCCCGGTGGCGACGAGCGCGCCGAGGGCGGTCAGGGCCGCCCGGCGGCCGGTCACGGCGTGTCTGTGGACCATGCGATGTGTCTCCTTCGATCACGGTGGAACTGCCGCAAGCCATAGGCCTTGCCGGAACGGCACGGAGAGATGTCCCGGTCCGCCCCGTTTCGCGCTTTGGCGCGGGGAAGGGCGCCAAGTGCAGTACTGCGGTCGCCGGGTGTGTCACGCGGACTTCAGGCCGGGCGAACCCACCTCCGTGACGAAGGACGCGGTCGTCGCGACGGTGCCCCCGGGCTGCGTGATGGACGGGACGGTCCGGAAGTCGACCTGGGCGTTCGCGCGGCCCAGTTCCACCCGGACGTAACCGCGCCGGCCGTCGTAGTACTTCATATGGGGGTTGGCCCGCAGGTAGGTGTCCCAGTTGTCGGGCTTCTCGGTCCCGTTGCCGCCGCTGGAGACGGAGGTGCAGGTGAACTCCGTGCCCAGCGTCCTGGACCGCGGGTCGTCGAAGTCGTCCTTGATGTCGAAGGCGTATCCGACGTGGACGTCGCCGGTGAGGACCATCCAGTTGTCGACGCCCGCGGCCTTCGCGCCCGCCGTGACCCGGTCGCGGGATGCGCGGTAGCCGTCCCAGGCGTCCATGGAGACCCGGGCCGGCCCGGTCACGTCGAACTTGCGCTGTGCGAAGCACACCTGCTGGGGCATCACGTGCCACAGCGCGGAGGAGTCACGCCAGCCGTCCAGCAGCCAGCGTTCCTGAGCGGCGCCGGTCAGCGTGCGGGCCGGGTCGTCCGACTCGGTGCCCGGCGCGTGCGGCCGGTCGTCGTAGGCCTGGTCGGAGCGGTACTGGCGGGTGTCCAGGAGGTCGAACTGGACGAGTGACCCCCAGTTCAGGCGGCGGTACAGCCTGGCGTCGGGGCCCTGCGGCAGCTGCTCGGCGCGCAGCGGCTGGTTCTCCCAGTAGGCCCTGTATGCGGCGGCGCGGCGCGCCAGGAACTGGTCCGGGGAGGTGCCGTTCTCGTCGAAGGCGCCCGCGTAGTTGTTCTCCGTCTCGTGGTCGTCCCAGGTGACGAGGAACGGGTGCCGGGCGTGCGCGGCGCGCAGGTCCGGGTCGTTCTTGTAGAGCGCGTAGCGCAGCCGGTAGTCCGCGAGGGTGATCGTCTCGCGGTTGAACACGTCGGGCAGCTTGCGGTCGCTGTAGCGGCGGGCCCCGCCGGCGGAGTCCACCGGGTACTCGTACAGGTAGTCGCCGAGGTGGAACACCGCGTCGACGTCCTCCTCCGCCAGATGCCGGTAGGCGGTGTAGTAGCCGTCCTGGTAGGCCTGGCAGGCCACGGCGGCCAGCCGCATGCCGGCGGTGGCGCTGCCGGCGGCCGGTGCCGTACGGGTCCGGCCCGTGGGACTGATCCAGCTGCCCACCCGGAACCGGTAGTAGTAGTGGCTGTTCGGCCTCAGGCCCTTGACGTCGACGTGCACGCTGTGGGCGTACTCGGGATGAGCCGTGGCGACACCCCGCTGCTCGACGAGCGCGAACCACTCGTCCGTGGCCACTTCCCAGGAGACGGCGACCCGCTCCTGGCCCAGACCGCCGTCCGCGGTGAACGGCTCGGGGGCCAGGCGCGTCCAGATCAGCACCGAGTCGGGCAGCGGATCGCCGGAGGCCACGCCGAGGGTGAAGGGGTCGTCGGAGACCCGGGCGGCGTCGAGTTCCGGAGCGGCGGTGGCGCCGCGGGCCGGCCGGTTGGTGGTGAAGGCGAGCATCGCCGCCGCCGCGGTGACGGTCAGGAACCGACGGCGGGCGACGTGCGGAGCCGCGGTGCGCAGTACGGTGTCGTGCGGGGAGAAGGCATGCTCGGACGGTGCTTTTCGACGGCCCGTCAGCGCCATCTGATGTCCTCTCGTACGGGGCAGGGCGCCCCGGACGGACGCGTGGGGCATCGCCGACGTGGGGAGCGCGGAGCATGCATGCTAAGCAGACAAAATGCCTGAAGCGGGCGCGACCTGCGGGGCGTTCACACCAGAGGCGGTACGGGAACGGCGTCTCGCGTCACCTGTCGCGGAACACGGAAACGCCGCCGGCGTCGGCCGGCGGCGGTGGGTGGAGGGGTAGGGGCGAGCTGGCAGGGGCCCAGGGGCCCAGGGGCCGCCCAGGGAGCTAGCGGGCGGCCTGGGCGGCGGCCCCGGTGGTCGCGTGATCACCGACCGGCAGGTGGTAGACGTGGAACGCCCGCCCGATGACCGGCTGGGCGACATTGCGCACGCGTACGCCGCCGCTCGTCATGCCGTGTTCCGTGCCGGCGTGGGCGTGCCCGTGCACCGCGAGGTCGGCGCCCGCCGTGTCGATCGCCTCGGCCAGCAGATAGCTGCCCAGGAAGGGATAGATCTCCAGCGGTTCGCCGGCCAGCGTGTCCGGGACGGGGGAGTAGTGGGTCAGGGCGATCCGCGCGTCACAGCCCTCCTCGCCGAGCCGCTCCAGGGACGCCCGCAGGCCGTCGGCGCAGTGACGCGAGTGCCTGACGAACTCCTTCATGACCGGCTCGCCGAACTCCCCGGCGCAGCGGCCGACGAAGCCGCCGCCGAACCCCTTGGTGCCGGCCACGCCGATCCGCGCCCCGCCGCACGGCACGACCGTCCCCTGCCCCTCGAGGACATGGGCGCCGGCGTCCCTGAGCACGGCCGTGACCTCGTCGGGCTGGTCGTCGTGATGGTCGTGATTGCCCAGGACGGCGACCACCGGCACCCCGAGGCCCTGGATCTCCCGGGCCACCACCCGGGCCTCCTCGGGAGTGCCGTGCCGGGTGAGGTCCCCGGCCAGCAGCAGGAGGTCGGCGCACTCGGGCAGGGTCTCGAACGCGGGGCGGAGCAGGCCCTGGCTGTCGGGCCCCATGTGGATGTCTCCGACGGCTGCGACGCGGATCATGAGAGGTCCTCCGCGTGGTCGGGGGAGGACGCGTCGGTGACCACGAGGTCGCTGTGCACCGGTGTCCCGGCGAGTTCCTCGAGGGCGGTGCGCAGGATCTCGTCGCGGCAGGGGGCCGAGGGCACGGTGCCGGTGAGCAGCACCGTCCCGCCGCGGGCCTCGGCCCGTACGCCCAGTTCACCGAGTTCGCCGGAGGCGAGCCGGTCCTGGAGGTGGGCGATGCGGTAGTCCAGGCTCTGCGCCGGCGGCGCGCCGCCCGTGTCCTGGGAACCGTGGGTGCTCATGGCTGCTCCTTCAGATGACGTCGAGGCGCTCCAGGAGAAAGAAGAAGGCGGCGGGCATGGGCGCGTCCCCGCACTCGCGCCGCACCCGCTCCCAGTCGACCTTCTCCCGCAGGGCGCGCGCGATGGGAAGGGCGGCGCCGAAGTCGCAGTGGTGCTCGGAGAAGGCGGCGGCCAGGCTCCACAGCAGGTCGGTCGGGGCCAGCACGGGCATGCGCACCGAGTCGACCGAGATCTCCTCCGCCCGCTCCAGCATGTCCGCGCCGACCGGCCGGTCCGCCAGCTCGAAGATGATGTCGACGGGCTGGCCGAAACACGTGGCCTTGATCAGCCAGTCCTCCGGCGGCGTGTAGACGGTCAGTCCCGCGTCGCGGAGCGTGACCGCCACCGCCTCGGCGTCCTCGGGGCGGACGGCGAAGTCGACGTCGTGCTGGAGGTTCTTCTCGCCCCCGTGCGCGTAGACGGCCACGCTCCCGGCCAGCGCGAAGAGATGCCCCTTCCGCTTCAGCAGGGAACCGACCTGTTTGGCCGCCTCCAGAATCGCCTGGTTGCGGTCCAGGGGCAGTTCGTGCGGAGGCTCGCCGGCCTGCGGGTCCTGGGGCGGCGCGGGCTCGGTCCGGTCCGGGGCCAGTCGGAGGTCGGGTATCCCCGGCCGCCGCACGAGCGTCGCGTCATCACCGTTCTCCGTCATGACCACTCCATTCGCCGAACCGGACACTCCGCTGCCGCGAGGGGCCGTGTGCCCGCTCTGAGTACCCAGCGCGCCCGTGCCGACACGGAAGGCTGCGACTCGCTGCTCCGGCCGAACAAGACAAGCGCTCACACCGCCGACGACGGAATATAGGGCAGGAAGCTGGAAAACCGTTCTAAGCCGGACAAAAGCGCGCCTGTGGAGGTCGACATGAACCAGGAGACATCACGTTCGTCGGATCTTCCGCAGCCGTTGCGGGCCGTCGCCTCCGGCCTCAGGCATCTGCCGGGCGCGGAGCAGGTGGGCAGGGTGGCCGGAGGAGCCCTGGACAAGGTCGGCGCGGTGTCGCCGCGCGGCCGCCGGATGGCCGTCTACGCCGGTGCCGGTGTGCTCGGTGTGGCCGGAGTGGTGGAGTGGCCGGTGGCGCTGACTGCCACCGCGGTCGCCTGGCTGACACAGCCCCGGCACGGGCAGGAGCCCGACGGCGCGTCACCGAACGGCGGCACGCGGACCGCCCGGTCCGGTGAACGCCGCGAGGGCACCGGTGCCCAGGACACGCCGGACGATCAGGACACCTCCGCCTACGGCCCCGGCGGCAGGCTCGCCGCGTCCCACTACCGGCACGAGCGGCACGACCGGTCCGAACAGCACGTCCACGAACAGCCCGCCAAGGTGGGCGACACCGCCACCGCCTCCGCGCTGAAGCAGGTCGCCGAGGCCACCGCGCATCACGAGGCGCACGGCGAGGAGCCGGACCGGGAACGCGCTCACCCCCAGGGACACGACAGCCGGTCCGCCGGCTGAGCCGGGACAGCGGCAGATGCTCACACGCTTCGAGGTCGCCCCGCTCGTCGGGGCCGTGGCCGGGGCGGCCGCAGGGGCCGTCCGCAGCACCGCCCAGGGCGTGACGTCCGTCTACGACACCACGCGGCGGGTGCGCAACGTCGCGCGCAACGCCCTGACCGGCGGACAGCACTGGAAGGCCGGGCAGCACGTCCACCTCGCCCTGCGGCGCTCCGACGGCGAGGCCGGCACGCTCGCCCGCGAGCTGGCCGGGGAACTGCTCGACCACCCGGACGTCCTCATGGCGTACTGGGACGAGGGGCTGTCCCGCATGGTGATCACCGTGGCCGAGGAGGCCGCCACCGACCGGGTCACCGAGCGGGCCACCGCGCTCGCCGCCCGCTTCGGCCTGGACGAGGGCGCCGACCCGAACGCCCGGGACACCAGCCACCCCGGCGACCCCACCGAGGTGCGCGTCACCGCGGCGGCGATCCTGCTGGACGCCGCCGGCGCGGCCGGCGCCCTGGCCGGCCGGTCCCTGCGCCTGCCGCCCACCTCACGCATCATCACCGCCGGCGTCACCCTGCTGCGCGAGAACCCCCGCTTCCGCGCCCTGCTCCGGGAGCGCTTCGGCAGCTCCGGCATGGAACTCGTCCTCGCCGCCGCCAACGCCGCGGCACACGGCGCCGGCCAGACCCCGCTGGCGCTCCTGCTCGACGGCTTCCTGCGCGGTACCCAGCTGACGGAGGCCGTGGCCAGGGCCGCGGCCTTCGAGGCACTGCACGACGACATCGTCCACGAACGGCGCACCAGTCTGCCCTGCCCCCCGGACACCCGGCCGCCGCTCAAGGTGACGCCCGCCGCGGAGTACGCCTCCCACGCGAGCACGGGCAGCCTCGCCGGTGCCGCCGCCACCCTCCTCGTCACGCACAGGGCGAGCGACGCGGCCGAAGCGGTCCTCGCGGGATCCCCCAAGGCGGCCCGGTACGGACCGGCCGCCTTCGGCGCGACCCTCGGCACCTTCCTCGCCCACGCCGGGATCCTCCTGCGCAACGGGGAGCGCCTGCGGCAGCTGGAGATCGCCGACGCCCTGGTCCTGCACGCCGACGCCCTGCGCAGTCGGCGGGAGGACCACGAGGACGACGCCGACGGGCTGCCCGACGACCCGGTCCACCCCTTCGCCGAGGCCGTCCTCGACGCCGCCCGCAGGGCGGGACTGCACGTCGTGATCGCCGGCGGCTCCGACCTGAAGGACATCACCCGGCTCGCCGACGAGGTCGCCCCGGGTGCGAAACCGTTCGGAGACGTCGTACGGGCCCTGCAGCAGGACGGGCACGTGGTGGTGACCGTCGCCCGCCTCAGGGCGTCCGGCGACGGGCACGTGGCGGCCGGACTGCCCGCGGGCGACGTGGCCATCGCCCTCACCGACGGGCGTGCCGCCGTCTCCTGGGGCGTCGACGCACTGGCCCCGGGCGGCCTCGCCGACGTCTGGCGGCTGCTGACGGCGATCCCCGCGGCCCGGCGCGTCGGACGCCGGTCCCAGACACTGGCCCGCGCGGGCGCCGCCCTGTCGGGGCTCCTGGTCGCCCGCGGCGGACAGCGCATGGGCCGACTCGGGATGTGGCCCCTCACCCGGCACGCCCCCGTCAACATCGCCGCCGCCAACGCCCTGTTCACCGGCTGGCTCGCGGGCGTCCAGGTGGCCCGGGCCACCCCGCCCCCGCCACGACTGCACATCCCCTGGCACGCCCTGGAACCCCACGAGGCCCGCGACCGGCTGGTACGCGCCGGGCGCGACGACGAGCCCCGCGGACTCGCCCTGCTCGCCGACCGATCGCGACAGCAGGCCGGGCGGCTGATCCGCCACCCGGTCATGACCCCCGGGCGCTGGACGTGGCAGGCGGCCGGTGCCGTACGCCGCGAACTCGACGATCCGCTCACCCCCGTCCTGGCCACGGGCGCCGTCGCCTCCGCACTGCTCGGCTCGCTCGTCGACGCCCTGCTGGTCGTGGGCGCCATGGACCTCAACGCCGTGACGGGCGGACTCCAGCGGATGCGCGCCGAACAGGCACTGGCCCGGCTGGCCGCCCGGCAGCAGCCCAAGGCCCGCAAGCAGGACAGGCACCGGCGCACCGTCACCGTCGACGCCGCCCGGCTGCGGCCCGGCGACGAGATCAGTCTCGGCGCGGGCGACGTCGTCCCCGCCGACGCCCGGCTGCTGGAGGTCGACGGCCTCGAGGTCGACGAGTCGGCACTCACCGGTGAGTCCCTGCCCGTCTCCAAGGCCGTCGACGCCACGCCCGGACTGCCGGTGGGCCGGCGCACCTGCATGGTGTTCGAGGGCACGACCGTCGTGGCCGGACGCGCCACCGCACTCGTCGTCGACACCGGCGACCAGACCGAGGCGGGCCGCGCCGTCACACTCGCCGCCCGCACCCCGCCGCCCGCCGGCGTCCAGGCCCGGTTGCAGGAACTGACCCGCAAGGCCCTGCCGGTGACCTTCACGGGCGGCGCCGCCGTGACCGGACTGTCCCTGCTGCGCGGCAGCCCCGTACGACGCGCCGTCAGCGGCGGTGTCGCCGTCGCCGTCGCCGCCGTGCCGGAAGGACTCCCGCTCGTCGCCACGGTCGCGCAGATGGCGGCCGCCCGGCGGCTGTCCCGGCGCGGCGTCCTGGTCCGCACCCCGCGCACCCTGGAGGCGCTCGGGCGGGTCGACACCGTCTGCTTCGACAAGACCGGCACCCTCACCGAGAACAGACTGCGCCTGGTCCGCGTCGCCACCGCCGACGGCACCGTCCTCGAGACCGGCACCGAACAGGCCCTGCCGGTCGTACGCCTGGCCGCGCGCGCCTGCCCGCAGGAGGAGACGGGACACGGCCGCCGTGTCGCACACGCCACCGACGAGGCCGTCCTCGACGTCGCCCCGCCCGACGAGGGCTGGGCCCCGACCGGCGAGCTGCCCTTCGAGACCCGGCGGGGCTACGCCGCGGCGGTCGGCCGTGACGGCGACCCGGACTTCGGTGAACTCCTCGTCGTCAAGGGCGCCCCGGAGACGATCCTGCCGGCCTGCCGGGACCTTCCCGGCCACGCGACCGACACCGCCCACGAGCTGGCGGGAAAGGGGCTGCGCGTCCTCGCCGTCGCCCGGCGCCCCTGCCGGGCCGACGACGCCGAGGCCGAACTCGAGGCGCCGCTCGCCGACCTGGAGTTCAGCGGCTTCGTCGCCCTCGCCGACGTCCCGCGCGACACCTCGCACGCCCTGCTCGCGGAACTCCGCCGCTCCGGCATCCTGCCCGTCATGCTCACCGGCGACCACCCCGAGACCGCCCGCGCCATCGCCCTGCAACTGGGCTGGCCGGAGGAGACCGAGGCGGTGACAGGCGACGAACTCGTGGCGATGGAACGCCGCGAACGCGTCCGGGTCCTGCACGGCGCCGGCGTCATCGCCCGGGTCGCACCCGAGCAGAAACTGCACGTCGTCGAGGCCCTGCAACAGGCCGGACGGGTCGTGGCGATGGCCGGTGACGGTGCCAACGACGCTGCCGCCATCCGCGCCGCCGATGTCGGGGTCGGCGTCGAGTCCCGCGGCTCCGCGGCCGCCCGCAACGCCGCCGACCTCGTGCTCACCACGGGCGACCTGTCCGTCCTCGTCGACGCGGTCGCCGAGGGCCGTGCCCTGTGGCGCAGCGTGGCCGACGCGGTGAGCATCCTCATCGGCGGCAACGCCGGCGAGGTCGGCTTCAGTGTCCTCGGCACCCTGCTGGCCGGCGCCTCCCCCCTGTCGACACGTCAGCTGCTCCTGGTCAACCTGCTCACCGACATGTTCCCGGCCATGGCCGTGGCGGTCACGCCGAGCGACGACCCCTCGACGGCGGAGAACGCCGCGACCGGCCCGATGAGCCTCAACGTCCTCGGCGCCCCGCTGCTGCGCTCCATCCGGCGCCGGGGCATCACCACCTGCCTCGGCGCGGTCACGGCGTACCTCATCGGCCGCCTCACCCCGGGCACCGAACGCAGGTCCACCACCATGGCCCTGTGCGGCGTGGTCGGCGCCCAGCTCGTGCAGACCCTCTCCGGCCGCCGCCGCAGCCCGCTGGTGTGGGTGACGGCCCTCGGCTCGGCCGCCGTGCTCGCCGCCCTCGTCCAGACCCCCGGCGTCAGCCACTTCTTCGGCTGCACCCCGCTCGGCCCGGCGGCCTGGGCGGGCGTGGCCGTGGCCATCGCCCTCTCGGCCCTGGCCCCGCGTCTGGAACACCTCCGGGCCGTCCACCTCCTCTACGAGGCGGTGACACGCCTCGCGCTGCGTCTGGGCGACCTGACCCAGCAGGCCCGGGAACTGCTGCAGAGCGGGATCGCCCGGCCGGTGGTGGCGTAGCGGGCGAGCACGCACGCGAAAGGCGGCCGTCACCACTGCGCGTGGTGGCGGCCGCCCGCTGTCGCCGGCTCAGACCGCGCCGCGCCAGGCGCCCGTCTCCGACCCCCGGGCCTCCATGAACTGCTTGAACCGCCGCAGGTCACCCGAGACCTGCCGCTTGACGAACCCGAGCTTGTCGCCCACGGTCTCGGTCAGCCCGACGGGGTCGAACTCCAACTGCAGCATGACCTTGGTCGTGTCGTCCTGGATGCGGTGGAAGGTGACCACACCGGCCTGCCTGGCCTCCCCGCCCACCGTCGTCCAGGCGACGCGCTCGTCGGGAACCTGCTCGGTGATCTCCGCGTCGAACTCCCGCTCCTGGCCGCCGACCTTCGTCACCCAGTGCGTCAGCGTGTCGGTGCGTTGCTCGATGCGCTCGACACCCTCCATGAACTGGGGAAAGTCCTCGAACTGGGTCCACTGGTTGTAAGCGGTGTGCACGGGGACGTGGACCTCGATGGATTCCTCTACCTGTGACAAGGCGGTACCTCCCTTTCTCGTACGGAGAGCGACGGACGGGTACCAGATCTCGCGCCGGGCACTCATGGTCTTCACGACTTGTAAGGTCGGGTGCCGTGGCCACCTTGCTGATCGTCCATCACACACCCTCGCCGCACTGCCAGGCGATGTTCGAAGCCGTCGTCTCCGGGGCGACGGACCCCGAGATCGAGGACGTCCGGGTGGTACGCCTGCCCGCGCTGTCCGCCACCGCCTCCGACGTCCTCGCGGCCGACGGCTGCATCCTCGGCACCCCCGCGAACCTCGGCTACATGTCGGGCGCCCTCAAGCACTTCTTCGACCAGGTCTACTACCCGTGCCTGGACGCGACGCGCGGCCGGCCCTTCGGCTTCTACGTGCACGGCGGGAACGACGTGACCGGAGCGGTGCGGGGCATCGAGTCGATCACGACGGGTCTCGGCTGGCGCCGCGCCGCCGAGGCCGTGACCGTCACCGGCGAGCCGGACAAGGGCGACATCGAGAGGTGCTGGGAACTGGGCGCGACGGTCGCCGCCGGCCTCATGGGCTGACCAGCTCAGGGCCCCTCGACCCGGCGCCGGTCCTCCTCGTCCCACGCGCGGGTGTCACGCGGCTGGGTGTACGGCTCCTCCTCGGGCGGATGCCCACCGGCGACGGCCCGCTGCCGTACCGTCTCCGCGTCGAACTCCAGGCCCAGCAGGATCGCCAGGTTGGTGATCCACAGCCACACCAGGAAGACGATGACACCGGCCATCGTGCCGTAGGTCTTGTTGTACGAGGCGAAGTTGGCCACGTACACGGCGAAGCCCGCCGACGCGGCCAGCCAGATCAGCAGGGCCAGCACACTGCCCGGTGTGACCCAGCGGAACCCCTTCACCTTGGCGTTCGGGGTCGCCCAGTACAGGATCGCGATCATGATCGTGACCAGTACGACGAGAACGGGCCACTTCGCGATCGACCACACGGTCAGGGCGGTGTCGCCGATGCCCAGAGTCGTCCCGGCCTGACGGGCCAGCCCGCCCGTGAAGACCACGATCAGCGCGCTCATCGTGGCCATCACCATCAGCACCACCGTCACACCCACCCGCACCGGCAGCACCTTCCACACCGGCCGCCCCTCGGGCACGTCGTAGACGGCGTTGGCGGAGCGGATGAACGCCGCCACGTAGCCGGAGGCCGACCACACCGCCAGGACCAGACCGACGATCGCCATCAGTGAGCCGATCCCGGCGTTGCCCTGCAACTGCTCGACGGCCCGGGTGATGATGTCCCGTGCCGCGCCGGGAGCGAACTGCTGGATGTTCTCGAGCACCTTGTCCGTGGTGGATCTGCCGGTGATCCCCAGCAGCGACACCAGGACGAGCAGGGCCGGGAACATCGCCAGCACCGTGTAGTACGTCAGCGCCGCCGCCCGGTCGGTCAGCTCGTCCTTCTTGAACTCCCGCACGCTCCCCTTCAGCACCGCGCTCCACGACGTCCGGGGCAGCTCACTCGGCGTGTCGGGCGCCGCACGCTCCACATCGGGCCCCGGACCGGCCGTCCCGGGCGCTTGCCGAGAGCTCTCGGACTGCTCCGAAGGCGGAGCCTCAGTCGCCTCGTGTTCTTTTCGTCCTGGAATATGCAGCTTCACCATGTGGGCCCGGGTAACCCCGGTCCCTGCCCTTAAGCGGTCAGCCCGCTTCGCATCGAACGCACCGAACGCGCCAGGAGGCGCGGAAGTGGCGCAATCGCGCGTTGCCGACTGGTGCCATCGGGCGCAGCGTGGGAGTGCGGGAGCGCTCCCACGCCGCGCCCGCACTCCCCACACAAGGCACACCGCAAGCACCGCAACCCCCACATCCGAAAGTAGGAGATCATGAATTGTCATGGTCATGTCTATAAGGCTGGGCCCCGTCCGGTCCGGTCCCGTCTGACGCTCGCCCTGAGCGTGCTGGTAGCCGCGCTGCTCAGCCTGATTCCATGGAGCGGCACCGCTGTCGCCCACGGCTCGGTCGTCGACCCGGCATCCCGCAACTACGGCTGCTGGCTGCGCTGGGGGAACGACCACCTCAATCCCGCCATGGCCCAGCAGGACCCCATGTGCTGGCAGGCGTGGCGGAGCGACGCGAACGCCATGTGGAACTGGAACGGCCTGTACCGCAACGGCTCCGGCGGCAACTTCCAGGCCGTGGTGCCCAACGGCCAGCTGTGCAGCGGCGGCCGTACCGAGGGCGGCCGGTACAACTCCCTCGACACCGTCGGCGCCTGGAAGACGACAGACATCGGCGGCAACTTCACCGTGAAGCTGTACGACCAGGCCAGCCATGGCGCCGACTACTTCCTGGTGTACGTCACGCGGCAGGGCTTCAACCCCGCCACCCAGCCGCTGACCTGGAACGACCTCCGGCTCGTCACCCGCACAGGCAGGTACGCGCCCAGCCAGAACTACGAGATCCCCGTGAGCACTTCGGGGCTGAGCGGCCGGCATGTCGTCTACACGATCTGGCAGGCGTCGCACATGGACCAGACCTACTTCCTGTGCAGTGATGTGAACTTCCGCTGACCTGCCGCTTCGACTGCCGTATCCCGCCGGACGGGGCGAGTCCGGCGGGATACGACTGTGCGGGCTTTCTGAGAGTTCCCGAAGAATTTCAGGAGCGGCTGAACGCTCCGGTGCTCCCGCACGTATGGGGCGAGGGGATTTTCATGCCCGGCACGCCTCAAGCGCAGGAGAGCACCCTTGGCACGCAATTCGCGAAGACGCCCTACAGGCCCACGGCGCGCGACCTTCGCCGCAGTCGCGCTGATGCTGGGCGGAGGCGGCCTGATGGCGGCGAACGTCTACGCCTCGGCCACGGACGGCGGTTCGGGCGGTGAGTCCGCCCAGACGCGGTCCGGTACGGGGGTGCGGACCGCCGGCGCCACGATCGACTGCCCGGACGTCGGCACCAAGCTGACCTCGGTCCCCGAGCAGGCGAGGACGGAGGTCGACAAGGAACTCGCCCTCCTGGACGAGCAGATCGCCAAGGCCTACCAGCGGCTGAGCGAATCGGCGCAGCAGATCCAGCAGGATTCCGGCTTCGCCGACAACGCGATCATGAACCCGCTGAAGGAGAAGCGGGGCGCGACCCTCGAGCGCATCGCCATCGCCATCGACCGGGTGGGAGACCGCCCCCAGGGACTCGACGCCCTCGCGGCCTGCACCGTCCGGGACTCCGGCAACCAGGCTCCCGAGCAGGGCGAGGGCCAGGACGGCGACGGCCAGGAGCAGCCCGGCGAGGAGCAGGACCAGGGCGGCCAGGAGCAGGGGAACGGCCAGGAACAGGGCCAGGGCAACAACGGCGGACAGGCGGGCAACGGACCGGTCGCCGCAGACTTCGCGGACATCACCGGCGTCCAGCCCAATGTGAACAGCCCCCGCCAGAAGGGCAACGCCTCCCGCGGCACCTTCGCCACCAGTTGCGGCGTGAACGAGAACGGCCTGTTCAACTCCGACAACATCATCGCCGCCCCGGGTGTCACCAACGGCGCCCACCACTTCCACGACTACGTCGGCAACCAGGCCAACAACGCCTTCGCCAGCGACCAGGACCTCGCGAACGCCGAGACCAGCTGCGACGACCAGGGCGACAAGTCCTCCTACTACTGGCCCGTCCTGCGCGTGCAGAACGGCACCCAGGAGCAGGACGCCAACTCGCCCGGCGGCGGCATCGAGGGCAACGCCGGCGCGATCGTCACGCCGAAGCAGGTCACCCTGAACTTCGAGGGGAACCCGCGCGACAAGGTCACCGCCATGCCGCGGCTGCTGCGCATCATCACCGGCGACGCCAAGGCGTTCGTCAACGGCACGGCCAACGCCAACGCCTCCTGGAGCTGCACCGGCTTCGAGGACCGGCAGCTGAAGGACAAGTACCCGCTCTGCCCGAAGGGCAGCGACGTCGTGCGCTCCTTCAAGTTCCAGAGCTGCTGGGACGGCCGCAACATCGACAGCGCCAACCATCGCACCCACGTGGCCTTCGCCGACGCCTCCGGCGCGTGCCCGTCCGGCTTCCGGCCGATCCCGCAGCTGGTCCAGCGCATCGTCTACGACGTCGACGCGCCGAGCCTGCGGGACGGCGGCCGTACGACGCCGCTGTTCGCGGTGGACTCCTTCCCCGAGCAGCTGCACAAGCCGGTCACGGACCACGGCGACTTCATCAACGTCTTCGACGAGGACCTGATGGGGGAGATGGTCGACTGCATCAACGAGGGCCGGAAGTGCGGAGCAGGAGCGGGAGCGGAGCCGGGCGGGGAGCCGAGCCAGCAGCCGGGCGAGGAGCCGAGTCAGGAGCCGACGAAGACCCCCGAGGCTCCGCAGGAGCAGCCCACCCGCACCCCGGACGCCCCGCAGGACGGCAACGCGGGCGGCAAGCCCGGCGACACGGGCAATGGCGGCAAGGGCGGCAAGGACGAGGCTGCCAAGCCTCCGGCGACGGACAAACCGGCCCCCGAACCGGAGCCCAGCGACTCGCCCGCCGGCGAAGCCGAGGTGTACGCGACGCCCTCGGCGAAGTCCGGTGAACAGGACGGTGCGAAGGACGGCAGCGGCGAGGACTCGGACGGCCTCGGCCAGTCGCAGGCCGTCGGCACGGCGACCAGCGCCGCCGCCACCCCGGCGACCCCGCCCCGGACCGAGCCCCAGGCGGTCGGCAGCGGCAGCCTGGCCGAGACCGGCGCTCAGCTCTGGCCGGCCGCGGCAGGCGCCGTACTCGTCATGGCGGGCTTCGTGGTCCTCCGCCGGGCCCGGCGCAGCTGACACGACAACGCCCTGACGTGCCCCGGGAACGGCGGCGGGATCCCCTGGGATCCCGCCGCCGTTCTCTCGTCCATGTATCCGGGTGACATCGATCCGGCCGGCTCGATCTCAGGCGTCCGGCACCCTTCGGCGAACCCCGAAGTGCGCACCCTCTAGCGTGATCCCATGGACAGCACCTGGAACGCCGGACGCGGCGCCGGCGGCGGAGTCGCGGCATGACGCCCTGGGAGATGGCGGCCGTGTTCGCGGCCGGTACGGGCGCCGGTGCCGTCAACGCCGTCGTCGGCTCGGGAACGCTGATCACCTTCCCGGTGCTGCTCGCCACCGGACTGCCTCCGGTCACGGCCACCGTGTCCAACGGGCTCGGGCTGGTGCCCGGCTCGATCAGCGCGGTCATCGGCTACCGCGAGGAACTCCGGGGTCAGAGACGGCGCGTCCTCCTGCTCGGCATCGCTGCCGTGCTGGGCGGCCTCGCGGGCGCCGTGCTGCTGCTGACCCTGCCCGCCGCGGCCTTCGAGCGGATCGTGCCCGCCCTGGTGGGCCTCGCCCTGGTCCTGGTCGCCTGCCAGCCCCTCATCGCGGAGCGGGTGCGCCGCCGCCGTCGCCGAACCGGCGGCCCCGCCCGTCCCGACGGCGGTCCGCTGCTGTTCACGGGGCTGACTCTCGCCAGCGTCTACGGCGGCTACTTCTCCGCCGCGCAGGGCATCATCTACGTCTCCCTGATGGGCATGCTGCTCGACGAGACGCTCCAGCGGCTCAACGCCGTGAAGAACGTACTCGCGGCCGTCGTCAACACCGTCGCCGCCCTGCTCTTCCTCTTCTTCGCGGAGTTCGACTGGACGGCAGTCGTCCTCATCGCCGCCGGATCCGCGCTGGGCGGCCTGGTCGGGGCCAGGACGGGCCGCCGCTTCAGCCCCGCCGTCCTGCGGACCCTGATCGTGTCGGTCGGCGCCGTCGCCCTCGTCCACCTGGTGCTCCACTGAGGCCGGCTCGCTACGGCGCCGGACGGCCGCCCGCCGTGGCCTGTTCCCCTTCGGCGTCGATGTGGGGGAGCACCCGGTCCAGCCAGCGCGGCGTCCACCAGGCGTGCGCCCCGAGCAGCGTCATCACGGCCGGCACCATCAGCAGCCGTACCACGGAGGCGTCGATGAGCACGCTGACGGCCAGTCCCAGTCCCAGCATCTTGACCACGATGTTGTCGCTGATGATGAACGCCGCGAACACGCTCACCATGATCAGCGCGGCGCTCGTGATGACCCGGGCCGTGATCTCCAGGGCGTGCGCCACCGACGCCTTGGCGTCTCCGGTGCGCCGCCACGCCTCGTGGACGCGGGACAGCAGGAAGATCTCGTAGTCCATGCTGAGGCCGAAGATGATGGCGAACATCATCATCGGCACATAGCTCTCGATGGGCACCTTGCCGTGCACGCCGAGCGCGGGCCCGCCCCAGCCCCACTGGAACACCGCGACGACCACGCCGTACGACGCGGCGATCGACAGCACGTTCAGGACGGCCGCCTTGACGGCGACGAGCAGCCCCCGGAACACGGCCAGGATGATGAGGAACGCCAGGCCCACCACGACGGCGATGATCACGGGCAGCTGGGAGGCGACGATGTCACGGAAGTCGACCTGGGTCGCCGTCGTGCCGGTGACGTACCCCTTGGCGTCCGTCCCCTGCACGGCGTCCGGCAGTGTGTCGCCGACGAGACGGTTGGTCAGGTCCGTGGTCGCGGCGTTCTGCGGGGACACGGTCGAGTAGACCGTGCCGACCAGGACGTCCCCGTCCTGGGTGGGCGTCAGCGGGGTGACGGTGGCGGCCCCTTCGACCGAGTCGAGCGTCGTCTGGGCGCGCGAGGCCAGATCGTCGCGCTGCGAGTCCGGTACGTTCGTCTGGTCGATGACCACGGTGAGCGGACCGTTGGAGCCCGGCCCGAACGCGTCGGTCATCAGGTCGAACGCCCGCCGGTCGGTGAAGGAGGTCGGGTCGGCGCCGTCGCCGATGTGGCCGAGCTGGATGGAGAACAGCGGGATCGCGAGCACCGCGATCACGGCGACGCCCCCCGACAGGAACCACAGCGGCCTGCGCTCCACCCGCTGCGCGTACCGGTGCCAGGTGCCCTGCGCCGTCTCACCCGCCTCGGCGTTCGTCTCGGCGACGGGGCGGCGCACATGGTAGCGGTCGATATACCGGCCGATGAGGCCGAGCAGGGCGGGGACCAGGGTGAGCGCGCCGACGACGGCCGAGACCACGGTGACGGCGGCGGCGAGACCGAGCAGGGAAATGAAGGAGACCCCGGACGCGGACAGACCCGCCAGCGCGATGATCACCGTGCAGCCGGAGACCAGGACGGCGTGGCCGCTGGTGCTCGCGGCCTGCCCGGCGGCCCGCACCGGGTCCATGCCGTCGATGAGGTTCTGCCGGTGACGGGTGATCATGAACAGGGCGTAGTCGATACCGACACCGAGGCCGATCATGGTGGCCAGGGTCGGCGAGACCGTCGCGAAGGTGAACGCGGCTGCCAGCAACCCGAGGATGGCGAGACCGCCGACGACGCTGATCAGCGCGGTGAGCAGCGGAACGCCGGCGGCGATCACGCTGCCGAACCCGACCAGCAGCACGATGATGGCGACACCGAACCCGATCAGCTCGCTCACCCGGTCGTCGGCGGGGGGCCTCGCGAGTTCGCCGAGCGGCCCGCCGTACTCGACCTCCGCTCCCGCCGAACGCAGCGGCTGTACGGCGGAGTCGACGCCGTTCAGGTACCCGGCGCCGAGCGTCGAGGGCTGCACATTGAAACGGACCGTGATGTACGCCGTCTTCTTGTCGTCCGAGAGCGGCCCGACGTTCGGCTGCGACTGCTGCGAGGACGAGCCCGGGGCGGACAGCGGGTTCTGGGCCGACAGGACGTGCGGGAGCTTCTCCAGGTCGGCGACCGTGGTGGACATCTGCGAGCTCAGCGCCGTCAGTTCCTGGCTGTCGTCGCGCAGCACGATCTGGCTGCTGTAGCCGCCGGCCTGCGGGTCGTGCTCCTTCAGCACGTCCAGACCCTTCTGCGCCTGCGCCTGGGGGAGGGAGAAGTTGTCGGAGTACTCACCCCCGGACACATGGTTGACGACCTGGAGAGTCACCAGCGCCACGAGCCAGGCCCCGATGACGATCCCGAAGTGGCGTGCGCACCACTCGCCCAGCCGCCGCAGCAGACCCGCACGCGCGGCCTTCTTGTCCCCTTGACCGGTGCGGGAGTGCGGCATCTACGGGCTCCTGTGTCGGCTGAGACATTAGGTGCCGTCCATTAGATGCGCGGGGGATCACTCCGGCATTTCCGGCGCGCGGGCGCCCTGCCACTCCGGGTGGGCGTTCCCCCGAAAGGTCGTCGCCGGGGCGGCGCGCCGGGTTCGCCCGCCGAAGCGCCGGCGCGCGGCGGTCAGGTTCAGCGCCCCGGACCCCAGGGCGACGCCGAGGCCGACCAGCGCGCTGCCCGCCGCCTGCGCCAGGCCGTAGGAGCCCGTGCCGACGAGTGGCGCGGTGCCGGCCGCCGCGACCGGGATGAGGCCGGAGAACAGGGTGGCCCGTTCCGCGCCGATCCGCTGCATGCCCATGTACCAGCACACGAACCCGATCACGGTGACCACCACCGCCTGCCACAGCAGCGCGGCGGCCTCGGCGGCGTCCGGACGCCGAAGCCACCCGGCACCGTCGACGAGCGCACCGACCGCCGCCGACTCCAGCGCGGCGACCGCGCACACCGTGGCGGACAGCAGCCGGGGGCCGAGCGGCCGCAGCACGGGTACGGCGAGCACGGCGAACCCGACCTCCCCCGCCAGGGCGCACACGGAGAAGGCCAGGCCCGCGCCGTCGGCGCGCCCCCAGCCCTGGACCGCGCAGGCGCCGACGGCCACGAGCAGAGCCCCGCACAGCACCGCCCGCCTGGGCCCGCGCCCGTCCAGGAGCGGCACGAGCACGGCGACGACGACCGGCGCACAGCCCACGAACACACCGGGAACCGCCGGTTCCGCCGTGCGCTCCGCGGCGATGACGGCCAGGTTGAAGCCGACCATGCCGATGGCGGCGAGCAGGACGAGACGGACCCACTGACGCGGCGTCAGCGCCCGCAGCCGGGCGGTCGAGCCCCTCCCGGCCAGGGGCAGGAGCAGCAGACAGGCAAGCCCGTAGCGCAGGAACTGGCCGCCCGCGTACGGGTACTCGCCCAGGACGCTGTTGGCCGTGAAGGACGCTCCGACGAGGACACAGGCAAACGCGGCGAGCAGGGCTCCCCGCGTGGTGGTGACGTTCATACCGGCGACGCTAGGCAGCGCGGCGGCCCGGCTGGAGGTCCACTCCCGTGCCTGCTTCATGGACCAATCCGCCCCGGGCCGCCGCCCTGGGGTCAGCCGATGTGGTAGCTGTCGCCGTAGACCTTCCAGTCCAGCGGCGGATCGAGGTCGAGGTTGCGCCCGCGCAGGAAGACGCGCTGAGCCGTGTCGACCCGGCTCGTGTCGCTGTGCGCCTCCTCCTGCCTCATGGCCCACACCCGCGCGTCCAGGAAGGCGTCGAGGTAGGTCACCTCGTCACCGCCCGACGCCGGAGGCTCAGCCGTACGCAGGGCACGCTTACGGATGTTGCGGAAGCTCAGCGGGTCGTTGCCGTCGCCGTGCATGACGATGGCGTCGTAGTACGCGAACTGGCCCAGCACCCGCAGCCCGTCCGCCTTCCCCTGCCGGACCGCCGGGCCGAAGTACACCCGGTCGCGCTCGTCGTCCTGCGCCCGCCGGAACACGGCGTCACGGGCCGCCCGGCGCCAGTCGCCGGGGAAGCCCGGGTCGAGCCCGTCGTGCGAGTCGGAACCGTCGACCCGGCGCAGTGCCGGCAGGTACCGCGCGAGGACGTTGCCGGGCCTGCGGCCGGTGTAGAGCTCGACGAGGTCGAGCATATCGCCGGTGCCGGAGCAGAACCCGATGATGCCGGCGGTGTAGCCGCGGCCGTCGCGGATGTCCTCGATGTACTGGTACTGCGCCTTCCAGTCGAGTGAGGAGTTCTCCGCGCTCGACACGAGCTGCATGGCGATCTCCTTCTTCGCCGGGTCGTCGAGCCCGATCGCACGGGCGGAAGCCGTGGCGTGCGACGGCCTCAGGAGCGGGGCGGCGGCGAGGGCGGCGCCGAACAACGCCAGAGCGGTGCGGCGCGGGGTCGGGTGTCTCACGGGGCCTCCAGACAGAGTGGGGGGTGGGAGAGCTGGCCGTGCACAACTGATAGGAAGGTTTCCTATCACTGTCTCGGCGTCCCGGGAACCGTCAGAGGCGAAGTTCGTGGGGTCGAACGAGCCGGCTGATCGCCCTCACGGGAACCAGGAGCCCGCCCCGCACGTCAACTCATTGCGCAGCGAGGCCGATCGGCCTCGAAGGCCGGCGAGAGAGGGGAATCGCGGTGGACGACGCGACGTCGCAGCAGGGGAGCGAGACGGAGGCGGCGGCACGCAGGGCCCGCTTCGGCGCACTGCCGGAGCCGGTGCGCGTGGAGGACATGGTCGAGGAACGGGCCGCGGGCGCCCCCGACCCCGCGCGCACCGCCTACAACCAGGACGAGTGGATGGTGCGCTACTGCCTGTGACCCGGCCCTACGAGCGGCTCTTCGCGCCCAGTTCGCGCAGCCACCGCACGACGTCGTCGGCGTCATGGGCGCGGGCGATGTCGAGCGGTGTCATGTCGTCGTAGCCGCACCAGTCGGCGTCCGCGCCGTGCTCGTGGAGATACCGCGCGGTGGGCAGCTGCCCGCCGTGGCAGGCGCCCCAGAAGGCGCTGGTGATCTCGTCGGCCGAAGGGGACTCCCCGGCCTCGACGTACACCTTGACCCGGTCGAGCAGGCCGAGCGTGGCGGCGTCCTGGAGGGTGGTGCGGGCGCCGTGCTCGACCAGCCGGCGCGCGGCGCGCCACTGGCCGAACGCGCGGGCGTCGGCGAGCGGAGTGCCACCGGCGATCACCGCCCCGGGGGCCTCGATGTCGGCCCCGGCGGCGATGAGCGCGTCCAGGACGGCCACGTCGTTGCTGCTGGCGGCCCAGTGCAGCGGCGTCTCCGTGTGCGCACCGCCGAAGCGCGCGTCGGGATCGGCCCCCGCGGCGACCAGGGCGGCGACCACCTCGGGACCGTGGGGGAAGTGGCCGGGCCAGTCGGTCGCGATGTGCAGCAGACTGCGCGTGCCCTTGCCGTCCTCGCCCTGCTCGGTGACGCGTGCCGCGGCCAGACCGGGATGGCCGGCGAGCAACCGCCCGAGCTCCGGCAGGTCCCCGGCCCGGATCGCCGCGGTGACGGCGACGGCCAGCGGATCCTGTGATGTCAGCGTCTGCAAGCCGGCCTCCCGATCGCCGTCCAGGGCCTCCGATTCTGTAGGAAGACACCCCCGCGCACCACGCTCCGTGCCCGTAGCACGCATCCACGCAGTCCCGCCCGACGACATGCCCGCAGGCTCCGTGAGGCGTAGCGTCCGGATAGGAGCGGGAGGACAGCATGTCCGCGAGCAACGCGCCGCCCGGGGGCGCCGGGACGCTGGACGCCCTGGGGACGGCCCTGGCCGACACCGTGCGCGGAACCGGAGCCTCGATCGGCGGCCTGTACCTCATCGAGGAGGCCGAGCCCGTGCTGCGGCTGGTCGCGCTCTGCGGCCTGCCGATCGCGTTCAGTGCCCCCTGGCAGCGGCTGCCCCTGACCGCGCCGGTCCCGGTCGCCGACGCGATCCACGACGACACACTGGTCAGTATCGCCAGCCAGGAGGAGATGGCCCGCCGCTACCCCCGCGCCGCCGCGGTCCTGCCCTACCCGTTCGCCCTGGCAGCCGTGCCGCTGGCCGGCGTACGGCGCCGCTGGGGCGGCATCGTGCTGATGTGGCCCGCCGTCCGGCCGCGCGGCATCACGCCACGCGTACGCGGCCACATCACCTCCAGCGCCCGCCGCATGGCCCGCCTGCTGGACGACGCGGCGGGGCCGCCCGCCCTGCCCGACCAGCCGCGCGTCGTCCCCGTCGACGCCGAGCACCACCCCGTGCAGACCGGCCTGGCCGCCGCCGACTACCTCGAACGCCTCCCCGAAGGCGCCCTGTCCCTCGATCTGGAGGGCCGTATCACCTTCGCCACCACCACCGCTGCCCGCCTGCTCGGCTGCCGCGCCGACCGGCTGCTCGGCACCCGGCCCTGGCAGTCCCTGCCCTGGCTGGACGACCCCGTCTACGAGGACCACTACCGCACGGCGGTCGTCGGCCGCACCCCCGTGTCGTTCACCGCGCTCCGCCCGCCCGACCTGTGGCTCACCTTCCAGCTCTACCCGGACACCAGCGGCATCAGCGTCCGCGTCGCCCCGGGCGGAGAGCGGACCGAGACCCCGTCACCGCCCGCCGCCGCGCGCAGCCCCGCGGCGGCCCCGACGGGACGCCTCTACCAACTGGTGCACCTGGCCGCCGCGCTCACCGAGGCCGTGACCGTGCGCGACCTCGTGGCGCTGAGCGCCCACCAGATCCTGCCCGCCTTCGGCGCCCAGGGCCTCGTGCTGTCCGTCGCCGAGGCCGGGCGTCTGAAGATCACCGGCTACCACGGCTACGCGGCCGACGTCATGGAACGCCTCGACGCCCTGTCGCTGGACACCGACCTCACCCCGGCCGGCCAGGTCCTCGCCAGCGGCACCCCCGCCTTCTTCGCCTCCCCGGCCGAGCTGGCCGCCAACTACCCCGGCGCCCCCCAGATCAGCGGCAAACAGGCCTGGGCCTTCCTGCCGTTGATCATCTCCGGCCGGCCCGTGGGCTGCTGCATCCTGTCCTACGACCACCCGCACACCTTCACCGCCGACGAACGCGCCGTCCTGACCTCCCTGTCCGGACTGATCGCCCAGGCCCTCGACCGCGCCCGGCTCTACGACACCAAACACCGTCTCGTCCACGAACTGCAGCGCGCCCTGCTGCCCCGTGCCCTGCCGAACCTGTCCGGCCTCGACGTCGCCGCCCGCTACCTGCCCGCCGGCCACGGCATCGAGGTCGGCGGCGACTTCTTCGACCTCCTGCGCCTGGACGAGACGACCGCGGCCGCCGTCATCGGCGACGTGGAGGGCCACAGCATCGCCGCCGCCGCTCTCATGGGCCAGGTGCGCACCGCCATCCACGCCCACGCCACCGCGGGCGCCGCACCCGACGAGGTCCTCGTGCGCACCAACCGGCTCCTCGCCGACCTCGACTCCGAACTGCTCGTCTCCTGCCTCTACGCCCATCTCGACCTGACCCGCCACCAGGTGGCCTTCGCCAGCGCGGGACACGTGCCGCCGCTGCTGCGGCACACCAGCCGCCCCGCCGCGGCCCTCGACGTCGAGCCCGGCCCCCTGCTGGGCATCGACACCGGCAACCACTACCCGGTCACCACCGCGCCCCTGCTCCCCGGCACCACGCTCGCCCTCTACACCGACGGTCTGGTCGAGCTCCCCGGCACCGACGCGACCCGCACCACGTCCGATCTCGCCGCGCAGCTGGACGCCGCCGACGGCCACGACCTGGAACGGCTCATCGACCGGCTCGTCCACCACACGACGCCCACCGGGCAGCACACCGACGACATCGCGGTGCTCCTGCTGCGCGCGTACCGCCCCGACCGCCACCGGGCCTGAGCCCGCTGCCGCGACGTCCCGGTCAGGCCTGGAAGGGATCCGGGCGAACGTGCCGGGCGACGTCGCGCAGCTTGATGTTGTGGTTCTGCGAGATACGCCGCAGCACGCCGAAGGCCTCGTCCTCGCTCAGCCGGTGGCGTTCCATGAGGATCCCCATGGCCTCTCCCACGGCGTGCCGGGTCTCCAGGGCGTGCTCGAGCTGGTCGACGGTACGGGCGGTGTCCAGTGCCACGGCGGCATGGGAGGCGAGCAGCCAGCCCGCGGCCTCGATGTCCTTGCCGAAGGCCCCCGGGTGGCGCGAGTAGAGGTTCAGCGCGCCGAAGTCCTCCTGCTCGGTGTAGAGCAGCACACCGGTCATGCTGCCGATCCCCAGATCGCGGGCAGCCTGGGAGAACCGCGGCCAGGACGCCTGCGGCGTGGTCATGTCGGCGATACGGAACAGCCGCTCGCCGTCCACACGCCGGGCGGCGTCGAAGCACGGCCCCTCGCCCAGCTCGCCCTGCAGCCGGTCGGACTCCTCGACCATGTCGCCGCACGCGGACAGTGTCACGGCCCGGCCCTTGGACACCGTCAGGATCCCCGCCGCGTCGCAGCCCTCGACGAGCTTCACCGCCGACGCGGCGATCTCGTCCAGCGTCGCCTGCACCGAATCCTGGGCCACCAGATCCCGGGCGAGCTGCGCCATCTGCTCGGCATACCGCTGCCACTCCACCGCCACCACCGCCTCGCTCCCCGGTCCCGCCCACCGTACTCCGAACCACACCACCCACCCCCGTGCCCCGCGCCTGCACCGCCCGACCGCCGCCGAGGCGCCGGCCCCGACGAGCCCGACCGGCCCGGCCCGCGCCGCGCCGAAACCCGCCGGTCTCTGGATACGGCGGCACCCACCGGACCGGGGATGCGGGCGGCGCCAACCGGGCCGGGCCAAGCGGTGACCAGGCGTGCTGGGCGAGGCGACGTCCGCCGACCCGGACATGCGGACCCCGTAGGGGCCGACGAAGTGGCGGCGCCTGCCGGACCGGGGCGGCGGTGCCGGTGGGGCCTGGATGTACCGGTGCCGGCCGGGGCGGATGGCGTGGTGCCTACTGGGCCTGGATATGCGGTAGCCGGACGGGTCGCGTGCGGGGCGCTCGCCGGGCGGACGTGCCGGTGCGGCCGGGGCGGATGGTGTGGCGTTCACCGGGGCCGGGATGTGCGGGGGAGCCGCCGAGCTCGGTGCGGCGGTGATGCCGGGGGCCTGGATGCGGCGGTCCCCCTTCGGCGCAGCCGGGGCCGTGACCGGCACGCCGCGCCCGTCAGCGGTACGCCGTCAGCAGGAGGGCCACGTCGTCCGGTCGCTCGGGGGCGCGTCGGGCTGTTCTCACCAGGCGGTCGGCGAGATGCTCCACCGAGTCCGCCGGGGTGTCGGCCAGCGCGCGGCGGACCTCCTCGATGCCCGTCTCGATGTCACTGCCGGGCTGTTCCACGAGCCCGTCGGTGTACAGGGCGAGAACACTCCCGGGGTTCAGCGTGAGGGCGGTGACGGGATAGACCGAGTCGGGCTGCACACCCAGCATGACCCCGCCCACCAGGTCCAGCGTCTCCGCGTGCCCGTCGGGGTGGCGCAGCAGCGGCGGGGGATGGCCGGCCCGCACGGCGAGCGCCCGCCCGGTGAGCGGGTCGAGTTCGATGTAGCAGCAGGTGGCGAAGGCGTCCGACTCCAGCTCGGTGAGCAGCCGGTTGGTATGGGTGATGACCTCCTGCGGCGGCCGCTCGCTCGCGGCGAAGGCGTGCACCGCACTGCGCAACTGGCCCATCACCGCGGCGGCGCCGACACTGTGGCCCTCGACGTCCCCGATGACCAGGGCCACACCACGCCCGGTCGTGATCACGTCGTACCAGTCACCGCCGATGGCCATGCCCTGCGTCCCCGGCAGATAGCGGCCGGTGGTGCGCAGCCCGTCGACCGCCGGCAGCCGGTGCGGCAGCAGCCCCTCCTGGAGACCGCGGGCGACGGCGGACTCCGAGTCGTAGAGCCGTGCCCGCTCCATCGCCTGGGCGGCCAGCCCGCCCAGCGCCGTGAGGGCGGACCGCTCGTCGGCGGTGAACCGGTGCGGGGCGTCCCAGCCGAGGATGCAGGAGCCGACGGAATGACCGGAGGCGATCAGCGGCAGGAACGACCAGGCGTTCATCCGGTCCAGGGCGATGCCCGGGTAGGCGAGGGAGAGGTCCTCGGGCGACTCGAAGAAGAGCGGCAGCCGCGTGGTCAGCGCGTGCACGCCGGGCAGCCGCGTGTCGAGGGCGACGCCCTCGAACTGGGTGAGGAAGCCCTCCGGGTACCCCGACTCCCACTGGAGGTACATCCGGCCCTCGCGGACGGTGTACAGGGCGAGCTCCCGCGCGCCGAACGCGGGCAGCAACTGCTCGGAAACGGCCCGGCACACGTCCTGCACGGTGACCGCCTCGGTGAGCACGCTCGCCATCTGCACCACGTGGTACAGCGCTCCGGCCCGCGCCGCCGCCACCGGCCCGGGCGGCGGCGCCACGGCCGCGGCGCCCGGCACGGGACCGGCGGACGACCCGGCCTCGCGCGCCTCCTCGCCTCCGCTGGGCGGGACGGTCGGATGGACCCGCCCGGTCAGCCCGTGCACGTCCGGGAACAGCACGAAGCTCAGCCAGTTCCCGGCGGGATGCCGCACGAGGAAGGACACCTGCTCCTGCGACAGCATCGCCGCCCGGTAGCGGTCCTCGTACGCGGGATCCCGGAGCCAGGTGATCACCTCCCACGGATAGCGGCCGAGGAGCTCCTCCCGGCCGGCGCCGAGCAGTTCCTCGCAGCGGCGGTTGGCGTAGGTCAGACGGCCGTCCTGGTCCAGGGAGAACAGCCCGTCGGGCAGTCGCTCCGCCGCCTCGGCCGCGGTGAGCCCGCCCGCCGCGTCGACGAGGGCGCCCACCAGGATCCGGGCGGAGCCGGTGCCGCCGCGCAGGAGATGACCCCACAGTTCGACGGGCCGGTAGCCGATCTCCCCGCTGCCGGCGGAGTCGTCCCGGACCCGGAAGTGACGGGATCTGACCCGGCCGTGCGTCAGCGCGTCCTGCCGGCTCGCCCACAGTTCGTGCAGGTCGTCCGGGCTGACCCGGGCCTCGACGGCCGTCATGGTGCCGTCGAAGTCCGCCTCGGAGATGCCGAGGAGCGCGAGGGCCTCGTCGTCCGGCGTGCACCGGTCGCTGTCCAGGTCCCAGTCGAACAGACCGACCCGCACGGGGTGGACGGCGGCCGTGGGCAGCCGCACGCTGACGGGTTCGTCGTCGAACTCCACCTGGTACGCGCCCGAGCCGGACCGGCCGGCGGCGAGGCGGCCGAGGCGCTCCTCCATCTCCCGCCCGGCGGGGCGCAGCGCGCGATCCACCGCCTCGGCGTCCATCGGCGACCGGGCGGCCGAGCGCAGCACGACCAGCACGCCCACGGCCTCCCCGCCGGCCCGGACGGGCTGGTAGGCGGAGCCGAAGGAGTACGGCAGCCCGGCGGTGAAGTGCGGGAAACGAACCATGGTGACGCGCTCGTCCGGCAGCCACAGGGGCTCGTCGCGCCGGTAGACCTCGGCCATGGGCAGCGCGCCGCCCGTGGGCACCCGCCACCACGCCCTGAGCAGCGACCGGGGCACCCCGGTCACCAGGGCCAGCACCAGCGAGCGCCGGTCGCGGGAGCGCAGGTAGACAAGGCCGCCGTACCCCCCGAGGTCCCGTACGGCCGCGATCAGCGGAGCGGTGAGGGCGTCCTCGATCCGGCCGGTGTCTCCGGTCCGGACCCGGCCGTCGCCCCCGCCCCGGCCGCCGGATGACCGCGGCCCGTCCGGCACGGCGGCTGCCTCATCCATCTCGCGTCCTCCCGGTACGGACGCACCGGACACCAATCGCTCCCCATCAGGATGTGCCATGGTCGGCACTCCGGCACGGCAAGTGCAACCTTCCGGTCGTCACGGCCGTCTCACCCGATATCAGCAACACATAAGCCTCGGGGGCGAAAATGGTACGAATCCGAACTGCATGCGCGACTCTCGCACTCGTGGGTGCCACCGTGGGCGTGGCCGCGGTCCCGGCGGGCGCGGCTCCGGTCGCCGCCCGGCAGACGACCCAGGCCGCGGCGTGCCCCACCGGCTGGGGAAGTCTCGCCAAGACCGACACCAGCGCCACGATCGCGCCGGTGAAGGACATCAGGACCGGCCGTCACACCTGCTTCGACCGGATGGTCATCGACCTGCCCGGCGCGGGCCGCGACGCCGGGTACTCCGTCCGCTATGTCGACCGGCTCCACCAGGACGGATCCGGCCGCCACATCCCCGTGACCGGCGGAGCCGTCCTCGAGGTGCGGGTCGCGGCGCCCGCCTACGACCCGGAGACCGGCGCCGCCACCTATCCCGGTCGTGTGGCGCGTCCGCTGCCGGGAGTGGACCTCACCGGCTATCGCACCTTCCGGGACACCCGCTTCGCGGGCAGCTTCGAGGGGGAGACCCAGATCGGACTCGGCCTCCGCGCCCGGCTCCCCTTCCGGGTGCTGCAGCTGGACGACCGTGTCATCGTCGACGTCGCCCACAGCTGGACCGCCGCGAGGTGACGGCACGGCGCGCCCGGTTCTCCGGAGCCGGGCGCGCGGGTCCGGATGATCCGCCGGGTGCGACAGGGCAAGCACCTCCACGGTGATACGTCCGCTCGGGCCGCGCCCACCGGCGCCCCGCCCGCCCGGCGGGGCCGCTCTCACCGGCCGCGCATGCGTCCCAGTTCCGCCAGGGTCCGTGCCGCGGCGCCGGCCAGACGGGGCCGGTTGCGCACGAAGCGGCGGGCGGCCCGGGCGGGCTCCCGGCCCAGCCAGTGGACGGCTCCGCCCGGCACGGGCCGTACCACCGCCCCTTCGTACACCCGCAGGTCACGCGTCTTGAGCGACTCCTTGTAGCGGGCGGGGCCGCTCCCCAGGTCGACCGTCTCCACACCGTCGGCCGCCGCGGCCTCCAGCATCCTGAGCTGCAGCACGAGGCCGGGGGAGTACTTGGCGCAGGCGCGGTCGTAGGCCGGGAACCACCAGGACAGCACCGTGCGCGAGCGCAGACCGAAGTGCGCGGCCACCGGCCGGTCCGCGGCGTAGAGCACGGACAGCACGCCGCGGCACTCCGGTTCCTCGCTCTCCCCGAGCAGCGTCACCAGCCGGGTGATCCACTCCTGTGCGAACCGGTCGCGCCGGCCCGTCCGCCGGTACTGCGCCGACTTCCAGTCCATCAGCGCCCGCAGGGCGTCCGGGTCCCGGGCGTCGTACACGAACCGCACCTCGCCGACCTGCCGGGCCAGCTTGCGCTCCTTGGCCAGGGTCTGTCTCAGGAAGCCCGGCGACTTCGCCCGCAACCGCTCCCTGTACCGCTCGAACCCCTCGCCGATGTCGACGACCGGGGAGGCGAGCTCCTCGGCGGCGTGCGGCAGGAACAGCCCCTGGCCGGCCTCCAGGTTGTCGAACTCCCAGGACGACAGCGCGCAGGACCGCAGCAACCCGCGGGCGTCGAGCCGGATCCCGGGCCGCAGCACGGCCCCCTGGCTGTCGGACACACCGAGCCCGATGGCCCGGCCATGGCCCAAGGGGCCCCTCTCGTACGGGAAGAACCCGACCGGGGAGCCGTCGTCGAGCAGTACCGCCACTCTCGCGCCCGGCCTGACCTGTCCCACCGCGGTGGTGAACGCCGGGTCGAGAAAGGGATTCGCGGGGGCCGCGGACTCCGTCCGTATCTCCCGCCACATCTTCTGGTCGTTCGGGCCCAGTTCGTCCGGCCGCAGAACGAGAACGCGCTTTCCAGGCAACTCTGCCTCCTGTGTCATCGGCATGGGGACACACGAAGGCCTGTACATCGCCGCGAATCGGCACCAGGCAGTACTCAGGCCGCACGGCGCAGGCCCCTTGTCGGTACTGCCGTCACTCAGCAGCGGAACGTCTGCAGCTCCACGGCGTTCGGGGCGGACCCGGCCGTCCCCGTACACCGGCTGGTCTCCACCGCCCGGAGGTCCGTACCGCCCCGGTCCGCCACGGGCGTCCCGGTCACCACCACGCTCGCCCCGGCCGCGCCCGCGGCCCTCGGGGTCCGTGCCGCCAGGTACCGGAGCGAGGGCTCCGCCTCGCACGGACAGGGCTCCCCGGCTCCTTCGGCCTCAGGTGCCGATGCCGCACCGGCCGGCCGCACATCCGCGGCCGCCGTGACCGCGGCCCCCGCCGTGCGCTCGCCCTGTGCCGGCCCCGGGACGACGAGATGCAGCAACAGCAGGCAGACCACCAGGCCCACCACCGCCGCCCATCGTCGCCGCACCATCAGACCCCCCGACACGGCCGCTGCGCCTACCAGTAGGCCGAGCGCGTCTCGCCCGCGTCAAGCCCTTGTGGGCCGATTCGCCCCGGTCGGCCAGTTGCTGCCGAAATCCAACGGAAAGCGCTGCCGCCCTCCTTGCCGGACCGGGTCAGTTGCTGCCGCCGGGCAGGCTCAGCACCTCGCCCGCCTTCGGCGCCCGGATGCCGAGGGGCTCGTCGAAGGCGCTGAACGCGGTGGTGGTGTGCTGTGCAGCGTTCTTGTAGACCGTCTTGAGCAGGTAGGGCTTGCCTTCGTCGGCCACGTAGAAGGTGTACGTCCCTTCCTTGTCCGCCTTGTCGGTCACGATCAGCTCGATGGCCTTCGTGCCCCCGACCCGGGTGGAGCCGCCCTTCTCGGCCGTGCCGAACGAGTCGAAGGGCCGTTCGCAGGAGGTGAGGTCGTTGCCCGAAGCGGCCGGGTCCACCGGCGTCTTCACCCACTTCCGCTGTTCGCCCGTGACACCCGGGTTCTTCTTCCACTTCTGCAGATAGGCCCGGTTCGGCCGGACGAAGTCGGTCTCGCCCAGACGGATCTGTTCCAGAGCGGCGCCTCCGGGCATCTCGGTCTTCGCTCTGCACCGGCTGTCCAGGTCGGTCTCCAGATGGCTGGTGACGGTACCTCTGGTGGTGCGGTTGGTGATGTCGACGGTGACGGAGTCCAGCTTTCGCATCGTCGCGTTGGCCTCGTCGAGGAGATCGCCCGCGGACCTGTCCTCGCCGGTGCCGCCGGAGCCGCACCCGGCCAGGGCGGCGCCCGCCAGCAGGCACGCGAGCGCGGTCGTCGTCACGGTAGCCATGGCCCGCACGGAGCCCCCCAGTTGTTCGTGTCGGCCGGTGATCAGCACGGGAGCCTACCCGTCCGCCGGTGCGCCCGGCGGACGGACCGGGTTCATGCTCCGGAACCGGCCTCCCGGACCAACTCGATCGCCCGGCCAAGGGTGTCGAGCCGGTCGTCCAGGGTCTCCCCGGCCGGGTAGAGGCGGACCGTGTCCACACCGGCGTCCCGCCAGACCCGCAGCCGTCGCCGCACCATCTCCTCGGTGCCGATGAGCGTGGTGGCCAGCACCATCTCGTCGGTGACGAGCCCCGCCGCGCCGTCCCGGTCGCCCGCCTGCCAGCGCTCCCGCACCTCCGCGGCGACCTCGGCCCAGCCCTGACGCCCGTAGGCCCGGTTGTAGAAGTTGGTCGACGCGGAACCCATGCCGCCCAGGCTGAAGGCGAGTTCCTTCCTCCGGCTCGCGATCATGCCGCCGAGCGCCTCCTCGTCACGGGCGAAGGCGACCTCGGCGCCCTGGCAGACGTCGAACCCGGCGCGTCCGCGCCCGGCGGCGGCCAGCCCCTCGTCCAGCGGTGCGAAGTAGGCGTCCGCCGCGCCCTCCGGTACGAAGCTGGTGCCGAGCCAGCCGTCCGCGACCTGGCCGGTCAGCCGCAGCATGGCGGGCGACAGCGCGGCCAGGTAGACGGGGACGGGGTGTTCGGCCCGCATCGACAGGCGCATCGGCACCGCCTCCCCGCCGGGCAGCGGGATCCTGAACTCGGAGCCCGAGTGGGAGATCTTGCCGCCCGCGACCACCTGCCGCACGATCTCCACGGTCTCGCGCATCCGGGCCAGCGGGCGGGCGAACGGCACCCCGTGCAGCCCCTCCATCACCTGCGGTCCGGACGGGCCCAGACCCAGCAGGAAACGCCCGCCGGACAGGTTGGACAGCGTGATCGCGGCCTGGGCGAGGGCCACCGGGGTGCGCGTCCCGACCTGCATGACCGCGGAGCCCAGCAGCATCCGTTCCGTACGGGCCGCGTAGAAGCCCAGGGCGGACGGTGCGTCCGATCCCCAGGCCTCGGCCACCCAGCAGACGTCGAGCCCCAGTTTCTCCGCCTCGACGACGAAGTCGGCCTGCCGGGACCAGGAGCCGAGGGCCGCCGCCTCGACGGTCGTCGCCGTGCGCATCACGCCTCCGCCCGCTGCCTGATGTGCTCCAGCGTGGCGGTCATGCCTCGCTCGAACTCCCGCAACCTCACGAACACGATCTTCTGCTCCTTCTCCGGCATGGCGTCGATCGCGAAGGAGAGGCCGGAACGCCCCGGCCCCATCCGCATCCACTGCGACAGCTCGGTCCCGCCGTCCCTGGGCTCGAGCCCGAACCGCCAGACGGCGCTGGGCTCGGCCGGATCCCCGACCGCCCAGGCGAACACCCGCTCCGGGTCACAGGTGACGACCGTGGAGGTCGTCTCCCACGCACCGAGCGACTCGTGCCTGCTCCGGCCGGTGAAGCGCGCCCCGACGGCAGGCCCGGCGGCTCCGTCGGCCCACCCCGCCCACTGCAACTCCTCGCTCAGCTCCGGCATCCGCGTCACGTCCGACACCAGTGCCCACACTCTCTCCGGCGGAGCGGCGATCCACGTCGTCACCTCCACCGTCGGCCCGTCCGCGTACCGCGCGCCCGTCCACTCCATCGCGTGCCGGCCTCCTCGTTGACAGGGACTGTGGGCAGAAGGGTTGCGTAATGAGACTCACCAGGTCAAGAGGGCGTATGTGTCCGTGCCTTTAACGGGCCGTGAAGGTGGGCGCAGGCGTGTCCCAGTGCGCGGAACAACACTCGCGGGGCCGCGTACGCTACCGATGGCTGCACCCCGGGGGATCTTCACGTCTGACGTGCCCGCCGGTGGGGAGTCATCAGGGACGGCAGTGGCCGAGCCGATCCGTCGGCGGGCACCGTGAAGTACGGCCGGGCGCGGCCGCGAGGGTGCGCCCGAGTCTTCGAGTGGAGGACGAGATGGGATCGGCGATGGGCGAGCGGGATCACCGCCGGCAGAGATGGGCGGCCAGGGGAGCCCTGGCCGCGGTCGCGCTCGCGGCGTTGCTGCCTCTCGTCTCAGGCGGTCTGAAGGGACTGCTGCTGCTTCTGGCCGGCCTGGCGGGACTCGCCCTGACCGCGGCGGCGCTCTGGTGGGTCCTGTCCCGCCGCGGACCGGCACGCATGGCGGCGGCCGTACTGGCCGTCGTCGCCCCCGTCGGCGTCATCATCCTCTTCGCGGCCGCGAATCTGATCTGGGTGGTCTTCGCCTCGCTGCTGCTGTGGTGCGTCGCGGTCTGGAGCGGCCGCTACGCCCTGCGCAGCACGGGTCTGCGGCCGGTACGGGTCAAGGAGTACCGCACACCGCCGCCGCAGCGCCCCTTCCTCCTGCTCAACCCGCGTTCCGGCGGCGGCAAGGTCGAGAAGTTCTCCCTCAAGGAGAAGGCCGAGGAGCTGGGTGCCCGGGTCGTCATGCTCGACCCGGACCACCATCAGGACGTCACCGCCCTGGCCAAGGCCGCCGTGGCCGACGGAGCCGACCTCCTGGGCGTCGCGGGCGGCGACGGTACGCAGGCGATGGTCGCCGCCGTCGCGGCGGAACACGGCCTTCCGTTCCTCGTCATCTCGGCCGGCACCCGCAACCACTTCGCCATGGACCTGGGCCTGGACCGGGACGACCCGTCCACCTGCCTCGACGCCCTCACGGACGGGGTCGAACTCCGCGTCGACCTCGGCTTCGCCGACGACCGCCCCTTCGTCAACAACGCGTCGTTCGGGGTCTACGGGGCCGTCGTCCAGAGCCCCGGCTACCGCGACGACAAGGTGGGTGCCGCGCTGGAGCGGCTGCCCGAGCTGCTCACCCGCCAGAGCGGCCCGCGTCTGACGGCCAGTGCCGACGGCACCACCATCGCCGACCCACAGGCCGTCCTGGTGAGCAACAACGCCTACCGCATGGACGACCCGTTCGGCTTCGGCCGGCGCGAGCGGCTCAACTCCGGGAAGCTGGGCGTGCTCGCGGTCCGCGTGGACAGTGCCGTGGAAGCGGCCGAACTCCTGCTGTCCCCGCGCCCGGAAGGCCTCACCGTGCTCACCGCCCAGCACGTCGTCGTCCACTCCGACGAACCGCATCTCGAAGTCGGCCTCGACGGCGAGGCGCTCACCCTGCCAGCCCCCGTCCACTGCCGCATCGCACGCCGGGCCCTGCGCGTCCGGGTGCCCCGCAACCGCCCCGGAGTCCCCGAGGCGCCACCGCGCCTGGACTGGCGCCGGCTCCGCAAGCTGGCGGCCGCGGTCGGCCGTACCGCAGCACCCACACGCTCCCGGCGCCCCTGAGCGCGGCGCCCGGTCCCATGTGAGAGGTCCCCCCTGCCCGAAACGGCAGGGGGGACCTCTCACATGCGATCAAGCGGGTTACGCGCCCTTCGGCCCCGCCTGCTGTACGACCTCGAAGGACCACAGGGTCGAGTCGCTCGCGGCGGGCTTGGGCCGCTCGCCGCCCTCGCCGCCGCCCTGGTGCGCGGCCTTCATCGGCCCCTCCATCCAGGCCTGGAACGACGCCTCGTCACGCCACCGCGTGTAGACGAGGTAGGTGTCGGTGCCCTCCACCGGGCGGAGGAGCTCGAACCACTCGAACCCGTCGGAGCTCTCCACGGTGTGCGCGCGGGAGGCGAACCGCTTCTCCAGCGTCTCCCGCTGCTCGGCGGGCACGGTCAGCACATTGATCTTGACTACGCTCATGGCCCCATCTTGCCCGATGGCACCTCCGCGCCGACCGGGACCTGCGCCGCCGGATCTTTTGAACGCGTTCAAATGTGAGCTAGGGTCGGCCCCACACGTCGAGGGGGAGACCTTCATGAAGATCGTGATACCCGGCGGGACCGGACAGGTCGGCACCGTCCTCAAGCGCGCGCTGAGCACCGCCGGACATGACGTCGTGGTGCTGAGCAGGCGCCCCGCACGTCAGGGCGAAGTCCACTGGGACGGTGCGACCCCGGGACCGTGGGGGGAGGAGATCGACGGCAGCGATGTCGTCGTCAACCTGGCCGGCCGGAGCGTGAGCTGCCGCTACACCCCGGCCAACCTCCGCGCCATGATGGACTCGCGGGTCGACTCAGCCCGGGTCGTGGGCGAGGCCATCGCCAAAGCCGCCCGGCCGCCCCGGCTCTGGCTCCAGATGAGCACCGCCACCGTCTACGCCCACCGCTTCGACGCGCCCAACGACGAGGCCACCGGCGTGATCGGCGGAGCCGAACCCGGCACCCCCGGCTACTGGTCCTACAGCGTCGACATCGCCAAGGCCTGGGAGCGGGAGCAGGAGACGGCCGACACACCGGACACCCGGAAGGTGGCCCTGCGCGCCGCCATGGTGATGAGCCCGGACCGCGGCGGAGTCTTCGACGTCCTGCTCCGGCTGGCCCGGCTCGGCCTCGGCGGCCCGGTCGCCGGCGGTGCGCAGTACGTGTCCTGGATCCACGACCGGGACTTCGTCCGGGCGGTGGAGTTCCTCGTCGCCCGGGACGACATCACGGGCCCGGTCAACATCGCCGCTCCCACGCCCCTGCCGCAGAGCGCCTTCATGCGCGCCCTGCGTACCGCCTGGGGGATGCCGGTGGGGCTGCCGGCGACGCGCTGGATGGCCGAGGCCGGCGCCTTCGTGCTGCGTTCGGACACCGAACTGCTGCTGAAGAGCCGCCGCGTCGTCCCCGGCCGTCTGCTCGAAGCGGGCTTCGCTTTCGAGCACCCCGGCTGGCCGGAGGCCGCGGACGACCTCGTGCGGCGGGTCCGCGGCCGCGGCCTCGGGTGAGCCGGCGTCAGCTCTGCCCCTGGCCCTGCTCCAGGGCCTTGCCGGTCATGTCGGTGACCTGCCCGGCCGGCGGCTCGTCCGCCGCCACCTCGGTACCGAAGTCGGTGAAGTCCATGACCGTGCGCACCGTGACCTTCTGCGGCGCGGACGAGGCGTCGCCGGAGGACCGCTGCGTCGACGTCGGGGCCTTGAGGGTCATGTCGATCTGCTGACGGCGCATCCGGCCGTCGTCGTCCAGCCACACGTCCATCGGCAGGGTCGGGCCGACCTGCCGGCGAAGAGTGTCGCCGCCGGGCAGCTCGGCGACGTCGACGGAGACGCGGTAGTGCGTGGTCCGCACCCCGCCGATCGTGGCCGTGCCCTTCCTGGTCACGTCTTTGTCGGAGATGGCTTTGGCGTATGCCGCCGACTGGGCCGGATCGCTCATGGAGTTGTCGCCGGCGCCCTGCTTCTCGGCGACCTTCCCCAGGTCGATCTTGATCCAGGGCTTGCCGTCCGGCGCCTGCCCCTTCGGCATCTTCTGGTACAGCACCTGATCGATCACGCGCTGCTCGATCCGCTGCCCCCGCACCGTGAGCGTCATGACGCTGTCGCCGTCGTCCAGGTCCACGACGCCCTGCCCGTCGGCCGACTCCGAGGCACCCTGGGCGGAGGTCCGCACCCGCAGCTTCACCTCGGCGGTGTCCTCCTCGGCCGTCCTGTCGTAGGCCGAGCGCACCGCCTGCGTGCCCTGCTCCTGTGTGCCGCCGGCGGCGGAGGAACCCCGCGCACCGTCGCGGGTGTCCCCGTCGTCGCCGCAGCCGGTCAGCACCGTTCCCGCCAGGACACCGGCGACGCCTAAGGCGCAGACCCTCCTGCCGTTCCCTGCCCTGCTCATCGAACCAGCTCCTCTCAGGTGTGGTGCGACCCAAGTGCCCGAACCGGACATGAACACACGTGTCGGTACGAGGAGTTGGCCACCGGGACGGTTCGTGACGCGGCCGGTGCGGATGCCGGGTCCGGTCAGCGGCGGCCCCGGAGCTTGCCCAGCAGACGCTGGGCCTGGGCCCGCTTGCGGGGGTCGGCCGCGGCCCGCCGTGCCTGCTCGACGGCCCGCCGCCCCTGCGGACTCCGGGCGAACTGCTTGATGCGATCCAGGATGTTGGCCATGGGGCACCTTCCCTCGTGTCTGACGTGCTTGTTGTCTGTAGCCCGCCTACCCCTCCGACGAGGGGCTCAGCCCTCTCGCGCCCCGACGGCGGTCGACCGAACGTGTTTGCCGACGGAGTCAGAGGCAAGTCGGTGTCCATGACTGAACAGAACAAGCGCACGAATCACAAGCCGACCACCATTCAGGCGACGGAGTCCAAGGCACGCAACGCCACGGACAAGGCGACCGCGCCGACGACCCAGGCCGCGAAGCGTGCGGCGGCCAAGGCCGATGACGCGGGGTCAGCGGTCAAGGCCGGCGCCGAGCGCTCCGCCGAGGCGACGACGGCGGCCATGCAGACCGCGGCCAAGGGCGTCGAGGCCGGCCGTCAGGCGGTCGTCACGGCCTCGGGCCATGTCGCGGCCACGGCGAAGACGGCCTGGACGGTCATCGCCCACCGCAAGCTCGTCGCCGCGGGCGTCGGAGCCGGCCTGACCGCCCTGAGCGCCGCGTCCTACGCGGTGGGACGCCGCTCGGAACGCGGCACGCACGGCCCCGTCACCCGGTTCACCGGCGGACGGATCTGACCACGGCACGGCGTTCGACGTGACGGCCACGAGGAGGGCAGGCGGCGCGGCGCGCATCACCGGACTTCCCGGTGGTCCGCAGCGCCGCCTCCTTGTGGTCCCCGGCGCGCCTCGGCACCCGTAGGCACCGCCTCCGTGTGCTCCATAGCAACTCCCGCCGTCCGAGGTGTCTCCTTCTCGTGGCTTGGCGCACATCCGGCCCTCGTAGTGGTGTCCCCCTCGCGCGGCACCGCCGTGACGAGGAAGGATGAGACCGCAAGCGAAGGATCAACCCATGCGGAGGAGCGGGCCCATGCAGCACGAGCGAGCGGGCGATCCGGCCGGTTTCGAGGATCTCGTCGATGTGGCCCGGCTGGTGACCGCGTACTACGCGCTCCGCCCCGACCTGGACGACCCGGGGCAGCGCGTCACCTTCGGGACCTCCGGACACCGCGGATCGTCCCTGGCGAGCGCGTTCAACGACGACCACATCGCCGCCACCAGCCAGGCCATCTGCGAGTACCGCGCCGAGCAGGGCATCACCGGCCCGCTCTTCCTGGGCGCCGACACCCACGCCCTGTCGGAGCCCGCGCGCGTCACCGCCCTGGAGGTGTTCGCCGCCAACGAGGTGACGGTGCTGATCGACGAAGCGGACGGCTACACGCCGACCCCGGCCGTCTCGCACGCCATCCTCGCCCACAACCGCGGCCGCACCACGGGGCTCGCGGACGGCGTCGTCGTCACGCCCTCCCACAACCCGCCCGCCGACGGAGGGTTCAAGTACAACCCGCCCAGCGGCGGCCCCGCCGCCTCCGACGCCACCTCCTGGATCCAGGACCGGGCGAACGAGATCATCCGGGGCTCTCTGAAGGACGTACGGCGCGTCCCCTACGCCCGGGCCCTCGCCGCCCCCACCACCGGCCGCTACGACTTCCTGGGCACCTATGTCGCCGACCTGCCCGGCGTGCTCGACCTGGACGCGATCCGGGCGGCCGGGGTGCGGATCGGGGCGGACCCGCTGGGCGGGGCGTCCGTCGCCTACTGGGGCCGTATCGCCGAACAGCACCGCATCGACCTCACCGTCGTCAACCCGCACACCGACCCCACCTGGCGGTTCATGACGCTGGACTGGGACGGCAAGATCCGCATGGACTGCTCGTCGCCGTACGCGATGGCCTCGCTCATCGAGCAGCGCGACCGCTTCCAGATCTCCACCGGCAACGACGCCGACGCCGACCGGCACGGCATCGTCACCCCGGACGCGGGCCTGATGAACCCCAACCACTACCTGGCCGTCGCCATCTCCTATCTGTACGCCCACCGCGACCGCTGGCCGGCCGCCACCGGCATCGGCAAGACCCTGGTGTCCTCCGCCATGATCGACCGCGTCGCCGCCGACCTGGGCCGCGAACTGGTCGAGGTGCCCGTGGGGTTCAAGTGGTTCGTGGACGGGCTGGCCGGCGGCACCATCGGCTTCGGCGGGGAGGAGTCGGCCGGCGCGTCCTTCCTGCGCCGGGACGGCTCCGTGTGGACCACCGACAAGGACGGCATCATCCTGGCGCTGCTCGCCTCCGAGATCACCGCGGTCACCGGCAGGACCCCGTCGGAGCACTACGCCACGCTGGCCGCCCGCTTCGGCGAGCCCGCCTACGCCCGGATCGACGCCCCGGCGTCCCGCGAGGAGAAGGCCCTGCTCGCCAAGCTCTCCCCGGCCCAGGTCAGCGCGGACACCCTGGCCGGAGACGCGGTCACCGCCGTCCTCACCGAGGCCCCGGGCAACGGCGCCCCCATCGGCGGCATCAAGGTGACCACGGACAACGCCTGGTTCGCGGCCCGCCCCTCGGGCACCGAGGACGTCTACAAGATCTACGCCGAGTCCTTCCTCGGCCCCGACCACCTCGGCCGGGTCCAGGAGGAGGCCAAGAGCGTGGTGCTGACGGCACTGGGGGGCTGAGCACCGACCGGACCGCCCACGGCCCGGGCCACGACGACGTGACCCGGGCCGTACGGGCCGCCGGCTCGTCCTGCCGGACCGAGATACAGGACACTGGGGGAAGATCCGATCCGGGAAGGACCGTCACGTGATCATCTTTGGCACCAAGGGGTACCTGTACCAGCTGGCGATACTGACGCTGGTCTGCGGGCAGTGCGGCAACCCCGCCGCGCACACGCTCAGGAAGCGTGTCACGAAGTTCACGCTGTTCTTCGTGCCGCTGTTCCCGATCTCGACGAAATACCTGACCCAGTGCACCTTCTGCGGCGCGGAACAGAAGGTGACCAAGGAGCAGGCGGAGCAGCTGCAGATCCAGAACGCGGGCGGCCAGGGTGGTCAGACGTCCGGGCAGCCGGAGCAGCAGCACCACCGGTTCTAGTGCTCTGGTGCGGGACACTTCGGTGAGCGGCGAAGCGTCCCGCCCGTAGCGTCCTGATCATGACGACCGACACTCACATAGTGGTCCGGCCGAGCATCCTCTAGTTCGGCACGCCCGTGGTCCTGCTGACCACCGAGAACGAGGACGGCACCTTCAACCTGGCTCCCATCTCCTCCGTATGGGCCCTGGGGCAGCACATCGTCCTGGGCCTGGGGAGCGAGAGCCATACCGCACGCAACCTCGCGGAACGCCCGGGGAGGGCCGGGCCCGCGCGCTGACACCCGGGGGAGCGGGCCACTTCCTCAGCGTCGAATGCGATTTCCGCCACTACCACGGCCTGGCCCCGGGCTCGGCCACGGTTCTCGCTCGGAGACGGCGGGGCGGCCACCAGCGCGGCCTGACACGTACTGTCGGTTCCGCTTCCTTTCCGGACCGGCGCGGATCTGTGTGGCAACCGCAAGATCTCGGGTACCCGGCCCGCCACGGGCCCGGACTTGTGCTGCGGGCCGATGGGCCTCCTGTAGTCGACCAGTGAAAACGGAGGCATGAAGATGAGCACCGTCAAGGAATCCGTGGAAGTCGACGTCCCCGTCCACACCGCCTACAACCAGTGGACGCAGTTCGAGGAGTTCCCGAAGTTCATGGAGGGCGTCGAGGAGGTCAGGCAACTGGACGACCGCCACAACCACTGGACCACCAAGATCGGCGGAGTACGGCGCGAGTTCGACACCGAGATCGTCGACCAGCTGGCCGACGAGCGTGTCACCTGGCGCACGACCAGCGGCGACACCAACCAGAGGGGGTCCGTCCGCTTCGAGCGCCTCGACGACAGCCACACCAGGGTCGAGCTGGTGATGGACATCGAGCCCAGCGGAGCCGCGGAGAAGGCGGCGGACATGACGGGCACGATCGACCGCCGGGTCAAGGGCGACATGAAGCGCTTCAAGCAGTACATCGAGGAGCGCGGAGCGGAGTCCGGGGCCTGGCGCGGACGCATCCAGCCCGGCGGCACCGGCCCCGCCCTCTGACCCTCACGCTCCGTCCCGGACCCGGCCTCCATCGTGGAGGCCGGGTCCTTTTGCGCGCGCACGCGGAGAGGAGGTGATGATTCGGCCATCGTTATGACATGCACCTGTCCATATCGGCCTTCTGGTGGCACGCTGCCCTCTGACTGTCCGCAGTGACACCCCTGCCTGACCGGGCGGACGGTTCCCCGCCGCCCGGCCCCCACAGCAGAAGGAGACCGCGTGATAGGCAGATCCCGCAGCCCTCGATCGTCCGGCGGCACCACCCGCGCTCGCCACACCGTCCTCGGCACGCTCGCCGGCGTCGCCGCACTCCTGGCGACCGGTGTCACCGCCGCACCGGCGAGCGCCGCGCCCGGACCGGGAGCCATGGCACCCTCGGCGCAGAAGAGCGCCCTCGACTTCTGGACCCCGCAGCGGATGCGCGCGGCCACCCCGCTCGACATCCTGTCCGTCGACCGCTCCGACGCACGGGCATCCGCACCCCGCAAGGGCAAGGCGACCGTCGTGGCACCCAGCGCACCCGTTTCCGACGTGGGCCCCATGGCCATCCCGCACGGCGGCGGCCCCTGGTCCGGCGGGGGAGCGGTGGCCAAGACCGCGGGGCGGGTGTTCTTCACCTACCAGGGCCGGACCGCCTCCTGCTCCGGCAACGCCGTCACCAGCTCCAACAAGAGCACCGTCATCACCGCCGGGCACTGCGTGAAGATGCAGGGAGCCTGGCACACCAACTGGGTGTTCGTGCCCGGCTATCACGACGGCCAGCGCCCGTACGGCACCTGGGCCGCGTCCAGGACCCTGTCCACGCCGCAGTGGACGGCCAGTGAGGACATCAACTACGACATCGGCGCCGCCGTGGTCGCCCCGCTGGACGGGAAGCAGCTGACCGATGTCGTCGGCGGCCAGGGGCTGGCCTTCAACACCGGCTACAACAAGGCCATGTACTCCTTCGGCTTCCCGGCCGCCGCTCCGTACGACGGCGAGAAGTTCATCTACTGCAGCGGAACCACGTTCCGGGACTTCCTGCTGTCCAGCGACCACGGCCTGACCTGCAACATGACCGGAGGCTCCAGCGGAGGCCCGTGGTTCACCCAGTTCGACGAGGCCACCGGGACCGGCCTGCAGTCCTCGGTGAACAGCTTCAAGTACAACTTCCTGCCGAACGCCATGTACGGCCCGTACTTCGGCGCGGACGCGCAGAACCTGTACCAGAGCGCCCAGTCGTCCTGAGCCGGCGCACCAGCCGGGAGCCGGGAGCCGCCCCACCACGGGGGCGGGCCCGGCTCCCGCGCCGGTGGATCCGCAAGGGCGTCCACCGGCCCGCGGCTCAGCCCCGGGCCACCGCGATAGCACCCGCGAGTCGCTCTCCCGCCTCGTAGATCATGTACTTGTCGTAGGTGAAGCGGATGCCGTCGGCCGACCGGGCGAGGCGGGTCGTGAAGTTCTCCCCGTGGAAGTACAGCCAGAACTCCCTGGCGTCCGCGTTCCACAGCACACGGGGCGACGAGACATGGCTGACGGAGTGGTGCGGTGACCACTTGTTGGAGACGATCGGGTTCGACGGGTACTCCGTGAACGGACCCTCCAGTGAGTTGCCGTAGGCCAGGCAGATCCCCCCGGACGCGTCGTGCGGCGCGTAGTACGGGTAGTAGCGGCCGAGCGGGGAGCGCAGCCTGTCGTAGACGCCCCTGACGCAGGGGAAGATGATCTCGCCGGTGGGGTTGTACTTCAGCTGGGACGCCGTCAGCAGGGTGCGGACGTACCTATAGTCGGGGAATCCGCCGGGCGCCGCGGCCGCGGGCTCGGCACCCACGGTCGTCCCGACGGTGAGAGCGGCTCCGGTGGCGGCGCCGGCGCGCAGGAAGAGACGCCGGTCGAAGTGCTGCTCGGGCATGGTGGGCTCCAATGACGGAAGGCACCTGCGGACCTGGCCGACCTTCGAACTCACCTCCCGTGCGCCCCGGCCCCAGGCCGTGGTCACGGTCAGGCCGGACCACCTGACCATGGCGTTCCGCCGGAAGGCGGTGGCGACTCCCGAGTGACATCCCGGGGCCCGGGCGACGGGAGGTTGGTGCCGGTGGTTACGGGCAACCGGACCGGGGAGGGGAGGCATGCATGAGGCATCGCTCCGGTTCCGGTGAGCCGCCGCCATGGGCAAGGCCGGGTAGCCGATGGGGACCGTGGGTCTACTGGCCGATGCTCTGCTTGAGCGCCGGTCTTCTGGTGTGGCGGGTGATCGACGGCGACGGCGCGGGCCGCATCCTGGTGGCGGCCGGCCTGGTGCTCGTCTGGGGCTGTCTGCTGGCCGCCAACCGTGCGGCGCGACGCAGGCGGAGGTGAACCCGCGAGGCCCGCTGTCCCGCCCCGCGGGTGCCGCGCGGCGTGGTCGTCAGCTCCAGCCGAACCGCCGGTCCACCACCGCGGCGAACTCGTCGAGGGTCAGTACCGCGTCCCCGTTCTGGTCGGCCCTGTCGAACAACGCGGAGGAGTCGTCGACGTCCTGCACTCCCCAGAACGGCAGTACGCCCGAGGCGGCCAGGGACGGTCCGTTCGTGCGCAGGGCGATGATCACCTCTTCCCGGGTGAGAACCCCGTCGTGGTCGAGGTCGAGCGCCTCGAACAGCTTGCGGGCCTTGTCGCTCATCATCCGTCCCCGTCGCATGGAGGTCAGGCGGGCAGCTGCGTCCCGCTCTCTGGCTAGGACGCCCTATTCGCCGACCGGGTTGCCCCCGGGACGGAAAGCCGGCTCCAGGCGGACACAGCAGTAGCCGGGACTCGGGGCCAGGCATGCCTGGAGGGTCTTCGTGCCGAGGCCTTCGAGGGCGCCGCGGAGCAGGCGCAGGTTCATACCGCAGACGGTCTCGGTGTGGTCGCGGGCGAGCGCGTGGAAGGGACAGTTGCCCAGCACGATCGCGTCACCGTCATAGCGGGGCTCGAACCCGTGCCGTTCCAGCAGGTCGAACACGCCTGCGTCGCCCTGGCCGACGAGCTGGGCGCCGAGGTCGTGGGCTTTGCGGTGCAAGACGGTACGGACCGGCTCGCCGGTGGCCTCGGATTCCTCCATGGCCTGGGCGAGGAGCCGTCCGGCCAGCTCGTAGTGCCGCTCGGGCAGGCTGACGGAGACCTGCCTGGTGGAGCGCTTGTAGAGCTTGGCCGGCCTGCCCGCTCCTGGACCGGTGCGGCCGCTGCGCCGTTCGTGGACGACGTCGAGGAGTGACTCGTCCGCCAGACGGTCCAGATGGAACGCCGCGGTCTGCCGTGCGAGACCGAGGGCGGCGGCTGCTTCGTCGCGGCTGACGGGCTCCGGCCGGCGCACGACGAGCTCGTACAGCCGCATCCGCGTCGGCTCGGCCAGTGCGGCGATCGCGGAAACGTCGGCACGGGGCGCTTGCTGCGGGTGGTCCATGAACACCAGTGTAAAACCAATGACCATTGACTAAAGAACGTCTTCGCGCTTCTATCGTTAATGAGAGTCATCGATAGAAGGAGGCAGTCATGTCGTCCGCCGCCCCGACCACCACGTCCGCCGTCCCCCGGCGATCCAAGTTCACCGACCCCGGCTACCAGGCGTTCCTCATCCTGCGTGCCGGGTTCACCGTGGCGCCGATCCTGTTCGGGCTGGACAAGTTCGCCAACCTGCTCGTGGACTGGCCCGGCTACCTCGCGCCCTGGATCAACGACGTCGTGCCCGGCAGTGCCCAAGCGGCGATGTACGCCGTCGGAGCCATCGAGATCGTCGCGGGACTCGTCGTCGCCGTCGCCCCGCGCTTCGGAGGCTGGCTGGTGGCCGGATGGCTGGCCGGCATCATCGTCAACCTGCTGACCATCCCCGGCTACTACGACATCGCGCTGCGCGACTTCGGCCTTCTGCTCGGCGCGGTCGCCCTGGCCCGGCTCGCCCAGCACTACCACGCCGAGCGGCCGTCACACTGAGGGGCGCACCGCCCACCGCGATCTCGTACGTCGTCCTGATGTCGATGTGGTGGCCGCCGAGGCCCGGCCACCCCCGCGTCGCGGTCGGCCGTACCCTGCCGTGGGCAGCGGAAGGCACGTACGGGATGGTGGCAGATCGATGAACGACGAAGAGAAGACCCCCGGCGCGGCCGGTGCCCCCTTGCCGCGGGTGCTGTGCGATACGGAGTCGCTCATCTCTGACGAATCGGCACCGGCGGGTGCGCTGTGGCGACTGGCCGAGTCGGGTCGGCAGCTGGACGCCAACCTCATCCGCATCCCACCGCACGGCCGTATCGACACGCATACCGAGCCCGACCTCGATGTCCTCCTGCTCGTCGTCGCCGGTGACGGTACCCTCGGCCCGGCAGCGGACCCGCAGCCCCTGGCCCCCGGTCGTCTGGTCTGGCTGCCGCACGGCAGCGAGCGCAGCCTGGTCGCGGGAAGCGACGGCTTGTCCTATGTGACCGTGCACCGCCGCCGCCCGGGCATGCGGATCCGGACCAGGCCTGGCATGTGACACAGCCTGCTCCGGCCCAGGAGACGACTCGGCCTCGTCGAGTAACCCGAGCCCACACAACCTTCCCCCGCCTCGGCGGTCTTCCTCCCCGGAGGTGTCCATGGGGACGGACCATCAGATCGCCTTCTTCTTACGGGAGTTGGCGGCGACAGATCCGGCGCGCCGCGCGGTGGCGGTGAAGGGGCTGGGGAAGGCGGGCGGGGCCGCGTACGTCCGCGTCGTCGCCGGTGCGGCCGACGACCCCGCCCCCGCGGTGCGCGCGGCCGCCGCCCTGGCCCTGGGCCGGCTCGGGATCCCCGAGGCGGGCGGTGAGGTGCTCCCCCTGCTCATGGACGACGAGGACCCGGGTGTACGGCGCAGGGCCTCGGTCGCCGCCGTCCGGCTGGGACTCCAGGGGCCAGCGGTCACCCGGGCCTTCGCCCGGCTTCTGTCCGACCCGGACCACCACGCGCGGATCAACGCGCTGGAAGGGCTGGCCGCACTCGGCGCGCCAGGGGATGCCACGACCCTGGTCGGGCTGCTCGGTGACCCGGACTCCGCCGTGTGGGGGCGGGCCCGGACTCTGGTGTACCGGTGGAAGGACGACACCGCTGTGCGGGCGGAAGTGATCCGCACGGCCCGTCAGGGCCCGGGCGCCGCCCGCGCACGGGCCCTGGACCTGCTGCCGGAGGACTGCTCCGAGCGGCTCCTGGAGTCACTGCTCGCTGGACTGGGCGACCCTTCCCCCGCGGTGCGGATCGCCGTGGCCCGGAGACTGTTCGACGTGGCAGCGCCGCAGGCACAGGACGCGCTGGCCGCGACGCTGCGCACCGAGCGGGACCCCGAGACCGCGGCACGGCTGCTGCGCGGTCTCGGACGGCTCGGCGACGAGCGGGTGACCGGACCGGCGGTGCGGTGGCTGCGCGACCCAGACGCTGGAGCATCCGCCGCGTGTGCCTTGGGTGGCGCTGACACGGGTACGGCCGCCGCGCACCTGCGCACGGCCTTGACCGACGAGACCTTCCCCGCCCGCACACGGGCCGCCGCCGCAAGGGCGGTGGGCGCCGGGGCCCGATGGGACGCGGTGTGGCTCCTGCTGGCGGTCCTGGACGATCCCGACGACGAGATACGCGCGGGCGTGATCGACGGACTGGAAGCACTCGTCGAGAACGGACTCCGCCTCTGGGAGCGCCACCCCGTGGCCTGGGCCCTGGTCGAACGGCTGGAAGCCGGCGGGAAGCACACCTGGCGCACCCGCAACGCCCTCGACGGCCTCACCCAGGCACTGCCCGCCGTACGGCGCCTTGCCGACGAAGCCCCGTCCGCCGAGGTCCGTGCCGCGGCACTCTCGCTCCTGGCCGGGGACGACGAGACCGACGAGCACACCCGGCACGACCTACGACGTTTCCTGCGCGGCCTGGACGACCCGTACGAGGCGGTCCGTTACGAGGCCGTCCTCGGTCTCGAACGCCTGGTGACGGCGACCGGGTCGCTGCACGCCGGAAGCGAGGAGGCGCACAGCCGGCTGACCGACCTCACCGCGGACGCGTCCCCACGACTGCGCCAGGCCGCCACCAGAGTCCTCGAGGCGCTGGGCACAGGCCCAAGGGCCTGAACCACCGCAGAACCATGCACCACCGACTCCGCGTACCACCCATCCCGCGTACCACCGCTCCACGCACCACACCCACTCCGCGCCTCACCCGCACCGGCGATTCTCGGACCCCTGCCGCCGTCCACCGTGTGTCGTCCGCCTCGCCGGGCCACACTGGGACCCATGCGGCTGGTGATCATGACGGCGGGATCGCGCGGCGACGTCGCGCCGTACACCGGGTTGGGCGCGGGGCTGGCGCGGAGCGGGCACGAGGTCACGCTCGTCACCCACGGGCTGTTCGAGCCGCTGACCGCCGGCTCCGGGGTCCGGTTCCATCCGACCCCGGTCGACCCGCACGCCGAGTTGCACTCCGAGCGCGGCCGCCGTCTGCACGCCAGCACCACGGGACTCGGCAAACTGCTGCGCGTCGTCTCGATGGCACGGTCGGCGGCCGAGGAGATGACCGACGACCTCGTCCGGGCGGCACACGGCGCCGACGCCGTGCTGGCCGCCGGTGCCGTGGCACCGCTGGGCCGCGCCATCGCCGAGGGACTGACCCTGCCCAGCGTCGGACTGTTCCTCCAGCCCCAGCACCCGACACGGGAGTTCGGGGCACCCATGCTCGGCGGACGCCACCTCGGCACCGTGGGCAACCGCCTGGGCGGACTGGCCGTCACCACCGCCGTCGACCAGGTCTTCACCCGGGCGATGCGCCGACTGCGCACCCGGCACGGCATGACCCTGCCCGGCCGCGCCGCGATGCGCCGGGCCCAGGAACGGGCGCGGTGGCCGGTGCTGCACGGGTTCAGCGAGGTGGTGGTGTCCCGGCCGCGGGACTGGCGGCCCGGGCTGGAGATCGCCGGGTACTGGTGGCCGTACGACACCCGGACCCTGCCCGCCGAACTGGAGGAGTTCCTCGCCGCCGGGCCCGCTCCCGTCTTCGTCGGGCTGGGCAGTGCCACCGTGCCGGACCCTGAGCGTCTCAGCGGCGAGATCGTGCGCGCCCTGCGCACCGCCGGACTGCGCGGGATCATCCAGCAGGGGTGGGCGGGCCTCACCGCCCGCACCGACGACGTGATCACCGTCGGCGATGTGCCGCACGCGTCGCTGTTCCCCCGGACGGCCGCCGTCGTCCACCACGCCGGAGCCGGCACCACCGCCGCCGTCCTGCGCGCGGGTGTGCCGACCGTGCCGGTGCCGGTGCAGTTCGACGCCGGCTTCTGGGCGGCCCGTCTCGTCGCCCTGGGCACCGCCCCCTGCGCCGTTCCCCTGCGCCGCCTCACCGCCGAAGCGCTGGCTCCCGCCCTGCGCCGGGCCGTGGGCGAACCGGCCCATCGCGACCGTGCCCAGGACGTGGCGCGCCGCCTGGCCGAGGAGGACGGCGTGGCACCGGTCCTGGCGGCACTCGGCCGACTCGCGACATGAGCCGCGATCGGGCGCCGCGGCTCACGACAGCGGCACGGTCGACCCCCTGATCACCACCCGGCAGGGCAGGGTCTCGATCCCGGAGCGGCGCGTGCCGCCGGAGATCGCCGTGAACAGGGCGTGCGCGGCCGCCCGCCCGACCTGTTCGAGGTTCATGTCGACACTGGTCAGCGGCGGCCGGGACGCGGACGTCAGGACCCGCCAGTTGTCGAAACCCATGACCGCCACGTCCTCCGGCACCCGCCGGCCGCGCTCGCGCAGGACGTCGATGACGCCCCGGGCGATCTGGTCGCTGCCGCACAGCACGGAGTCCACCTCCGGGTGCTGGTCGAGCAGCATCGCGGTGGCCGCCCGCCCCCAGCCCTCCGACCACGCCCCGAACCGCGGCTCGCCCACCAGGGCCAGGCCCGCGTCGGCCAGGGCGGCCCGGGCGCCCTCGGCACGCTCCCGCGCGGCGGCGTACCCGGGGTCTCCGGTGATGTGCGCGATGCGGGTACGGCCCGAGGCCAGCAGATGCTCCACGGCGATCCGGCCCGCGCCGACGCTGTCCGGGACGATGGACAGATCCTCCGGATTCTCCGACGGCGCGTACGCGTAGACCACGGGGACCGGCAACTCCCGTCCCAGGGACGGCCGCGGGTCGGTCCTGCTGCCCACCACGATGAGCCCGTCGACCCGGCGGCCCAGCAGCGCGCGGACATGGTGCTGCTCGCGAATCGCGTCCCCGCGGGCGTCGCACAGGAACACCGCGACCTCGCCCGCCCCGAAGGCGTCCTCGGCGCCCATCAGTATCGGGATGCTGAACCGGCCCTCCAGGTCGCTGGTCAGCAGCCCCACGGTGCCCGTCCGTCCGGCCAGCAGTCCCCGGGCCACCTGGTTGGGCCGGAACGCCAGGCGCTCGGCCGCCTCGATCACACGCGTTCTGGTCTCCGCCCGCACCTGGCTGCGGCCGTTGAGGGCCTTGGACGCCGTGGCGATCGACACGCCCGCCAGCCGGGCGACATCGCTGAGGGTGGCGGGCTGCGAACGCGAGGGGCCGGTGGCCTGTGCCATGGGTCTTCTCCTGTCTCGCGTCGCCTGCCGACGCCGTCGAGGGCACCCCAAACAGTACGCGGAAATTTTCGGTCCCGCCCTGGTCCGGGTTTTCGAGTACTGCTCAGAAACCGCTTCACGCAAGGGGATTGACGGGTCGTGGGATGCGTCCTTAGCGTCTCAGAAAGCCTTTTCGGCCCGTTTCCGCCACTCAGTTCAGTGCCACCACATCATTGTCCCGACCGGCAGGCCCGCGCACGGCCCGCCGCGACACAAGGGGAATCGACCATGGGGAGCACGGGGAGCACGGCCGGACCGCGTGGACACATACGCCGCCTCGTCACAGGCGCCATCGCCCTGCTCGCCACCGCGAGCCTGCTCACCGCGTGCGGCTCGGACGAAGAGGGTTCCGGCGGGGGAGGGGGCAAGGCCGCCGCGGGCGGTGTCGACGACGGCACCAAGCTGACGATGTGGACGCGCGCGGCGACCCGGCCGCAGAGCGAGGCCCTGGTCAAGGCCTACAACGCCGGCCACAAGAACAAGATCGAGCTGACCGTCGTCCCCACCGACGACTACCAGGCCAAGGTCGGCGCGGCGGCGGGCTCGCGCGACCTGCCCGACCTGTTCGCCTCCGACGTCGTGTTCGTGCCCAACTACACCTCCAGCGGCCTCTTCGCCGACCTCACCGACCGCGTCGACGCCCTGCCCTTCGCCGAGCACCTGGCCCAGTCGCACATCAAGGCCGGCACGTACGAGGACAAGAAGTACGTGGTCCCGCACACCCTCGACCTGTCGGTGCTCTTCTACAACAAGGAGCTCTACCGGAAGGCGAAGCTCGACCCCGAGAAGCCGCCCACCACGCTGCGTGAGTGGGACCGGCAGGCCCGGGCCGTGGACGCGCTGGGCGGCGGTGTCGACGGCACCTTCTTCGGCGGCAACTGCGGCGGCTGCGGCGTCTTCACCTGGTGGCCGTCCGTCTGGGCGGCCGGGGAGGACGTCCTGAACGAGGAGGGCACCGAGGCGAATCTCGCCTCCGCCGCCTCGAAGAAGGTCTACGACACCTACCGCGGCTGGGTGCGGGACTCCATCGTGGCGCCCGGCGCCCGCGAGGAAACCGGCACGACCTGGACCGGCATCTTCCCCAAGGGCAAGGTCGGCGTGATGCCCATGCCGTCGACCACGCTCGGGCTGATGCCCGAGGACCTCGACCTCGGCGTCGCCCCCATCCCAGGACCCGACGGCGGCAAGTCCACCTTCGTCGGCGGCGACGCCATCGGCATCTCCGCCACCAGCGAGTCGGCCGACCAGGCCTGGAACTTCCTCGCATGGTCCCTGGGCGACAAGGCCCAGGTCGACGTGGTCGCCGCACACAAGGACGTGGTGGCCCGCACCGACCTCGCGTCCAACAAGCACTCCGAGGCCGACCCGCGCCTGGTCACCATCAACCAGCTCGTCGCGGAGGGCCGCACCCCGTACGCGATGAAGTTCGGCCAGACCTTCAACGACCCCAACGGGCCCTGGCTGGAGCTGATGCGCCACGCCGTATTCGGCGACGGGAAGACGGTCGAGAAGGACAACGACGCCGTCACCGCCTCGCTGGCCGACTGAACCGACCGCCCCTCCCGACGTCCCACGGCTGAGACGTTCTACGGCTAAGGAGAGCCATGCCGGTGAAAGTGGCCGACCGGGCGACGGCCGCGCACCTGACCTCGCCGCAGCCGCGGGGCGGCACGCCCCCGCCCCGCTGGCGCTCCCGCAAGGCCAAGGGCCTGGCCTACGCGGCCCCCACGGCGGTGTTCGTCACGGTCTTCTTCCTGCTTCCCCTGCTGCTGGTCGGTCAGATGTCGTTCAGCGACTGGCCGCTGCTCGCGGGAGACCGAGGCGTCAACGCGCCCGAGAACTACACCGACATCACCGACAGCACGCTGTTCTGGCCCGCGATCCGCTTCACCCTCCTCTACACCGTGATCGTCACGGTCGTCCTGCTCGCCCTGGCACTGCTCCTGGCTCTGCTGGTGCAGGAGTCCCGCCCGGGCGCGGGCTTCTTCCGCACGGTCTACTTCCTGCCCGGCGCCCTCGGCCTGGCCTCCGCGTCCCTGCTGTTCTGGGGCCTGTACAGCCCGACCACCGGCCCGCTCAGCCGGATCCTCGAACGCCTCGGCCTCGTCGACGACCCGGTGTCCTTCCTCGGCTCACCGACCTCGGCCCTGTGGTCGACGGTGTTCCTGATCGTCTGGAAGTTCGCCGGCTTCTACATGCTGATCCTGCTCGTGGGCCTGCAGCGCATCCCGCACGAGGTGTACGAGGCGGCACGGATGGACGGCGCGAGCCGCGCCCAGATCTTCCGCTCCATCACACTGCCGCTGCTGCGACCCTCCCTCGCCCTGTGCCTCCTGCTGTGCGTGACCGGCTCCCTGCTCGCCTTCGACCAGTTCTTCATCCTCACCAAGGGCGGACCGGACAACAGCACGGTCACCGTCGTCCAGCTGATCTACCGGGAGGCGTTCCAGCGGCTGAACCTCGGTACCGCGGCGGCCCTCTCGATCCTCGTGCTGGCCGCGCTGCTCCTGCTGAACGCCCTGCAGTTCCGGGGCCTGCGCCGCGCCGACGAGTCATGACACCCGCCGCCTGATGAGAAGGGACACCACGGTGCTCACCCGCGCCCTGGGCCGGACGCCCCACTACGTCGTCGCCGGCTCGCTGGCCGTCATCTTCCTCTTCCCGCTGCTGTGGAACGCCTGGGCGTCGGTGAGCGGCCAGCCGGGCACCGCCCAGCAGTCCGGCTACGGCCTCGGCAACTACCGGACGCTGCTCGACTACGACGCGGGCCTGTGGCGGTACCTGCTCAACAGCACGGTCGTCTCGGCACTGACCGTGGCCCTGACGCTGGGGGTGTCCCTGCTGGGCGGCTACGCCTTCGCCCGCTTCGACTTCCCCGGCAAGAACCTGCTGTTCCTGCTGACCCTGGCCATCCTCATGGTCCCCTACGCCACGCTCCTCATCCCGCTCTACGTCCTGCTGGGCCGGCTCCAGCTGCAGAACTCGCTGATCGGGCTGAGCCTCGTCCTGGCCATGTTCCAGCTGCCGTTCGCCACCTTCATGATGCGGATCTCCTTCGAGGCGGTGCCCCGCGAACTGGAGGAGTCGGCCCTCGTCGACGGCTGCGGCACGGCGGGCGCGCTGCGCCGTGTGCTCCTGCCGGCGGTGCGGCCGGGACTGATCACCGTGGGACTGTTCGCGTTCCTCGCCGCCTGGAACGACTTCATCGCACCCCTGATCCTCATCTCCGACAGCGAGAAGGCACCGCTGCCGCTGGCCGTCGCCAACCTGCGGCAGCAGAGCATGGGCGCCGTCGACTACGGCGCCACCGAGGCGGGCGTGGTGGTCCTGGCCGTGCCCTGCCTGCTGCTCTTCCTGCTGCTGCAACGGCACTACATCAGGGGCTTCATGTCCGGCGCCCTCAAGGGCTGAGCCGGCGCAGAGCCGTTCGACGGACAAGACGGACAACCGGAAGGACGTGGACGAAGGCATGGACCGGTGAAGGAGAACACGGCACGCTCGCTCGTGCTGCCGGTGGCGCCGACCCGGGGCCGGCTGCGCCCGCTCGGCCTGGACGAGGTCCGGATCACCGGCGGCTTCTGGGCCCGGCGCCGCCACACCAACTCGACCGCGACGCTCGGCCACTGCCGCGACTGGATGGAACGCGAGGGCTGGACCGGCAACTTCCGGGCCGCCGCCGAGGGCCGGGTCCACACCGACCGGCGCGGCCGGGAGTTCGCCGACTCCGAGGTCTACAAGCTCCTCGAGGCCATGTCCTGGGAGGGTGCGTCGTACGACGGGGACGTCGCCGCGCTCACCGACGTCATCGCCCCCGCCCAAGCCCCGGACGGTTACCTGAACACCGCGTTCGGCCACCCCGGACAGCAGCCCCGCTACAGCGACCTCGAATGGGGCCACGAACTCTACTGTCACGGGCACCTCATCCAGGCGGGTGTGGCGCAGGCCCGCGCCCGGGGCGAGGGCGAGCTGACGAAGATCGCCCGGCGGGCCGCCGACCACCTCTGTGCCGCCTTCGGGCCGGGCGGCGACCAGGGCATCTGCGGGCACCCGGAGATCGAGACGGCCCTGGTGGAACTCGCCAGGCTGACGGGGGAACAGCGCTACCTCGACCAGGCCGCGCTGTTCCTCGGCCGGCGGGGGCACGGCCGCCTGGCCGACATCGAGTTCGGCCGGGCCTACTTCCAGGACGATCTGCCCGTACGACAAGCCACGGCGCTGCGCGGACACGCCGTGCGCGCCCTCTACCTCGCGGCCGGCGCCGTCGACGTGGCGGTGGAGACCGGGGACGACGAACTGCTCGCCGCCGTCGTGCGGCAGTGGGAGGCGACGGTCGCCCGGCGGACCTATCTGACGGGTGGGATGGGCTCGCACCACCGCGACGAGGCCTTCGGCGACGACTTCGTGCTGCCCCCGGACCGCGCCTACTCGGAGACCTGCGCCGGGGTCGCCTCCGTGATGCTCGCCTGGCGGCTGCTGCTTGCCACCGGCGAGCCGCGCTTCGCGGACCTGGCCGAGCGGACCCTGTTCAACGTGATCGCGGCGTCCCCGTCCGAGGACGGCCGGTCGTTCTTCTACGCCAACACCCTGCACCGCCGTCACCGGGGCACCGTGCCCCCGGCGGACCGCGTCAGCCCGCGTGCCGACTCGGGACTGCGCGCGCCCTGGTTCGCGGTGTCGTGCTGCCCGACCAATGTGGCGCGCACACTCGCCCAGCTGCCGGCGTATCTGGCCACGGCGACCGACGACGGCCTGCAACTGCACCAGTACGCCGACGCGGAACTCGCCACGTCCCTGGGCGAGGGGCAGGGTGTGGCGCTGCGGGTCCGTACCGGCTACCCGTCCGGCGGGACCGTGGCCGTGCGGATCAGCCGCTCCCCGGCCCGCCCCTGGACCCTGACCCTGCGCGTCCCCGCGTGGACGGCGGGGGAGACGGCCTGGCTGGTCGGCCCGGACGGGAGTCGCCGTAGGGTCGCCCCCGGCACGGCGCAGATCACCCGGGTCTTCCTGCCCGGCGACGAGATACGCCTCGAACTGCCCGTCGTCCCGCGCTGGATCCGGTCCGACCCCCGCATCGACGCGACACGCGGCACGGTGGCCGTCCAGCGCGGGCCCCTCGTGTACTGCGCCGAATCCACCGACCTGCCGGACGGACACGACGTCGACGAGCTCCGCGTGGACCCGTCCGCCGCGCCGGAGGACGGGCCGGACGACACGGTCCTCGCGCCCGGTGAGCTCGCCGAACCGCCCAACACCGCCTGGCCGTACCGGCCGGTCGACGAAGCCACCGCGCCCGCGACCGGCCCCGAGGCCATCACTCTCGTCCCCTACCACTCCTGGGCGAATCGCGGCCCCTCGACCATGCGCGTATGGCTGCCGACGACCCCGCCCCCGACCACGCCCACCGAGAGGTAGCCGTGCTCGCACAGCGAAGACGACACCGCCGCGGCATCCTGGCCGGGGCGCTGGCCCTGGGCCTGCTGGCCCCGCTCGCCGCCACCACCGAGGCCGTGGCGGACAACTCGGCGATCGGCTACCCGGTCTACTCCGGATCCGACCACCCCGTCCCCACGCTCCCGGCCGGCTTCACCGTCCATCGCACCCTGCGCGCCCAGTACGAGGCCGACCGCAAGGCCGGGCACGGCACCGACTTCTGGATGGACCGCATGCTGGCCCGCAAGGGCGAGGACCCAGCCGGGGACTGGCTGTTCACCCGGGGACGCGCCGTGTTCATGAAGGAACACACCCCGTCCCAGCTGGGCTTCGGCGGCAAGGTCGCCTACTGGGAGAGCATCGACAACCGGTCCGCGTACACGATCACCCTGAACGTCGACGGCGAGAACCTCACCCTGCGGGAGAACACCGACGCCCGCACCCAGACCCCCAGCCACTGGCGCAGCGAGTTCACTCATGAGGTCACCGGCCTGAAGGTGACACAGACCAAGTTCATCACCGAAGCGAACGCCGCCGTGACGAACCTGGCCCTCACCAACTCCGGCCCTGAGAGCCGTGAGGTCCGGCTGGGCGCCACGTCCCCGTACGCCACGACCGCCGAGGGCCGCGAGCTCACCGGCGCCGTGCCCGCGAAGAACAACCTCACGACCGTCTTCCCCCGCCTCAGCGGTGACGGCTTCACCGTCGAGGGCGAGTCGCTGACCCGCTCGCTGACCCTGCCGGCGGGCCGCACCCTCACCACCAAGGTGCAACTCGGCTTCGTCACCGAGGAGATCACCGACTCCCGCACCGAGTACGACTCCGTGCGCACCGCGTCCCCGGCCACCGCCTTCCGTCGGCATGTGCAGACGTACAACCGCTGGTGGGCCGAGAACCTGCCCTACCTCGACGTCCCCGACGACAACATCGAGAAGACGCTCTACTACCGCTGGTGGCTGCTGCGCTACAACTACCTCGACGCCGACATCCCGGGCAGCGACTACCAGTTCCCCACCTCCATGGAGGGCGTGCTCGGCTACAACAACGCCATCGCCCTCACGGTCGGCATGTTCGTCGACGACCTCAAGTACCTGCGCGATCCGAGCTACTCCTACGGCCCGTGGGTGTCGGCGGGAGAGGTCTCGAAGAACGGCAAGTACACCGACAACCCGGGCGACCCGGAGAACTGGTCCAACAGCTACACCCAGTACATCTCCGAGGCGGCCTGGCGCTCCTACCAGGTGCACGGCGGCCCCGACGGCATCGTGCGCAACCTCGCCCGGTACGCGGAGAAGGACGTCCGCGGCCAGCTCGAGAACTACGACGCGGACGGCAACGGGCTGATCGAGTACGACTGGGGCGCGATGACCGGCAACGACGCCGACGCGGTCTCCTTCGACTGGAAGCCCGGAAACCTGGACCGCGCCGAATCCGCCTACGTCTTCAGCAACGCGACAGCGGCCGCCCGCGCCTACGACCTGCTCGGCGAGAAGGCGAGGGCCGACGAGATGCGCGGGACGGCGAACCGGGTGAAGAAGGCGGTCCTGGACCACCTCTGGGACCCGAAGGACAAGCTGCTCAAGCACCGGCACGTCGCCAGCGACACCCTGGTGCCCTGGAAGGAGATCAACAACTACTACCCGTACAGCGTGGGCCTGATGCCCACACCCGAGGAGGACCCGCAGTACCTCGAGGCGCTGCGGCTGTGGTCGGACGCGAAGCAGTACCCCGTCTTCCCGTTCTTCACGGCCAACCAGGCCGACAAGGCGGAGGCGGCGGAGCAGGGCCACCCCGGGAGCAACAACTTCTCGGTCATCAACTCCACCGTCACCTTCCGCTTCCTCTCCTCGGTGCTGCGGAAGTACCCCAGCAAGTACATCGACCGCACCTGGTACAAGAAGCTGCTGTCCTGGAACGCCTGGGCCCACTACATCGACGGTGACAACCGGTACCCCGACCAGAACGAGTTCTGGTCCGACGGCAGCGCCGACCCGCAGAAGATCGGCTACCGCTCCTGGATCCACCACACGATCCTCGGCACCACCAACTGGACCGTCATCGAGGACGCGATGGGGTTCAGGCCGCGCGACGACCGGCAGATCGAGCTGTGGCCGATCGACGTCGACTGGCCGCACTTCGCGGTCACCGACATCAACTACCGGGGCACGGACGCGGCCGTCCTGTGGGACGAACCGGGCGACGGGAAACGCCCGTACGGCAAGCGGGTCCCCGAGGGGTACTCCCTCTACCTCGACGGGAAGCTCGCCTTCACCGCCGACCGCCTCACCCACCTCGTCTACGACCCCACGACCCGCAAGGTCACCTTCCCCGACGGCGGCGGAGCCAAGGCGAGGACCACCGGCCTGCGCACGGATGTCGCCAGGCCGCAGGACGTCACCTACGGCCCGAAGGAGCGCGTCACCGACCTGTTCGCCAAGGCCGGCCGGGACCTCACGGGCAGGGCCCGGAACAATCTCGCCGACGGTGCCACCGCCCGCGCCTCCCACGAGGCCGAGGGCCGGGGCGTCGCCGGTGCCGTCGACGGCTTCACCGTCAACGAGCCCTCCTGGGGCGCCCGCGGCTCGGGCAACCCCGAGGACTGGTACGAGATCGACTTCGGCCGCACCCGCACGGTCGACGACGTCCGGCTGCACTTCTCCAGCGACAAACGGCCCGGCGGCTACACCGAACCGGCCCTCTACACCGTGCAGTACCAGGACCGGGCCGGCCGGTGGCAGGACGTGGCCCGGCCCGCCAAGTCACCGGCGTATCCGAGGGCCAACCTCAACCGCGTGCGCTTCCAGGAGGTGACCACGGGCAAGCTGCGCGTGCTCATGCGCCATCGCGACGGCCACACCAGCGGCCTGAAGGAGATCCAGGCCTTCGACACCGACGCCCGCCCGCCGACGGCCCGCAACCGGCCTCCCTACGTCGAGGCCTGGCGGGACCCGGCGTACACCCGGCCGGGCCAGGTCAGGCTCACCGGCATCACCGAGGACGACGGACTGCCGAAGAGGGAACTCTCCGCCTCCTGGAAGACGGCCGAGGGCCCGGACGGCGGCACCGTCATCTTCGACGACCCCCGAGCCCCCACCACGGTCGCCCGCTTCACCAAGGCAGGCACCTACACACTCGAACTCACCGCCACCGACGGCGCGTTGACGTCGTCGAAACAAGTCGTCGTGAAGGTCGAGGAGCTCGGCGACGGCCGGGTGAACCTGGCACCGTCCGCGACGCCGACCGCGTCCTACACCTCCGGCTGGGAGTCGGTGGCCGCGATCAACGACGGCCGCGAACCGGCCTCGTCGTCCGACGCCCCGCGCTGGGGCAGCTGGCCGCAGAAGGACACCCAGTGGATCCAGTGCAGCTGGGACGACCCGGTCCGTGTGGACGGCTCCGACCTGTACTTCTTCCGCGACGCCCAGCCGGGCGCGGCCGACGGGGTGGGAGTGCCGGCCTCCTGGGTCATCGAGTACCGCGACGGCGACACCTGGCGCGAGGTCCCCGCCCCCAGCGGCTACGGCACCGCCGAGAACCGCTACAACCGGACGACGTTCACCCCGGTCACCACCACCGCGCTGCGGGCGAAGCTCACCGGCCACCCGAATCTGGCCCTCGGCGTACAGGAATGGAAGGTCTACGCCGAGGCACCGGAGTCGGTGCGCGAGACCCATATCCCCACCCTCCGCGGCACCGTCCCCGACCTGCCCGAGCAGGTCACGCTCGTCTACCCCGACGGCTCCACGGCCCGCTCACCCGTGGCCTGGCCGGCCCTGACCGAGGACCAGGTCGCCGAAGGCGGCACCAGCGTCACGATCACCGGCCTCGCCGACCGCACCGCCCAGCCGGTCACCGCCACCGTGTGGGTACGGCACACCGAGGCGGTCGAGATCACCAGCATCGCCGAGGAACACTTCACCACCCGCCCCGGCAGGGCCCCCACGCTCCCCGCCACGGTGGTCGCCACCTACAACGACGGCTCCAGGGACAGCCGGACACAGGTCACCTGGGACCCGGTGGATCCGGACCAGTACGCCGGGCCCGGAACCTTCGAGGTCAGGGGAACCGTGCCGGGCACCTCCCACCGCGCCACGGCCACGATCACCGTGACACCTCCGCGCGACCCGGGTGGGACCTCTCCTGCCCGCCGATGACCGACGACGATCGGAGTGCGCCATGTTCCAGCCACCCTCCCGACGCCGCGTGCTGAGCCTGACCGCCGGCGCCGCGGCCACAGCGACCCCGCTCATCGCCTCCGGCGCGCCGGCCCAAGCCGCCCCCGCCGGCTCCACCGCCCAGGCCGCCGGGGTCGCCGAGGCCGCCGCGCGAGCGCTGCCTGCCCAGCCGACCTGGGCGGTTCGGCCTTTCGGCCTGGACCAGGTCACCCTCGGCGCCGGTGTCTTCCGGGCCAAGCGCGACCTGATGCTCGACTACGCCCGCGCCTACCCGGCCGACCGCATCCTGGCCGTCTTCCGCGCGAACGCCGGCCTCGACACGCGCGGCGCACGGCCGCCGGGCGGCTGGGAAACCGCCGACGGCAACCTGCGCGGCCACTACGGCGGCCACTTCCTCACCCTCATCGCGCAGGCGTATGCCGACACCCGCGAGGCCGCCCTCAAGTCCAAGCTCGACTACCTGATCACGGCCCTCGGCGAGTGCCAGCAGGCCCTCGCCGAGCGCGGCGACCCGAAACCCAGCCACCCCGGCTACCTGGCGGCCTACCCGGAGACACAGTTCATCCTCCTGGAGAGCTACACCACGTACCCCACCATCTGGGCGCCGTACTACACCTGCCACAAGATCATGCGCGGCCTCCTGGACGCCCACACCCTGGCCGGAAACGGACAGGCGCTGACCATCGCCGCGAAGATGGGCGACTGGGTGCACAGCCGCCTGGGCCGGCTGCCGAAGGCACAGCTGGAACGCATGTGGTCGATCTACATCGCGGGCGAGTACGGCGGCATGAACGAGGTCATGACCGACCTCTACGCCCTCACCGGCCGGCCGGAACACCTCGCCGCCGCCCGCTGCTTCGACAACACCACGCTGCTCGACGCCTGCGCGGAGAACCGTGACGTCCTGGAAGGCAAGCACGCCAACCAGCACATCCCGCAGTTCACCGGTTACCTCCGCCTGTTCGACCACACGGGCGAGGAGACCTACGCCGCCGCGGCCCGCAACTTCTGGGGGATGGTCCAGAGTTCCCGCACCTACGCCCTGGGCGGCACCGGCCAGGGCGAGATGTTCCGCGCCCGCGGCGCCATCGCGGCGACCCTCGACGACAAGAACGCCGAGACCTGCGCCACGTACAACATGCTCAAGCTGAGCAGGCAGCTCTTCTTCCACGAGCCGGACCCCGCCTACATGGACTACTACGAGCGGGGCCTGACCAACCACATCCTCGCCTCCCGCAGGGACGCCCCCAGCGCCGACAGCCCCGAGGTCACCTACTTCGTCGGCATGGGCCCGGGCGTACGACGCGGCTACGGCAACACCGGCACCTGCTGCGGCGGCACCGGCATGGAGAACCACACCAAGTACCAGGACTCCGTCTACTTCCGCTCCGCCGACGGCAACACCCTGTACGTCAACCTGTACCTCGCCTCCACCCTGCGCTGGCCGGAGCGCGGCCTCGTCATCGAGCAGACGAGCGACTACCCGGTCGAGGGCGTACGCACCCTGACCTTCCGCGAGGGCGGCGGCCGACTTGCCGTCAAGCTCCGCATCCCGTCCTGGGCCACGACAGGTGTCACGGTCACGGTCAACGGAGCCCCCCACCGGGCGAAAGCCACACCCGGCACCTACCTCACCCTGGACAGAGACTGGCGCCGAGGCGACCGCGTCCGCATCTCGACGCCCTACCGGCTGCACCTCGAACGAGCCCTGGACGACCGGACCGTCCAAGCGCTCTTCTACGGCCCGCTCCTCCTGACAGCCCAGAGCCCGGAGCAGCAGTTCCGCACTTTCTCCTTCTACCGGGACTTCACGCTCCGCGGCGACCTGGCCGACGCGATCAGACCCGCCTCCCGCCCGCTGCACTTCACCACGCACAACCTCACCCTCGCCCCCTTCCACCTGGGCAACGACGCCCCCTACCACGCCTACTTCAAGCGCTCCGAACCCGTCATCGTGTTCGGAGCGGCCGACTCGGGCGTCCCCAACCGCGCCCGCACCGACGGCCAGACCTTCCTCGACGTCCTCTGGCAGCAGGCCCCCTTCCCGACCTCCGCCCCCTTCGTACGCGCCGTACGCACCCTCGCGGACCGCTGGCTGTCCGAGAACCTGTTCACCCGCACCGAACGCGACCGCGTCGTCACGGCCGCGAACAACGCGGACCTGAGGCGCTGAACGCTCCGAAATCGCCAAACTCGGACCGGAAGTCGTCTGGACCACTTCCGAGTCTTGAACACGCCTGTCCGGGTCTGCTTGGGTGTCGACTCAATGGCCGCCATCCGGTGGCGTTTTGGGGGGAATGGTTTCTGTGCTGGGCCGGCAGCAGGGCATGAACACGCCATACGACGGGCGATCTCGCCGGCCCCTTCCGTCCGCCTGGATCCCGCACCGCCACTGAGCGGGCGGGCCAGGCGATCCCGGTCTCACACCATTCACACCCTTGATGCAGACCTGAGGAAGGTGCATGAGGTACTTCCGTCTGCTCGTTCTGGGCAACGGCATCTCGGCGTACGGCAGTTACCTGAACATGGTGGCGCTGAACGTCTTCGTCTACGACGCCACCGGGAGCGCGCTGGCCGCCGGCCTGTTCATGGCCGTACGCCTGGCGACCAGTGTCGTGTCGGGCTGGGTCAGCGGCCGGCTCGTCTCGGCCTACGACCGCAAGCGCCTGATGGTCGGCGCCGACCTGTGCCAGGCCGTGGCCCTGCTGTCGCTGCTGCTCGCCCCTGACGGGATACGCCCCGGACTGCTGTACGTCCTGGCCGTGGTCACGGGCGGCTGCTCGACGCTCTCCCAGGTGGCCCTGCGCAGCAGCATCCCCGAGATCGTCGGCGCGGAGCACAGCGTCCGGGCCAACGGGCTGCTGGTGACCGGACGTTCGCTCGCCATGATCGCCGGATTCGCGTCGTCGGGCGTGGTCGTGGCGCAACTCGGCTACTCCGCGGCGTTCGCGCTGGACGCCGCGACCTTCCTGGTCTCCGCGACCATGCTCTTCCTGCTGCCCGTCCGCACCAGGTCCGCCACCGCCCCCGCGGGCACCGCCTCGGAGAAGGAGTCCGGCGCCGCGCGCTGGACGGCCCGGATGCTGCTCGGCACCGCACCCGTACTCATGGCGATGGTCGCCATCAGGGCGGTCGACGGGCTGGGCTCCTCGTCCCACAACGTCGCCCTCCCCATCTACTCCAGCGGCCTGGACCCCGACCATCCGGCCACGTTCATCAGCCAGTTCTGGGCCACCTGGGCCATCGGCAACATCGTCGCCCAGCAGGTCATCGGCCGGGTCACCAAGAAGTCCGGACAGACCCCGGGGGAGCGGGCGTTCGCGCTCGGCGCCTGTGTGATGTCGGCCGGATTCATCGTGGTCTTCAGCGGGCTGCCGACCGTGCCCGCCGTCATCGCCGCGCTCGTCGCCGGAGCCGCCGACGGGTTCACCGAGATCGTCTACGTGTCGAGGCTGCAGACCGCCCCCGACGAGCAGCGCGGTCGCCTCTTCGGACTCACCGCCTCGGTGGAGAACTTCGGGTTCGGGCTCGGCATGCTCGTCAGCGGCGCGCTCCTGGAGGCCTTCTCGCCGCTTCAGGTGGTGGGCGCCTTCCACGGCCTCGCGATCGTCCTGTGCCTGATCCTGCTCGGCTGGCTGCTGCGCCGGGGCAGGAGAGCACCCGATCCGCCCGCGGAGGAACCGGCCGGCCGTGACCAGCCGACGGTGACGGAGGGACGCGGCTGATGAGCACCAGCGAGCCCGACCCGCGGATGGCCGTCATCGGCATGGCCTTCCGGCTGCCCGGCGCCGACACACCCGAGGACTTCTGGCGGATCATCCGGGACGGCACGGACTGCGTCACCCGCTTCACCGACGAGGAACTCGCCGCCGCCGGTGTGCCCGCCGAGGAGTACGAGGCGGAGGACTTCGTCGGCGCCTCCGGGCTCCTCGACGACATCGCCGGCTTCGACGCCCAGCACTTCGCGATGAGCCCCCGAGAGGCCCAGCTCACCGACCCGCAGCACCGCATGTTCCTGGAATGCGCCCAGCACGCCCTGGAGAACGCCGGCTACCCGGACGAACGGGACGGCTCTCGCGTCGGCGTCTGGGCCAGCACCGGCTACCACCTGTACACGATGCAGAACTACCTGCTCAACAACGTCCTGCCCAGCGGGCCGGTGCCCGACTGGACCTCGGGCATGCAGGTCACGGTCGGCAACTACGCCGACTTCACCGCCACCCGGGTGGCCTACCGGCTGGGCCTGACCGGACCCGCCGTCAACGTCCAGACGGGCTGCTCCAGTTCGCTGGTCGGCCTGCAGTCGGCCGCGCAGTCGCTGCTCATGGGGGACTGCGACATCGCCCTCGTCGGCGCCACCGCCGTCCACGTGCCGCAGGTCCTGGGCTACCGCTACGTCAAGGGCTCGATCCTGTCCCGATCCGGCCGCCTGCGGGCCTTCGACGCCGGCGCCGACGGCACCGTGGGAGGCACGGGCGTCCTGGCCGTGGTCCTGAAGCGGCTGGCCCGGGCGGTCGCCGACGGCGACACCGTTCACGGCGTCGTCCGCGGCTGGGGCATCGGAAACGACGGCGCGGACAAGAAGGCCTTCACCGCCCCCAGCGCCAAGGGCCAGCGCGCGGCCATCCGCCAGGCCCTGCGACGCGCCGGCGTCGGCGCCGACACCATCGGCTACCTGGAGACCCACGGCACCGGCACGCTCAAGGGCGACCCCATCGAGTTCGACGGCGCGGCCGGCGCCTACCGCGAGGACACCGACCGGGACGGCTACTGCGCCCTGGGCTCGACCAAGGCCAACATCGGCCATCTCGACGCCGCCTCCGGACTGGCCGGCCTGGTCAAGGCCCTGTTGGTCCTGCGCCACGGTGTCATCCCGCCGATGGCGAACTTCAGCGAACCCAACCCGCTCATCGACCTCGACCACAGCCCCTTCTACATCCCCCGGACCGCACAACCCTGGCCGAAGAGCGACGTACCCCGCCGCGCGGGCCTCACCTCACTCGGCGTGGGCGGCACCAACGTCCATCTGATCCTGGAACAGGCCCCCGAGCCGGCGCCCAGGATTGGCGACGCCGCTCATCCGGATGTGCTGCTGGTCTCGGGGAGCAGCCGGGAGGCCCTCGCGGACAACGCCCGCGCCTTCCGGGACCGGTTACGTCAGCCGCCCGCACCGCACCCGGCGGACCTAGTCACCACCGCCGCCCTGGGCCGGGTCCACGGCCGCCACCGCCTCGCGGTCCGAGGCTCCAGCCCGGCAGCCCTCGCAGAGGCCCTCGACTCCTGGCTGACCGGAACCGCCCCGGCTACGGTCACCACGGGGACGGCATCCGGGGAAGACACCCCACGTGTGGCGTTCCAGTTCACCGGGCAGGGCAGCCAGTACCCCGGAATGGCCGACGCGCTCTACGCGCGTTTCCTCGCCGTACGCCAGGTGCTCGACACCTGCGAGCGGCACTACCGCGACCTCACCGGCGACTCCCTGCTCGACGCACTGCGCTCGGCGGACCCGGCGGACGTACCGGGGGAGGGGCCGCTCGGGGAGACGGACACCGCGCAGCCCGCGCTGTTCGCCCTGCAGTGCGCCCTCGTCCGGCTGTGGCGCGACGCCGGCGTCCAACCGCACGCCGTGACCGGGCACAGCGTCGGGGAGTACGCCGCGCTGTACGCGGCCGGAGCCCTGACCCTGGAGGACGGGCTGCGCCTCACCAGCGAACGGGGCCGGCTGATGCGGCAGCGCTGCGCGCCGGGCGCGATGGTCGCCGCGCCGATCGACCGGGCCGCCGCCCTCGCCCTGGCCGCCGAGGTCCCCGGGCTGGAGCCGGCCGTGACCAACGGAGAGCGCCTCCAGGTGCTCGCCGGGCCCGTCCCCGCCGTCGACCGGGCCTGCGCGCTGCTGGACGAACGCGGCACACCGGGACAGCGGCTGCCGGTGACCCGCGCCTTCCACACCGCCTCGATGGAACCGATGCTGGCCGAGTTCGAGAAGGTCCTCGACGACGTGGACTTCCGGCCGGTGCGCATCCCCTTCGTCAGCGCCCTGGACGGTACGGCCAAGCCACCCGGCTGGATCCCCGGCACGGACTACTTGGTACGGCACACCCGCGAACCCGTCCGCTACGACGAGGCGTTGCGCGGGATCGGCGCCGAGTCGCCCGGCGTCCTGCTCGAGATAGGGCCGCACACCACCCTCAGCGGTCTGGCCCGCCGGGCTCTGCCCGACGTACCGGCGCTGCCGTCCCTGCGGCGCGGCTCCGGACTCGGCGCCCTGTGGGGTGCGGCGGCGGGACTGCACTGCGCCGGAGCGGACATCGGCTGGGACGCGCTCCTGGCGGGCAGCGGTGGCAGACGCGTCCCACTGCCCGGATACCGATTCCAGCACAGGAACCACTGGATGGGGCACCGGTCGACGCCCCTGAGCAAGAGAACATCAGCGAGAAAGGGAACCGAAGTGGTGCAGCAAGAGGCAGCGGTCGCACGAGTACTCCAGAGCATCGTCGAGGCGACCGCCCGGCACCTCGGAGCAGATCCGTCGGCGATCGTCGGCGACGCCAACTTCTTCGACCTCGGCGCCGACTCGCTGCAGATGATCAGTGTGCTGCGGGAACTGGAGCAGGCGCATCACGTCAAGGTGACGATGAGACAGCTGCTCGAGGAGACGGGCACACCGCGTCGGCTGGCGGAGTTCATCGTCGCCCACATGCCGGAACCCACCGGGACAGCGCCGACCGGATCCCCGGCGCCGAGGGCCGAGCCGGTGCGGCCCGTAGCACCGGCACCCGCCCCGGAGCCCGCCCCACCGGCACCGGCACCGGCTCCGGAGCCCGCCCCCGCCGGCACGGCCTCCGCTCCCGAGTACGCGACCCGTGAGGAACTGGAGGACCTCGCCCACAAGATCCAGCAGATGTCCCAGATACAGCTGCAGATGATGTCCCAGCTCTCCCAGCTGCTCGCCCTCCAGACCGCCTCGGTGACGGACCGGCTCAACGGCAAGGTGGCCAAGTGACCGGGCTGAACGGCATCTCCGCGGCGCTGGACCAGGACCTGGCCGCCATGACCGAACTGTCGCGGCGCATCGCCGAGCAGATGGGCGGGACCCCTGCTCCGGCCTCGCAGCCTCCGCGAACGCACGGGCCCCGTGTGACGGTCGCGAAATCCTCCGGCATGGTCCAGGACGTCTCGCCGCAGACCCAGCAGAAGCACCTGACCGACCTCGTCCGCCGCTACACCGCCAGAACGCCGACCTCGAAGCGGATCGCCCAGCGCTACCGCCGTGTCCTGGCCGACAGCCGTGCGGTCGTCGGCTTCCGCAGCGGCACGAAGGAGATGCTGTACCCCATCGCCGGCCGCCGGGCGAGCGGGGCACGGCTCGAGGACGTCGACGGCAACGAGTACGTCGACATCACCATGGGCTTCGGCGTCCTGCTCTTCGGCCACGAGCCCGACTTCGTCACCGAGGCCGTGCGCGAGCACCTGTCCCGGGGCATCCAGCTCGGCCCCCGCACCATCGAGACCGGCGAGGCGGCGGAACTCCTCGCCGGCCTCACCGGACTGGAGCGGGTGGCCTTCGCCAACTCCGGTACGGAGGCGAACTCGGCGGCCATCCGCCTCGCCCGCGCCGCCACAGGCCGCGACAAGATCGTCTCGTTCCTGGGCGCCTACCACGGACACGCCGACAACGTCCTGGGCCGGTCCTCGCACAGCGGCACCGACCAGATCACCGTGCCCGTCTCCCGGGGCATCCCGCAGGCCGCCGTCTCCGATCTCCTGGTGCTCGACTACGGCAGCGACGCGGCCCTGGAGACGATCGCCCGGAACGCCGGCGACATCGCCGCGGTCGTCGTGGAGCCGGTGCAGAGCAGGCACCCCGAGCTCCAGCCGGTCGAGTTCGTGCGCAAGCTGCGGGAGCTGACCCGCCGCCACGGCATCGTGCTGCTCTTCGACGAGATGCTGACCGGCTTCCGCCCGGCCCCGCGTGGCGCGCAGGAGCTGTACGGCGTGACCCCGGACCTCGCCACCTACGGCAAGCTCCTCGGCGGCGGCTTCCCCATCGGCGCCATCGCGGGCCGCGCCGACATCATGGACGGCGTCGACGGCGGCTACTGGTCCTACGGTGACGACAGCTACCCGCCCGCCGACACCACCTTCTTCGGCGGTACGTACATCCAGCACCCGGTGTCGATGGTCGCCGCCCGCGCCGTACTGACCCACCTCAAGGAGCACAGCCCGCACCTCCAGGAGCGCCTCAACGCGCGGACCGCCGAACTGGCCGCGACGCTGAACGGCTTCTTCGAGGCCGAGGAGTACCCGCTGCGGATGAGCCACTTCGGCTCCCAGTTCCGCTTCGAGCACCGCGCCGACATGGAGCTGCTCTACCACCATCTGATGCTGCGCGGCGTGCACGTGTGGGAGTGGCGCAACTTCTTCCTGTCCACCGCCCATTCGGACGGCGACATCGAGTTCATCGCCGACGCCGTACGGGACTCGCTGCGGGAACTGCGGTCGGCGGGATTCTTTCCGGGCTCGCGGCCCGTGGCGCCGAAGACGGCACTGCCGAACACAGCCCAGCCGAACACAGCCCAGCCGAACACAGCCCAGCCGAACACAGCCCAGCCGAACACAGCACCGCCGAAGACAGCACCTCCGAAACCGGCACCTCCGAAGCCGGCACCGGCCACTCCCGCGCCGACAGCTGCCCCGGAGGCCCCTGTGGCCTCCATGGCCTGGAACGCCGCAGCGGTCACCGCGCCCCGCACGGAACCCGCGGAGGAAGTCGTCCCGCGCGCGCCCGACTTCAGCGTCTACTTCTTCGGCGACTACCCGCAGGACACCTCGGCGCCCCGCCAGGGCCAGTACGAACTCCTCATGGATGTCGCCCGGTTCGCCGACCGGCACGGCTTTCACTCGCTGTGGATGCCCGAACGGCACTTTCACTCCTTCGGCGGCCTCTTCCCCAACCCGGCCGTGCTCGCCGCCGCGCTGTCCCGCGAGACCGAGCACGTCCGGCTCAACGCGGGCTCGGTCGTCCTGCCCCTCCACGACCCCATCCGGGTCGCCGAGGAGTGGTCGATGGTCGACAACCTCTCCGGAGGGCGCGTCGGCATCGGGGTCGCCAGCGGCTGGAGCGCCAACGACTTCGTCTTCTTCCCCGACCGTTTCGGCCGGCACCGGGAGCTGATGTACGAACAGCTGGAGGAGGTACGGAAGTTCTGGCGCGGCGACGCCCTGCGCCGGACCAGCGGGGACGGCGAGGCCGAGGTACGGCTCTTCCCCCGGCCGGTGCAGGACACCCCGCCCATGTACACCGCGGTGGTCGGCAACCCCGCCTCGTACGAGCTCGCCGCCCGCCACGACCTGGGCATCGTCACCAACCTGATGACCCAGACCGTCGAACAGCTCCGGGACAACATCGCCCTCTACCGGCGTACCCGGGCCTCGCACGGCCTTGACCCGGACGCCGGGCGCGTGGCCGTTCTGCTGCACACCTACCTCGCCGAGGACCACGACACCGCGCGGACCGAGGCGTACGAACCGCTGTCCCGCTATATGCGCGCGTCCCTGTCCGTGTTCAGCGGCGTCACCAACAGCCTCGGGCACAGCATCGACCTGGCCGAGCTGAGCGAGGACGACCTGGATGCGGTGTTCCGCCGCGCCTACGGCCGCTACTGCGACCAGCGCGCCCTGATCGGCACGGCGGACAGCGTGCGGCCGGTGGTGGACGCGGTGACCGCGGCCGGCGCCGACGAGATCGTCGCCCTCGTCGACTTCGGCGTCGCTCAGGACGCGCTGCGCGGGGGTCTGCCGCACCTGGACGCCCTGCGCCGCCGCTACCGGGAACCGGCTCCCTCCGCTCCCCGCGGCGCGCCGTTGTCACCCGGCCAGGAACGGATCTGGTTCCTGGAGCGGCTCCTGCCCGGACGTACCGCCTACAACGAGGTCAAGGCCGTCCGCCTGGACGGCCCACTCGACGTACCCGCTCTGCACGCGGCACTGCGCGGACTCGTCGCCCGTCACGAGGGGCTGCGAACCGTATTCCGCGAAGCCGGAGGGGAGCCCCAACAGTTCGTGCGGGCGTCCGCCGAGCCCGACTTCGAGATCGTGGACGGCGCGCTCCAGGATGTCCTCGCGGCCGAGAGCGCACGCCGCTTCGACCTGGCGGACGGCCCGCTGTTCGTCACCCGGCTGGTCAGGCTCGCCGAGGCGGAGCACGTCCTCGTGCTGTCCCTGCACCACATCGTGGTCGACGCGGCCTCCGCCACCGTTCTCGCCCGCGACCTGTCCGCCCTCTACCGTGCCGAACGCGACTCCACGACCCCTGACCTGCCGGCCCTCACCTGGAGCTACGCCGAGCACGCCCGGGAACTGGCGGCGGCCGCGAACAGCCCCGAGACCGAGGAGGACCTGGCCCACTGGCGCCGCGTCCTCGGCGGCCAGCTGCCCGTCCTTGCCCTGCCCACCGACCGGCCGCGCCCCGCGACGATGACCTCCAACGGCCGGGCGGTCTTCCACACCCTCGATCCGGAACTCTCCCGCCGCCTGCGCGAGTTGAGCCGTACCCGCCGCAGCACCCTGTTCATGACCCTGCTCGCCGGATACGCGACGATGCTGCATCGGATCACCGGACAGACGGACATCGTCGTCGGCACCCCGATCTCGGACCGTCCCGAGCGGGCCGAGCACCTGCTCGGGTTCTTCGTGAACACCCTCGCGCTGCGCCTCGACCTGTCCGGAGACCCCGCGTTCTCCACGCTGCTGGAGCGCGTGCGCACGGTCGCCCTCGACGCGTACGACCACGCGCGCGTGCCCTTCGAGACGGTGGTGCGCGAGCTCGCCCCGGCCAGGGCGGTCGACCGGACCCCGGTGTTCCAGGCCTTCGCGGAGTTCCAGCGCGCCGAGCCGTTCCGCTTCGATCTGCCCGGCGTCGAGGCCACCCCGCTGGACGCCGGCCCGGACAAGTCCCTCACCGACCTCACCGTCTACTTCACCGACCAGCCGCACGGCATCCGCTGCCATCTGGAGTACAACACCGACCTGTTCGACCAGCACACCGTCGACCGGTTCTTCGCCACCTTCCGGGACCTGCTCACGGCCGCGGTCGACACCCCCGAGGCACCCCTGTCACGGCTCGCCGCCACCGCCGTCGACACGGCGGCCGAGGGCGACCCCGTACCGCGGTCCTGGCAGGACGGCCCTTCCCGACCGTCGGCGGACACCATCGTCCACGCCCTCTTCGCCCGGCAGGCGGCCGCCCGGCCGGACAGCACGGCGGTGATCAGCGGAGACTCCCGACTGACCTACCGTCAACTGGACGACCGCGCCGAGCAGTTGGCCTCCGCCCTGCGAGCGCGGCATGCGACGGGCGCCGACGAGCCGGGGACGGTGGCTCTGTGGCTGCCGCGCTCCGCCGACCTCGTCGTCGCCATGCTCGCCGTGCTGAAGACGGGCCGTGCCTACGTCCCGCTCGACCCCTCCCTCGGCCGGGCGCGCGCCGAGCAGGTCATCGCCGAGTGCGGGGCCGTGACGCTGGTGTCCACGCGCGATGCGGCGGCGGCCCTGACACTGCCCGGGCATGTGACCGTCGTACCCCCGGACGCCACCGCACCGGGCCCGCATGACGATGCGCCGACCCCCCACGACGGGTCCTCGTGCTGCGTCCTCTACACCTCGGGCAGCACCGGCACGCCCAAGGGCGTCGTGGTGGCCCACCGTGGCGTCGTCGACCTCTGCGAGTGGCAGCACCGGCGCTTCGCCTTCACCCCGGCCGACCGCAGTGCCGTCGTGTGCAGCCAGAGCTTCGACGCCTCGCTCCTGGAGATCTGGCCGGCGCTGACCGCGGGAGCGTCGGTCGTCATCGCCGACGAGGAACTGCGCAGGGATCCGCTGTCCCTGGCCCGGTGGTACGCCGAGCAGGGCATCACCTTCTCGATCCTGCCCACCGCCCTCGGCGAACAAGTGCTCCGCCTGCCCCCGGCCGACCAGCCGCCCCTGCGTCACCTGCTGCTCGGCGGCGATGTGCTGCGTACCCGGCCGCGGCCCGAGGCGCCGTACGAGACGGTGAACGTGTACGGGCCCACCGAGGTCACCGTGCTGTGCACCACGCACACCGTGCCCGCACAGGGAGAGGACCCCGACGCCGCGATCGCGCTCGGGCGCCCGGTCGACAACGTGACGCTGAACGTGCTCGACGCGTCCGGCACCCCGGTGCCCGTCGGCACGGCGGGGGAGTTGTACGTCGGCGGCCCCGGCGTTGCCCTCGGCTATCTGCACCGCGCCGAACTCACGGAGGAGCGCTTCCTGCCGGACCCCCACGGAGGCCCGGATGCCCGCCGGTACCGCACCGGCGACCTGGTCCGCTGGAGGGGCGACGGGACGCTGGAGTTCTGCGGCCGGGCCGACGACCAGGTGAAGATCCGGGGCTTCCGGGCCGAGCCGGAAGAGGTCTCCCGTGTGCTCAACGCCCTGGACGGAGTGCGCGAGGCGGCCGTGCTGGCCCGCCGCAACGACCGCGGCGAGGCGTATCTCGCGGCCTACGCCGTCCCCGCCGACCCGGTCGGCACGGCGGCCGACGACCGGCAGGCGTTCGCCGACCTCGTGGCCGAGGAACTGGCGGCCCGGCTGCCGGAGTACCTGGTGCCGCGTGCCTGGCGGGTCCTGCCGGTCCTTCCCCTGACGGGCAACGGCAAGCTGGACCGGTCCGCGCTGCCGGCGCCCGACCTCGTCACCACGGCCCCGGTCCCCAGGCCGGGCACCACCGTCGGCGATGCCCCTCAGCCCGGTCACCGTACGGACGTCGAACGGCGCGTACGGCGGCTGTGGGCGGACGAGTTCGGCATCGACGCGGACGCCATCACGGCCGACGCCTCGTTCTTCGACCTGGGCGGCCACTCCATCACGGCGATGCGGCTGGTCAACCAGGTCCGGGAGGAGTTCGGCACCGACTACCCGATGCTGGGCTTCTACCAGGAGCCGACGCTGCGGGCCATGACGGCCCGACTGACCCTGGCAGCGGGGGAGACGCCGTCGGGCCAGGGAGCCGAGTCCGACGAAGAGCCCGGCTCGGTGGAACGCCGCGCACCCGCCACCGCTCAGCAGTCCCGTTTCGCCAAGGTGCACGCCGAACACCTCCTGCCCCAGGTCTTCAACGTCGCCCTGCGGATCACCCTTTCCGGAGACCTGGACGTGACGGCCCTGCGCACCGCCCTGACCGGCCTCGTCGAGCGGCACGAGGGACTGCGGACCCGACTGGCCCCCAGCGGGGACGGCTGGGAGCAGCAGGTGCTCCGGCCCGGCGTCGTGGAACTGCCGGTCGAGGACCTCACCGCACGGCCCGCCGGGGAGCGGCGGACAGCCCTGGACGCGGCTGCCACGGAGGCCACCGAGACACCGATCGACCCCGTCCACGACACGCCGATGGCCGTGCGCCTTCTGCGCACCGGCGAGAGCACCTGGGTCCTGCTCCTCGTCCTGCACCACTCCGCCTGTGACGGCTGGTCCGTCAGCCTGCTGCTGAAGGAACTGGCAGCGCTCTACGGCGCAGCCGTGCGGGGCGAACCCCACGCCCTTCCGCGCGTGGAGTGCCAGCCCGTGGAGTACGCCCACTGGCAGCAGGGCCAGGCGGACGAGGCCGCCGACGAACGCAAGCTGCGGTTCTGGCTGCGCGAACTCGACGGAGTGCCGTTCAGCGTCGGCCTGCCCCTGGACCGGCCCCGGCCCGAGAAGGCGAGCGGCCGGGGCGGCGCCGTGATGTTCACCGTGCCGGCCGAGGTACGGACCGCCGTGGAGCGGTTGGCGCGGCAGCGGGGCACGACGCCCTTCGTGGTCACGGCTGCGGCCCTCGGCCGGCTGCTCGCACGGAAGTCGGGGCAGACCGACGTCGTGTTCAACATCTCCTACGCCAACCGGGAACGCCGCGCCTTCGAATCCCTGCTGGCCTGCACGATCACCGGGTTCGCGCTGCCCGTGCGGGACGGAGCCACCGGTTCCTTCACCGGCCTGACGGACCGAATCGCCCGCACGGCGGTGGAGTGCATGGACCGGGCCATGCCGGTACGCCTGATCGCCCCCGCGTTGCAGGAGCGCACGGGCGTGGCCGTGCCGGACCGGCTGGACGTCGGCTTCGCCTACCAGAGCTCCCTGGACGCCGAGATCGAACTGCCCGGACTGACCACGGCCGTCGAGGACCTCGCGCCCGCCGCGTCCCGCACGGAACTCACCTTCGGCCTCGTCCCGGCCGGGGACCGGCTCCAGGGCTTCGTCGAGTACTCGGCCGACCTCTGGGACCGCGGCACGATCGAGGGCTGGACCCGTGACTACGTCGCCCTCCTGCGCGACGAGACGGGCAACGCGCTGGGGGAGTGACCCCGGTCCGTGCCGCCGCCCCTGGGGGACGGCGGCACGGACAACCGCTCCACCACGGGCGCCAGACCGTACGTCCCGACTCATTGACAGGTCCGTACCAACACGCCACGCTCTGAGAGCGCTCTCAAAACTTCCCGCATCGGCCCCCTGTCGAACGGAGAAAGAGCATGTTACGGACCCTCAGGCGCCGGGCCACGGCCGTCGGACTGTCCCTCGCGACGGTCCTGAGCGGCTCACTGCTCGCCACTGGAGTCGCCGAGCCCGCCCACGCCGCCGTCCCGGCGACGATCCCGCTGAAGATCACCAACAACTCGGCCCGCGGCGAGCAGGTGTACATCTACAACCTGGGCACGGAACTGTCGACGGGACGGCAGGGCTGGGCCGACGCGGCCGGCACCTTCCACCCCTGGCCGGCGGGCGGAAACCCACCGACCCCCGCCCCCGACGCATCGATCCCGGGCCCCGCCGCGGGCCAGTCGAAGACGATCCGCATGCCGAAGTTCTCCGGCCGCGTGTACTTCTCCTACGGCCAGAAACTCGTGTTCAGGCTGACCACCGGAGGCCTGGTCCAGCCCGCCGTGCAGAACCCGGCCGACCCCAACCGGAACATCCTGTTCAACTGGTCGGAGTACACACTCAACGACTCGGGCCTGTGGATCAACAGCACACAGGTCGACATGTTCTCCGCGCCCTACGCGGTAGGCGTGCAGCGAGCCGACGGATCCACCGCGAGCACCGGCCGGCTCAAGCCCGGCGGATACAACGGCTTCTTCAACGCCCTCAGAGGACAGCCCGGAGGCTGGGCCAACCTGATCCAGACCCGGTCCGACGGCACCGTACTGCGCGCCCTGTCCCCGCTGTACGGACTGGAGACCGGCGCGCTGCCGGCCGGTGTCATGGACGACTACATCAACCGCGTCTGGCAGAAGTACTCCACCTCGACCCTGACGGTCACACCGTTCGCCGACCAGCCCGGCACCAAGTACTACGGCCGGGTCTCCGGCGGCGTCATGAACTTCACCAACGGCGCCGGTGCCACCGTCACCCGCTTCGAGAAGCCGGACGCCTCCTCGGTCTTCGGCTGCCACAGGAAACTGGACGCGCCGAACGACCTGGTGCGCGGCCCGGTCTCACGCACCCTGTGCGCCGGCTTCAACCGCTCCACGCTGCTGGTCAACCCCAACCAGCCGGACTCCGGCGCCGACGCCTTCTACAAGGACAACGTCACCAACCACTACGCCCGCAAGATCCACGCGCAGACGGTCGACGGCAAGGCCTACGCCTTCGCCTTCGACGACGTCGGCCACCACGAGTCACTCGTACACGACGGCAGCCCGCGTCAGGCCTATCTCACCCTCGACCCGTTCAACTGACGGCAAAGTTGACGGTTCAGCAATTCTGACAATCAAATACAACTTTACTGTTCCTTGGTGTAGATGAACTGCGGTTTACGTGAGCCTCATTGACACCACGCGGTGACTGCACACCCTCCCGTAACAAGGAGGGTGTCGTCACTGTCCCCCCATGCGATGGTGAGAGGCACCAACGAGATGACGATGAATCGCACCCTGCGGTACGGCGGCCGCACACTGGCGTTGACGGCGACGGCCCTCGGGGTGATCGCGGCGGCAGCCGTGCCCGCGACGGCCGAGGAACAGCCCACCGCGGAGCAGATCATGGCCGACTGCGCTTCCGGGGAGGGCAAGTGCTCCTTCAACTCCCCGGAGCTCGGCAAGGCGTACTCGGTGAGCCGCGTCAGGTATCGGAACTGCTCTTCAACTGCACCGAGTCGCCCGCCGCCCAGTCGATGTCCTGGGCCGACACCGTCGGTTCCTCCCACTCGGTGGGAGGCTCGGTCACCGTCGGCGGTGGCATCGAAGGCATCATCACGGCCAGTGTCACCGCGACGTACAACTACACATGGCAGAGCTCGCACACGGAGACGAGTTCCTTCACCGTGAACGTGAAGCCGGGAGAAGTGGGCTGGATCTCCCGTGCCCAGGTGATGCGGCGGATATCCGGCACCTGGCAGACCCACTACGACGACCCCAAGTGGGGCCACTACTACTGGTTCGTCCCCGACGTGGTCACCGGTCCGGCTCCCAACGGCACGGACGGCAAGCACAGCGCCGTCGTGGTCAAGTCCCGCAAGATGACGGCCGACGAGAAGAAGCTGTGCTCCACCGGCGACACCCAGGACGAGGTCTTCACCAGGTGATGAGCGTGTTCGGTGGGGTCGACGACCTCGAACTCTTCCTCTCGCGCTGCCGCGTCATGACCGTCGGTTCCGTGCCGGTCTGTCTCGCCGCCACGGTCTTCTTCATCACGGAGGAGGGCTGGCACTTCGGCATGCTCCTGAGTTGCGTTCTGCCGCCGATCGCCGCCTTTCTGGGGGTCCGGGGCAAGCGGGAGATCCGTCCGGGGATGGCGGCCGCGGGGCTCGCCCTCGCGCTCGCCACGCTGCCCTTGACCTTCGTGGTGGCGTCGCTCGGAGGCTCGTGACCCCACCGGGCTGCCGTACGGTGCACCGGTCCCGTGAAGTACCGGTGAAAACCCTGTGGAAGTGGTGTCGGTGGAGCCGTCTATGCTGCTCCGGACGATCACGCGGGACAGGGGAGGGCGCGGCATGTTCGGCAAGCTGTTCGGGAGGGGCGCGGAGAGACACGCGGAGGATCCGCACGCCCTTCCCGTCCCGCGCAGACAGAAGAACGGTACGTACAGGCTGCGCGCACTCGGGGACGCGCGGGTGCTCGCGCTGGTGGAGGCGGCCGACGCCGGTGACTGGGGGGCGGTGAAGGCGGCGCTGGCCCCCTTCGACCTCGGCCGCGAGCAGGCGGTCCTGGGGCAGCTGACCGATGTGGACGGTGTGGAGGAGTGGACCGTCAGGGCCGCCGAGGAGGACAAGGACGACAAGGAGCTCCGGGCGACCGCACTGCTGATATCGGGTGCGCGCCATGTCGCCTGGGGCTGGGAGGCGCGCACGTCCGCCCGTGCCGTGGACGTCGGCCGCGAGCAGTGGCAGACGTTCTACGAGCGGCTGCGCATCGCCGAGGAGCACCTGCTCGAGGCCGCCGAGCTGCGGCCCGACTGGGTCACGCCGTGGCGTCATCTGCTCACCTCGGGACGCGGCATGTCCGTCGACGACAGCGTCCAGGACGCCCGGCTCGCGGCGGGACTGCGCCGTGATCCGCTGAACCTGGACATCCATCTGGAGTGGGTTTCGCACCTCCAGCCGCGCTGGGGCGGAGAGCCGGGCCAGGCCCTGGAGTTCGCCCGGAAGGCCGTCACCGCCGCGCCCGACGGACACCGGCTCGGCTGTGTCGTCGCCATGGCGCACATCGAGGACTGGGTGGAGTCCGACGACCGCGACTGCCTCCAGCAGCCGCAGATCCGGACCGAGTTGAGAGAGGCCGCAGAGCGCAGCATCCTGCACCACGCGTACCAGCGCCGTCCGGGCTGGCAGGGCGACTACAACATGTTCGCCATGGCCCTCTCGCTGGCGGGCAGCAGCACGGCCTCCAACGTCTTCCGCGAGCTGGACGGTGTGATCACCGAGTGGCCGTGGACCTTCATGGCGGACCCGGAGAAAGCATACGCGCGCTTCCGCAAGGCCTTCTGAGCCACCGGCCACACCGTCCCACCCGTCTTCGGCCGGTCCCACGGACCACCGCCCACGCCTGCCGTTCCCTTCACCCCGGACTGACCCATGCCCCTGCGCGACAACACCGCCGACCACGCCGCCACCGACCGCACCTTCCAGGTCGACCTCCGCGGCCTGGTGGACCTCCTCTCCCACCACCTCTACTCCAGCCCCCGCGTCTACCTGCGCGAACTCATGCAGAACGCGGTCGACGCCCTGACCGCGCGGCACGCCGTCGAGCCCCATGGCGCCTTCGGCATCCGTCTGTACGCGGACGGCTCCGTGGTCCGCGTCGAGGACGACGGCGTCGGTCTCACCGAGGCCGACGTGCACACCTTCCTCGCCACCATCGGCCGCAGCAGCAAGCGCGCCGATCAGATCGCCGAGCAACGCGCCGACTACATCGGCCAGTTCGGCATCGGCCTGCTCTCCTGCTTCCTGGTCGCGGACGAGATCCACGTCCTTAGCCGCTCCGCACGCACGCCCGACGCACCCGCCGTGGAATGGCGCGGCCGCGGCGACGGCAGCTACTCCGTCCGCACCCTGCCCGCATCCGCCCGCCCCCGTCCCGGCACCACCGTCACCCTGACACCGCGCGCCGACGCGGCCGAGTGGACCCGTCCGGCGCAGGTGCATGCCCTGGCCCGCCACTTCGGCTCCCTGCTGCGCCACCCCGTCACCTTCGACGACGGCACGGGCGGCACAGGCACGGGCGGCGCAAGGGGCCCGGGCGCGCCCGTGAACCCCGAGCCCGCACCCTGGGCCCGCACATACCCCACCCCGGGAGCCCGCTCCCGCGCACTGGCCGCGTACGGCGAAGAGGTCTTCGGATTCACCCCGCTGGACACCATCGAACTGGACCTGCCGGCCGTAGGCCTGAAGGGCATCGCCTGCGTCCTGCCCGAGACGGTGCCGGCCGGACGCCGCCACGGCCATCGCGTGCACGTCAAGGGGATGCTGCTGTCCGAACAGGCCGAGGAGATCCTGCCCGAGTGGGCCTTCTTCGTCCGCTGCGTCGTCGACGCCGAGAGCCTGCGACCGACCGCGTCCCGCGAGTCCCTGTACGAGGACGACACCCTCGCCGCCGTCCGCGACGCCCTCGCCGAGCGGCTGCGCGCCTGGATCGCCCGGGCCGCCGCCAGCGACCCGGACCTGCTCGGCCGCTTCCTCCAGGCCCACCACCTGGCCGTGAAGTCGCTCGCCGTGCACGACGACGAGATGCTGCGGATGCTGCTGCCCTGGCTGCCGTTCGAGACCACCGACGGTCACACCACCCTCGACGAGTTCGCCCGCACCCACCGCACCGTGCTCGTGACGTCGAGCGTGGAGGAGTTCCGGCAGGTCGCGGCGATCGCCTCGGCCGCCGGGCTCGGCGTCGTCAACGGCGGCTACACCTACGACCGCGAACTGGTCCACCGGCTGCCCGAGATCAGGCCCGAGGCCGCCGTCGCCGACCTCGACCCGGAGACCCTCACCGCCCACCTCGACCCCGTCGACCGGGAGACGGAACTGGCCGCCGCGGCCTACCTCGCCCAGGCCCGCGACGCCCTCGCCGTCTTCGACTGCGACGTGGCGCTGCGCACCTTCCAGCCCGCCTCCGCCCCCGCCCTCCTCGTCGACAGCCGCGAGGCCCGGCACGAACGCACCCGCTCCCAGCTCGCCCGCGAGCAGGAGGGCGGTCTGTGGGGCGACATCCTCGGCGCCCTGCGCCAGGAGGCCCCGCGTGCCCAGCTGATCCTCAACCAGCTCAACCCGCTGGTGCGCACCGCCGTCACCATCGACGAGCCCGAGCTGGCCCGCACCAGCGCCGAAGCCCTCTACGGGCAGGCCGTGATGCTGTCCCGGCGCCCGCTGAGGCCCGCCGAGTCGAGCCTCATCAACCGCTCCTTCCTCGACCTCCTCGCCCACGCCCTCCGCAAGGACAGCTGACGATGCCCACCGCACCCCACCCCCAGAACACGGACGAGCTGTACCAGGCGCTCCAGGAGAACGACCGGCGCCCCTACGGCCGTACCCGCACCGTCACCGCCGAGGAACTCGTCGACGCCGCCGAGCAGTTCGCCGAACCCGCCCCCCTCGTCCACGCGCTCCTCGAACTCCAGGAGGCGTACACCTACGGCTCCGAACCCCGGAAGTCGCCCGTCGTCTTCGCCCGCCTGCTCACCCTCTTCGACGAGCAGCCCGACGTCTTCGACGAACGCCTGCGCCACATGCTGTTCTGGCGGTTCAAGTGGGTGGCCAACGCCCTGCGCGCGCTCCCCGAGATACCGCTGGCCAGCCTGCGTCAGTGGCAGCAGGAGATGCGCGACCGCTACGAGAAGGCCGGGCTCGGCCTCCAGCCCTACTACGGACAGGCGTATCAGCTCGCCGTCCACGTCGGAGAGGACACGTCCCTCGCCTACGACCTGTGGGCGAGCCGCACCCGCACCAGGCTCAGCGACTGCGAGGCGTGCGAAACCTGCGAGCGCGCCCTGTACCACCTCACGGCCGGCGACGACGAGCGGGCGCTGCGCGCCTGGGAACCCGTCCTGGCCGGGAAGGAATCCTGCCAGGAGGAACCGGCCCGCTCCGTCTCCTACGCACTGCTGCCCCTGCTGCGCACCGGCCGCACCGACCGGGCCCGTGAACTGCACCTGGCCGGCTACCGAGGCTGCCGCCGCAACCCCTCGATGGCCCAGGAGGTCGGCAGACACCTGGAGTTCTGCGCGCTGACCGGCAACGAGGCACGCGGCCTGGAACTGCTCGCCGAGAACCGGAGCCTGTTCGACGAGGTGGACTCGCCGCTGGACCTGCTCGGCTTCCTCACCGGCGTGGAGGTCCTCCTCCAGCGGGTCGAGAGCCTCGGCCACGGCGCACTGCCCGCCCCCGGCCACGCGGGCCGCACCTGGACCGTGGCCGGGCTGCGCGCCGAGGTGCGGGGCCGCGCCGACGACCTCGCCGCCCGCTTCGACACCCGCAACGGCACCACGGCCCACACCGACCGCCGCAGGGCCCGCCTCGACCGCGCCCCGCTCCTGGAGTCGCTGGAACTGACCCTGCGCCCCAGAAGCCTCGACGACGTCGCCCCGGCCGCCCCGGCGACCGAGCCCGCCGCCCGCACGGCCGCGGCCGTCCCCGACTCGCTGCCCGAACTCATCCTCCGGGCAAGGACGCTGGACGAGCAGGGGCACCCGGACGCACACGCCTGCTGGGCGCGGCTGCGCACCCTCGTCGCCGCCCGCGACTACACCCATCCCGACGACCCGGCCGTAGGCCCGCTCGTACAACTGCGCGCGGACCTGCTGGCCGAAGAGGCCAACGGGGCGGGCGAGAAGGACGAGTTCGCCGACGCCGCCGCCCTCCACGAGGAGGCAGCCGCCCTGTACGACGACGCCGCAGCGCCGGGTCACGCGGCGCTCGCCCGCGCCTGTGCCCTGCTCGCCACGGCCGAACTCCCCGCGGAGGACGCCGACGATGCGGAGACGAAGGCCGCCGCGCTGACCGCCGCCCACGTCTCCATGGTCCGCCTGCACGAGGAGACGCCCGGCCTCACCCCGTACCTGGAGGCGCGCCTGCTGCGGCTGCGGGCCACCGCCCTCGCCCTGCGCCTGCAGACCTCGGGAAGCGAGGAGCACGTCGCGCCGGTCTTCGCCGAGGTGGAGCTGCTGCACGCGTTCGCCACCCGGCACGACGTCGCCGGCCAGATCTCGGGCGCTCTGCTGCTGCGGGCCGGCGCATACGCCATGTCCGGCGACCTGCCCGCCGCGGTCTCCGAGATCGACGCCCTCCTCGACCGGCTGAAGACGGAGGGCCCCGCCTGGCACCTGCCCCGCACGCTCGGACTGCGCGGCCGGCTCCAGCTCGGCCTCCAGGACACCCAGGCCGCGCACGCGGACCTGACCGAGGGCCTGCGCCGGGCCGCCGACTGGCCGGCCGACACGGTCGACACCACCCGCCTCCACGGCGATCTGACCGAGGTGTGCATGCACCTGGGCCGCCCCGACGAGGCACTGCGGCACCTCACGCGCTCCGCCGAGCTGGCCCTCCGCCGCGGCAGCCGCACGGACGCGTTCTGCGCCTACGCCAACGCGGCCCAGCTCAGCCTCGAACTGGGCCGCGTCGAGGACTGCATCGCCCTCCTCGACTCCCTCCTGGCCGAACCCGACGCCGCCGCCGGAGAGCTGGACGACCGGCTCGTCGCCCAGCTGCGCCTGACCCGCGCCCGCGCGCTGCACGCGGGGGAGGACCTCAAGGCCGCCACGGCGGAGTTCGTCGCCCTCGCGGCCGAGTCGGCCGGCTGGGACGACGACCCCGGGAGTCACGCCATGATCGCCGCCGAGACCGCCGTACTCCTCGGCGAGTCCGGCGAGTTCGGCCGGGCCCGCGAAGCCGCCGACCAGGCACGCGCCGCCCACGCCCGGGCCCCGCGCTACGAGCAGCTCAGCAGCTGCCTGCGCGAACTCGCCCGCCTCCAGGCCCAGCAGCAGGGCCCCGACGGCCTGGCCGACGCCCTCGCCCTGCTCGCCGACGCGGGCGGGATCGCCGACGAGGCCCGCGCCGCCGGGTACGAGCCGAGCGGCCGCTCCCTGGACACCGCCCTGGCCTACGAATACGGACGGGTCCACGCCCACGCCGGCGCATACGAGGACGCACTGGCCGCCCTGGACAAGGCCCTCGTCCTGCTCGGTGAGCCAGGACCGGAGGAGGACCGGGCCGGGGAATGGGCCGAGTGCGTCCGCTTCGCGGGTGCCGTGGAGGGCATCTACCTGGAACGCCCCGCCCCCGCCCTCGCACGCCTCGACGCGGCGGTCTCGCGCCTGACGGCCCTGGGCCACACCGAGGAGACCGGGCCGCTGACGTCGTTGGCGGCCCGGCTCCGCGACGAGGAGTGACCCCGGGAACGCGCCGGGTCGCACCGGCGCGGGCATGCCGTCGGCCGACGGCGGGCAGTGCTGAACCAAGTCCAAGGAAGGTGGCGTTGTGCCCGGAGTTCACGTCTGCTCGCTCAAGGTCGACACCCCCCAGCTGATCGCGCCGGGAACCACGTACAAGATCGTGCGGTTCCCCTTCGGCACGGCGGAGTCATCCGACGGATTCGAGATGCACCAGGCCGTCCAGCCGGACGGCTATGTCGTGAGCAACTGGGCGACAGACGACCGCAGCGGCCTGATCTGGCCGTCCAAAGCCGGCTGGGGCCATCTGCACGCGATGATCCAGTGGGAGGCCGCCGGCGGCACGGGCGGCTACACCGAACTGCGCGACCAGTACGTCCGTGACCCGCTGGGCCTGACGCCCAACCCCAACGACACCACGGCGACCGAGCACCGCACACCGACACCCGGAGGCCAGTACTACGTCAAGAACCACGGCATCTTCGTCGCCCCGGGCACCCCGATCGCCCTCCGCGTCACGCACAACGACGCCGCCTCCCGCCTCCTGACCCTCGCCGAGTTCAAGCTCGTCATCCACGATGCCGCCTAGCGTGCCCGGCACGCCGATTCCACCGGATGCCTGACCGCCTCGTGTGAGCGGCCCGGCAACGTGGGACCGATGCTCCATGCGCATCGTGCTCACCGGGCCGACCGGACACCCCGGCTCCGTCGTACGCCGCCCACGTGCCGAGGCCGGGCACGCCCTCGCCGGTCGCGCCCGGCGGCTGCCCGGCGGTCCCGGCGCGTGCGGCGAGACGATCTGTCAGGCGCCGGGCGCGGCGCGGCGGTGCCGGTGACCGCCGAGGCGGCCGGCACCGCCGACCCGACCCCGGCGCGCCACAGACAGCCGCCGCGTGTGCTCGCGCTGCTCGCCGCCGCCCACGGCGGCCCCGCCCTGGCGGTCACCGTCGTCACCGGCCTGCTGGCGCTCCGCGGCGGACTGCACCCTTTCCACGCCGTCGCCGTCACGGCGGCGGTGTTCACCGGCCAGCTCACGATCGGCTGGGGCAACGACCTGCTCGACCTCGCGCGCGACCGCGCCGTGGGCCGCACCGACAAGCCGCTGGCCACCGGCTCCCTCCCGGCCGGCTGGGTGGTACGCGCCCTGGTCGTGGCCGGCGTCGCCTCCCTCGTGCTGTCCGCGCTCCTCGGCTGGCGCGGCGCGCTGGTCAATGTCGTCCTCGCCACCGGCGCGGGCCACGCCTACAACCTCGGGCTCAAGGCGACCCCGTGGTCCTGGGCGCCGTACGCGTGCGGCTTCGGGACGCTGCCCTCGGTCGTCACCCTCGCCGGCCCGGCACCCCACTGGGCGCCCTGGTGGATGACCGGCGCCGGCGCCGCACTCGGCGTCGGAGCGCATCTGCTCAACGTGCTGCCCGACCTCGCCGACGACGAACGCACCGGTGTCCGCGGCCTGCCGCACCGGATCGGCGAACAGCGCTCACGCGTCCTTGCCGCAGTGCTGCTCACCGCCGCCTCGGCGCTCGCCGTGGCCGGTCCCGCCGGATCCCCTCCCGTGTGGGCCTGGACGACCCTGGCCCTGGTGGTCGTGCTCGCGGTGCTCACGCTGTTCGCCCGCGGGCGCGCTCCTTTCCGTGCCGCGGTGGCCATCGCCCTGCTCGACGTCGCGCTGCTGACGGCCGGCTGATGACGCGGCAGACGTCGCGACCGCCCCGGCGGCCCCACGCGACCGCGTCAGCCGGGTGCCCGTCGCCCCCCACCGCCCCATCCCAGGAGCCAGCATGACCATGCGCGTCCTCAGCGTCCGCGGCACCCTGCCCGAGCACTGCCACCGGCAGGAGGAGATCACCGAGTCCGTCACCACCACACTGGCCGGGAACACGATCGATCGCGGCGTCGTCGAACGGTTCCACCGCAATGTGGGCGTCGAGACCCGGCACACCGTGCTCCCGCTCGAGGAGTACGGCCGCATCGAGGACTTCGGCCAGTCGAACGACGTCTTCATCCGGGCCGGTGTCGAACTCGGCGGTCGCGCGGTCGTCGACGCGCTCAAGAGCGTCGACCTCACACCGGCCGACGTCGACTACATCGTCTCGTGCACGGTGACCGGTCTGGCCGTGCCCTCTCTCGAGGCCCGTGTCGCGGCGGAGATCGGCCTGCGCCCCGACGTGGTGCGCCTGCCCCTCGTCGGCCTCGGCTGCGTCGCCGGCGCGGCCGGCATCGCCCGTCTGCACGACCTGCTGCGCGGCCGCCCGGACGCGGTGGCGGTGCTGATGTCGGTGGAGTTGTGCTCCCTCACACTCCAGCGCGACGACACCTCGGTCGCCAACTTCGTGGCCAGCGGCTTGTTCGGAGACGGCGCCGCGGCCGTGGTCGCCGTCGGGTGCGAGCACCCGCTCGCACAGTCCGACGACCCCGCCGCTCCCGAGGTGCTCGCCTCGCGCAGCCGTCTCTACCCCGACTCGGAGCGCATGATGGGCTGGGAGATCGGCTCCGGCGGGTTCAGAGTCGTACTCGATTCCGCCGTCCCCGACCTGGTGCGCCGGCACGTCGGCGACGACGTCCGCGGCTTCCTCGCCGATCACGGCCTGACCTGCGGCGATCTCGGCTGGTACGTGGCGCACCCCGGCGGCCCCAAGGTCCTCGAGGCCTTGCAGGACGCCCTCGGCGTGGAGCGCGACGCGCTGAGCGTGACCTGGGACTCGCTGCGCCGGATCGGCAATCTCTCCTCCTCCTCGGTGCTGCACGTCATGGCGGACACACTCGCCGACCGGCCGCCCCCGCCCGGCTCCTACGGACTCATGCTCGCCATGGGCCCGGGCTTCTGCTCCGAACTCGTGCTCCTGCGCGCCCCGGGCGGTGAGCGGTGAGCAGCGAGACCCTGTTCACGATCCTGGTGCTGGCCGTGGGCCTGGAGCGCGTCGCCGAGCTGGCCGTCTCCCGCCGCAACGCCGCGTGGAGCCTCGAGCGGGGCGGCGTGGAGTCCGGCCGGGGGCACTACCCGTTCATGGTGGTGCTGCACACGGGGCTGCTCGTCGGCGCGCTGGTCGAGGTGTGGATCCGCAGGCCGGACGCCGTACCGGTGCTGGCCTGGGCCATGCTCGCCCTCGTCGCGCTCGCGCAGGGGCTGCGCTGGTGGTGCGTCACCACCCTGGGCCGGCAGTGGAACACCAGGGTGATCGTCGTGCCGGGCGCCGCCCGGGTGACCGGCGGACCCTACCGCTGGATCCCGCACCCGAACTATGCCGCCGTCGCCCTGGAAGGGCTCGCGCTGCCCCTCGTCCACTCGGCCTGGGCCACGGCGATCGTCTTCACCGCGCTGAACGGATCCCTGCTCGCCACCCGCATCCGCGCCGAGGACGCCGCCCTGGCACGGCTGGCCTGAGGAGGCACCCATGGATCTGCTCGTCGTCGGCGGCGGACCCGCGGGCCTGGCCACGGCCCTGCACGCGGCCCGGGCAGGGCTCGACGTCCGCGTCTGGGAGCAGCGCGGCGGCATCGTCGACAAGGCGTGCGGCGAGGGCCTGATGCCGGGCGCCGTCGCCGCCCTCGCGGCACTGGGCGTACACCCGCCCGGGCGCGACCTGCGAGGAATCCGCTACATCGCAGGGCCTCGCCGGGTCGACGCCGACTTCACATCCGGCCCGGGGCGCGGGGTCCGCCGTACGACGCTGCACGCGCTGCTGCGCGAGTCGGTGCTGGCGGCGGGCGTACGCGTCGACCAGCGCACCGCGCGCCACGTCGAGCAGGACCAGGACGGGGTGGTGGTCGACGGCACCCGCGCCCGCCACCTCGTGGCCGCCGACGGCCTGCACTCGCCGATCCGCCGCGCCCTGGGGCTGAACCGGCCGCGCCGGTCCCGTCCGCGGCACGGGCTGCGGCGCCACTACACGCTCGCCCCCTGGAGCGACCACGTCGAGGTGTACTGGTCCCGGGAAGCGGAGGCCTATGTGACCCCGGTGGCCGACGACCTCGTGGGCGTCGCGGTCCTCACCACCGCCCGCCGCCCCTACGACGATCAACTCGCCGCATTCCCCGAGCTACGGGAGCGGCTGGCCGGGGCCGGCCCCGCCGGACCGGTACGGGGCGCGGGCCCGTTCCGCCAGACCGCGAGCACCCGCACGGCGGGCCGGGTGCTGCTCGTGGGCGATGCCGCCGGCTACGTCGACGCGCTGACCGGCGAGGGCATCGCGCTGGCACTCGCGCAGGCGTCCGCCGCGGTCCGGGCCATCACCGAAGGTGACCTGCCGGCCTACGAGAGGGAGTGGCGCCGGCTCACCCGGCGCTACCGCTGGCTGACCCACGCGCTCCTCGGTGCGACCAGACCGCTCCCGGCCCGCGCGGCGCTGGTGCCCGTCGCGCAGAGCCTGCCGTGGCTCTTCTCCGCGGCCGTCGGCATGCTGGCGCGACCGGCGGGGGAGCGGCCCGGGTCGGACCGGGCGCCCGGATAGCGGCCGGCCCCCTGCGGACGCTCGACGTCCGGCAGGGGGCCGACAGGACCGCTCGTCGGGAGATCCGCGTCAGGCGATGGACGCCGACAGGATGGCCGACACGGCGAGATTGCAGGACGCCGTCACCCAGACCGCCGGGTGCGGCTCCGGCTCGACCAGCGCCGCGCCCAGGCGCCCCGGCGTGATCAGGTCCACCACCAGGAACGCCACCGCCATCATCACCAGACCCAGCAGCCCGAACGCGGCGGTCGAGACCAGCCCCTTGCCGAAGTCCTCGTAGGTCGTCCAGATGGACGTGAACACGATGCCACCGATACCGAGCAGCGCGGAGCTGAGCACCATGGCGGCGTTGCGGTTGCGCTGTTCCCAGATCTGCCGGCCCAGCTTTCCGGGCGTGAGCACGTCGACCAGGACGATGCCGAGGACCAGCAGAACCAGTCCCAGTCCGCCGTAAGCGGTGGCCCTGCCAAGTCCGTTGACGATGTCGCTCATGGGTGGGCGGCTCCGTAGCGTGAGAGATCGTGAATGATCGCGGTCAAGGAACAGCAAAATGTAACGCACCTGTTCGGCGCCCCGACCGGCCCCCCTGGCCCGGTCCACCGGCCCATGGCGCCGTCACGAAGCGGGCAGCGCCTGCTCGCACCAGATGGTCTTGCCCTTGGTCGTCTGCCGGGTGCCCCAGCCCTGGGTGAGCTGGGCGACGAGGAGCAGTCCGCGCCCGCCCTCGTCGAAGGCCCGGGCGCGCCGGAGGTGCGGCGCGGTGCTGCTGGTGTCGGACACCTCGCAGATCAGCGTGTGATCGCGGATGAGCCGGAGCCGGATCGGCGGTTGCCCGTAACGGATGGCGTTGGTGACCAGCTCGCTCACGACCAGCTCGATGACGAACGTCGCCTCCGTCAGCCCCCAGGCGTCGAGCTGCTCGACGACCAGCTTGCGGGCGCGCTCCACCTGGACCGGCTCCGCGGGGATCTGCCACGTCGCGACATGGTCCGCCGGCAGAGCGCGGGTGCGGGCCAGCAGCAGCGCCACGTCGTCCGCCGCCGGGCCGGTGAGCAGGGATCCGAGCACGGTGTCACAGGCTTCCTCCAGCGACTCCGCGGGCTGCGCCAGGGCGTGGCACAACTCGGCCAGCCCGACGTCGATGTCCCGGTGGCGCGCCTCGACGAGGCCGTCGGTGTACAGGGCGAGCACACTCCCGGCGTCCAGTTCCAGATCGGTGGCCTCGAAGGGGAGACCGCCGATCCCCAGCGGGGGTCCGACATGACCGGCGACGACATGCGCCGTGCCGTCCGGAGCCAGGACGGCGGGCATCGGGTGCCCGGCCGTGGCCAGCGTGCACCGCCGGGAGACCGGGTCGTACACCGCGTACAGACAGGTGGCTCCGAGGTCCGCGGAGGAACCCCCGAGGCCGTGCGCCTCGTCGGCGCCGTGTTCGCCGGGCGCAGGTTCGCCTTCGGAGAGGTGCAGGATGAGGTCGTCGAGGTGGGTGAGCAGCTCGTCGGGCGGCAGGTCGACATCGGCCAGCGTGCGCACGGCGGTACGCAGCCGCCCCATGGCCGCGGAGGCCTGGAGACCGTGTCCGACGACGTCCCCCACGACCAGGGCGACCCGGCTGCCCGACAGCGGGATCACGTCGTACCAGTCACCGCCGACCCCCGTCCGCGTCCAGGCGGGCAGGTAGCGGGAGGCCACCTCCACGGCCGTCTGCCGGGGCAGACGCTGCGGCAGCAGATGACGCTGCAAGGCCAGCGCGGTGGACCGCTCCCGGGTGAAGCGGCGCGCGTTGTCGACGGCGACCGCCGCCTTGGCGGCCAGCTCCTCGGCGAAGGCGACATCGTCGGGCCCGAAGGGATCGGGTCGGCTGCGCCAGAAGTCCACCGTGCCCACCGTCACCCCTCTGGCCTGCAGCGGTGCCCTGATCCTGGAGTGGATGCCGTACGCGAGGACGCGCGCCGCCGCCTCCGGCTGCTCCGACGCCCACTCCGTGCTGTCACGCAGGTCCGCGTCGAGCCTGGCCCGTCCGGAGAGCGGCCCTCGGGCCTCAGGCGGGGGCGAGGTCAGGTCCGGCGGGTCCGCCAGACCCAGCAGGGGGGCATCGTCCCGGACACCGTCCGCCGCCACCCGGCGCAGCCGGGTGGCGGCACCGGCGGTCGGCTCGTCGCCGCGCAGGACCGGTTCCAGCAGGTCGACGGTGGTGAAGTCGGCGAACCCCGGAACCGCGACCCGAGCCAACTCGCGTGCCGTCCGCTCCACGTCCAGCCCGGTGCCCACCGACACACTCGCCCCGTACAGCAGCTCCAGGCGCTCGTACAGGAACTCCAGACGTTCACGGGCCTCCTCGGTCCGGGCGCGGCTCTCCTGCAACGAGGCGGCCATCGTGTTGAAGGACGCCGCAAGCGCGGCGACCTCCGCCACCCTGCTGGAAGGCACCCGTACCTCCAGGTCGCCCTTCGCCAGCCGCCCGGCCGCCGAGGCCGCGCGCCGCAGCGGGCGCACGACGGCCCGGTGCTGGAACACGGTGAGCGTGACGATGAGCCCGGTCAGGCCGGCGAGTCCCGCACACGCCACGATCACGGCCCGCTGGGCGCTGGCGTCCGTGGCGTCCTGGCGCTGCTGGAGCTTGGCCCGCTCATCGGTGATGTACGTGGTGAACCGGGCCCGCAGCGCGTCCACCCGCCGCTTCCCCTCCGCCGTCACCGCCGGACTCGACGCCGCGGGATCGTCCCGCCGCACCGCCTCGACCAGCGGTAGCGAGTAGTCCGAGAGGAAGGAGTCGATGTCCCTGTTGATCAGTCCCGCGAGACGGCGCTGTTCCGGGGAGGTCGCCGAGGCCAGGAGTCGCCTGGCCTCGGCCGGATAGCTGTCCCGTGCCGCTTGCCAGTGCTGGAGGAAGGTCTCGTCCCGGGTGATGACGAAGCCGCGCTGCCCGGTTTCCAGGTCGAGCAGATGCTGTTCCAGAGTGCCGGCATCGGTGATGGCCTCGCGCGAGGCCCTCGCGTCGGCGGTGAAGCCGCGAGCGTCACCGATGACTTGCAGCAGGACGGCGAACGCGACACCGATCAGCACCGCCAGGAAGCCGCTCGCCAGGACCGAGCCGCCCGTCAGCCCCAGTCGCCTGCTCCCACCCCCGGGCCGTGTCCTCATGATCCGCCCACCTAGGGCCTGTCGTTCGGATCACGCCGCAGGCGCGGGGCCTGGCGCGCGCGTCTGCCGCGGTGTCGTCGGCTGCCGGTTCCGCCACGCTCGGCGTCGCTCGCGCGGGAGGGGCCTCCATCGCATCGCCGTCCTCCTCAGCCTTGCGGCCGCACGCACCAAGCAGTGTCCAGGCTAGTGGAGCCGGTCACCCACCGCACCCGGCTGCCGGGCCCGCGAGAGGCCTCCGAAAGGTGAACCGGGGCAGAAGAAGTCATAGGGACTGAGAAGTCACAGAGACTGAGAAGTCATGGGGGACTGACTCATCCGTCGCCGTGGCCAGGAGGACGCGATGCCCAGGAGACTCCTCCCGGAGGGCGGGCCCTCGCTGCGTGACCGGCTCGGCAGGGAGATCTTCGCCCGCGTGGCGGGTCCTGAGGGTCCGGGCAACCGGGCGCGCATCCATGGCACACCCGGCCCCCGCTGGTTCGGCCCCGACCGGCCCGTCAGGAGGGTGCACGGGGACGCCGCGATGTTCATCGGCGGCCTGTCGGCCCTGCTGCTCCAGTCGCTCCATCCCCTGGCCATGGCAGCCGTGGCCGGGCACTCGGGGTTCCGCGGGGACCCGTGGGGCCGGCTACAGCGGACCAGCACCTTCCTGGCCGTCACCACCTACGGGCCCGCCCGCAGCGCTCAGGAAGCCTGCGACCGCGTACGAGCCGTCCACGAGACGGTGCGCGGCACGACCGCCGACGGACAGTCCTACTCCGCCGCGGACCCGCATCTGCTGTGCTGGGTGCACATCGCCGAGGTCGACAGCTTCCTGCGCGCCCATCAGCGCTACGGTGCGCACCCCCTCGACGACGAGGGCTGCGACGCCTACGTCGCCGACATGGCACGCATCGCCGCCGCGCTCGGCGTCCCGGACCCCCCGGTGAACGCCGCCGAGCTCGCCGCGCGCCTGGTCGCCTACCGCGGTGAGCTGCGCGCCACCAAAGAGGCACGCGGCTCGGCCCGCTTCCTGCTGCTGAACCCGCCCGTCCCGCTCCTCGCCCGCCTCCCGTACGGCGTCATCGCCGCCAACGCCGTCTCCCTCCTGCCGCTCTGGGCCTCGCGCGCGCTGTGGCTGCCACGGCTCCCCGTCGTGGAGGGCCCGTGTGTCCGCCCGCTCGGCACGGCCGTGACGGCGGGCATCCGCTGGGCCATGACACCGCCTCGCGACGCGGCATAGCACTCCCCGGCAAGGCACCTCGACTCGCCGCTCCGAAGCTGGCACTGTGCATGCGTATGAATCGGGTCGAAACCGGGCAAAAAGCAAGCTCGGTGCGCTTGAGACTCATGCTGGCCAGCAGCACCATGCTCTTCGTCGAGCTGGCACTGATCAGATGGGCGGGCGCCAACGTCGTCCACCTCAGCTACTTCTCGAACTTCATCCTGCTGGGATCGTTCCTCGGCATCGGCATCGGGTTCCTGATCCCCGCCGCGCGCGGACACTGGCTCAAACGCTGGACACCGGTCCCGCTGGTGCTTCTCGTCGTCCTGGTCCGCGAATTCCCGGTGCAGGTGCGTCAGAGCAGCGGCCAGGTCATCTACTTCACCGCGGTGAAGACCACCGGCCTGCCCGAGTGGGTGACGCTGCCGGTCATCTTCCTGCTGACGGCGGTGATCATGGCAGGGATCGGCAAGATCACCGCCGACCTGTTCCGCCTGCTTCCCTCACTCGACGCCTACCGCTACGACCTGCTCGGCAGCCTCACCGGCTCGGTGTCCTTCGCCGTACTGTCCTGGCTCCGCGCCCCGTCGGTCGTATGGGGCGTCATCGCCGCCGTGGCCCTGCTGATCCTCGGCGGCCGGCGCGACACACTGCTCTGCGGCATCCCCCTGACGGCGATGGTCGCCGTGCTTTTCCTGGAGTCGACGACGACCGGCATCTCCTGGTCGCCCTACTACAAGATCCAGCTCGAACCCTCACCGACCACGACCCGGACCTACTACATCTCCGCCAACGGCGTTCCGCACCAGAGCACCGCGCCGCTCCGGGTGCTGATGCGTGAGAACTCGCCCTACCGGGAGGCGTACGAGCAGACGCCCCGCAACCCCCACAAACGCGTGCTGGTCATCGGGGCCGGCAACGGCAATGACGTCGCGGTCGCACTCGCGTACGGAGCGGAGCACGTGGACGCCGTCGAGATCGACCCCCGGCTCCAGCAGATCGGCGCCCAACTGCACCCCGCGAAGCCGTACGACGACCCCAGGGTGCATGTCCACATCGACGACGGCCGGGCCTTCCTCGAGCGGACGGACACCAAGTACGACCTCATCGTCATGGCACTGCCGGACTCGCTGACCCTGGTGGCCGGCGCGAGCAATCTGCGCCTGGAGAGCTATCTGTTCACGCGGGAGGCGTTCGAGGCCGCGCGCGACCATCTGACGCCGGACGGCGCGTTCGCCATGTACAACTACTACCGGAAGAGCTGGCTGGTCGACCGCTTCGCCGGCACGCTCGACGACGTCTACGGTCACGCCCCCTGTGTGACGACGTTCAAACGGAACGCGGCCGTGCTGGTGGCCGGAATGACCACCGCCGACCAGTCCTGCGAGCGGGCCTGGCGGCCCAGCGGCCCGGTCCCGCAGGCCGCGACCGACGACCACCCCTTCCCCTACCTGCTCCACCGCGGCATTCCCACGCTCTATCTGGGCGCGCTCGGCGCCATGCTGCTGGTGACGCTGCTGGCGGTTCGCCTGGCCGGGGTGCGTGTCCGGAGCACCTTGCGCTACACCGACATGTTCCTGCTGGGCGCGGCCTTCATGCTGCTGGAAACGAAGAACGTCATCGGCTTCGCGCTCTACTTCGGCACGACCTGGCTGGTCAACGCCCTGGTCTTCATCGGCGTGCTCCTGGCGGTCCTGGCCGCGGTCGAAGTCCGGCGCAAGCTACGGCACGTCAACCGGATCCTGCTGCAGCTTCTCCTCTTCTGCTCCCTCGCGGCAGCCTGGCTGGTCCCGGCGGAGGCCGTCCTGTCGCTGCCGTTCCCCGCCCGTCTCGCCTGTGCCATCACCCTGGCCTTCGCCCCCATCTTCTGCGCCAACCTCATCTTCTCGGACCGCCTGGCTCTGGCCCCGGACCCGACCTCGGCGTTCGGCGCGAACCTGCTGGGGGCGCTGACCGGGGGCGCGCTGGAGTACCTGGCCCTGGTGACGGGCTATCAGGCGCTGCTGCTGGTCGTCGCCGTGCTGTACCTGGGGGCCGCTGCCGCCATGCGCTTGGCCGGCACCGGGACGGCCGCTTCCAGAGCCTGAAGCCAGGTGCGGAAATCCCCCGCCACGACCAGTGGCTTTCCGCACCAGTGTTCGGAGGACAGCCGGATGGGCGACGCCGGTCCGGAACGAGAACCTGGGATCATGAAATCGCACGCTTTCCTGCGTGACCGGCTGGGGGACGCGTACGTGAGCGTGGGCTTCACCTTCGACCGGGGCTCGTTCAACTCGACCGGGCCGGACGGCAAGGTGCGGAGCTTCACCGTCGGTGCGGCCGGAGCCGGCCTCAACGAGCACACCCTCGACCGCGCAGCCCTCCGGGACTACGCCGTCGACCTGCGGACGGTACCGCGACCCGCCCGCGACTGGCTGCGGCAGGCCCGTCCGACCCGCAGCATCGGCACGGTCTACCCCGAGCGGGAGTACGACATAGCCCTGGCCCGCACCCACGACATCCTCATCCACCTGCACCGGGTGGAGGCGGCGCGACTGCGGGTTCCTCCTCTGGGGCCGTGAGGTGCGGGGTGCGGTTTCCAGGGAGCTGTGCCGAGGGTTGTTGGAGGCGGCGCATCGGGGTACCTGCGTCGGCATGGCAACGGAAACTGATCACGCCGAGTCCGTACGAGCCCTGCGGCAACTGCGCAGGATCCGCACCTTTTACGCTGGGGGTGCCGCCATGTGGGCAGCTGCGGCCGCATCGGTGGGATGGGACGATCCCGGAAGCCGGCCAATGTGGGTGTCGGTGGGTTTCCTGGTGGTCTTCACCGCTCTGCTGTCCATGACATCGCTGTGGCTGTGGCGTCAGCAGGCCGCCGGTTCCAGTGAGCCCGTGCACCATGCCGCTCCGCGAAAGACGGCCTGGCGCCGCCACGCCAGCGCCTGACAGCCGGAACCCGGCCCCTGTCGGCCCAGGACCCCGTCGAACGTGGGTACTGGATGGTGGACTGGGCCTTCGGCCTGCCCGCCGGTCTGGTGCGCCAGGGAGACCCGTTCGGCGAAATGGCCATAGTGATCGCCATGACCCAAACAGCGCATTCTGCCCCGGAGTTCGGCCTATGACGACAGGGCGACCAACTCGTAGGACCGAAGGCGGTCCTCGAGCCTGTAGACGGGGGTGACGAGCATGAGCTCCTCCGCGCCAGTGGCCTTGACGAGTTCACTGAGGCGCTGCCCCACCTCGCCGGGGGTGCCGTAGGCCTGGTGGGCACGGAAGCCGGCCAGGGCCTGCCGTTCCTCGTCGGTGAAGGGGTGCTCGGCTGCCTCCGCGGGTGTGGGGAAGGAGAGGTCGCCGCGGCCTTGGAGAAGCGCGGCCTTGACGACGTTCATGGGGCCGGCGAGCCAGTCCGCCTCTCGCTGCGTCCCAGCGCACACCGTTTCCACGCACAGCAGGACCCGCGGACCGGGGCACCAGCGTGAGGGCTGGAACTGGGTGCGGTACGTGTCGATCGCCGCTGTGGTGTTGTCGGGCCGAATGTGGTGCGCGAACGCGGCGGGCAGGCCGAGGGCGGCGGCGAGCGCGGCACCCGCCGGGCTGGAGACCAGCAGCCACGGTTCGGGCAGGGTGCCGAGCGCGACTTCATCGACCAGGTACTCCAGCGTGGCTGCCACGTCGGCCCGATACTCGTCGTCCGTGATCGGCCCCGCCCCGCGCCTGAGCGCCCGTGCGGTCGGCTCGTGCAGCGTGCCCGGACCGCGACCGATGCCGAGGTCGATGCGATCCGGGTGCAGTGCGGCGAGTGTGCCGAACTGTTCGGCCAGCATGATCGGGGCGTGGTTGGGGGCGAGGACGCCCCCGGAGCCCAGCCGGAGCGACGACGTCGACGCGGCGGCGTGGGCGATCAGCACGACGGGCGGGAACGCACCGATCGCGGGCGAGTGATGATGCTCGGCGTACCAGAGCCGCCGATAGCCCAGCGCTTCGACCTTCTGGGCGAACTCGGTCGTGTCCCGCAACGTGTCAACGGGGTTGGCGTCGGTCTGGACCATCGCGACTTCGAGCACGGAGAGCGGCACAGCCATCATGTGATCATTATGCTCCAACGGCTGTGACTGTCAGGGAACTTGTACCGACGAAGCCTCCGGGCAGGGACGGGCGCGAGTACGCCGGGTTGCTGGCAGAACGATGCCATGCCAAATCCTCCGGAGAGTTGAAGTGGCAACGATTCTGGGCCGGTTCTCACGCGGATCAATTGGTCACGCTGGCGGCAACGGTGCCAATTGACAAGATATCCCACCCGCGTAGGCTGCAAGTAAGGCAACCCTGTGCTTCGCCTTCATCGCCGGCGGGGCGAGCGGAGAACGCCAATTCGGCATGGGCGTGCACAGTTGTTCATATTCTTCCGCGCGGGAATCTCATGAGTAACGCAGCCCCAGAGTCTGATCCAAGAGAATCGATGGCAATTCAGTCATATCGGGCCTGCCGAGTGTACGGTGCCTACGAAAAAATCTACCAGGAGTCGGTACAGCGTGGCTTGACACCGGAGAGGGCTCACTACGTCGCATCCAGGGCCACAGCCGACGATCCCTTTGTTCTGCGCACGGGCATTTCTCCCGAAACATTCCGGCGCATTTACCAGTCCCCGGACATGCGCATTGAAGTGCGATGGGTCTGCGGCCTCCCGGAGCCCCTGGCGAGGGCGAGAGCGGCGGCGAACAGAGGGCCGACCATCGGCCCCGCGTCTGACATGGTGGTACGGCGTCCCCCGGGTGGAATCTTCATCGACCAGCTGGACACTCTGAAATACCAGCCTTTCAGCCTCATCGGATTCGGTATCGGCATGCTGAAGTACCCGGACGATCCGTCGCTCACCCCAAGGGAGCGCTGGGACAACCAAGAAAGGCGACTTCAGCTCGGTCAGATATGGGGAGCGGCGGGTGACATCGCCACCGGAATGATTCCGCCGCCCGGCATCGATGAAACGGACGACAGTCGCCGCTACGTTGTCCCCGACAGTCAGCGGCACCCGTATGTATTCGATGAGATGAAAACGGGGGATCCTGTTCCGATCCCCGGATCGCCGCCCGCCGCTCCGGGCAAGGTCAGCCCGGCGGAACAGCCCTCAGGCAAGAAGGAGGAGCAGGACTCTTCCGGGAGAGAAGGATCTTCGGTCCCGGACGCCGGCCCTCAGGACGCTGGCACCAGGGATTCCAGCGGCAGGGACGCAGGCTCAGGCCTGACACCCTCTCCGGCCGCTGCGGAACAGGACCCGGGTGGGATCCAGGGCGCTCCGGAAGTCGACCACGGGACGGAACTGCCCGGACAAGAGTTCCCTGAGCCGCCCGGGGCGGCTCCCGGGGACGGGGCGGTCTGACCGCCGCTCGCAATCGAATCAGGCACGGACGAACAGAGAAGACACTGATCATGACCAGGCCATACGATCGCCGGCCCGCGCGCCCGTCGGCCCCGCCGCCGCGTGGAACGGGCTCGCGTACACGGGACGCCGGGTCCGCACCTCCCGCATTTTTCGGAGAGATCGTCGGCGAGGCGATATCCCGCATCAAGAAGTCACACAAGTCCCTGATCGATCGCGCCGAACGTCCTCTCGCAGCCGAGAGAGGACTCCGGGAGAGGGGACAGGCCCCGGAGTTTGATCCGAAACGCAGCCGGGCGATCATGGATGCGATGGATGCCTCGCGAGGTGACCAGGGATCCTTCGCCGAGAAGGTATTCGAGGGCATCCTGCGCAGTTCCGCCGGGGAGCCGCAGTCCGAACCGGAGAAGCAGACGTCTCCGGAAGGAGCAGAGGCAACGGGGGAAGCGGACGCAGTGCGGTTCGCTTCGTTCTTCGCGGGCAGCAGTGACGATCGCCCGGGCGGCAGCGAGCCGGACGACGACAACGGCGCGCTGGAATGGCCACTACCGGATGATCTCCCGCTGAACTTCGGCCCGAACGACCCGAGGACCTTCGACGACGCGTCCGCGTCCGATCCCGGATACTCAGACCTCGCCACATCCGGATTCGCTGAGGCCGACTACACGGAAGCCTCCTATATGGAGGCCGACTCCACGGATCCCAGCACAGGGTACGGGGGTACGGGCTCCGGGTACGCCGCATACGAGAGCCCAGGATACGGAGACCCCGCATATGGCGCCGACTCCTTTGACACCGGGTTCGGGTCCGGCGGATACGACGGGTTCGGGGACTTCGGCGCGTACGGAGCTGACAACGGGTTCGCAGACACCGGCGGATACGCGGATTCCGGCTTCGCCGCCGCTCCGCCCGATGCGGGCGACGCCGCTGCACCGCCGAGTGCGGGATTCGGCTGACGTGGGGTGATGGCCATGGCTCAGCAGACCAGCCGGGAACAGGTGGCGGAGATGCGCCGCCGAGCCAGTTCGCTGTACCACGACAAGCAGTACGCGGAAGCGGAACCTCTCTACCGGCAGCTCGTCGACATTCCGGGCTGGGAGGCCGAGGGGTACTACGGCCTGGGCATGCTCGCCGTAGCCGCCCTCAACTTCGGCATCGCCGAGGAACGGCTCCAGCACGCGATCCTGCTCGACCCCAAGCACCACAGAGCAAGGAGCGCTTTGGGCATCATCGCCCGCAAACGGAATGACACGGCCGAGGCCCGCAGGCAGTTCGAGGCTGCCGCCACGCTCGGAAACCAGGGCGCTGCCCGCGAGCTGCGACTGCTCGACCACCAGACCGCCACCCAGGGCCGCGGCAGCCCGCCCCGCAGTGAGCCTGCACCGCAACAGGCAACCCCCCGCCCCGGGCCCGGATCGGCGGCCCTGGCTGCGCAGCGGCAGGTGCCGGAGCCGTTTCCGCCCGAAGCCAGAGGGCGCGGCCGTACCCGTATCGAGGGCACCGTGAGGTACTTCGGCCAGCGCCAGCTCCCCCCTCAGGCACGTGGACAGCCCCCCGTGCTCATCTGGCGGTTCCGGGTGAACGTCGAGACCGGGGGCGGCCGGGTCTTGCAGGCTCAGGTGGAAATGAGGTCCTGGTACTTCAAGAGCGAGATCCGCGACGGCGATGAGGTCACCCTGGTAGGCAAGTGGAACCGATCCGGGCTCTTCATCGCGACCAGGGCGTACAACAACGGAACGAAATCCCAGGTGCTGGGTCGCAGGCTGTGACCGCGTAACGAGCACGTCGCCCCGGTTCACCCCTACCGCCGCATCGCAGGCTGTCCGGCGTGCGCACGGTGCGGGTGGTGCGGCTCACGAACCACCGCCACTGCGTTTGCCGATCAAGTCCCGATACAGGGCCGCGCGTTCCTCCGGGGTCTTCGCCTTGGCCCATTCGGTCTTCCAGGCCTGCTCCAGGTCCTTCAGCTTCTGGACCCAGTCGCCGAACTCCCGCAGGTCGACATGGCGCTGGCTCGAGCCGAGGGGGGCTTTGGCGGCGAGCTTGTCGTCCTTGTGGCCGCCGAATTGGCTCACGGGGTTGTTGTTCTTCTCGCTGCTCGTCACGCCGTGCTGGTAGCCATCGGGGGTTCGGCCACCCGGGCCGGCGGTCTCGATACCGACCTGTAGTGCCCCGTCGCGCTTGCGGGTCGGGGGCTTGTAGCCCATGAACAGGTGTCCGTACGACTCGTCCGGGAGGATGGTGTCGCCGTGGAAGTCGTTGTTCCCCATGCCTCCGACGGCCATGGGCAGGCCGTAGAGGTGGCTGTGGGGATCGAGCCAGTTCTGGGCGGTGGCACCTATTTCGCCCTTCTCCACGAAGTCGCCCCGCGTACCGTCAGCCTTGTTGTCACCGATCTCCATGTGATGTGTGCCGAATCCGCGCCGGTACACCGGCTTCTCCGGAGTCGATTTGGGCTCCCAGGGCTTCCGGTCCTCCTTGGTGATGTGGAGCCACTGAGGCAACTCGTAGCCGTGTTGGCCGTGGGCCAGTTGCGGAATTCGGATGTTGACGCGTCCGCCGTAGGCCAGAGCGTGAGCGACGTCGTCCTCGAAGTCCTCGTGAATGCCCGCCTCCGGATTGAAGACCTTCAGCCCCTCCTTCAGGATCAGGAAGATCTTCGTCAGCAGCTCGGTGCCGCGCTCGACCCGCTCTCGGTGCCTGTCGGCGTCCGGTACGTCGTCGCTGACACCGGGAGGGAGGAGGGTCTTGATGAAAGTCTGGAAGATCTGCTCGTTTCGTTCCTCCGTGAGCTGATCCTTCTCGGCTTCCGGCGTTTCTTCGGCGTGCATGGCCATGTGACGGCCGAGCTGGTAGTCCGATCGGGTGGGCTTGGCCGGTGGCTTCCCCTGGCCGCGATCCTCGATGTTCTGCTGCCAACGCAGGGTGGCCACGAGCAGGCGTTTGCCCTCCGGCTGCTGGAGCCAGCTGCGGAAATCGCCCGCCTTGATGTAGGCCTCCGCTTCGGCGTGGGTGCAGATGCCCACGGTCTTCAGCCACTTGGGGTCCTCGGCCCCCGCGGCCTTGATCCCCTGGAGCTCCTCGTCCGAGAACCTCGGGCCACCGCGCACACGCTTGTGGATGACGTCACGTACTTCCTTGTTCCTGATCTCCTGGTTGCCTCCGACGAGCAGCCGCGCCAGACGGACAATGGCCGGGGGCGAGGCACTGGTCGGCGGCGAGGCCGTGGCCGGGGGCGCGGGCGCGGCCGCGGGGCCGGGCCGGTCCGCCCGCTGGACGGCGATGTCCCCCTTCACGCCGCGCTGCACCGCCTCGCCGGGTGCTGCGGCGGCACCCGGCAGTGAAAGGTCAGGAGCGGCGCCCCTGGCCATCTTTCGGCCGTTGGAGCCGGCGCTCACCTCGAAGGGGTCGTTCGGGGCGGAGACCTTCTCGCCACCGCCGGTGGGAGTGCCTGGCACCGTCCCGAGGGCCTGCTGGCGCACGTGGTCGACCTCTTCGTACATCACCTCGTCGCTGACGCGGATATCGCCGAGCACGATATGAGAGCCGGTGGTGTAGGCCAGGGCGCCCAGTTCCTCGGCCGAGCGCTGGGCGACGGGGCCGTTGTGCACACGCACGTGGCCGAAGTCCATGCTGTAGGCCTGCTCGGCTCGCTGAAGGATGCGGGGCTCCAGCGGATGGGCGGGGGAGTCGACGGCGTCGAAGACCGATGACCGCCGCTGGACCGGCACGGTCCCTTCGGCATCGCGCTCCCCGGGCCCGCTCCGCTGCTCCTCGGGGCGCTGCTCGTCCCGTGCCCGCTGAATCGCGCGAGTCACCGCGGCGTTCCCAGCGGCCTGTTGGAGAGCGATGAGCGGGGGTGGGGCGGCGGTCGGCCGTAACGCGGGGCGTTCGCCGCCTCGGTCGGCGCTCGGGCGGTTCTCTGCCTGGGCACGCATGCGCGGTTCCCCTTCGTTGAACGCGGTCCCTCTCCTCTTACCCGACCGACGCGCGGAACGGGAATGTCCGCGGGGGCAGAACCGGGGGCAGACGCGCCGTGAAAGCTGATGCTGGAGTGTCCTGTGATGCGTGTCATATCGAACGTGGGTGCAGATTGCATCCAGTCCGGGCACGTAGCTTGCAGGCAGCGACGATCTTGAGTCCACGGGGGACATGATGACCGCGTCAGCCAGCACGGGACCGATGACGTTCGCTCAGGAGCGGCTGTATGTAACCAGCGAGGCGGAGGGGCACGACGTCTACCTGGTGACCGTCGCGATGCTCATCGACGGTGACCTCGACGTCGAGGCATTGCACCGGGCCGTCGCGGAGGTGACGGCCCGCCATGACTCGCTGCGGGCCACCTTCGTCCTAGAGGGCGGTGCACTGGTCCAGCGGATCCTCGACCGCTCGACCGGGCCCTCGTGGACGGTGTTTGACGCCGATCCGGTCACCGAAACCGATCCGGTCACCGACGCCGATCCGGTCACCGACGCCGATCCGGCCGCCGAGCGGTCCGACGCGGTGCGGGAGTTGGCGGCACGGCTGAGCGCCTCCCCGTTCGACCTGGCGGGGGGCCCGCTGGTCCGCTGGGGACTGACCCGGATCGGCCCGCGGGAGTTCGGGCTGGTCATGGTGGCCCACCACATCGTGTGCGACGGCTGGTCGCTAGGTGTGATCTTCCGCGATCTCGAGACCGCTTACGCCGCGGGGCCGGCGGACCGCGGGGAGCAGCTCTTCGAGGGCGCGGCACCCAGCCCGCTCGTGTGGGCCGAGCATGAGCGTGCGCGGTGGACGGAGGGTGACACCTCTTCGGCCGATCTGGACTTCTGGCGCGGTCAGCTGGCCGGGATGAGCCCCCTGGCCCTGCCGACCGACCTGCCTCGCCCGGCGGTTCCCAGCGGCGCCGGCGGATCCCTGCTGGTGCCCCTCGACGAGGATTTGGTCACTCGGCTGCGCACCACCGCACAGCGGGCGGGCGCCACCGTCTTCATGGCCTTCGCCGCGATCTACGCGAGCGTCCTGGGCCGGTACGCCGGCCAGGACGACGTGGTGATCAGCAGCCCGGTCGCGGGCCGGAACTCCGAGGAGGAGCAGTCCCTCGTCGGATGCCAGGTCAACATGGTCCCACTGCGCCTGGACGTCTCCGGCCGTCCGAGCTTCACCGACCTGCTGCGCCGGACGCGAAGCTCCGTACTCCCGGCCATGGCCCGGCAGAACGTGCCCGTCGATGTGCTGGTCCGGGAACTGGGCCTGCGCGGGGCCGCCGGAAGGTCGCCGCTCATGCAGTGCTCGCTGGCCGTACAGAACTTCGACGCGGCACTGCCGGAGCTCGCCGGAGTGACGGTCACCGAAGTCGAGGTGCACAGCGACAGGGCGAAGTGGGACGTCGCCCTGACCGTCGATCTCTCGGGTGAGCAGCCCTCCCTGCGGCTCGAGTACGACGCCGACATCCTGCTCGCGCCCACAGCCGAGAACCTGCTGCGCCACCTGGAATCGGCACTGCGGTACGCGGTGGAGTCACCCGGCGAGCCGCCCCGGATGGTGAACGCCGAGGAGGCGGAGCACCTCACCCTCGGGGTCAACCCGCAGCCGGCCGCGGCCGAGACCGAGGGCGTGCTCGCCCGGTTCCGGCGGGCCCGCACAGCCCACCCGGACCACCCGGCGCTGACCGACGGTACGACCACGCTGACCTACGCGGAACTCGACGCCCACGCCGACCGGGTGTGCCGGGAGCTGCGGAGCGTCGGCGTGGCACCGGGCGCGCGGGTGGGCGTCTGCGGACAGCGGAGCCCCTGGACCGTCGTCGCCATGCTGGCCGCGTGGAAGGCCGGTGCGACGTACGTACCACTGGACCCCGTGGGCCCGAGCGAGCGACTGCGGTCGATCACGGAGCGGGCGGGGATCGGCCTGGTCATGGCCGACCGCGCGAGTCGACCTGTGCTCCAGGAGTGGCTGCCCGCTCTGGACTGCCTCGTGGTGGATGCTCAGGAGCGCCTCACACCTCCCGCCGCTCCCGCGGTCTCCGCGGATGCCGTCGACGCACCGTCACTTGACGAGAGCACTCCCGATCAGGCCGCGTACGTCATCTTCACCTCCGGCTCCACCGGGGAGCCCAAAGGCGTCGAGGTGCCGCACTCCTGCCTCGCCCAGCTCTTCGCCGACCGGCCCGCCGGGCTGGAGACGGACCGGACGGATGTGTGGCTGTGCACGCACTCGTTCGCCTTCGACTTCTCGGTCTGGGAGATCTGGGGTCCGCTGACCACCGGCGGTACCTGCGTCATCGCGGGGACCGACCAGGTACGCGATCCTTCGGCGCTCGCCGCTCTGGTCGCCGGGCGCGGGGTGACGGTCCTCAGCCAGACCCCCGGCTCGCTCTACCGTCTCGCCCCCGCCTTGACCGCCGCGGCCCGGCCGGACGACTCCACGCTGCGGTACATCGTGCTCGGCGGCGAGGCACTCGACTGGGACCGGCTGGCCCTGCTGCTCGGGGACAGCGGCCTCGCCGCCACCGTGGTGAACATGTACGGGATCACCGAGGGGACCGTCCACGTCACCGCGCGGGCGGTCCACGCATCCGAACTCGGCTCCGTGCGGACGAACTCGATCGGTGTTCCGCTTCCACAGGCCCGCTGCTACGTGCTCGACGAGAACGGCGAGCCCGCCGGACTCGACGTGCCGGGTGAGCTCTTCATCGGAGGCGGGCACGTCGCCGCCGGCTACCTGAACGACACCGCGCAGACCGCGGAACGCTTCACCCCCGACCCGTTCCACGCCGGCGGAACGATGTACCGCACCGGCGACCTCGCCCGCTGGCGCACCGGCGGCGAACTCGAGTATCTGGGACGCGGCGACGACCAACTCAAGGTGCGGGGCTACCGCGTCGAGCCCGCGGAGATCGAACGGGCCGTGCTGCGGCTGCCCGGACGCCCGCCCTCGACCTGCGCCGTCCTCGCCCACGACGAAACCCTGGTCGCCTTCGTGGTCGTCGACGGGCCCCTGCCGGAGACCGAACTGCGGGATCACCTGCGGTCGATACTGCCGCCCTACCTCCGGCCGAGCCGATTCGTCCAGCTCGACAGCATTCCGCTGACACCGAACGGCAAGGCGGACCGTGCCCGCATGCTCGACGTCCTGGCCCGAGAGCAGCCGGCCGGCGAGCGGGCAGCGGCGGCGTCCGGGACCGCTCCGGTCCCCTCCCCGGGACGGGGCCTCACGGACTGCACGGACCTCACGAGGACCGTGCTGGCGACCTGGCAGGAGGTGCTCGAGCAGTCCGACATCGGGCTGGACGACAACTTCTTCGACGTGGGCGGGCACAGCTTCGCCCTGCTGAAGGTCCACGAGGCACTACGCAGGGCCGGTCTGGAGATCAGCGTCACCGATCTCTTCCGCCACACCACCGTCCGAGCCTGCGCTCGGTTCCTGCACGAGAGACACGGCACCTCCCTGGCGAACGGGACGGAGCCGCTGCCGCTGCCGCCCGGCCGGTCCTCGGGGCGCCGACGACCCGCCGACGAGCGGATCGCCGTGGTCGGCATGGCGGCACGGCTGCCCGGCACCGGCGAGGATCTGGACGCGTTCTGGCGGATGGTGGTGTCCGGCGAGCACGCCGCCGCCCGCTTCGGTGAGGAAGAGCTGCGCGCCGCCGGTGTGCCACGCGGCGTCCTCGACGCCGCGGGCTATGTGCCGGTGCGAGCCGTTCTCGACGATGTCCGGGGATTCGACCGGAAGTTGTTCGGCTACTCACCGCTGGAGGCGTCCCTGCTCGACCCGCAGCAGCGGATCCTGCTGGAGTGCGCCTGGCGGGCACTGGAGGACGCCGGATACGCCCCGGCGGGGCCGGAGGAGAACCGCACCGGTGTCTTCACCGGCATCGGCGGCAACGCCTATCTCCAGGAGGTGCTCGCCGACCCGAAGATCTCGCAGAACGCCGGGCCCCTCCAGGTGGTCATCGCCGGCGAGAAGGACTTCGCGTCCACCCGCATCTCCTACAAGCTCAACCTCCAGGGGCCGAGCCTCACGGTCCAGACCGCGTGCTCGACGTCCCTGGTCGCCACACACATGGCGGTGCAGAGCCTGCTGGCGTACGAGAGCGACCTTGCCCTCGCGGGCGGCTGCTCGCTCGCGCCGCCCTCCCGGCACGGCTACGTCCACGAGCCCGGCGGCATCTTCTCCCCGGACGGTCTGTGCCGGCCGTTCGACGAGCACGCGGCGGGCACCATTCCCGGTGACGGGGCGGGCATCGTCGTACTGAAGCGGCTGGCGGACGCACTCGCCGACGGGGACGTCATCCACGGCGTCATCCTCGGGTCGGCCGTCAACAACGACGGTGCCCGCAAGGTCGGCTACACCGCGCCCGGTCCGTCCGCCCAGGCCGGGGTCATCCAGGCCGCCCTCGACGTGGCGGGCGTACCGGCGGAGTCGATCGGTCTGGTGGAGGCGCACGGCACCGCCACCAGACTCGGCGACCCGGTGGAGGTCTCGGCTCTGCGCGAGGTCTTCCTCAGCGGGGCGCGGGACGCGGAAGACTCTCCGCTGTACGTCAGCGCCGTGAAGTCGAACACCGGTCATCTCGACGCCGCGGCCGGAGTGGTGGGCTTGATCAAGGCCGTACTCGCCGTACGCCACGGCACGGTGCCCCCGATCGCGAACTTCACCCGCCCCGCTGAACGGCTCGCCTCGCAGGGAACCGCACTGCGCTTCCCGGCCACGCCCCAGCCGTGGCCGCAGGGGCCGACGCCCCGGCGCGCGGGGATCAGCTCCTTCGGCATCGGCGGGACCAACGCCCATGTCATCGTGGAGGAACCGCCAGTCAAGGACGCCAAGAACGCCAAGAACGCCAAGGACACCAAGGACGCCAAGAACGACAGGACCGTCGAGAAGGCCAAGCCCGCCCCTTCCGCCGAGGCTACGGCGTCCGCGACCTCCCAGCTCCTGACGCTCTCGGCCGCCGACGAGGCCGCGTTGGGCCGGGCCGTCAACCGCCTGGCCGACCACCTGGAGGCCAACCCGGACCTCTCCCTCGCCGATGTGGCGTACACCCTCCGCGTCGGCCGGGCCCGCCTCCCATGGCGTGCGGCGGTCGTCGCCCCGGACACGGCTCGGGCACCGGCCCTGCTGCGCCGGGCGGCACTCGGCGAGGCCCGCGTCAGAGCCGGATCGGGCGCGGTGCTGATGTTCCCCGGACAGGGCACCCAGCGACCGGGGATGGGGCGTGCCCGCTACGAGGCCGACCCGGTCTACCGCTCCTGCGTCGACGAGGGACTGGAAGCCCTCGACCCCGCTTTCCGGCAGGAGGTGGCGGACGCGCTGCTCGTCCGGGCTGACACCGCGCAGGCCGAGGCCCCGGACGGCTCCATGAGCACGCTGCTCGCCCAGCCCTGCCTCTTCCTGGACCAGGTCGCCACGGCACGGAGCCTCACCGCCCGTGGACTCGAGCCCCGGGCACTCATCGGACACAGCCTCGGCGAACTGTCCGCGGCCTGCGTCGGCGGGGTCCTCACCCTCGCGGACGGGATGACCGTGGTGACCGCGCGGGCACGGCTGATGGAGGCCGCGCCGCCCGGTGCGATGGCGGCCGTCGTAGCACCGGCCGAGGAAGTGGCCAAGCTGCTGGGCGAGGGCACGGCCGTCGGCGCCGGCGGGCCGTACGAGGAGGCCGCCGGGCTGGTCATCGCGGCTCACAACGGACCGCATTCGACGGTCGTCTCCGGCCCTGCCGAGAGCGTGGCCGCCTTCACGGACCGCTGCCGGGCGGCCGGACTGACCACCGTATGGCTGCGCACCTCGCGCGCGTTCCACTCGCCGAGCATGGCCGCCGCAGCGGCCGACTTCGCCGACCTGATGGCCCGAGTCGGCCTGAACGCCCCCCGGACACCGCTGTTCTCGGGCGCGACGGGACGCCGTCTCGGCGACTTCGAGGCCGTCGATCCGCAGTTCTGGGCCTCGCAGATCCGACTGCCCGTGCGCTTCTCCGACGCGGTCCGCGCCACCTCGGACGAGCTCTCGCCGGCGGTCTGGTGGGAAACGGGAGCGGGCTCCACCCTGCAAGGGCTCGTGAGCGACATCCTGCGGGACCGCAAGCCGCTGCTCGCCGGGTTCGACCGGCCCCGCAACGGCGGGTCCCTCGTCTCGGGGCTGGAAGCCGTCGGGGAGCTGTGGCGCTCGGGGCTCGGCGAACTGTGGCGGGACGAGGGCGAGAGTGTCCGGAGAGTGCCGCTCCCGACGTACTCCTTCACCCGCGAGCGGTGCTGGATCGGGCCGCAAGGCACCGCGCCCGCTCCGGGAGAGTCAGGCATTTCGCGGCACATGGAGATCGACGAACCAAGCGACGTGGAAGAGAAGGAGGCAGCCGTGAGCGAGGTGACGGCGGACACCGACCCGGTGCTGAGCGCCCTGTGGTGCGAGGTCCTGGGCGTCGAAGCGGTGAGCCCCGAGGACGACTTCTTCGACCAGGGAGGGCACTCCCTTGCCGCGCTGCGGCTGAGCGCCCGCATACGCGATGCCCTGGGACTTGAGATCAGTCTGGACTCGTTCTTCGACGAGTCGACCTTCGGCGGGCTGGCCCGGGTCGTGCGGGAACGGCTGGGTTCGCCGGCACCGACCGCACCGCCGCGCGCGCAGACCCAGGCCGCACCCGCCACACTCGCGCCGGCGCCGGTGACAGCCGCACCCGTGACAGCCGCACCCGTGACAGCCGCACCGGTGCCCGTGCCGGGGGAGCACCGCCCGGCGGCGCCGAACGGCGACCTCAGCACCAGTGTCTACTTCTTCTCCTCCGCCCAGGGCGACCTCGGATCCGACTACGACCTGATCCTGGCCGCCGCCCGGGAGGCGGACGCGCTCGGCTACGAGGCGATCTGGACACCGGAGCGGCACTTCCACGAGTTCGGCGCGCAGTACCCCAACCCGGCGGTGCTGAGCGCGGCACTGGCGACGGCCACCGAGCGCATCCACATCCGGGCGGGCAGCGTCATCCCGGCTCTGCACAACCCGCTGCGCCTGATCGAGGACTGGCGGATCGTCGACCGGATCTCGGGCGGCCGGATCGGCGTGTCCTTCGCCCCCGGCTTCCACCCCAGCGACTACGTGCTGGCCCCCGACCGGTACGCGGGCCGCCGCGACACCTTCGAGGCCGATGTCCGCCGGCTCCGCACGCTCTGGTCGGACGGTGTCGCGCCGGATGCCGTCGACGGCACGGGCGGCCGGATCCAGGTGTCGCTGTACCCGAGGCCCGTCCAGCCGGTCCTGCCGACCTGGCTGACCGCGACCTCGAACGACGAGAGCTTCCGCCGGGCCGGCGCGATGGGCGTCAACCTCCTCACCGCCATGCTGGAGCTGAAGGCCGACGAACTCGCCGACAAGATCCGGATCTATCGCAAGGCGCGCGAGGAAGCCGGGCACGACCCCGAGGCCGGCCGCGTCACCCTGATGGTCCACTGCTACGTGGGCGAGTCGGAGGACATGGTGGAAGAGGTCTGCCACGACCCCTTCCTGCGCTATCTGCGCAGCCACACCCAGTTGCTCGGCACGCTCACCGCCGCCCTGCCGGAGGAACAGATCGACCTGGACCGGGCCAGCCCGAGGGACGTCGACGCCATTCTGCGGCGCGCCTACCGGAAGTTCCGCGGCGAGCGGGCCCTGCTGGGCGATCCGGCCACGGTGCGGCAGCGGTGCGAGCTGCTGCGGGAGGCCGGGGTGAACGAGATCGGCGCCCTGGTCGACTTCGGTCTGACACAGCGCCAGGTACTGGGCAGCCTACGGCGGCTGGCCAGGCTCCGCGACGACATGGCGGGAGCCGGCGCCGCAGCGGCCGTCCGATGAACGGCGTGTTCAGAAGATTCCTGACCGCCACCGCGGTCTCGGACACCGCCAACGGCGTCTTCGCCGTGGCGGCGACGATCACGGCGGCGGCCGCCTCGCACTCGGCGATGGCGGTCGCCGCGGTCACGGTCGCGGCGACTCTCCCGTGGCTGATCGTCGCGGTGCCGGCCGGTGTTCTGGTGGACCGGATCGGTGCGGTCCGCGCCGTGACCCTCGCCAACCTCGGACGCTGCGTCGCGATGTTCGCCCTCGCGGGACTCATCTGGGCCGACGTGGCGCTCGCGGTCACCGTCCCGGCGCTGGTCTTCGTGGTCTCCTGCCTCCAGACCGTGGTCGACACCGCCGCCGAGGTCGTGACGGCGAACGCCGTCGACGACTCGCGCCGCACCCGGGCGAACGGTCTGCTGGCCGTGTCGACGCGGCTGTTCTACCAGTTCCTGGGACCCGCCCTGGCGGGCGTGCTGGTCGATGTCGACCATGTGCTGCCCAGCGTGCTGTCCGGTCTGGCATGTCTGGCCGCCGCGCTGGTCGCGGCCCAGCTGCCGCGCACCGAAGCCGGAGCGCGACCGGACTCGGACGAGGGCTCCACCGGCTTCTGGGACGGGGCACGGATCGTCTTCTCCCAGCCGATCCTCGCGACCATCGTCGCCGTGGGCGGTCTGACGACGATCGCCAACAGCATCTTCTTCACCCTCCTCGTGGTGTACGCGATCACCCCGGGCCCCCTCGGACTGTCCGCCTCGCAGTACGGCTTCCTCGTCGGCGCCATCGGGGTGGGCGCGGCGGTCGGCGCGCTGATGACCCACCGGGTGGAGCGGTGGCTGGGCCGGAGCATGACCCTCACCCTCACCCGGGTGGGCTGGGCGCTGGTCTTCGCGGGCCCGCTGTTCGCCGAGGGGCTCCCGCTGACAGCCGTCATGACGGTCGGCAGCGCGCTCGGCGGCATGTGGTCGGTCGAGTCGATGTCCGTACGGCAACTCACCGTCAGCCGGGCGGACCTGGGCCGCGTCAGCGGTGCCTCACGGATGCTGACCTATGGGATGACACCGGTCGGTTCGGCGATCGGCGGCACCGTCGCGCTGGCCGTCGACGCCAAGGCCCTCTTCGCCGTGTCCACAGCCCTGACCCTGCTGACCATCATCCCGATCCGGGCCTATCTGTCCGATCGGGCGATCGAGGCGGCGACCCGGAGGCCCGAACCCGACGCCGGGAAGGTACCGGTGTCCGACAGCGAGGGGGACAAGACCCAGTGAGCACCGACGCATCGCCTCCCGTGCCGACGACCGAGGCCTGGGAGCCGCTGCTCCACGAGGCGCTGCGCCACGCCACACGTCCGCCAGGAACCTGGGCCGACGCCGGTTTCGGCGAGCTGGGCGGCTCATCGCTCCAGGCGTATCACCTGGTGGCGCTCGGCGAGCGGCGGCTCGGCCGGGCCCTGGACCTGAAGCTGCTGCTGAGCGGCGCCCCGCTGGGCGACGTACTCGCCTCCGCACGGCCGGTCGCCGGCCGGCCCGTGTCGGTGCCGCCTCCCGGTGACCGGCCCCTGCTGCCCGGCCAGTCGCAGATGCTGACGGCTCAGCTGGCGGGACGTGACGCGGCATACCGGCTGATGTTCTCCGTGGAGGCCCCGGACCTCGACGCCTCCAGGGTCGCCGCGGCGTTGCGGGCGATGGCCGCCCGGCACGAGTCCCTGCGGACACGGTTCGTCGCCCAGGGCGACGCGTTCGCCCGGCGGGTCCTTCCGCAGTGGCGGGTCCCGCTGCGCGAGTGGGAACTCCCGTCGAGCGGCGGCAGCCCAGCCGAGCGGATGGAGGCCCTGGTCGGACCGACCGCCGGACGGCTCCTGCGGCCCTTCGAACAGCCGCCCTGGTGCGCGTTCATCGGCCGCTCCGCCGACGCCGGCGACGTCCTCACCCTGGTGTTCCACCACGTGATCGTCGACGGATGGAGCATCGGTGTCCTCCTGCGCGAGTTCGCCGAGTGTTACGGCAAGGGCCGGATCGAGGACCCGAACACTCCCGCCCCCGACTCCTCGCTGACCCGGTACCAGGCCAGGGCGGACTCGGGCCGGCTGGCCGAAGACCTCGGCAGGGTCGCCGAGCGACTCTCGGGAGCGCCGAGCGACCTCCGGCTCCCTTGGGCGGCCGGGGAAGAGGACGGGTTGTTCGACCCCGACGGCGGTCGGCTGCCCTTCGTGTTGCCACCCGATGTGCGGGACGCGGTCGAGGCCGTGGCGCGACGGGCCGGTGTGCGCCGTCCGGTCGTCCTGCTGACGGCCTGGGCCCTGGTGCTGGGGCGCCGCGCAGGCGTCGAGGACCTCGTGCTGGGGATGCCCACGAGCGGCCGATTCCGCGCGGACCAGTTCGACGCGGTCGGTCTGCTGACCCGGGTGGCACCGGTCCGGCTCCGGCTGGAGCCGGAGCTGACGGTCGACGGCTGCATTCGCCGGGCGGCCGCCGACTACGACGCCGCGATCCGGGACTCGGAGGCCCCGTACGAGGACATCGTGCGCCACCTCGGCGCGCGCCCGGTCCGCGGCTCCAACGCGCTGACCCAGTTCGCGTTCGCCGCGCACGACGAACTCGTCCCGGCCGCCCTCGACCTCGCCGGAACACCGGCTGAGGTGGTCGAAGGGCACTGCCGCGGCGCGGTGTTCGACGCGATCCTCTACCACCGGCGCTGGGGGAGCGATCCGGCGTTCGCCCTGGAGTACTCGCACTCCCGGGTCGGCCCGCAGACCGCCACCGCGCTCGCCGGCGCCCTGCTGGCGACGCTGCTCGACTTCGAGCGGACCCCGGACGCACCGATCGGCCGACTCACCGGACTGTCCGCAGTCGAACGAGCCCGGATCGCCGCGCCGACGCACCACACCCCCGACACGGCGGACGGACCCGAGAGTCTGTGGGAGCGCTTCGTGTCGACAGCCCGGAGGAGTCCCGACGCCGTCGCCGTCACCGATTCCGCCGACGGTCACACGCTGACCTACGGCCGGCTCGAACGGGCCGCGGCGCGCTACGCGTCCGTTCTGCGGGAGGCGGGTGTCCGAGCCGGGGACCGGGTGATCATCCAGGTCGACCGCTCGGCCGCTGAGGTCGTCGCCGTGCTGGCCGTCCTGCGGACGGGAGCCTGCTACGTCCCGGTGCCACAGCAGACGGCCGGCACCTGGCGCGACGAGGTGCTCCGCGTCACCGGAGCCACCGTGGCCGTGGCCTTCGCCGCTCACCGCCGGGACTGGCCGCGGCAGGTGCGGCTGGTGGCACCGTGGTCCCCCGGGGCGGCCGAGCCAGAGGAGACCGGGGCGATCGCGGAACCGCACCCGCGTGCCGGGGACACCGCGGCCTACATCTCGTTCACCTCCGGCACCACGGGTACGCCCAAGGGAGTCGAGATACCCGACCGTGCGGTGATCCGCCTGGCCGCGGACACCGGCCTGCTGCGCCCGGCGGACGACGAGGACCCCGGTCGCCGACGCTCGATGCTCCGCATGGCCCCCCTGGCCTTCGACGCCTCGACCCTGGAGCTCTTCCACCCGCTCCTCAACGGGGACCGGATCGCGATCCTCCCACCCGGCCCCGCCTCGCCCCAGGCGATCCGAACCTTCCTGCGGGACGAACAGGTCACCCACGCCTGGCTCACCGCGGGGATCTTCCGCCTGGTGGCCCAGTACGACGCCGCTTCGCTCGGCTCGCTGCGCCAGCTGCTCACCGGCGGGGACGTGGTCTCACCGCACCATGTCCGGACCGTCCTGGAGGCCTCGCCCGGACTGTGGATCACCAACGGGTACGGCCCGACGGAGAACACGACGTTCACCACCGTCCACCATGTCACCTCCGCGGAGGAGGTCGGCGACACCGTTCCCATCGGCAGGCCCGTCGCCGGCACCGGGGTTCTCGTGCTCGACGAGAAGGGCCGACCGGTCCCGCCCGGGGCCGACGGCGAGCTGTACGCCACCGGCCTCGGCCTGGCCCACGGTTATGCCGGGGACGCCGAGCGGACCGCCGCGGCCTTCGCCCCCGTGCCCTGGCTCACGGGGACACGCGCCTACGCCACCGGGGACATCGTCTGCTGGAACGAGTCCGGAGAGCTGCTGTTCCGCGGCCGCCGTGACCGGCAGATCAAGGTCCGCGGCCACCGGGTCGAGCTGGCGGCGATCGAGTCTCGCATCAGATCCTGGCCGGGTGTCGTCGACGCGGACGTGAGCGCCGTCGGCGACGACCACACCGACCGGGCCGTCATCGCCTCGGTCGTCGGCCCCGACCGGCCCGCCCTCCAGCGGCTCATCCCTTCGCTGGCGGACACCTTCCCGGCGTACTCGCTGCCCGCCCTGTGGTGCCTCGTGCCGTCCCTGCCCCTGAGCCGCAACGGCAAGGTGGACACCGAGGCGCTGGCGGCCCGGGCGCTGACGACCGAGCGTTTCCTGGCCGAGAGCCCCGCACCGGCCGACCCGCCGGCACCGACCGCACACATGCCGGCCGAAGCCCCGACGGCACTCCGCCCGCCCTCCCCGGCCCCGGCCGAGGACGCTCTGGTGGAGCAGGTCGCAGACGTCTGGCGGGACCTCCTAGGCGGCGACGAATTCCACTATGACGAGGCGTTCTTCGACGCGGGCGGCGACTCGCTGCAACTGACCGAGATGCGCGACGCGCTGCGCAAGCGATTCCCGGGGGTCCGGATCACCTCGGTCGACATCTACCGGGCCCCGACGGTCAACAAGTTGGCGGCGCACATCAGGGAGGGCATGCGCGGTGCGTGAAGCGGAGACCGAACCGATCGCCGTCATCGGCGTGTACGCCCGTACCCCGGGCACGGGAGACGATCTCGAAGCCTTCTGGCACATGGTGGCCGAGGGCCAGGAGGCGGTGACCACCCTGTCCGGCACCGGGCCGACGGAGGAAGGGACAGCCGCCCCTGCCGACGGCAGCCGGCCCGGCCGGGTCACCCGGCGCGGAGTCCTGGCGGACATCGGGCAGTTCGACGCCGCGGCCTTCGGCATGCCGCCCCGGGAGGCCGAACTGACCGACCCTCAGCACCGGCTGCTGCTGGAGGCCGCCTGGGTGCTGCTGGAGCGGGCCGGGCACGGCACCGGCGGCGAGCGCGACGGCCGCGGCACCGGCGGACGCATCGGCGTCTTCGCCGGTGCGGGCCTGAACTACTACCTGCTGCGCCACATCCTCACCGATCCCTCGATCGAGCAGGCGGAGGGACTGCTGCCCCTCGTCCTGGCCAACGACCGGGACCATCTCGCCGCCAAGATCGCCTATCGGCTCGGTCTGACCGGCCCGGCGATGACCGTGCAGACCGCCTGCTCGTCGTCTCTGGTCGCCGTGCACCAGGGTGTTCGGGCGCTGCGCGGTGGGGACGCCGACCTGGTGCTGGCCGGTGGGGTGAGTGTCGAACTGCCGCAGGACGAGGGCTACTCGGTGACCTCGGGCAGTGTGCTCTCCCGCAGTGGACGCTGCCGCCCGTTCCAGACCGGCCGGGACGGCTCCGTGCCGGGCAACGGTCTCGGCCTGGTCGCCCTGCGGCGGCTCGGGGACGCGATCGCCGACAACGACACCGTCCTGGCCGTGATCCGCGGTTCGGCGGTGAACAACGACGGCGGCGACAAGGCCGGCTACACCGCTCCGGGGTTCGCGGGCCAGGTCGACGTGTTGCGCACGGCCTACCGGGACGCCGGAGTCGACCCCGCGACGGTCGGCTACCTGGAAGGCCACGGCACCGGCACCGAGGTCGGCGACGACATCGAACTCGCCGCACTCGCCGAGGTGTTCACACGCGGTGGGGAGGACGAACCGCTGCCGCTCGGCTCGGTCAAGGCCAACATCGGGAATCCGGGCGCGGCCGCCGGGGTGATCGGTCTGATCAAGACGGTGCTGGCCCTGCGCCACGGCGTTCTGCCGCCCCTGGTGGGCGCCGGCGACGACGCCGCGGCGGACGACCTGCCGGACGGCTTCGTGCTGGACCCCGTCGCACGGCCGTGGGCCCCACAGCCGGGTCCGCCGAGACGGGCCGGGGTCAGCTCGTACGGCATGGGCGGCACCAACAGCCATGTCGTGGTCGAGGAGTACCAGCCGTCCCGGCCCGCGCCGGAGCGGGACCTGACGGCGGCGCTGATCCCGCTCTCGGCGGGGGAACCGGAAGGCGTACTGCGCTACCGGGACGCCCTGGCGGACCACTGGGCGGCCGGTCCCGTCCGGGTCGGCGATGTCGCCCGCACCTTCACCTCCGGCCGGCGCCGCTTCCCCGTGCGCCTCGGCGCGGTGCTCACCCCGGACGGCCTTGCCCGCGAGTCCCTCCAGGACGTTCCCCGTCGGGCACCGAGGAAGGCACCCCCGATCGTGTGGGCCTTCGGCGGCCAGGAGTCCGACGTGCGCGGCACGCTGGCGGGCCTGTACTCCCGTTACGCGGTGGTGCGCGATCGAGTGGAGGAGGTCGTCGCCCACCTGGGTGAGGAGGACGGATCGAGGATCCGCGCCGTCCTGCTGGACGAGACCGACGCGACCGACGGGATCGACAGGACCGACAGGACCGACGCGACCGACAGGACCGACGCGACCGACAGGACCGACGCGACCGACAGGACCGACGGGACCGACGGGTCCGACAGCGCGGCACCTTCGGCCGAACTGGCCCAAGTCTGCCTGTATGTGACCCAGTTGGCCCTCGCCGATCTCCTGGCCTTCCTGGGCGTCGCGCCCGCCGCCGTACTGGGCCACGGCGTCGGGGAGTTCGCCGCGGCCTGCCTCGCCGGCGAGTTCTCGGCCGTAGCGGGCGCCGACCTGCTGGCGAAGCCCTTCCCGGAGGCTGCCGGGGGTGTCGCCCTCAAGCCGCCCGCCCTGCCCGTCGTCTCCACGTGCACCGGCGGGGCAGTGGATCAGCACAGCGGCCGCGACTCCCACTTCTGGGCCGCCGGGCCGCCGCGCCCCGTGCGCTTCCCGGACGCCGCACGCACGCTCACCGGCATGGTGAAGGGCGCGCTCGTCGTCGAGATCGGGCCCGGGCGGTCGCTGAGCGCCCTGCTGCGCCCGCACGTCCGGGACGACGGCCTCTGCGACGTGCTGCCGCTGCTGCCCGCCGCAGGCCTGGTGCCCTTCCTCACCCAGCTCGGCCGGCTGTGGTCGGCGGGGGCCGGGGTCGACCTGGAACGGGCCAACGGTGCCGAGGGCTACCGCCGGGTGCCCCTTCCCACCTACCCGTTCGACCGGCGGCGGCACTGGATCGAGGCGCCCCGCCCCGGGGCACCCGACACGACGGTCCGGCAGGGCGGGAACGACAACCTCGCGCCGCCGGAGGCCGAGGCAGCGGCCGGGACGCTGTCCGTGGTGCTCGGCGCCTGGGAGGAGACGCTCGGGTTCACGGACATCGAGCCGGACGCCGACCTCTACATGCTCGGCGGGGACTCTTTCACGCTGGTCCGGCTGGCCGTCCGGCTGTCGAAAAGCTGCGGCCTGGAGATCACGGCGAGGAACCTGCTCGGCGTCGACCTGACGCCCCGCGCCATGGCCGACCTGATCGACGAGATGACCGACGGTACGCAGGGAGAAGCGAGCCGACCGTGACGCAGCACGAAGTGATCGAAGCACAGCGCGTCACGGTGGAGGCCCCCGACCGGGCCTCGGCCGCCCTGGCGGCCGCCGCCGTGGCGGCGCGGGTCTGCCACACCGGGCACGTCACCGTCCGGGTCGGTTCGGACGCCTCGGCCAAGGGGGCGAACAGCGTGCCCCTGGCGGACGGCGGGCACGACGCGGTGACCCGGCTCGCCGAAGCGATCGACGAGTGGTGCCGACGTGGCACGGTCCGCCTCGACGTGCACTGCGACAGCTGCCGCGATGGCGCGGGAGACCACCGGCCCTGCCGACTGGAACTGCCGGACAGCGGGCAGGACGGACTGCCGACGGTCGTCCACGGGTGCGGCGGGACCTTCACCCGATGGGCGCCCGAGCGGACAAGGACCGTCCTGGAGCGACTCGCCGCCACTCCCGGGGCCGGTCTGGACCGCCTGGTGGTCGCCGGCCCGGAGGAGCGCCGGATGCTCCTGGCCCTCGGCGGAGCACGCGTGCCCCGCCCGCCGTCCTCGCTGCACGAACTGATCGTGCGCACGGCCGAGCTCCACCCCTCGCGGGTGGCGGTCACCGCCGGGGAACAGTCGCTCACCTACACCGAGCTCCTCGCCCAGGCCCGCGCGTTCGCCGGCCGGCTCCGGGCCGAGGGCGTCCGCCGGGGCGACGTGATCGCTGTGAGCACCTTGCGCCGCGTGGAACTGCCCGGGGTACTGCTGGGCATCCTCCTGGCCGGCGGCGCGTATCTGCCGCTCAGCCCCGAGGCACCGCCCGCCCGGCTCCGCACCATGATCGAAACGGCTGCGGCGCGGATCGTCGTATGCGCCGAAGAGGCCGTGGAAAAGGTGCGGCAGGCCGCGCCGGACGTGACCTCGCTGGCTCTTTCCGGCGTACGGCTGTCAGGGCCGCCCTCGGCCGGGCCGGTTCCCACAGCGGCGGACGGGCTCCGGGTCCGGTCGGACGACCCGGCGTACGTCCTGTTCACCTCCGGCTCGACCGGCCGCCCCAAGGGCGTCGTCGTGCCGCACGGCGCCATCGTCAACCGTCTGCTGTGGATGCAGGAGCACTTCCGTCTCGACGGATCGGACACCGTCCTGCAGAAGACCCCGTTCGACTTCGACGTGTCCGTGTGGGAGTTCTTCTGGCCGCTGCTCGCCGGGGCCCGCCTCGCGATGGCCCCGCCGCTGGCGCACCTCGATCCCGAGGAGATGGCCGAGACCGTCATCCGGGAGGAGGTCACGGTCGCCCACTTCGTGCCCTGCGTCCTGGAGCAGTTCCTGCGGGAGCCACGGGCGGGGGAGTGCGCCCGGCTGCGCCTGGTGGTGTGCAGCGGCGAGGTGCTCCCGCCCGCGCTGGCGAACCGGGCGGCCTCGACGCTGGGGGCCGGCGTGCACAACCTCTACGGACCCACGGAGGCGGCGGTCGACGTGACCGCCTGGGACTGCCGTACACCCGAGCCGGGACCCGCCGTACCGATCGGTGAGCCGATCGACAACGTCAGCGCCTACGTGCTGACTCCGCACGATGAACCCGTGCCCTTCGGAGCGGTCGGGGAACTCCATCTGGCCGGGGTCTGCCTCGCCTCGGGCTACGCCGGTGCTCCGGAGCTCACCCGCGAGCGATTCGTTCCCGACCCCTTCGCGACCGCTCCGGGCGACCGGATGTACCGCACGGGCGACCTCGTCCGATGGTCCACTTCGCTGTCGTCCGCCGACGGCCGCGCGGTCCTCGACTACCGGGGGCGGATCGACCAGCAGATCAAGATCCATGGGGTGCGGATCGAGGCGGGGGAGGTCGAGCACGTTCTCGACCAGCACCCGAAGGTGCGGTCGAGCGCCGTCGTGAAGATCGAGGAGCCCGGCGGGGACCGACTGGTCGCCTGGCTCGTCGCCGACCCCGACGACCCGCCCGGCCGGGCGGCGCTGCGCCGTCACGCGCTGGCCCATCTCACACCCGCCATGGTCCCGACCCGGTTCACCCTCCTGGACCGGTTCCCGATGACCGCCAGCGGCAAGATCGACCGCTCGAGGCTGGGCGAGCTCGGCCGGCAGGGCGGCTCCGAGGCACAGCAGGAGGCGTTCCCGGCATGAGTTCCGTTCTCTTCCCGCTCGACCCCGAACGCCGGGGGCAGGAGCCGCCGTCCGGACTCCCGCTCGTGGCCGTACCGCACGCGGGCGGGACCGCACACGCCTTCCGCGGCTGGACGGCACCGGCCCGGGCCCGAGGGCTCAAGATGATGGGCACCCGCACGGTGACGCCCGCCGCGGGGTCCCCGGCGCCGACCGTCCAGGACCGGGCACACAGGCTGGCCCGGTCCCTGGCCGAACTCGGCGAGCCCTACGTCCTGGTGGGCCACAGCCTCGGCGGACTCATCGCCGCGGAGGCGGTCCTGTATCTGGAGGAGCACCATCCCCAGGCGGCCCCCGCGCTGCTCGCCGTCTGCGCCACCAACCCGCCCCAGCTGCACCGGCCGTTGCCCGTGCCCAACGGGACCGAAGCGGAAGCGGTGGACTTCCTGCGCAGCGCCGGCGGCACACCGGCGGAGGTGCTCGAGGACCCCGGCATGCGCGAACTGGCCGTCGCGATGCTCCTGAACGACCTCGCGTCGCTGCGCGGCTTCGCGTGGGACGGCCGTCGTCTCACCACCCCCACCGCCGTGTACGCGGGCCGCACCGACCAGCTCGCCCCGCCCGAGTCACTCGCCCGCTGGACGGGCGCCGCCGAGTCGGTGACCACGCGGGACTTCGACAGCGGTCACTTCTTCCCGCACGACCGGACCGCGGAGGTGCTCGACGCGATCCGGCTCGATCTCGCCGGCCGCGACGCACCCCGGACCGTCGCTCGCCCCCACCACGCCCACCGGCCCTGACCTCTGGAGCTCGTGTATGTCCCGCATCGAGACGCCGCTGTCCTACGGCCAGCAGCGCATCTGGTTCGTCGAGCAGGTCGCGCCCGGGAACGTCGCCTACATCAACCCCGACGTCAGGATTCTGCGCGGTGCGCTCGTGGCCGACGCGCTCGGCGCCGCCGTCCGGACGGTCGTCGAGCGGCACGACGCCCTGCGTACCAGGATCACCCCCGCGACCGGCGCCCAGGAGCCCATGCAGTGGGTCGAGCCGGGGGCCGGACAACCGCTGGAAGTGGTGGAGATGTCCGCGGCGGACCTGTCCACCGACGCCCTGCGGCCGGACATCGAGGCCTTCGTCCGGGAAGCCGCCGCCCGGCCGTTCGACCTGGCGTCCGAGTCGCCGATGCGCACCTATCTGCTGCGCTGGAGCCCGACGCTGCACGCGCTGGTCGTGATCGGGCACCACATTGCGCTGGACGGCTGGTCCCTGACCAACGTCATCGAGGAGATCGCCCTCTTCTACAACCGCGAAGTCGGCGCCACGGACCGCAAACCCCGGGAAGTGACGGTCCAGTACCCCGAGTTCGCCGCGTGGCAGCGCGAGCACCTGGACGAGGACCGGGTCCGGGAGGAGGTCGAGTTCTGGCGAGGCTATCTGGAGGGGGCCCCCGCGGAGATCGAGCTGCCCTGGGACCGCCCGCGTCCCGAACGCCGCGACATGACCGGCTCCATGATCAACATCATGCTGCCCGACGAGATCCACGACGCGGCCCGGCAGCTCGCGTCCACGGCACGCTGCACCCTGTACATGGTTCTGGCGGCGGCGCTGTCCGTGGTGCTCACCAGGTACTCCGACCAGCGCGACGTCGTGCTGGGCACGCCGGTCGCCGGACGGACCCGGACGGAGTTCGAGTCCACCGTCGGACTCTTCCTGAACCTGATCTCGGTCCGGGTCCAGGTCGACGACGAGGCCTCCTTCCTGGACCTGCTCAAGTCCACCCGCGGCTCCAGCCTGAAGGCGATCCAGCACCAGGAACTCCCGTTCGACCAGATCCTCCAGGGCCTGTCGGTGCAGCGGCAGGAGAACGTCTCGCCGGTCTTCCAGGTCTCGCTGTCCGTCGCCAACCTGCCCGACCTGCCCTTCGAGCTGGCGGGTCTGGAGGCGACCGAGCACATCTGGGTCGAGCTGAGCGGCGCGCGATATGACCTCACGACGACGTTCGTGCCCGAGGCCGGGGGCCTGCGGCTGCGCCTCCAGTACGACACGGCCCGCTTCGACGAGAGCACCATGCGCACGCTGGTCTCCCACATCGGCCAGGTCCTGCTCCAGGCCGCCGGCACCCCGACGGTGCGGGTGGCGGACCTCGACCTCGCCTGCGAGGAGGAGAAGAACCGGGTCGGCGAGTTCTCCGGGCTGGGCACCGTCGAAGCCGCCGCCCGGCCCGTGCCGGACATCATGACGCGGTTCGCGGAGGCGGTGCGGAACTCGCCCGACCGGGTCGCCGCACGATCCTCGGACGACGCCCTGACCTTCCGTCAACTCGATGGCAGAGCCGACTCGTTCGCCGACGCCCTGGCCGCCGAGGGCATCGGCCGCGGCGATGTGGTCGCGGTCCGTCTGCCGCGCAACCTCGACTTCCTGGCCACCGTGCTCGGCGTCTGGAAGCTGGGCGCGGTCTTCCTCCCGCTCGACGCCACGCACCCCGCTCAGCGGATCGCGTTCATCCTCGACAACGCGAGCGCCCGGCTGGTGGTGACCGACGAGGACACCGAGGCCCTGTCCGGGGTCCGCACGGTGAGCCCGGCCGGCCTGCGGGATCGTACGGCCGAGCGGGCCGCCCGCCCGGAAACCGGGTCGGAGATGACCGCGTACATCATGTACACCTCGGGTTCCACGGGGGATCCGAAGGGCGTGGCCGTCGCCCGCACCGCGCTCTCCGCCTTCTGCGAGGCAGCCGTCGACCTCCTCGGGTTCACCTCCGACGACATCTCGCTGAGCCTGACCACCACCTCGTTCGACATCTCCCTGCTGGAGTACCTGGTGCCGCTGCTGGCAGGCGCCTCCGTCCACCTGCTCGAGGAGGGGGCGACCGACCCGGCGGCGGTCGGGCGGGCCCTGGCGGCGACTCCACCGGTGACGTACGTCGGTGGCACTCCCACCGTGTGGAAGTCCCTGCGCGAGGCGGGAGTCGAGGTCGCCGCCGATACCAGGCTGATGCTCGGCGGCGAGCCGCTGCCCGGCGAGTTCGCCGCCTACCTGGACGCGCGCGGTCTCACGTACTGGAACTTCTACGGACCGACCGAGGCCACGGTCTACTGCACCGTCCAGAGGTCCGGCGGGGACGGAAAGGCTCACGCCGCTCCGGTCGAGACGACCTCCTGCGTCGGCGCCCCCTTCGGCCTCAACCGGGCCTACGTCCTGGACGCGTCCTACCGTCCCTGCCCCGTCAACGTCCCCGGCGAGATCTTCCTGGCAGGCCCCCAAGTGGCCCAAGGGTATGTCGGGCAGCCGGAGCTCACGGCCAGCCGCTTCCCGCTCGACCGGATCGCGGCGGACGGCTACCGCCGCTACCGGACCGGGGACGCGGGGCGCTGGGACGCCCAGGGACGACTGCGCTTCCTGGGGCGGCTCGACACCCAGGTCAAGGTGCGCGGCTTCCGGGTCGAGCTGGAGGAGATCGAGAAACGGCTGGCGGAGTGCCCCGGCGTCGCCGACGCGGTCGTCGGCGTCGATCAGGAGAGCGCCGACCGGTTGATCGCCGGCATCATCCCCGACGGCGACGACCTGCCGGAGACGGCCGAACTGCGCGAGCAGCTCTCCCGGACGCTGCCCGCGTACATGATCCCGTCCCTCTACGTCAGGCTGGACGCGCTGCCGATGTCGGCCGCCGGTAAGCTCGACCGCCGCGGCCTGGCCGACACCACCAAGCCGGCGCCGGTCGCCGACCAGGACGGCGGCTCGCCCCACGAGCAGCTGATCCGCGGCGTGTTCCGGGACCTGCTGGGACGCGACGACATCGGACGCGACTCCAACTTCTTCGACCTGGGCGGGCATTCGCTGCTCGCCGTGCAGATGGTGCTGCGCTTCCAGGACATGTTCGGCGTCACCCTGGAGACGGCCGAGGTGTTCCGCTACCCGACCCCGCGGACCTTCGCCGAGCGGCTCGGGCGTCCGGAGTTCGTTCCGGAGCCGTCCGTCCCGCTGCGGACCGCGGGCGGCGAGCCGACGGTGATCTGCCTCCCGCCCGTCAGCGGCACGGCATGGAGCTTCGTGCAGCTGCTGCCGTATCTCCCGAAGCACATGCCCGTCCACGGTGTCCTGTCGCCGCTCCTCGAGGCGGACGGGCGATCCGCCGACCCGGCCGCCGTGCTGGAGGAGTTCGTCTCGGCCGTGGAGGACATCGACGTGCTGGGACCGGTCGTGCTGGTCGGCTGGTCCATCGGCGCGGCGCTGGCACCCGGCGTGGCGGCCGAACTCCAGGAGCGCGGCCATCAGATCGAGCACGTGGTGATGTTCGACGCCGCCGACCTCGACCTCGCCGGGCCGCCGCCGAAGGTGTCCTGCGGTCTCACCCACTTCCTGGCCGCCGACCGCACCTCCGTCCTCGACGGGCGGTACTGGGAGAGCCTCTTCGAGGGCGAGAAAGACACGATCGAGACCTCCGCACCGCACCTGCGCATGCTCGACCCGGACAAGCTGGCCGAATCCGGGCCCCGCCTGCGGAAGACGCTCATGGAGTTCGGTGACTGAGCCGACAGGGCCGACAGCCCCCGCCGAGCCGCTGACAGCACCCACGTACGGAAGAGGCCATGACTGAAGCCCTGGAAGGCACGCAGCACACCGACGACAGCGCGGACCTCCTGCCCCTGCGCGAACGGGTCGCCGCAGCCGTGGAGGCGGCCCGCACCCACGCCGAGGACGTGGACGCCGAGGGCCGCTTCCCGGCCGAGGCCGTCGCCGCGCTGAAGCAGCACCGGCTGCTGGCCCCCGAGCCCGTCCCGGGCCAGGGACTGTGGACCGCGCCGCAGGTCGTCGCGGTGGCCCACGCGCTCGGCCAGGCATGCGCCTCCACCGCCATGATCTGGGCGATGCACCAGGGGCAGATCCAGGCGGTCGCCCGCCAGCCCAAGACCAGTGACCCGGTGCGGGAGTTCCTCGACTCCGCGTGGGAGACCCAGCCACTGGTCGCGAGCCTGATGTCGGAGACCGGCGCCGCCAGTCCCCGCGAGAGCCGAGCCCACTGCCGCGAGGACCCGGACGGCAGCGGCGGGATCGTCATCGACAAGAACGTCTCGGTCTCCTCCTACCTCCAGCACGCCGACGCCGGACTGCTGGTCGCCAGGCGCTCGGCCGACGACGCGGTCACCGAGGGGGCGTTGGTGCTGGTGCACCGCGACGAACTGGTCATAACCCAATGGCGCGACTGGCAGGCGCTGGGCATGCGGGGCACGGGCAGCGGCGGCGGCCGGGTACGGGCCCGGACGCATCCCGACCGGATCCTCGAGGAGTCGTTCAGCGAGGCCTCGGCCCGCGTGATCATGCCCCTGTCGAACCTGGGCTGGGCCGCGTGCTGGCTGGGCATCGCCGAGTCCGCGTTCGCCACCGCACAGGACGCCTTCCGGCGCCAGCAGAGCAGGACCGCACCCGACGTCCTCACGGCCAGGACCATGCGGCTGGGCCGCGCGTCGGACACCATCGACGAACTCACCGAGCAGATCCACTCGCTCGCCGGCCGGTACGAGGAGCTGCGGGGCACCGCGAGCGACACCATGGTGCGCCGCTCGAACGCCCTGCGCCTGACGGCCGCCGCCCGGGCCAACGAGAGCGTGCTGGACTCCTTCCAGGTCATCGGAGTGGACGCCTACCGGGAGCCGACGGCGAGCAAATGGAGCCTGAGCCGTCAGATACGCGATGTGCTCTCCGCCCGGGTCATGATCAGCGAGGACCGGATCCGCCTCGGCAGCGGCCAGCTCGCCCAACTCCCGCGCAGAAGCAGCCTGCAGGACGCGATCGGCTGACCCGGCGGGACCGGACCGCCCGGCGTGCGGGGCGGCCGGACAGAGAACACATGTGCCGACAGGCGGCGGAGGACAGGCGTGGACGCAGTGACATCGCGATACGGCGGAGAGGTCCTGGAAACCGGCGAGCGGACCCTGGACCCCTGGGAGGGCGTGGACGCGGCGGCACTCGCGCGGGCCGTGCGCGAGCAGGCGGAGCGGGCGGTGGCGGGCATCGACGACATGGCGTCGTATCTCGCCCGCCAGGTGTCCGACACATCGCACCGTGAGGTCGTCGGCCCGCTCCTCGACGGACAGGGGGCGAGCGGTGTGGTGGTCCGGGCCGGCACGGTGCTCGCCTCATGGGGCGACCCCACGCGCGCCGAGATGGCCTACAGCGCCACGAAGAGCGTGCTGTCGCTGGTGGCGGGCATCGCCTACGACGACGGGGCGCTGCGTCTGGACGAACCAGTGTGCAAGACCGTGGACCTGCCCCAGTTCGACACACCCCACGGGCGGTCGATCACCTGGCGCCACCTGCTGGACCAGACCAGCCAGTGGGAGGGTGAGCTGTGGTCCAAGCCGACCTGGGTGGACGCGCAGAGCACCCGTGAGGGAACCGAGTCGGCGGGCGGACCGCCCGGCGCCGGCTGGGCGTACAACGACGTGCGCGTCAACCTGACCGCCCTGGCGCTCACGGCCCTGTTCCGCCGCCCCTTGCCGGACGTTCTCCGCGACCGCGTCATGACACCGGCCGGTGCCTCCGACGGCTGGTCCTGGCACGGCTACGACCACGCCGTGATCACCCTCGACGGCACCGAGGTGCCGGTGGTCTCCGGCGGCGCGCACTGGGGCGGCGGACTGTGGATCAGCGCCCTGGACCTGGCCCGCGTCGGCCTGCTCTGCCTGCGGGGCGGGAGGTGGGGCGGGCGGCGCGTCCTGTCGCGGCACTGGATCGAGGAGTTGTGGACGCCCTGCCCGGTCAAGCCCGAGTACGGCCTGTCCTGGTGGCTCAACGACCACGGAACGGTATGGCCCCGGGCCCCGCGCACCGGCCGCTGCGCCCGCGGCAACGGCGGCAACCACCTGCTGTGGGTGGACCCGGCACGCGACCTGGTGATCGCCTCACGCTGGGGGAGCGAGGTGGAGCAGTTCCTGACCGAGGTGTCGTCGGCGGTCCGGCCCTGTGCGCCTCACTCGGGGAGTACACCCGGGTGAACAGGGCCCGGGCCGGCAACGAGATCCGCTGGAAAGACGTTGATGTTAGGTTCCGTCAGGGAACCTTCCCCTGACCGTCGAGGGAGCCTGCCATCCCCACCGTCCCGCACATCGCACTCGACTCGGCCGGACCCGCGACCATCGACGGCCGCCACATCCGGGCACTGACCTTCCAGTCCGTACGGATGGAGTACCTGCGGCGCGTGCTCGAGGAGCTGAACCTCGCGGCGGCCGGCAGCCGGGCGCTCGTCGTCGGCAGCGGGCGCGGCCTCCTGGCCCGAGGCCTCGCCCGGCTCGGATTCGAGGTCGTAGCCGCCGATCCTTCCTCCGCCGCGACCGCCCTGGCCAGGGAAGCGGACGCCGGGCTGGGCGTCACATACCTGACGACGCCCGCCGAGGAACTCGACGTCCCCGACGACTCCTTCGACCTCGTGTACTGCGCCGACACCCTCGAGATCACCGAACGGCGGGACGCGGTCCTCCGCGAAGCGGCCCGTGTGCTGCGCCCCGGCGCGGCCTTCGTCTACGACACGGTGAACCGCACCCCCTTGTCCCGCCTCGTCTACCTAGGTGCCTTCCAAGCCTTCCCGGGCACACGGATCATGCCCCGGGGCCGATACGCCGCGCACCGGCTGCGCCGCCCGGCGGAACTTGCCGAGTCCCTCGACCGGGCAGGACTCGCCGCGAGGGACGTCTCGGCGTTCAAGCCGCGCGACGCACGCCGCCTGATGCGCGCGACGCGCGGGCGCAGGCGCGGCACGCTGACCGACGACCAGCTGCCGGAGCTCGTCGACATGGTGCTCGAACCGGAGGGCAGCCCGGTGGTGACGTACCTGGGATACGCGGTTCGCCGCGCATGAGCCACGGCCGGCCCCACGGACGGACGGCGTTGCGTCGGGTTCCGCGGGGTCGATCGCGAAGCAGCGCACCCGGTGCTGGGCCTCACATCGAAGTCAGATCATGAGCAGCAGCCGTGTATGCGCCACGAGTTTCCGGTTGACGCTGGTGCTCTGCACAAAGATGGTGAAGTGGTCGTTGTGGTCTGGCTTGACGCGAACTTCCGTGTCGGGCAGGCCGAGCAGAGCCCGGGCTTCGGGTCCCGTGTACACGCGGTCCGTCTTCTTCTCCAGGACCGCGATCTGCTTCTGCGCCTGGATCTTCTCCGATTTGCTCAGCTGGTAGAACGCCCCACCGGTCCGGTAGGCGTGTCCGCATTCGACGACCCATTCCTTGATGGCCGCGTCGCGAGAGACCGGGATCAATTGATACTTCGACGGATCGACCGGGCTGAGGCCGGCTGCCTTGATGGTGTTCTCGTTGACCGCTTCCGCGCCGGTGGAGAACACCGCGCGCGATCCCCGAATGCCCTGGGCGCGGCCCATCATGAAGTTCTCCGTGGCCTGCCGGATGACCTGCCCGGCCTCCTCCAGGCCCTGTGTGCTGGTGGCGTCCCATATGGCGATGTTGTCCTTGGGGAAACCGCACTGCATGGCCTCGCGCTTGCCCATCTGGTCGGGCACCAGGACGGCCAGCGTCCAGTTGTCCTGCTGCGTCGCGATCATCTCGGCCACGGCCTGGACCAGTTGGCGTGGGTTCTGGCCGGAGAAATCCCCGCAGCGGTGGCTCGCGTTCTCCTGACCGTCGGTGAGCACGAACGTCAAAAAGCTGTGGTCGCCATACAGTTGCGCGGTCTGCGCCAGCTCCCGCTGCGACTTCAGTGCGGCCGCCAGGAGCGCCGTCATTCCACCGGTACGGTACAGCTGCTTCAGCGACGGCATGCGCAGCACGTCCTTGTCGTAGATGACGCACTCCACCTTGTCGGCGAAGACGTACACCGTGACGCGGGTTTCCTGGTCCAATTCCCTCGAACGGCGGGCGAGATAGGCGATCTGCTGGTCGGCGACCTCGACGACCTTGCGGCTCAGGTGCGACATGGACGAGCTGGCATCCAGCACTAGAGCAACGTGGTTGATGTAATTCTGGCTTCCGGTCATCACAGCTCCCCCTTGTTCCGACTTGATGCTCCGATCCTCTCACCCACCACTGACAATCGATCTTGGTCCGCCGGCCTCAGGACAGCAGCATGCGCGTCCAGACCACGGCCAGCAGCGTGCCGACGAGGGTGAACAGGCTCTGCACGACGGCGGTGACGGGCATCCGCAGACGGGTGTGCACGACGGCGCTGGTCGCCGCCACGGCCGGAACACCCCAGACGACCAGCCACGTCAGGACCGGGACGTCCCGGGAGTGCGCGGGCTGCGCCGAGTACGGCGACTGCGCGCTCCCCATGCCGACCATGAAGAACAGCAGCGCGGCGGCGGCGACGATGACCGCGTCCGCGACCAGGAAGAGCAGGCCGACGGCGATGTCGATCAGCCGGGAAGGGCGTTCGCGTCCGGGAGGCGCATCGGAGGGAGGGTCGTCCGTGGACGGTGAGGCCATGGCCCGACTGCACCACGGAATGCCGCGTTCGGCACCGCCCGAGGCGTGAATGACCCCGACTGTGACCATCGGCCTCCTCAACGAGCGCCCGGCAGCGGATGCCTCTCTCCCTCGCCGAAGGCCGCCGAGTTCGCCGCAGTGACCAGCAAGGACAGCAAGGACAGCAAGGAAAGCAAGGAGCCGGCCGAGCGGACATCGTGGGACTCAAGCCCCGCGAAGGGCGCCGTGACGGCCTCCGGCAGAGGCGACGGCACCTTCAGCCGGCTCTCAAGGCATTCGGCCACGGCCGGCAGGTCGGCGGCTGGCTTGCCGAGAAGCACCCTCTGTTCCTCGCCGACGTCACCGGCGACGTCACCCCGGACATCGTCGGCGTCGGCGGCACGGGCGTATACGTGGCCCGCCCACCGCCCACCGCCCACCGCCCACCGCCCACCGCCCGCCGCGCGCCCTGCGGCGAGGCACTCGACCTGCTGTGACACACAGCACGGATGTGGTGCGGAACCGTTGGAATGCAGGAGAGCGGTCAGAAGGTTGGTATATACATCCGACTGTGAGCCTGTGAGGTACTCGTGAACCACTCCGCCCCTGAGCAGCCCGCCGACGTCGTCGCCCGACTGCGCGCCACCTTCCGCACCGGACGCACCAAGTCCGAGGAGTGGCGCACGGCCCAACTGCGACGACTGCGCGACATGCTCACGGAGAACGGCGCGGACATCGCCGCCGCTCTCCACGCCGACCTGGGCAAGAGCGCCACCGAGGCCTATCGCACCGAGATCGACTTCACCGTCCGGGAGATCGACCACACCCTCGACCACCTCGCCGGCTGGCTGCGCCCCGAGCCCGCCCCGAGCCCGGTCCACCTCGGTACGGACGTGACGGTCTGGACGCAGTACGACCCGCTCGGCGTCGTTCTCGTCATCGCGCCCTGGAACTACCCCGCCCAGCTCCTGCTCGCCCCCGTCGTCGGCGCCCTGGCCGCGGGCAACACGGTGGTCGCCAAGCCGAGCGAGCTGGCCCCCGCCACCTCCGCCGTCCTGGCCCGGCTGCTGCCGACGTACCTCGACACCGACGCCGTCGCCGTGGTGGAGGGAGGGGTTCCCGAGACCACAGCCCTGCTGGCTGAACGTTTCGACCACATCTTCTACACCGGCAACGGCACGGTCGGCCGTATCGTGCTGCGCGCCGCCGCCGAGCACCTCACCCCGGTCACCCTCGAACTCGGGGGAAAGTCACCTGCGTTCGTCGACCGCGACACCGACCTGGCCGTCGTCGCCGACCGGCTGGCCCGCGGCAAGTTCCTCAACGCCGGACAGACCTGCGTCGCCCCCGACTACGTCCTGACCGATCCGGAGACCGCGGCGGCTCTGGAACCACTGCTCGCGAACGCCGTGAAGGGGCTGTACGGCAGCGACCCGGCCGCCTCCGGCGAATACGGGCGGATCATCAACGAACGGCACTTCGACCGGCTCACCGGCCTGCTCGACTCCGGCCGCACCGTCGTGGGCGGCACGAGTGACCGGACGGCGAAGTACCTCGCGCCCACCGTCCTGGCCGACGTCGACCCCGACGCGCCCGTCATGCGGGAGGAGATCTTCGGCCCGATACTCCCGATCGTCACGGTCCCCGGTCTGGACGAGGCGATCGACTTCATCAACGACCGGGACAAGCCGCTCGCCCTGTACGTCTTCACCGAGTCCGAAGGGACGCGGCGCCGGTTCGCCGCCGAGACCTCCTCGGGCGGCCTGGGCCACGGCCTGCCGCTCGCCCATCTCACCGTCTCCGACCTGCCGTTCGGCGGGGTGGGGGAGAGCGGCATGGGCAACTACCACGGCCGCTACTCCCTCGAGACCTTCAGTCACCGCAAGGCGGTCCTGAACAAGCCCCTGCGCTGACGCATCCAGTGCGGCGCCGGTTCTCTTCACAACACCGCTCATGTCCGTACCGTTGGGCGTTGAACGGCAGTTGGCGTGCAGTCGGCTCTTCCGTGAGCACATGTACAGCACGCGGCCTCCCGCGCGCAAAGTTCTCCCCGCACCATCGGCATGTCCTCGACATCGACCAAGGAAGTGGCTGTGAGAACACACCGAACCCGGCGCAGAACCGCCGCCCTCGCCCTGTCCACCGCCGCGCTCTTCCTCCTGGCCCTGGCCCCCACCCGGGCCGGGGCCGTCGGCGGGGACCTGCCGATGGTGAAGCCCGTCGGCGAGACCCCCGCCCTCTACGACGACGAGGCGGGCGGCAACTCCGACGCCGACGATCCGGCGATCTGGCGCAACGCGGCCGACCCCGGCCGCAGCCTCGTCCTCGCGACCGCCAAGGAGGGCGGACTGAAGGTGTACGACCTGGACGCCCGCCTGGTGCAGTCGCTGCCCGCCCCCCGTCCGCCCGCCGAGGGCGACGCACCTGGCCGGTACAACAACGTCGACCTCGTCACCGGTCTGCGCACCTCCACCGGCCGGGTCGACGTGGCCGTGGTCAGCGACCGCGGCAACGACCGGCTGCGGATCTACCGCATCGACCCGTCCAGGTCCGGCGGCCCACTGACCGACATCACCGACCCCGCCGCCGCCCCGGTCTTCTCCACCGACCAGGCCGAGATCAACGACCAGCGCACCGCGTACGGCCTCGCCACCTGGCAGGACAAGTCCACCGGGCGTACCTACGCCCTGGTCAGCCGGCGAGAGCGGACCCGCCTCGCACTGGTCGAGCTGACGCCGACCGCGAGCGGGACGGTCACCTACCGCAAGGTCCGCGCTCTCGACCTGCCCGCGTCCTTCCGTCTGCCGAACGGCACGATGTGGTCCCCCTGCGCGGAGCCCGGCGAACTTCCACAGGTCGAGGGCATGGTGGTGGACCCCGCCACCGGCACGCTCTACGCCGGCCAGGAGGACATCGGCGTCTGGCGGATACGCGCCGACCTGACCACCGAGCCGGTCCTGGTGGACAAGGTCCGCGAGTACGGCGTCCCCGGCGTCTACGACGAGGCGACCGAGGAGTGCACGGCCGGCGCCGACCCCGGCTTCGGCGGCAAGCGGCTCTCCGCGGACGTCGAGGGCCTGACGCTGTTCCAGGAGCGGGACGGCGACGGCTACCTCTTCGCCTCCAGCCAGGGCGACGACACCTTCGCCCTCTACGACCGTGAGATCAGCGAGAACAACGAGTACGAGGGCGGCTTCCGCGTCGGCGCGGCCTCGCCGACCCTCGACGGGTCTGAGGAGTGCGACGGCGCCGCCGTACTGAACGCACCGCTCGGCAGTCGCTACCCGAACGGCCTGCTGGTCGTCCAGGACGGTCACGAGACCCCTGAAGTCCCCGCCGGAGAGGGCGGCTCGCGCACCGCGACCCCGGCTTCAAGTTCGTCGACCTGCGCGACGTGGTGGACGCCGCCGACCTGTAAACCGGGGTCAGCCCACGGCCGGGGTGCGCAGCGGTTCGCCGACACTCCTGAGGTGGCGCAGCGCCTCCCGGTACGAGGCGATCAGCCCGGTCCGGTGGTACGGGATCCCCAACTCCGCGCAGTACCGCTCGGTGATGACCTGCGCCCTGGCGAGTGCGGGTGTCGGCATACTGGGGAAGAGGTGGTGCTCGATCTGGTAGTTGAGCCCGCCCATGAAGGTGTCGACCAGCGCGCCGCCTTGGACATTGCGCGAGGTGAGGACCTGGCGACGCAGGAAGTCCAGCCGGGTCCCCTCTTCGATCATCGGCATCCCCTTGTGGTTGGGTGCGAACACCGAACCGAGGTAGATGCCGAACAGGCCCTGGTGGACTGCGAGGAAAAGGAGCGCCTTGGCGGGGGACAGGACGGTGAACAGGCCGCCGAAGTACACCACAAAATGAGCCACGAGCAGCGTTCCCTCGAGTGCGGGCCTTTTCACCGACGGACTCTTGAGAGCCCGGAAGCTGCTGAAGCTCAGATTCAGACCTTCCAGCGTCAGCAGCGGAAAGAAGAGCGCCGCCTGGTGCTTTCCGACGAAACGCGGCAGACCCCGGGCCCTGCGCGCCTGCCGACGCGACCAGACGAGAATGTCCGGCGAGACGTCCGGGTCCTTTCCCTCGTGATTGGGGTTCGCGTGATGCCGGGTGTGCTTGTTCATCCACCACCCGTAGCTCATGCCCAGCAACAGGTCGGCGACCAGCAGTCCCCCTGCCTCGCTGGGCCGCCGGCGGGAAAAGACCTGCCGGTGGGCGAGGTCGTGGGCGGCCAGTCCGAGTTGTCCGAAGACCACGGCCAGCGCGACGGCGACGAACAACTGGCCCCAGCTGTCCCCCAGTGTGAGAAACGCCCCGATACACGCCGCGAGAGCGAGGGCGACCAGTCCGAATCGGACCGTGTAATACAGCGGACGGCGCCGGAGAAGCCCGGCCTCGGCCATACGCCGAGACAATTCGGAGAAGTCGCTTCCCCTGTTCTGCTGCTGTCCATCTCCTCGCGTCGACGGGTCCACCGGAAGCGCCAATGATTTGGTCATGGGGCTCAGTATTCAGACCCTTCTCCTGCGGCAGAATGGCGTCCGCCCCCAGAACGAGGTGGAGTTAACGCCACCATCGTTCCGGGGGAAGACCGCAGCCAGGCCCCTTTCGCCGACACATCTCACCGTTGCCGACGGTGAGCGAGCGCGTCGCCTGGCGCGGGGCGCCGGGAGCGTCTCCTCTGGTGAGTCGAAGGTTTCTGACCCAGGGGGCCGTCGGGGACATCGACGCGTCCGTGTTCGCGCCGTGCCATCGATACTGGCGCCGTTCCGGGCACACAGCACGCCGGTGACGGGAACCACGGAGACACTTCTCGTTGCGGCTGCAGACGCACAGCTCTCCAGGGTCGACGCCCGGCCGGCGCGGTCGGCGACATCAGCTTGCGCAAGGGCGACCGCGTGGGATGAGGGTCGTGAACGGAGGGACCAAGATCACAGAAGCATTTCGGGCATTTGCGGCTTCGATCTTCACGGAAGGCTCACAAGTTGGCTAAGTTGACCACTGTCTGCACGAGTTCCACCGATTGGCTGGCGGTCTTGTGCACTCGGATGAAAGGAGCGCCCATTCCATGGCGCCGGAACGAACCTCGCGCCTCGGAGTGACCGGCATCGCGGACAAGGTGAACTCCCTTGCCTCGGTGGCCCTCACTGTCGAGGCCCGGCTCTCGCGATCTGGTGGTGCCCGCGTTGGCGACTGAGAGCGAGACGCCGAGCCCTGACGAGGTCCGGCGGTATGTCGACAGCCTCTACGACCGGGCCGAGAGCGACTCGGGCACGTTCAACGCGACCCGCGCTGCCTCGATCCCGCGCCAGCGGGGTCCGGCCGCCCGCGACGGTTCCCGTGAGGACGCGGAGCCCGCGTTCGGAGCGTTTGCCCGGCAATGGTTCGACGCCGCCCGTACCAAACTGGGCCCGACGGTACCGGCGTCGCTGCCGGACAAGAGGTTGCCGGCCCGTCCCGACCGCGCGCCCCAGGCAGCGCCATCTGCGCGCCCGGCGGAACGTCCCGCAAAGCCTCTCGCCCTCGAAGCGCCCAAGGCGTCCACCAACGGTGCGTGGGAGCTGACCGGCGGATCGGCTCAGGCACCGACGACTGCTGCCCTCCCGCAACTCTCCGGGCGGCCCGTCGCACCCGGTGCGGCAGACAATCCCCAGCAGGACGAGAGCGCCTGGCGTGTCGATGAGCGGTCGGCCCCCGGCAACAGCACGGCGGCGTGGCCGCGGTACGAGCCCGGAGCAGCGGCCTCCTCGGAGCACGGCCCGGTGCCCGCGCTGCAGCCCACTGCGGCGCTGCCCACCGGTCCCGTTCCTCTCGCGGCCTATGGCACCGGTCTGCCGGACATCCCTGAACCTGCCACGGCAGCGCTTGCTCCGGCGCTCCCCGCTGAGCCGACGACCACACCCGCCCCGACGACACAAGCCACGACTGCGGCATGGGAAGCCACCTCCACCACCGTCACATCAGCCACCTACGACGGATCCTGGCTGTCTCCGGCCACCCCCCACAGGACCCGGGCTGAGCGGGTGATCGCCTTCGCCCGAGCACAGATCGATCGGCCCTGCGTGTGGGGCGCTGTCGGGCCGGGATCGTACGACGCCCCCGGCCTCGCCCAGGCCGCGTGGAGGGCCGCCGACGTCACGCTTCCACGAACCACCGAGGCCCAGTGGAGAGCGGGAACGCAGATCTCGCTCGCTGATGCCCAGGTCGGAGACCTGGTCTTCTTTCACGACGACCTCAGCCACGTCGGCATCTGCAGCGGCGAAGGCACGATGATTCACGCCCCGGGTCCAGGAGCGCGCATCCGTGAGGAGTCGGTCTTCTTCGCCGGCCGGTCGGCGATCAAGGGCGCGATCCGCCCGGCGTGACGCCGACCCGCCAGCTGGGCGAACGCATGGTTGGTACGAAGCCGGGCATCTCCGAGCGGCAGGACCGAAGCGGCAGACGCCTCGGTTCGCCGCCTGGAAGTCGCTGGGTCTCCTCTGCATCGAGGGCGTCGAGCAGCTTGCTGGCCGCCTCGGCGACATCGGGGTCGATGGAGTTGGTCAGCCCCTCGACGACCTGACAGCCGGCTAGCACCGCCTCATGCGCCTTGACTTCCCACTGAACCTTACGCTGGTCCAGGAGTTCGATTCCATCTGCTTGGTGGCCCGAGCGATTGCCACGAGGGACGACGCCCGTGGCACCGGTCTCGGGCGTCGTCTGGTCACGGCGTTCGCCGAAGCAGCGCAACGTCACGGTGCACGACAGTTGAGGGCGATCACGTCATCGCGAACACCGGCTCAATCGCCTTCCACCACAGTCTCGGCTTCAACACCTCGAGTCCGCCCAGCACCGCTCGGTGCAGCCGACGCCACAGGCCGACCTCGGTCCATGCCGTGAAGCGGCGATGTGCGGTGGCGGGCAACGTGCCGAACGTCGGCGGCAGATGCCGCCAGGCACAGCAGTTGGTCAGCGCGTACACCACTGCCGTGAACACGGCCCGCTCGTCACACGGAGCGGTCCCACCACCTTGCGGACGTGCAGCGAACGACGGCAGCAACGGGGCGGCCAGCTCCCAGAGTTCATCAGGAACCAGACTCTTCGATAGATCAGCATCCATGACCGGCGTCATGCCGCACGAACATCAAGTCACGTGAGACAACCTCTAAGCCTTGATTGGTGCGGCCGCCCTGGCGGCCTGCTCGATCTTCGCGCAGTAGGCTGCACGAGCTTCTTCGTCGATCTGCTGCTCGTTTTCGGCGCGCACCCCGGTTCGGCCGTCGAGGCCCTCGCGCAGGATGTCGGCGTGCCCGGCATGCCGGATGGACTCGCCAAGGACATGGACCATGATGGCGAACAGGTTCGTGTTGGGATAAGGCTCCGGCCACCACGGCACGTGGCCGGGGGTGTCGAGGGAAAGCTCGTTGATCGTCGCGTCCGAGTGTTCCCACGTGCGCCGGTAGAACCCGATGATCTGATCGCGGGTCTCGTCCTCGGTCGCCCACAGATCGCTGCCGTTCGAGTCCTGCCACCGGGGCAGCGGTTCCGGGGAAGGGCGGTCGAAGACCTCCCCGAAGTACCTGGCCTCGACGGTGGCCACGTGTTTGACCAAGCCGAGGAGGTTGGTCCCGGTCGCTGTCAAAGGTCGGCGGGCGTCGTATTCGGACAAGCCGTCGAGTTTCCAGAGCAGCGCCTTGCGGTCCCGCCGCAGTCTCCCGTGCAGGTTGTCTTTCGCGACTTCATTGATCATGCGGCATGAGCCTGTCATGGGCCGCTCGTGGTCTCAAGATCCCGTTACGTGGCCCACAACGACTGGCAGAGCCGAGGCCTGGCGATGGCCGCCGCCCTGACCTGCTACAAGAAGCTCGCGGAACTTGCCACGTGAAGGCAGGCCCGTGACCGGTTCGGCGCTCGAGTGCCGACGATGTCGGCTGGTACGGGGGCCGCCTCTCGGCGACCCCCGCTTCGAGAAATGCGCGAAGACGTACTCGTGCTGGGGGAGGAGAACAAGGAGGACATGGACCTCCGGGCTACCACGGTCAAGGAAGCCGAGTTCAACGACCCGCGCAAGCCGCACCCTGGAGGAGCACCTCGGTCTCTATCCCGCGTACATCCGTCTCCAGGCCGCCAGCTCCCACCGAACAGCCGGGCGAAGTGTCAGAGAGCGCCGGAGTCGGCGATGGTGACGGTGGCCGAGGTACGGCCGGATCGCGAGCCGTAGCCCTCGATCTTCCGTACGAGCTCCATGCTGCTCTCGTCGGCGACCTCCCCGAACACGACGTGCTTGCCGTCAAGCCACGACGTCACGATCGTGGTGATGAAGAACTGAGAGCCATTGGTGTTCGGGCCGGCGTTGGCCATGGAGAGCTGGCCTGGCTTGGTGTGCTTGAGCGTGAAGTTCTCGTCGGCGAACTTCTCGCCGTAGATGCTCTTGCCACCCGTGCCGTCGCCGCGGGTGAAGTCACCGCCCTGGAGCATGAACTCCGGGATGACGCGGTGGAAGGAGGAGCCCTTGTAACCGAAGCCCTTCTCGCCGGTCGCCAGCGCGCGGAAGTTCTCCGCGGTCTTGGGGGCGACGTCGTCGAACAGGTTCATGTTGATCCGGCCGGCAGGAACATCGTCGATGGTGATGTCAAAGAACACCTTGATAGTCATGCCCCCATCCTGTCATCTGGCAGTCCGCATCTACCCAAGCACCCCGGGGTCCCTTCCGCCCACCCACAGACCGCGTGGCACCGAGCCGCGGGACCGCGCAGAGGCGGTACTCAATGTCGGCCACATCAGAACAGTCTGTCGACAATCCGCCGCCGTACGGCCTTCTCCTGATCGGGGTTCTTCCGCCCGCTCGTATTCGGTCAGCGCAATGCCGGCCAGGTGGCCTTCCCCTCCGAGGGCGGATGGGCGTACCGTGGTGCGCCTGTTGGGCCGAGATGCCTGCCGCGCGCGATGCTGGTGGGGCACAGAACGGGGGACAGAGTTCGGCTGCTTCCCGCGAGGCAGCTGAGCTGCTCCCGAGCAGTTCTCCACCGTCATCCCCGCGCAGGTCGGTGTGACACCTGGCAGCGGCCCGCGCCGATAGCCGAGGCCGCCCCGACAAACAGGCTGAGCCCGGGCCGCGCGCCGCCGACGTCGTCCAGGACGGCCCCCTCCCGACGCAGGCGCTGCTCCCCGACCGGCGCCGAAGCCCCGACAGGGACGCAGGGAATCAACTGACTCCCACCAGCCCGTCTCGGGCACGGTCAATCCTTTCCCCGACGGCTGTACCGGGTTTGCCCGGCCATGATCGTGGCACGCCTCGCTGCGTGAGGTCCGCGCTTTCTCGGCGGCCACCGCCGACGATCTTGCGCCCGGCTTCCCGGTACCCGTCGTTGCGCGCCGACGACAGCAGCCGGTCGGCACGCCCTTCGCCGCCGACCGGCGAACGGCACAACCGAGGGAGGTGGGTGATGCGAGCGAGGTGGACAGGGTCGCGGAGCCTCGGGGGGCAACGCTGACCACCCCGCTCGTCCGGCGAGGAGGGCTTACCGGGCGCTAGGTCACGGTTGCTGGAATGCGACCTCGGGATGCGTGGCCTTGGGGCCGTCGAGGAGCGGCTGCGACATGCCCCGCAGGTGAAGGTCGAAGAAGGCTGACACGTAGTCGCGGGTTATGCGCCACCCGCGTTCTCCCGACAGCGGTGTGGCAGGGTCCGGCAGGCCCAACTGCCCGGCCAGATACGGCAGGTCCGTGAAGGAGAAGTGTCCAGCGCCGGCCACGGTCAGCCAGCGTTTCCAGCCGTTCAGGTGATTCCACACGTTGGGCCAGTCGGTCGTCGGGCTGTTGGGGCTGTGAGTGGACTCGGCGCCGAGCATCATGAACGGGCGCCCGCCGGGATTTGCCGCCGCAGGGGGGAGAGAGAAGTTACCGTCCAGGTCGGCCCCCGCCCGCACACGACGGTCGGCGGCCATGGTTGCCGCCGCCGTTGCACCCCCGATCGAATGCCCCCCTATTCCGATCCGGCGCGGGTCGATCACATGGGACAGCGTCCCGGCCCGTCGGCCGTTGGTCAGCTCGCTGATCACGAAGGACATGTCCTTGGCCCGGCCGCGCACAACAGCCGCCCGCTCCTCCAGAGTGTCGTCCCGTTCGCAGGCCACACAGGTCAGCATCCGGCCCCCGGGGAAGGCGGTGCCGACGGATTCGTACGCGTGGTCCACCAAGGCGACGACGTAGCCGCGACTCGCTAGATCGTCGGCGATCGAAGTGAGTGTGGTACGAGGCATCGAGAAGCCCGGGGAGAGCAGCACCAGGGGGAAACGCCCCGGCGCCGGACGAGTGCCCACGTGCGCATGGGTACGCGCCCCGGCAACCGTTTCGTGGGGCACGCCGCCGCCGAGTCCCCTCGCCTCCAAGAGGAGCTGCGCCTCCTCGTCGGTCATATATGCCGCCGGCAGTCCACTCGCCGAGCGTGCCGGGTAGGACACCGTCACCATCAACTCCCGGTTACCGGCCGTCGGCACCCATGGATCGGTACGGTTCGGGTCGACCAGGTGCAGGGTGCGGCGGCCCACGGGGTACGGACCGGTGGGGGACGGTAATTCCAACTCTCTGCCATACGGGACTTGGGGCGCGGCCTGCGCGGCATTGACGGAGGCGGCCGGTGAGGCGCCCAACAGCGGCGCGGACAGAGCCAGGGTGAGCAGAGTGGCCACAGTGGCCCTGCGACGTCTGGAGATCATGCAGTCGAAGCTAGGCCCTGGTTCTCCACAACGCGTCCGGCTACAGGGGTAGTTGGTCGTAACCCTCTCGGCGGATCCCGTCAGACCCCGGTATCAGACAGACAAGGGCGCGGTCTGCACGGTGGAGACACGCTGATGAGGACATCACCGCCCATTCAACCGCCACGACCGCCAACCCGGCGAACCTATGCGGTCAGAGCGCTAGCCGATCCTCCACGCCATCGGCATGGAGGACCTTGCTCCGCTGGGCGCGGCCGCGGGCGATGGCAGTGCTGGTGCCCAGAGGCCTTTACCCCGGGACCCACACCGGAACGTACGGGTACCGTGAACTGCGGCACGCACTGCCGATGCTGCTGGCCGCCCTGCACGGCCGCCGGAGCCGGTAGCCCGGGGCCCGGCTGACAGCCCACCCCCGCACCGCTACGGACCCGTGGACCATGAACTCCTGCGCCGGGCCATCAGCCGCCTCGCCCGAGCACCTCGCCGGCATGCTGCTCACCGCCTCACCGCCTCACCGCCTCACCGCCTCACCGCCTCACTGCCGCAGTCGGCAACGCCGACGGAGTCGTCGTCGCCTGCGGCATGAACCGCGCATCCCGCTGGCGAGTGAACCTTGAACCCCTACCCGTGGTCAGGGCCCCACGGCGCGCCACACACGTCTTCCAGGTGTGGGACTCAGCCCCGGCCACCGCGATGACCCGCGACCTCAACCGGTACCGCCCTTCGTGATGCGCTTGCTCAGCTCCGCAGCCGTCAGGCTGCCCGGCTCCCGGCTCAGATGCACGCTCTCCCTGGCGGCGTGTTGCAGGGCCGCGTTCACCGGGGTGGGCACGCCGTGCTCCCGGCCGAGCAACACGATCTCGCCGTTGAGGTAGTCCGTCTCGATCGATCCCGCGCGCCGCGCCAGGCTCTGCCAGGACGAGCCGCGAGTGGGCTCGCCGGCGATCGGTTGCGGGTCGACCGTCCCGCTGCGCAGTTCAGTGATCTCGGCCCCACTCGCGTAGGCGATGCCCGCGGCATCGAGGGCTGCGGCACCCTCGGCCTGCGCCCGGGCCATCAGGTCCCGCTCCATGGCGGCCGAGGCAGTGCCGCACACGGCCTCGACCACGTTGGCGAGGTTGCCGAGGAGTTTGCCGTACTTCCAGCGCATCACATCCGTCGCTACCGGAGCCAGAAAGCGGGCCTTCTCCAGGTCGTCCGCGATCCGCCGGGCAGCGCCGTCCGTGCCCGTGCCGTACCGGCCGATGACCAGGGCGCCGGTGTACGGGCCGCAGGGCGCGACGACCTCACCCGGGTTCAGGTGCGTGCTGGGAAGGACGACGCACACGCCGTACACCTCGCGGAACCGGCGCAGCGCCAGGCGCTCGTTCTCCACTCCGTTCTGGGCGCACACCAGCGCCAGGCGTTCGCCGGCCGTGCCGCCACCCGCCACCGGACGCGCGGACCACGCGTCCAGGGCGGCCACGCTGTCCTGGGTCTTGACGGCGAGTACGAGCACATCGTCCGCGCGCAGTTCGACGTCCTGCGGCCGTGCCACCACCGGCACGTCGAGGTTGAGTGTGCCGGTAGGCACCATGAGCCGCAGCCCGTTGTCGCGCAGCGCTTCGTAGTGTGCGCCGCGGGCGACCAGGACGACTGACTGGCCGCTCTCGTGCAGCCGCCCCCCGATCGAACCGCCGACTGCTCCGGACCCGACGATGATGTAGCGCATACCGCTCCCTGGCTCTCCGCTTCCGGTGGCGTACGACTCGAAGCAGGTTTGATCCGCTGTCAGTTGACAGTCGCGCGGTCGTCCTCGCCACGGTGTTGGGTCCACCGAACACCTGCGGCGTACCACCGGGCGAGGTCCTGAGCCCGCCGCTCGACCTCCCGGTCGTCGGAGCCTGTCAGCACGTAACTCGTTACGTACACACTGGACTTCGATTCCCCGTGATACGCCGTGCCCACCGTACCCGCAAGCGTTCCTCCGGCACGAAGAAGAGCGGATTCACGCGCAGGCCCGCGAGCGTGTCCCGACCGGCCTGTACCCGCTGGCCGTGCTGTCCGACTGCGTCGCCTACGCCTCACCGGGCCAGAGCCCGCTGGAGTTCCGGCCGTACACGACCTCCGGGCAAGCCGCAGCCGGGCGGGATCCGTCTCGGGCTCACCCCTGGCCTGGCCAAGCTGGAGGGTGTCCAACCGATGCTGTGGGCGGTCGACCTGTTGGAAAGGGCCTCAACCCGGCCCGCCACATCAAGGGTGGCGACGCCGTCCTGGGCGAAGGCGCTCGGCGTCGATGATGACCTGATGGTTGGTCGAGTACCGGTAATTCTTCGACTGCTCGGCGATCTCGTGGTCGCGGGTGGGGATCAGTGTGCCGTCCGCGATCAGCACGCTCTCCTTGCGGAACCGCCTTGGCGGCTGGAGCGAAAGTAGGGGAGCGAGGTGGTTGACGATGCAGTTGGCCGCGGACTTCGAGATCCCGAGTAGCGGAGCGAGCCGCCGCAGCGTCAGGTTCGTGCGCCAGTAGGCAACGACGAGCAGCACCCGGTCCTCCAGCGGCAGACTCCACGGCCGGCCCTTGCGGACCGGGTCCGCACCCTCGCCCCGCAGCGCGATGACCAGCTTGCCGAACTGGCGCGGGCTCAGCCCGGTGAACGGGACGATCCAGGAAGGCTCCGACGCCGTGATCACACCAGCCACAACAAGATCGTCTCATGCGTGACCAGCGGTCTTTGCAGCAGTCTTAGCTGCTCAGAGGCGAGCCCCATGCGGGATCGTGCCACGACTTCCCGGTCAGGCCGGTGAGCAGATGCTCCGTCGTGATCAAGGCGAGGTCTTGCGCCACCCCAACTGCGGTCAGGGCAGCGCTGAGTCGTGCAGACGCCTCCTCCGGCACCTCCAGGTCGTTGAGAATGAGAAGGGGAAGAAGCAACAGAAGGCGGGCGGCAGGCTCGTCGACACCGTCGGCTTCTGGTGCGGGGTTCTCGGCGATGCGGACCAGTTCCCGCCACGCCAGCCCGGTCCCTGAGAGCTCCCCCTCCCAACTGGCGATCTGCTGGGCGTAGCTCTGATCTGGATGGATGAGCAGGAAGTCGATGCCGTAGTCGCCGACCAGGTTGCGGAAGACCACCACGACTCCGGAGCCGTCCGCACTGGGCACCCGGAGCACCGGCCAGCGTTCGGGATCGAAGAGGATTTCGGACAAGGAATCGACATCAGCGCCTTCCTCGCCGAACCACTCCGGAACGGGGCGCTCGGCATTGGCCCCACCAGCGCAGATCTCCGACAGGTAGTTCGACCAGAAGCCCGGGCGAGCCAGCAGTGACTCCCCTGCGTCCAATGGGCCCTCGTATCCCTCAATCAACACCCCGTAAGCCTGTCACCAGCCACTGACATGGCTCGTCCCGGGGGCACGGGGGGGCACAGGGGCACAGGGGTCCAGGCAGTTGCGGGACAGCCCTTAGGCTCGCCTCCATGTCCGAGCCAGCCCCTGACCCCCGCGTGCAGTCCTTGATCAACCACCTCCGGCCGGGGGCCGTGAGAACGGTGAAGGTCACTGGGTTCGACGGAGCGGACGTCCTGGTGCAGCTCGTAGATGCCGAAGGAGGGGCGACTGAGATCGGTCGGATTCCTCGGCACGAAGCGTCGATGCGTCGGGTGGAACATCCAGCGGAGCTGTTTGAGGTCGGCCAGGAGATCGAGGCCGAAGAGATCGGGCGGTGGCGCGAAAGTCAGCTTCATCTCTCCGCCAGGGCGTGCGAGATTCCGGCGCTGCGATCCTTCCTGCTCGCCTTTGAACGAGGGCAGGTCGTGGCTGGGACGGTCTCCGCGGTTCACAACTTCGGGGTCTTCGTCCACGTCGATGGCGAACCGGACGGCCTGTGCACCGGCTTCATCCGGGTGCCCGACCTGACGTGGGGCTGGATCAACCACCCCTCCGAGGCAGTCGAGGCCGGCCAGCGGATCACCGCTGAGGTGATCATTGCCGAGACTCGCTCCGGGCAGGTCACACTCTCGTTGAAGGCTCTGCAGGAAGATCCACTCATTCGGTTTGCGGATCAGGCCGGCCGAGTCCTCACAGGGCCGATCACCAAGATCGTCCCCTTTGGCGTATTCATGCGGCTTGCTCCCGACGTCATGGGGTTCCTCCACCTCTCAGAGCTGACTGACGAGCCGGTCGAGACCTCAGATCGGCTTGTCGATGAAGGCGAGCTGATCACGGTGAAGGTCGCCGAGGTCGATCTCCAGCGTCACCGGGTGCGTCTGTGCGCGGCCGGCGGAGCGGACACCTCCCACGAAGCGTGACCACTCGGTGCCAACAAGCATCTCCCGCTGACCAGAAACGCCAGCTCACCCAGTCCTGGTGATTCCAACTATCGCGTCCTGGCTCATCGGACTCGCGGCGCCGGTTCGGCGTGTACCGGACGGGCAACCGGGGGAGTTGACTCTCCCACCGTGGGAGAGTCGAAGCTGGGGCCCATGTGCGTCAGTGACGAGGTGCTGTGGAGCATCGGTGAGGTTGCGCGGAAGACCGGGATGTCCGTGAAGCTCATCCGGCACTGGTCCGAGATGGGGCTGGTGCCACCGACCGGGCGGACCGCCGCCGGTTACCGCGTCTTCGGCCCGGAGTCCCTGGCCCGTCTGGAGCTGGCGAGGACCCTGCGGGATCTCGGGCTCAGCCTCCCGGCGATCCGTGACGTTCTTGACCGCGAGCACACCTTGGTGGATGTGGCCGCGGCCCACGCCGACGCGCTGGAGACACAGATCCGCACGTTGCGGTCGCAACAGTCGGTCCTGCGCTCCGTCATCCGCCGCGGAACCACTGCCGAAGGACTCGCCCTCATGAGCCGAACAGCCCGCCTGACCGCGGCCGAACGCCGCACGATCATCCACGAGTTCGTGACGGAGACTCTCGGAGACCTGGACGTACCGACCTACCGCCGTGGCCTGTTGGCCGCCACCCCGGAGCTTCCCGACCATCCGTCGGACGAGCAGGTCGACGCATGGATCGAACTGAGCGAGCTGGTGACAGACCCCGCTCTGCGCTCCGGAATGCGCCGCATGGCGCAGTACGCCGCCGAACACGCCCCCGGCGAACATGACGACGACACGCTCCGGGCCGTGCAGCAGGTCACTGACGACTGGACGAAGCGTGTGGACAGTGCCATGCGAGAGGGGATCGCCCCGGACTCATCGGCGGCCGACCCTGTCGTCGAGGCCATCGTCGCGGTCTGGCTCCCCACACAGTCACGGACTCGTGACGAGGTGCTCACCGACGGCGCATCGGCCCGGCGCCTGCTGCTGGAACAGCTCGAAGTCGCTTCCGACGTGCGCGTCGAGAGGTACTGGCAGCTGTTGTGCATCATCAACGGCCAGCCTGTGCGGCCGAGCTTGGCAGCAGTCGGCAGCTGGCTGATGACCGCACTGCGAACGAACCCTGAGCCCGGGGCGCGCTCCGCGGAACTCGGCGCACTGTACGAGGCCGGGGCCGACGCCTGGGAACCGGAGGGCCTGCTCGATGCCTGCGAGCGCGTGCTGCGCACGGTGGGCGGCCTCGTCTCCGCCGTGGATTCGAGCATGCTCGCCCAGCCGACGCCGTGTGCCGACTGGGACGTGCGCCACCTGCTCAATCACCTGGTGTGGGAGAACCTCTTGTGGTCCGGCCTGGCCAACGGTTCCCCGCCCTCCGACTTCACCGCCGACCACATCGGCGAGGACCACGTCGAAGCGTTCTACACCGCCGCGCACAGCGCGCTCACCGCCTTCCGCCGTCCGGGGATGCTTGACCAGCGGTTTGGCCCGGCTCCTGGCCGGCGTCTCGTCGAACAGCTGGTCATCGAGATGCTGGTCCACGGCTGGGACCTGGCCAGTGCGATCGGACAGCCGCGCGACCTCGTACCGGACCTCGCGAAGGCCGCGCTCCCGGTGGTGCGGGAGATCTACGGCAGCTTGCCCCGCACTGCAGGCGGTTCCTTCGCGGCACCCCAGCCGGTTCCCCAGGACGCGACCGCACTTGACCGTCTTGCCGGCTACCTCGGCCGGACCATCACATGATCTCCGGCTCGACAGGCCGGACCCGCACACACTGAGCGGGGCCCGGATGCGGGCCCGTAGCGATGCGTGCCCCTCGCTTCCACCAAAACATCAATGTGCGAAGTCCGGATGCCCAGTCACCAGGCTCCTGCGAGTCGTCGTGGCGATCGATTCCCTCTCGGGCCGGGAGCGTGGCTCACAGAGTGGGCCGACCGAGAGGCGCAGCCGGGTTTCCGCTCGATCGCGTCCAGGAATCTGCGAACAGGGCCCTTCTGGAGCGTCTGCGGGAGGAGTACGGCCTGGGCGTTCCGGGTCTGTACGTCCCGCGCGACCCGGGCGGACCGGACGAGTCGGCCGAGCAGGGCATGCCGATGGTGTCGATCGGACGCATGTGCGAAATGGTCTGCGGATGGGGACGGAGCAAGGTCTCTCACACGAGCTGCCGCTCGACCAGGCGCCGACGGCACACGACAAAAGTCAAAGCGGGGGCCAACACCTCGCCGAGATGGCCGGGGCGGCCGCCATCGAACCCGCTGAAGTGGGTGGTGTGCGGCCGGAGGCGCTGCACAGCGTGGACGCACACGCCGACCGAATTGACAGGGTTTGCGTACAGGGCGAACCTGGAATCAGACACCCTGAACGGCCCCTCAGAAGTCTGTACTGCAACCAGACTTGCGTTTGTCGACTCCGGCCGCGTCCGAGAGGAGACTCGCATGCACGGGCATGTGCGAACCATCATCGGAGACGAGCCGATCTCCATGATCAAGGTCAGCGTCTACCGCCCCGACCTCACGCTCATCGACCACGCCTATACCAACGACGATGGTTCGTACAGCGTCGACGTGCCCGCCGGTGAGACGGTCACCGTCCGGTTCGACACCCATTACTCGCTCAACAACGCGGACAGTTGGCAGCCGTCGCTGGTCACCGAGGTGGTCGCCGACGACGCCGTCCCGCTCGACCGCCATCTGGTCCCCGTGGGCCAGTTCGCGCATACGGCGCACGGCATCGACATACTCGCCGCCAACCTCTTGGCCTCGGCCGTGGAAGGGCCGGAGTACGCCGCCCACGCCACGACCCGGTTGTCCCAGATCAAGCTGGACACGCTGTTCCTCCAGCGCATCCAGGTAGCCCTCCTGGAGCATTTCACGGAGCAGGCCGACGCCTGATGGGCCATACCTGACCCGCTGTTACGCGAAGTTGCGCAACTGAAAGGACGGCGTCATGCCCGAGAACAACGTCGACGACGAGGACGTCAAGGCGGCCATCGAGAGGCCCGACACCGGCGATGGACCCGGCACCGACAACCTTGACGACCTTCCGGAGAGCGACTTCGTCAGCTTCGCCGAGGACGACGCGGAAGCCGGCCCCCAAGCGACCCCCACCATCCCTTACGACTGTCCCGTCGCGAACTTCATCGACCAGCTCAGCGCGACAGGCCACGTCACCCACAAGTCGTACAGGAAGACGTCGGTCACGCTGCACCACAACGCCGGCCGACTTTCGCACCAGGGTGTGCTCGACCTCTGGAAGGTACGTCCGGCTTCGGCCCACTTCGACGTGGACGCCGCCGGCGCCGTCGCTCAGTACGTCAAGGTGAACGAGTACGCCTGGGCCGTCGGCAACACGGCCGGCAACCAGAGCTCGATCAGCATCGAAATGGCGAACGCAACGCTCGCGCCCAACTGGAGGGTCGGCGTGGCCACCTGGAGAAACGCCGCGCGTCTCGCTGCCTGGCTCTTCGCCGAGGTCATCGGCGAACGCCCCAGCAGAAGCAACCTTTTCTACCACCACCACTGGCGCTCGACCGTCTGCGCCGGCCCGTACATGGACCAGATCTACGACGAGGTCCTCGCCGCGACACAGGTGGCGTACGACCACTTCAAGGCTGCACACCCCACCCTCCGGCCGGATACCGAGCCGGTACCAGTCGAGCACCAACGCTGACCAGTCGGGACGAGCTCAAGGTCCGCCCACTCGAGCTCGGTGCTGAAAGCGGTGCTGGAGCGTCGGCGCGGCGCGGTTCTCATGGAGCCTGGCCTACCACTTCGCACGCTGCGCCCCGGCGGGTGAGGCGGGCCCGTCTGCGGACGAGACGTCCACCGACAGCCTGAGGCGGAGACCCGGCGACGATGCGCTCATTCGACGGCCGGTCCGGTCATCTGCGCGAGCCGGCCGCGTCGCAGGTTGATGCGGCCGGGCCGCGCCGTACGGGTTGGATCGCAGCTCGGCCGGAATGCGCAGATAGGTCTCGTCGGCCAGATCGGACAGCGGCATCCAGCGTCCTCCGCCACGATCGCTGCCCGGGCTGCGGCAGCCCCGGGGGACGGGCCCTGGCCACCCACGCGGCGAACCACGGAAGCAAGGGCGATCGGCGATTTCGCACATCCCCAGGAAGACGATGTACGTATGGACGTCCCTGGGCACGGCGCACGCCATGACGATGGCGTGCGCCGTGCTGCTGGACAGGCACCCGTTACCGGCCAGCCGTTCCATCTCATGGACCGAAAGGACGTCCGGATCGCCGGTACGCGTCGGGAGTTGCGCGGCTCGTTTCAAGGTCGCCTCGGAGCACAGCTGCACAGCGTGCGCTCGGCGAACTCGGCCCGTGCGACCCCGCACCTGACCGAGCCGTTCATCACTCGCTGACCCACCCGGCGGCCGAGGGGGCGAGTCGGAGCACGATCCAGTTCTTCAGATCGGTGACGTCGTGCTCGGCCCCGCACACGACGCGACGAACGCGCTGCGGAGTCCGCAGCCGAAGAGTGCGATTGCGGGCCCCAGCCCTGACCATGGACACAGAACTCACGGCTCTGCCACACGACTGCTCACGGCCCTGCTCGCCCGTTGCTGCAGGGTGCGGACGCCCCGCGAATGCCAAGTCCGGACGGGGTTGTAGTGGAGCCTGTCGCCCGAGCGCATGGTCGACCAGCGCGAACATGACGCCCGCGCAGGGTCTTCCGGCAGTCCCTCCAGCGCGTCGGCCGCCCGCCGGGCCTGCTCGCGTGCCAGCGCACGCGTCATGTCGAGCGATCCGCTGCCACGAACGACCGCGAATGCTTCCTCGACATCGTCCGCCATCAGGCGCCCATGACGAATACCGGCTGCGAGACGAATACCGGCTGCGACGAATACGGGCTGCGCCCATGTGTAATCGAGCCGAAGCTCGCTGATCTATCGCCCACCCGCCGCAACGGGTGTATCAACCACCGCGGCGGCTAGGCGGCCGACCGCCCGACACCGGCTCGCGCGAGCGAGCGCGTAGGAGTACGTGACACCAGGAATGCCGCGGTCCTCGGCGATGTCGACGGCCGACGTCTTGCGCCTGTCCGTCAGAGCGTGATCGGCAGATCCTTGCGCGCCTGCTCGAGATCGTCCTCCCAGATCCACAGCCGGTGCTGGGGTGGCACCTGGTGGTAGCCGTACAGGCCCACCTCGGTCAGGGTTCGCAGGTCCACGCACACCCGCTGGTAGGCCTGACCGATCGTCTTGGCCGGATCGTTCACCTCTCGGGCACCGAGCTTGATGCAGGCCCGGTATTCGTACCCCAGCAGGAGGTCCTGCCCGAACTGGGCCCAGACACCGAGCTGCTGGGTCCACGCCGACTCCGCTTCGTCCAGCAGGAGGTTCAGGTCGCCGGTGGGCGGGATGGAGGGGTAGATGAGGAAGGTCGCAGCCCAGCCGAGAGCCACCATGTCCAGGTTGAACGTGCGCCGACGCGGGTCGTCACGTGGCGGCAGCGGATCGGACGAACCGCCACTGAACCAGGGCGCGGTGTAGGCGAGCAGACGTCCGTTGCTCTCGACGAGCTCGCCGGTGGCGATCACGGCCAGTTTGCGCTGGGAGCCGTCGGGGCGGACCAGACGCGTGGCCACCATGTCCGAGTGCGCCTCGGCCGCCGCCTTGCCGGCTGCCTGATGTCGCTTCGCTGCGTCGGGAGTGATCCGGGAAACGAGATAGTCACGCAGGTCTTGCGGCAGTGCGTCAAAGGTGCCGTCCAGCAGTCGCTCCCTGGTGCGGTCCAGAGCGGCCTGGGCGGTGGCGGGGGCGCCGCCGAATTCGCTTTCCGGGGTGTCGATGGACACCATGCGAATCGCCATTGCGATGTTTGGAGTGTCGCCATCGGTAACACTCAGGAATCTGTAATCTTTGGCGGGCCGACTGGGGCCCACGAAGCCGAGATCGATCATGGTCTTGTTCCGGTCTCATGTGACTACGTATGTCAATGCGAGCAAGCTCCGGCGCCCGGGAATTGATTCGGCATTTAACCGCGACCGGCTTCGTCGGCTCTGACGCAAAACTGCCGGTTACGCCTGGGCTGTGCGACCTAAGCCGAGAAGTCCGTCACTCCGGCATCCATGAGTGAGATCGCTATATCCATTATGTGTCGCCAGTGAGGTCAACGCCACCGCTGTGTAACGGTTGGTAGTTCAATTAGCCCGGTCCTGCCGGCGGTTTTCCTCACCTGGCCGACCTTGCCGTCCTTGCGCGTGACGCCTGCGCGTTGCAGTGCTGCCCGAGCCCAGCGAGGAGGACCGGGCGCAGAACGCCGAATACCTCATCGAGGACGACTACCTGATGGCCGGAGTCGCTCCTTGCCTCACTTGGTTGGTCCCTGATGTGAGTGAGCAGGCAGGGGAGCGAAGAGCAGGTCTGGAACGACTGAGGTTAGGCTCGGGCCATGACCGGTGACTGGCGGATGGACCGGATCGGGGCTGCTCTGCGGGGCGAGAATCCGACCGTGCTGCGGCGGCTCGCGTCTGGCTTCGCGGTGATCGGCGACGTTCAGTTCCTGCCCGGGTACTCAGTTCTCCTCGCGGACAAGCCGGGTGTTCAACGGCTGTCTGACCTGCCGAGGGCCAAGCGGCTGTCGTTTCTCTCCGACATGGACCAACTCGGAGAAGCGGTTGAGCGGGCCTGTCGGCAACTGGACCCCGATTTCCGCCGGGTCAACCTGGAGATCCTCGGCAACACGGACCCGTTCCTGCATGCCCATGTCTGGCCGCGGTTCGAGTGGGAGCCGGCCGAGCTGGTGGGCAAGCCGGTGTGGCTGTATCCGCCTGACCGGTGGAGTAACGAGCTCTTCAAACTCGGCCCGCAGCACGATGTGCTGCGGGATGCCATCGGCAGCGAACTGGACAGGTTGCGTTCGATGACCTGACGGCGTGGGCCCGCCGTCACGCCGACGGGCCCAGTGATCAGTGACGGTCAGTGGACCTCACGGAGTCCTTCGCAGCGGCACGATGTCGGGGATGGCCGTGGCAACGGCGGGGCAGGCCGCTCCCGCCACCGGCCCGAATGCGCGAGCGCCCCGACCAGACGATGGGCATGCTCACCCATTCCCCACCGCTACGGCGCATCCGGCAGCTGCGGCCAGTCGAACTGGATCTCCTAGCCCGGCGGATGGGCGATCACCGCGACATTGCGGCCCGTGGAAGCATGACACGGCTCGCAGTGCGGGGACGGACCTGATACGGCGAAGCGCCCCGCGTGAAACACCTGGCAACGGACGCACTCGTGGACCTGACGCCGATCCTCTCCGACCTGACCACTAGCCCTGGAACGGGCGTCCTGACGTTGGCGGTTCACCCCCGACTAGGTCTTGCTCCGCACCCGCCGGCACTGGCCTGGTGGCCGTCCGGACCGGCGGACGGGCGACGTCACGCAGGGGCGCCGAGCGGTGGGTGATCGAGCACGCTGGGCTTGTACTCGACCAGCTGGATGCGGCCGTCGAAGGTGCGGTGCTCGATCATCTCGAGGGCGACGTCCGGATAGCCGTCGTAGATGCGTTCTTCGCCCGTGGCCCCGGTGATCACCGGGAACATCACGACCCGGAAGCGGTCGACGAGTCCGGCTCGTAGCAGGGACCGGCACAGGCTGAGGCTGCCGATCGTGCTGAGGAGCCCCGAGCCACTCGACTTCATGGCGCGGACCGCCTCGACGGCGTCGTCGCGGACGAGCGTGGAGTTGGCCCACGTCAGTGGCTCCTCCAGTGAGGAGGAGAACACCACCTTGGTCGCTTGCGTGAGCTCGTCGACGGACGCCTCTTCGTCGGGCCTGAACTCGTCCTGGCCCTTCGGGACCTCGCCCGCGGCGAAGCCCGACATCAGGCGGTAGGTGTTCGCTCCCATCAGGTAGGTGGCCTCGGGCTGCGCGCTGAGCCATGCGAGGTACTCCGGGCCCTCGAGGCCCCAGAACCCGGGCCACCCCTCTCCCGATGCGTAGCCGTCGAGGGAGGTGATGAAGTCGACGAGAAGCTCCGACATGGCGGTGTCCTTTCCTAGGGTGTCACGAGCTTGGACCGGCCCGGAGCCACAAACTCATCGGCCGCGCTGTGGCGTAACGAGAAAGCACCCATGACGCTGCAGCCGATCAGGGGGGGCGGGCCCGGGACGGTGGTTGAGCCTCTTGTGTGAGTGCCGTGGTCGTACCGGAGAAAGACACAGCAACGGCTCTGCGTGGGGCTTGGCGCGCTGTCTTCGGCGCGCCCGGACGGGCCCTGGCCGGTGTTCCTGACCGAACACGGCACCGTCGACGCCGGTACCGCGGTCAGCACGGCCTGCTCCCGCAGTTCGTCCTTGGAGCCCCTGGCGCTCGCGGATCAATGGCTGTTCAGGCTGTCCCGTGGTTCAAGTGGGTGAGCGCGTTGATAGAAGCCAGGCGGGCCTGGAGGACGGGGTCCGGGACAGGGGTGGTGGTGAGCAACAGCACCTGGACCGTGGGGTGTTCCGGAGCGTAGAGGTCTTCGTCGTCGCCGGGGATCGGATTGGGCTGGATCTCGATCTGTGCGTAGGGCCGTTCGGCGAGGTGGTAGACGCCCCGGTAGTCGCTCTCGCGCTCGGTGAAGACCAGCCCGAGGTGGGCGCTGACGAGCCGGACCAGTTCGCTGGGGGTGTGCGTGTGGGTGCCGTAGGTGTGGTGGTCGGTCATCTTGTGCCAGAGCCTAGGCTTCGAGGCTGGCTGAGCGCTGGACCGACGGGCCGCCGGGGCTGAGGGGGCGGTGCCAGCGTGTGGCAGGAGTTGGACGTCGATCTGCTCCAAGAGCTCGCACTGCTGTGATCAGGGCTGGGTGTTGCCCGGGACACGCTGTCTGTGGGCCGGCTACCAGGTGGGAGACAGGAACAAGCCAGCTGGCCGGGGGTGCCTGCTTGGCGGAACCTGGCCGGCTGGTGCTGAGCCAATGGCTTGAGAGAAGTCGACTCTGGCGCCGGTGAATCTCGCTCCGCTGGGGCTGACGGTGCCATCGGAGGACCTCACCTCGCGGAAGCAGACGGAGCCATAGGCAGACAGAGCCACTGGAGAACGTTGCTCCCGTGAAGTCGATGTCGCTGCCGGAGAGCGTTGCTGGCCCGGGGCAGCGGAAACACCCGCGCAGCCGACCAGTCCTGTAGGGGGGCCTCCAGCGAGGATGTTCATGTGGGCGCGGGCGAGCCGTCTCGGTTCTTTTCTGGCTCGGCCGCCAGACTCGGGGCATGATGCTGGCTGCCTGCTCATGGCGGAGCGACTGGCCGAGGTTTCTTCCCGGCTGGTTGGTCTTCCTGGCGACTCTGAGCACGTTGCTCTTCACGGCGTGGACCCGGCGCCACGTGGTGGCCCGCGGTTTAGCGCGAGTCCGGCGGACTCGGCCTGCTCGTCGACCCGGGCGAGTAGCAGCAGGTCCTCCACCAGGCCGGCCAGACGTGCCGC
>NZ_JBITGX010000018.1:0-195533 GCF_044457425.1 Streptomyces sp. NPDC050546
GGGGGGGGGGGCCCCCCCCGGGGGGGGGGGGCCCGGGCGGGGGGGGGGGGGGGGGGGGGGGGGGGGGGGGGGGGGGGGGGGGGCCCCCCCCCCCCCCCCCCCCCCCCCCCCCCGCTCCGTTCGGCCCGACTAGCCGAACTGCTGCTCCAGGTCCTTGAGCTTGCGCTCCAGGGAGTCGAGACGCGGCAGTGCCATGGTGTCGTCCTCGGCCGTGAGGTCGACGGTCACCGGCTCAGCTCCTTTGCGAGCGGGCTGCAGGGAGGGACGCGAGCGGACGGGCAGCGGCTCCGGCGCGGATATGGCAGGCTCCGCGGAGACCTGCGAGGAGCCGCGCTCCACCTGCACCTCGAGCTGCCGGCCGCCGCCGCGGCCGAAGTGGCCGCGGTGACCGCGGCTGATCGCCTTCAGCTGGGCCCGCTCCACGCGCTGCTGGTCGCGGCGCCGCTGCCGGGCCTCGTCCTTCTTGCGCTTGTCGTCGCGCACCTCGTCGACCGCCTCGTCGAGGCTGCGCACGCCCTCCAGGAGCATCAGGGACCAGGCGCTGTACGTCTCCCGGGGGGCCCGCAGCCAGCGCACGATACGGATCTGCGGCAGCGGGCGCGGCACCAGGCCCTGCTCCCGCAGGGCGGCGCGGCGGGTCTGCTTCAGCGCGCGGTCGAAGAGCACCGCCGCCGACAGGGACATGCCCGCGAAGAAGTGGGGGGCACCCGCGTGGCCGACGCCCCTGGGCGCGTGCACCCAGTTGAACCAGGCCGCGGCGAAGGCGAACGTCCAGACCAGTATCCGGGAGCCGAGCGCCGCGTCACCGTGGCTGGCCTCGCGCACCGCGAGCACGGAGCAGAACATCGCCGCGCCGTCCAGGCCGAACGGGACGAGGTACTGCCAGCCGCCGCTGAGGCCGAGGTTCTGCTCGCCGAAGCCGACCAGGCCGTGGAAGGACAGGGCGGCGGCGACGGCCGCGCAGCAGAAGAGGAGGACGTAGGAGACGGTGCCGTAGAGGGCCTCCTTGCGTCTGCGGCGTTCCTCGCTGCGTTCCCAGGAGTCGTCCGCGCTCGTGTCCTTGACCGAGGAGCGCTTGCCGCGCGCGAGAACCGCTATCGCCGCCAGCATGCCCAGGAGAAGCACGGCGCCCGGAAGCAGCCAGTTCAGCGATATGTCGGTCAGTTTCATCTGGGTGGTCCCTTGCATTGGGATAGGGCGTAACGCCCGCCATAGTGGCCCAATCCCAACGGCCCTCAGGGGGTTTCGGGGCAAGAGGCCGCCAAGGAAGTGCAAGGGAATGTTCAGGGCGGCGTTCTGCTCGAACTGCCGCGTGAGGGGCGGGAGTTGAGTTCGAACAAGACTACCCGTACGGGTGGTTCTCCGGGAACTTGCTGCGACTTTCCGCGATGATCCTACGGGAGGAGCCGGCTATTCCTGAGTGCTTCTCAACTGGCGGTGGCCAGCAGCTTGGTGACCCGGTCGGCGTCGCAGGTGCGCGGGCAGGTGGCGCAGGTGTCCTGCGGGCGCAGCGTGTAGAACATGCAGCAGCTCGCGCGGTCCCGGGTGCGCAGCGGCTCGCCGCCGGGGCCGGTCAGCTCGCGGAAGGCGGCCGTGCCCACGTACGGCTTCGTCGCTCCGGGCAGGAGCAGTTCCAGCTCGCGCATCGCGCGCCGTTCCTCGATCTCGCCGAACAGCTGGGCGGTGTACCAGAGCCCCTCGACGATCTCGTCGGTCGCCATGCCCCACAGGGCCCGGCCGCGGCGTCGCATCCGGGGTCCGAAGCCGGCCAGGACCGGCTCCAGGTGCTCGGCGACCGCCGAGCGCACCTCGGCCCGCAGTGCCTCCTCGTCCGGGACGACCCGGGCGCCGGGCAGCGTGGCGGCCTCGTCGCCGGGCAGACAGGCGAAGCCGGCCGGGCGGACGGCCATCCGGCCGATGGGGTGGCCGGGGGCGGTGCGGTCGTACGAGACGTGCGTCACGGGGTAGCGGGGTACGCGGCGGTTCAGGAACCAGGGGACGGTGATCAGCAGGCAGGCGGGCCAGGCGTAGCGGTGCAGGCCGAAGCTGGCGACTACGTCGGGGCGGGCCTCCTGGGCGTAGTCCCGCCGTATCTGGTCCTCGTCCCAGGACAGGAAGGCGTCCAGGGCGGGGCCGGCGGCCGCGAGGTCGGTGGCCGCGGCCCAGGCGCCGCCGCGGGGGGTGTCGTCCTCGGGGTTCAGTTCGGTGACGGCGAGCCCCGGGAGGACCTCGGCCAGACGGGCGTAGGCGCCGGAGACGGCCGAACGGGGCACGGGCATGTGATCACCGATCCACTCAGAGGTAAGCCTAACCTAACTCAAGATCGCTGGGATTTGAACTGGCGCTCGGGGCGCTTATGGTGCTTGACGGACGAGTAACAACCCGCCGTAATGACCCCAAGTACCGACACGTCCGGAGGAGGACCCGTGAAGCAGGGGGCGCAGGGCTCCGCCGGGACGGGGGCTCCTCGGGAGCGGGCGGTGGGGCAGACCGGGCAGGGCGAGCAGGCGCGGGTGCCGCAGCAGGCCGGGGCGGTGCGCGGTGAGCACACGCACAGCGAGCCGGTCCTGCCGCGGCCGCGGCCCGTCGTCCAGCGGTCCTCCGTGCGCGGGCAGATCGTGGACGCGCTGCGGGCCGCGCTGGTGGCGGGGGATCTGCGGCCCGGTGAGGTGTACTCGGCGCCGGTGCTGGGCGAGCGGTTCGGGGTGTCGGCGACGCCGGTACGAGAGGCGATGCAGCAGCTGGCCATCGAGGGTGCCGTCGAGGTCGTGCCGAACCGTGGGTTCCGGGTGGTCGAGCGGGGAGCGCGGGAGCTGGAGGAGCTGGCCGAGGTCCGGTCGCTGATCGAGGTCCCGGTGATGCTGCGGCTGGCCCGTGCCGTTCCCGCCGAGCGGTGGGCCGAGCTGCGGCCTCTCGCCGAGGCGACGGTCCGCGCGGCGTCCTCAGGGTGCCGCGCGACCTACGCGGAGTCCGACCGGGTGTTCCACCGGGCGGTGCTGTCCCTCTCGGGGAACGAGCAGCTGGTCCAGATCGCGGAGGATCTGCACCGGCGGGCGCAGTGGCCGCTGGTCGGGGGCGGGCCGGGGGGCCGGGGGCGGGCCGACCTGGTGGCGGACGCGCATGAACACACGGCGCTGCTGGACGCGTTGGTCGCCCGGGATCTGGATGTGGTGCGGGTGCTGGTGGGGGAGCACTTCGCGGGTCGCGCCTGACGCCGGGTGGTGTCCCTCCCTAGCTGCGGGCATGCGTGCCGCTAGGGGCGGCACGGGTGGGCGCAGCGGCACCCCGCTCCGCCGGGCTGCGCGCCCCCCCGGCCCCAGCACCGACGCCGAGCACCGGGCTGCGCACTCACCCGGCCTCAGCCCCGACGCCGAGCACCGGGCTGCGCACTCACCCGGCCTCAGCCCCGACGCCATGCACCCCGTGACCCGCTCAAGCCGTCGCCGCCGGCGGCAACGGGGCCAACTGCCGGGCCAGCCAGGTCGGTACGCCCCCGAGGAGGCGGAACAGCCGCCGGGCCTCCTCCCGCAGCCGGGACGCCTCCGGCTCGGTCTCCGTGTCCGCCAGTGACACCAGCGCGGGCGCCGTACCGACGAGATACCCCAGCTCCTCCCGGATCCGCAGCGACTCCGCGAAACCGTGGCGCGCCTCCGCCAACTCCCCGTCCCGCAGGGCGAGTCCGGCCAGATGGCGCCACGTGAACGACAGCAACAGCGGGTTGCCGTGCGCCGTCGCCCCCGCGTGCGCACGGCGGTACGCCGCCCGCGCCGCCTGCGGGGCACTCGTCAGGTTCTCCGCCAGCAGACCGCGACGGAAGTCCAGCAGGGCCCGCTGCGGAGCCCCCGGAGGGACCAGCGCGGCCGCCCGCCCCAGCGCGGCCCGCGCCTCGTCGGCCCGGTCCCGCACCGCGAGCAGCGTCGAGGCGTAGGCCAAGTAACCGCGTTCACAAGCGGCCGCGCCCCGCTCGTCGTCGCTGTGGGCCAGCGCCTCGGCCGTGCGCAGCGCGTCCTCGGCCTCCTCCCAGCCCTGCTCGGTGTACAGACACCGTTCCACCAGCAACGACGCGCGCTGGAGCGCCGCCGGCGGCGTATCCGGCAGCAGCAGGGCGGCCGCGTCGTCCCAGCACCCGCGTGAGCGCAGCCGCCATACCGCGGTCTGGAGGGGATCGTCACCAGCGGTCGTTCCGTTACCAGACATGGCGGTATGCGCCACGTTGCCCTCCCCGAGCACGCCATCGAGCTGTTGAGTGGTGGCGGCATCTCAGCACGAATCGCGGGGTCGGGCCAAGGGGGTGGGTGAAGGATTTCACAAAGTCGTGGGACTCAGGGGCGTCCGGGGTTTGGGCCCGGGCACCCCGCGATTCAGCTCATGCGCAGGGCCAGGAAGAAATCCAGCTTGTCCTCGAGCCGTGAGAGGTCACGTCCCGTCAACTGCTCGATCCGTCCGACCCGGTAGCGCAGCGTGTTGACGTGCAGGTGGAGGCGGCCGGCGCAGCGGGTCCAGGAGCCGTCGCAGTCCAGGAACGCCTCAAGGGTGGGGATCAGCTCGGCGCGGTGGCGGCGGTCGTAGTCCCGGAGGGGGTCCAGGAGGCGGGCCGTGAAGGCGCGGCGGACGTCGTCCGGGACGAACGGGAGCAGGAGGACGTGCGACGCCAGTTCCTGGTGGCCCGCCGCGCAGACCCGGCCCGGGCGGGCCGCCGCCACCCGGCGGGCGTGGCGGGCCTCCTCCAGGGCGCCCCGCAGTCCCTCCGCCGAGTGCACGGCCGCGCTGACGCCGAGGGTGAGGTGCCCGTCACCGTCGAGACCCGCCGTGAGGGGGTCCCGTACGGATTCCAGGAGGACGTCGGCGAGGACGCCGGTCTCGGAGCCGTCGTGCTCCGTCGAGACGGCGGGCAGGGGGACCAGGGCGATGGCCTCGTCGCCGGTGTGGGCGACGGCGATGCGGTCGGAGTGCTCCGGGCCCGCCGCCAGGGGGTCGACGAGGATCTCCTCCAGCAGCGCCTGGGCCACCGGGCCGCCCTCGATCTCGTCCCCGTCCCAGTCGACGCGGGCCACGACCACCTGCCAGTGCGGCGCGGCCCCGAGGCCGGGCAGCAGGACGGGGGCCGCGACGCGCAGGCGGGCGGCGATCTCGGCGGGGGCGGCGCCCGTCTGGACGAGTTCCAGGACCTCCTGGGCGAGGCGGCGGCGGACCGTGCGGGCCGCGTCGCGGCGGTCCCGCTCGACCGCGATCAGCTGGGTGACGCCGTGCAGCAGGTCCAGGCGCTCCTCGGCCCAGTCCCCGGCGTCCGCCTCGACGGCCAGCAGCCAGTCGGACAGCAGGGTCTCGCGCGCGTCCCGGGCGGTCTGCGGTGAGCGGCCCGCCGAGCGGATCGGGAACAGGGAGTAGGTGGTGCCGCCCAGGAGGACGCGGTGCGGGGCGCGGCGGCCCGTGCGGGTAGCGGTCAGGTGTTCAGCCGCCAGGTGCCCGCAGGTCTCGGCGGGCAGGGCGGCGGGGCCCGCGGCCTTCGATCCCGCGATCAGCCGGCCGGCGGGGGAGAGGACCCAGGCCCGTAGGTCCAGGTCCGAGCCGAGCAGGTCAAGGACCACGTCCGGGCCGCCGCCCGCCGGGCCCGAGGTCATCATCCGGCGGTGGCGGTCGACCACGGCCGCGAGGTCGCCTGCGCGCTCGCCGGAGACCTGCCGTACGACGTGCTCGGTGATCGTCGCGAACGCCACCGACTCGTGCACCGCGAGGAGGGGGAGGCGGTGGCGGGCGCAGGCCGCGATCAGGTCTTCCGGTACGTCGCCCAGCTCGGCCTCGCCCGCGGCGAGGGCCGTCACGCCCTGCTGCGTCAGGATCCGGACGAACGGCTCCGAGTCCTCGGCGTCCCGGCGCCAGGCCAGGCCCGTGAGCACCAGCTCGCCGCCCGAGAGGTAGCGGCTGGGGTCGCGGAGGTCGGTGGTCATCACGCCGCGCACCGTGCGGTCCAGCTCCTCCTCGCCGCCGAGCAGCTTGAGGCCCAGCGCGTCGGTGTCCAGCAGTGCGCGCAGCCGCATTCTCGTCGCCGCCGTTTCTTTGTCTCGAAATCAAGCCCCTGCCCCGGTTGTGTTCCAGGTCACGCGGCTGTGTCGCGCGTTTCCACAGGAGAACGAGGAGGTTTCTGATGACCTCCGTTCATACGAATCTACAAGATGACCGTCCTGGCCAGCCAACTCCTTCATGGTTTCCGTGACTGACCCCGTCGGAGTACCCCGCTGTGTACTGAGGCCACGAAGCGTGAACAGCACATGAACGAGCCGGGACCGCCGCACACGGATTGGCTCAATCTGAACGCCCCACGAGAAGACGGAGAAGAGAGCCGGTCATGGACTTCCTTCGCCCCGCCAGCTGGGAGGAGGCGCTCGCCGCTAAGGCCGAGCACCCCACAGCTGTGCCGATTGCGGGTGGCACCGACGTGATGGTCGAGATCAACTTCGACCACCGCCGGCCCGAGTACCTCATGGACCTGAACCGCGTCGGCGATCTCTCCGAGTGGGAGGTCGGCGAGGAGACCGTACGGCTGGGTGCCTCCGTGCCGTACACGAGGATCATGGAGAATCTGCGCGCCGAGCTGCCGGGTCTCGCCCTCGCCTCGCACACGGTCGCCTCCCCGCAGATCCGCAACCGCGGCGGTGTGGGCGGCAACCTCGGCACCGCCTCCCCGGCCGGCGACGCCCACCCCGCCCTGCTCGCCGCGGGCGCCGAGGTGGAGGTCGAGTCGGTGCGCGGGTCGCGCCGTATCCCGATCGACGAGTTCTACAAGGGCGTGAAGCGCAATGCGCTGGCCGCGGACGAGCTCATCCGTGCCGTGCACGTGAGGAAGGCCGACGGGCCCCAGCAGTTCTCCAAGGTGGGGACCAGGAACGCGATGGTCATCGCCGTGTGCGCGTTCGGTCTCGCGCTGCATCCCGAGACGCGGACCGTGCGGACGGGCATCGGTTCGGCCGCCCCGACGCCCATTCGGGCCAAGGCCGCCGAGGAGTTTCTGAACGCGGCTCTGGAGGAGGGCGGCTTCTGGGACAACGGGAAGATCGTCACCCCGTCGGTCGCCAAGCAGTTCGCCGATCTGTGCTCCGCCGCCTGCAACCCGATCGACGACGTCCGGGGCACCGCGAGCTACCGCCGCCACGCGGTCGGCGTCATGGCCCGCCGCACGCTGACCTGGACCTGGGAGTCCTACCGCGGCACCCGCCGCCTCACCGAGGGAGCTGCGTGATGCGCGTCAACTTCACGGTCAACGGCCGTCCGCAGGAAGCCGACGACGTGTGGGAGGGCGAGTCCCTGCTGTACGTGCTGCGGGAGCGCATGGGCCTTCCCGGGTCCAAGAACGCCTGCGAGCAGGGCGAGTGCGGGTCGTGCACGGTCCGGCTCGACGGCGTGCCGGTGTGTTCGTGTCTGGTGGCCGCCGGGCAGGTGGAGGGCCGCGAGGTCGTCACCGTCGAGGGGCTCGCGGACTTCGCCCAGCAGCGTGCCGAGCAGGGTGGCTGCGCGACCGGCGCCTGCGGTACGTCGTTGCAGGACGCCCGGGGGTGGCAGGCCAAGGGCGCCGACTCGCAGACCGGTGAGGGCACCGAGCTCTCCCCGATCCAGCAGGCGTTCATCGACGCCGGCGCCGTCCAGTGCGGCTTCTGCACGCCGGGTCTGCTGGTCGCCGCCGACGAGATGCTGGAGCGGAACCCGAACCCGAGCGACGCGGACATCCGCGAGGCGCTGTCGGGCAACCTGTGCCGCTGCACCGGCTACGAGAAGATCATGGACGCGGTCCGCCTGGCGGCCGCCCGGCAGGGAGAGGCGGTCTGAGCATGCCCACCAATGGCGCACCCACGAAGATCACCCAGGGCTCCCGGACCAAGGGCGGTATCGGCGAGTCCACGCTCCGCCCGGACGGGACCCTCAAGGTCACCGGCGAGTTCGCGTACTCGTCCGACATGTGGCACGAGGACATGCTGTGGGGGCAGATCCTCCGGTCCACCGTCGCGCACGCCGAGATCGTGTCCATCGACACGAGTGAGGCGCTGGCCATGGCGGGTGTCTACGCCGTGCTGACGTACGACGACCTGCCGACCGAGGTGAAGAACTACGGGCTGGAGATCCAGGACACCCCGGTTCTCGCCCACGGCAAGGTCCGTCATCACGGGGAACCGGTCGCGATCGTCGCCGCCGACCATCCGGAGACGGCCCGGCGCGCCGCCGCGAAGATCAAGGTCGACTACCGCGAACTGCCCGTCATCACCGACGAGGCGTCGGCGACGGCGCCGGACGCGATCCTCGTCCACGAGGGCCGCGACGACCACCACGCCGGGCACGTCCCGCACCCGAACATCGTCCACCGCCAGCCGATCATCCGCGGTGACGTCGACGCCGCACGGCGGCGGGCCGATGTCATCGTCGAGGGCGAGTACACCTTCGGCATGCAGGACCAGGCCTTCCTCGGCCCCGAGTCCGGCCTCGCCGTACCGGAGGAGGACGGCGGCGTCCACCTCTACATCGCCACCCAGTGGCTGCACAGCGACCTGCGCCAGATCGCGCCCGTGCTCGGCCTGCCCGAGGACAAGGTGCGGATGACGCTGTCCGGTGTCGGCGGCGCGTTCGGCGGCCGCGAGGACCTGTCGATGCAGATCCACGCCTGCCTGCTGGCGCTGCGGACCGGTAAACCCGTCAAGATCGTCTACAACCGGTTCGAGTCCTTCTTCGGGCACGTCCACCGCCACCCGGCGAAGCTGTACTACGAGCACGGGGCCACCAGCGACGGCAAGCTCACCCACATGAAGTGCCGGATCGTCCTGGACGGCGGCGCCTACGCCTCCGCCTCCCCGGCTGTCGTCGGCAACGCCTCCTCCCTGTCCGTGGGCCCGTACGTGATCGACGACGTGGACATCGAGGCCGTCGCCCTCTACACCAACAACCCGCCCTGCGGCGCCATGCGCGGCTTCGGCGCGGTCCAGGCCTGCTTCGCCTACGAGGCGCAGATGGACAAGCTGGCGCAGCGGCTCGGTTTGGACCCGGTGGAGTTCCGGCAGCTCAACGCCATGGAACAGGGCACGCTCCTGCCGACGGGACAGCCCGTCGACTCCCCGGCCCCGGTCGCCGAACTCCTGCGCCGCGTCAAGGCGATGCCGATGCCGCCGGAGCGCCAGTGGGAGAGCAGCGAGGGCGCCGACGTACGGCAACTGCCCGGTGGTCTGTCCAACACCACGCACGGAGAAGGCGTCGTACGCGGTGTCGGCTACGCGGTCGGCATCAAGAACGTGGGCTTCTCCGAGGGCTTCGACGACTACTCGACCGCGAAGGTGCGGATGGAGGTCGTGGGCGGTGAGCCCGTGGTCACCGTCCACACGGCCATGGCCGAGGTCGGGCAGGGCGGTGTCACCGTCCACGCGCAGATCGCCCGCACCGAGCTGGGCGTCACACAGGTGACCATCAACCCTGCCGACACCCAGGTGGGCAGCGCCGGTTCGACCTCGGCCTCCCGGCAGACGTACGTCACCGGCGGCGCCGTCAAGAACGCCTGCGAGCTCGTCCGCGAGAAGGTCCTGGAGATCGGGCGCCGCAAGTTCGGCTCCTACCACCCGGCCTGGGCCACGGCCGAGCTGCTGCTGGAGGGCGGCAAGGTCGTCACCGACGGCGGTGAGGTCCTCACCGGTCTGGCCGACGTCCTGGAGGGCGAGAGCGTCGAGGTCGAGGAGGAGTGGCGGCACCGCCCGACCGAGCCCTTCGACCTGCGCACCGGGCAGGGCAACGGCCACGTCCAGTACTCCTTCGCCGCACACCGCGCCGTCGTCGAGGTCGACACCGAGCTCGGGCTGGTGAAGGTCATCGAGCTGGGCTGCGCCCAGGACGTCGGCAAGGCGCTCAACCCGCTGTCCGTGCTCGGCCAGATCCAGGGCGGCACGACACAGGGCCTGGGCGTGGCGGTCATGGAGGAGATCGTCGTCGACCCGAAGACGGCGAAGGTCAGGAACCCCTCCTTTACCGACTACCTGATCCCGACCATCCTCGACACGCCGACCATCCCGGTCGACGTCCTCGAACTCGCCGACGAGCACGCCCCGTACGGGCTGCGCGGCATCGGCGAAGCACCCACCCTGTCGTCGACGCCGGCGGTCCTCGCGGCCATCCGGAACGCGACCGGGCTCGAGCTGAACCGGACTCCGGTACGGCCCGAGCACCTCACGGGTACGTCACTCTCCCAGGCCTGAACAGGAGAGTTCCGTCCGGGGGCCGCGTTCCCGTGTCCCCCGGACCCCTTTTCGTTCGTCTCGGGCCGTCCCCCGGGTCGTGCATCCCAACCCCCTATGAAACTTGGGAGTAGGCCCACATGACCCAGCAGTCAGTAGAGCCGAGGACCACAGCCGAGGACGCGGGCGAAGGCACCCGCGTCCCGGCCGGACGGTCCTGGCTCGACCGGTACTTCCACATATCCGGCAGAGGATCGACGGTCGCGCGCGAGGTGCGCGGTGGTGTCACCACCTTCATGGCGATGGCGTACATCCTCCTGCTCAACCCGCTGATCCTGTCCGGCAAGGACGTGGCGGGGGACACCCTGGCGCAGAAGGGCGTGATCACCGCGACCGCCTTCGCGGCGGCCCTGACCACGCTGCTGATGGGGTTCGTCGGCAAGGTGCCGCTCGCCCTCGCCGCGGGCCTCTCCGTCTCCGGAGTCCTCGCCTCCCAGGTCGCGCCCGAGATGACCTGGCCGCAGGCGATGGGCATGTGCGTGATGTACGGCGTGATCATCATGCTGCTGGTCGTCACCGGCCTGCGCGAGATGATCATGAACGCGATCCCGCTCGCGCTCAAGCACGGCATCACCATGGGCATCGGCCTGTTCATCGCCCTCATCGGCTTCTACAAGTCCGGCTTCGTGCACCAGGGCAAGGCGACCCCCGTGACGCTCGGCCCGGCGGGTGAACTGGCCGGCTGGCCGGTCCTGCTCTTCGCCGGCACCCTGCTGCTGATCTTCATGCTCCAGGCCCGGAACATCCCGGGCGCCATCCTCATCGGCATCGTCGGCGGCACGATCGTGGCCGCGATCCTGAACGCGGCCGGCGTCATCGACCCCAAGCAGTGGCAGGGCGGCGCACCCGAACTGCACGGCAGCGCGGTGTCCATGCCCGACTTCTCGCTCTTCGGGGACGTGGAGTTCGGCGGCTGGGGCGAGGTCGGCGCGATGACCGTCGGCATGATCGTCTTCACACTGGTGCTGGCCGGGTTCTTCGACGCGATGGCGACGATCATCGGCGTCGGTACCGAGGCCAAGCTCGCCGACGACAAGGGCCGGATGCCGGGCCTGTCCAAGGCGCTGTTCATCGACGGGGCCGGCGGCGCGATCGGAGGCGTGGCCGGCGGCTCCGGGCAGACCGTGTTCATCGAGTCCGCGACGGGTGTCGGGGAGGGCGCGCGCACGGGCCTCGCCTCGGTCGTCACCGGCGCGTTCTTCGCGGCCTGCCTGTTCTTCACACCGCTGACGGCGATCGTGCCGCAGGAGGTCGCGTCCGCCGCCCTCGTCGTCATCGGCGCGATGATGCTGATGAACGCCCGGCACGTGGACTGGGCCGACCGGGCCACCGCCATCCCGGTGTTCCTGACGGTCGTCCTGATGCCGTTCACGTACACCATCACCACCGGTGTCGCCGCGGGCGTCATCTCCTACGCCGCCATCAAGACCGCCCAGGGCAAGTGGCGCGAGATCGGCGCCTTCATGTGGATCCTGACGGCGGTGTTCCTCCTGTACTTCGCCCTCAACCCGATCGAGAGCTGGCTGGGCGTCCACTGACGCCTGGCGCACCAGCCCCGCAGCCTTAAGGAGACCGAGACAGATGCTGGACATCGCCGAGGAGCTGAACCGGTGGGTCGAGCAGGGCCGTGACTTCGCCGTGGCCACCGTGGTGGCCGTCGGCGGCAGCGCGCCCCGGCAGCCCGGCGCCGCGCTCGCGGTGGACGCCGAGGGCACGGCGATCGGCTCGGTCTCCGGCGGCTGTGTGGAGGGCGCGGTCTACGAGCTGTGCCAACAGGCGCTGCGGGACGGCGAGACGGTCCTGGAGCGCTTCGGCTACAGCGACGACGACGCCTTCGCCGTGGGTCTGACCTGCGGCGGCGTCATCGACATCCTGGTCACCCCGGTACCGGCCGCCGATCCGGTCCGTCCGGTGGTCGCGGCCGCGCTCACCGCCGCCGCTCAAGGGGAGGCGGCGGCGGTGGCCCGGATCGTGTCGGGCCCGCCCGAACTGACGGGCCGGGCCCTGCTGGTCCGACCCGACGGGTCCTTCGACGGCGGCTTCGGCGCCCATCCGGAACTGGACCGCACGGTCGCCGCCGAAGCGGGCGCCTTCCTGGACGCCGGCCGCACGGGCACCCTGGAGATCGGAGAGCAGGGCTCACGCTGCGGAGCACCGCTCACGGTCCTGGTCGAGTCCTCGGTCCCGGCGCCCCGGATGATCGTCTTCGGCGCGATCGACTTCGCGTCCGCCCTGGTCCGCATGGGCAAGTTCCTCGGCTACCACGTCACGGTGTGCGACGCACGGCCCGTCTTCGCGACCCGGACGCGTTTCCCCGAGGCCGACGAGATCGTCGTCGAGTGGCCCCACCGGTACCTGGAGGGCACGGTCGTGGACGCCCGTACGGTCCTGTGCGTGCTGACCCACGATGCCAAGTTCGACGTGCCCCTGCTGCGGCTGGCGCTGCGGCTGCCGGTGGCGTACGTCGGCGCCATGGGCTCCCGGCGCACCCACCTGGACCGCAACGCCCGCCTGCGGGAAGTCGGCGTCACCGAGCTGGAGTTGAGCCGCCTGCGCTCCCCGATCGGCCTGGACCTCGGCGCCCGTACGCCCGAGGAGACGGCCCTGTCCATCGCCTCGGAGATCGTCGCCGGGCGGCGCGGAGGCAGCGGGGTGTCGCTGACCGGGGCCCACACCCCGATCCACCACGAGCCGGAGCCGGGGGCGGTGGGGCGGATCGGGACGGTGGCCTGAGGCCCCGGGAACCGGTCCCGGCCTCCGAGGGTTCTCGTGCGGAAGGGTTCCCGGCGCCCCTCACGCCTGTCTCAGCAGGCGGTTCAGCGCCCGGCCGAACACATAACGTGCCGAGGGCCGCACCACGCCGTCGAAGAGCGACGGCAGCAGCCGGATCCGGATCTCCTCCCGCCACAGCACGCGGGTGCGGCCGCCGGGTCCCGGCCGCACCTCCAGCTCCGCCCAGCCCAGGACCACCCGGCCCCGCTTCTCCAGACGGCATATCCCCGGAACCCCCTCCTCCGGCGGCTCCCAGACCGTGACCTCCATCGGGTCGTCGAAGGACAGCGGCCCGACACCCGTGCGAGCCACGACGAGAGTGCCGACGCGGGTCGGCCCGGCCGGGACCGGGCCGACCCGCGTCAAGGGCACCCCCTCACCGTGCCGCTGCCACTGCGTGATCCGCCGCCACGCCTCGTCGAGGGGGAGCGGGACGGTCCGTTCGAGCAGGATGTTCGCCACGTCCCGATCGTAGGGAACCCACGCTGCTCGGCGGCCCGCTCGGGTACGGCTCACCCACTCGGCCCAGAGCCGCCCGAGGGTTCGCGCCCCACCGGTACTCCTTCCCGGGCTATGCGCAGCGTGTATACGCGCGATGTGTAGTCCTGTGGCGTTTGAGACGGCCGTACCGCGGCACTCGCCAGCACCGAAGGCGGGCGATCGTCGCAGGGAGGACCGCCGCATGACCTCGTACGCCGTCGTGATCCCGACCGTCGTCCGGGACACCCTCGCCGACTGCCTGGCGGCGCTCGCCGCCGCGACCGGGCCCCGCCCCGGCGAGATCGTCCTCGTCGACGACCGGACCGACCCCGGCCCCGGGCAGCTGGAACATCCGCTGAGCGTCCTCGGTGATCTGCGGGGGCGCACCACAGTGCTGGGCGGCGGCGGTCGTGGGCCCGCCGCCGCCCGCAACACCGGGCTGCGCGCCGTGACGGCGCCGTGGACCGTGTTCCTCGACGACGACGTCCAGGTCGGGCCCCACTGGTGCGATCAGCTGGCCGAGGACCTCGCCGAGGCGTCGCCCGACATCGCGGGCGTCCAGGGCGTCATCGCCGTCCCGCTGCCCGGCGAACGCCGCCCCACCGACTGGGAACGCGGCACGGCGGGACTCGCCCGCGCCCACTGGATCACCTCCGACATGGCGTACCGCACGGAGGCGCTCAAGCAGGTCGGCGGCTTCGACGAACGCTTCGAGCGTGCCTTCCGCGAGGACGCCGACCTCGCGCTGCGCGTGCTCGACTCGGGCTGGCGCATCCGGCAGGGCCGCCGCACCACACGGCACCCCGTGCACCCCGCCTCCCGCTGGGTGTCGGTGCGCCAGCAGCGCGGCAACGCCGACGACGCCCTCATGCGGCGTCTGCACGGGCCCGACTGGTGGGACAAGGCGGTCGCGCCACGCGGCCGGATCCGCTCCCACGCGGCGATCACGACAGCGGGTGTCGCGGCGTGCGCGCTCGCCGCCGCCGGGCACGGACGGGCCGCGACGGCCTGCGCGCTCGGCTGGGCGGCCGGCACGGCGGAGCTCGCCCGGGCCCGTATCGCGCTCGGCCCGCGCACCCGTCACGAGGTGACGACCATGGTGGCGACCAGCGTGCTCATCCCGCCGGCCGCGACCTGGCACCGCCTGACGGGCGCCTGGCGCCACCGCCACGCCCCCGCCTGGCAGGAGGAGACCGCCCCGTGAACCCGGTGAAGGCCGTGCTGTTCCACCGTGACGGCACCCTGGTGGAGGACGTCCCCCGCAACGCCGGCCCAGGCGGCGTACGCCCCGTGGCGGGCGCCCGCGAGGCGCTCGCCCTGCTGCGTGCCCGCGGCATCCGCACCGGCGTCGTCACCCAGCAGCCCGGTGTCGTACCCGGACCGCTGACCGATGCCGACGTCCGTCGCGTCCAACACCGCGTCGACGAACTTCTCGGCCCCTTCGACGTGTTCGCCGTCTGCCCGCACGGCCCCGGCGACGGCTGCAACTGCCGCGCACCGCACCCCGGCCTGCTGCTCTGGGCGGCCGGGCGGATCTGCACCGCACCCACCGGCCTCGTCGTCATCGGCGACAACGACGCCGGCATGGCGGCCGCTCGGCGGGCCGGTGCCCGCGGCATCCTCGTACCGACCGCACGGACCGGCCCGGAGGAGACGGTGCGTGCGGACCATGTCGCCCCGGACCTGACGACGGCGGTCCGCGCGGTGCTGGACGGGCCGCCCCAGGGCCGTGTCCTGGCCGATGAACGCCCCATCCAGGAGGCCTTCACGGCCGGTCCCGGGCCGGACGGCGTCAGGTAGGCGCCAGATAGGGGTCCCGCGGCCCTACGGCGTCAGGCAGGGCTCCCGCACCACCGGCACATCAGCCGGAACGTCGCGTACAGCGTCAGCGGGCATATCGCGGCGAACGCCCAGATCACCCCCGGCTCGGAGGTGACGATCCCGGCCGCCAGCAGGCCGGCCGACACCGCGAACAGGACCACCACGGTCCAGACGCGGGGACGGTAGCCGGCCAGGCGGGCCAGGAGACGGGCCGGGTCGGGGCGACGACGCACCCGCAGGGTGCGCAGCCGGCGGTCGAGGCGGCGGTCGCGGCGCAGGACGCGTTCCATCTCGTCGAGGATGCGCTGCTCGTGATCGGGAAGTCGGCCGATGGACACGCTCTCTCCTTCCGGGCGGCCGGACCGTCTCTCCTCCCGGGGGGACGTGCGGCGGGGGAAGCGGGGAAGTACAGCGGGGAACGTAGATGCGGATGCCCCGAGAGGTCACGGAGCTAACCGGCGACCGGCCGTGCCAGCGCCTCGACGAGCCGGTCCGCGCTGTCCGGCACGGTGCCCTCGCGGAAACCGTCGCGGATCTGCCGCGCGGTCACCCGGCCGCCGGTCAGGCACCAGTCCCACCAGCGGTCCAACTGCCGCACGTCCAGCCGCTCGGCGGCCACCAGCGCGGGCCAGCCGCAGGCGCGGGCCTGCGCGGTCAGCTTGGAGCCGCCCGCGACCGGGTCGACGGCCAGCACCGGCGTGCCGACCCGCAGCGCGATCACCAGCCCGTGCAGCCGGTCGGTGACGACGAGGTCCATCCGCGCCAGCACGGACTGGAGCTGCGCCGGCGTCGCACTCAGATGCCAGTCGTGCGCGTCGAGCCGCGTCTCCAGTTCCAGCCTGCCGCAGTCCTTCCCGGCCAGCCACCGCGTCACCTCCTCGGCGACCTGCCCGTGCCGCCGCAGCCGCCCGTACTCGTGCTGCCCGTGCGCGAGGATCACCCCGACGACGGGCCGGGCGGGCACGTCCGGGGCGCGGGCCGCGAGATCCTCCACCGGCTCGCGGTCGGGAGCGTCCCGCGGCAGCACGCGGTGGAAGCCGGTCACGGCCGTGCTGCCGGGGTCGATCACCGAGGTGCCCACGGCGATCCGCACACAGTGCGCGAACCGCCGGTGCAGCTCCTCGACCTGCGGCCCGTGCAAGGGGCCGCACACGAACACCAGGTGGGTGTAGTCCTCGGGCCACAGCCGCTCCAGATGCAGGGCCTCCGGACGGAAGCCCGGGCTCCAGGCGACGTCGTAGGGGATGCCCGTCCCCCGCAGCACGTCCTCCACCCGGCGCAGGGCCAGGACGTCCCCGGCGGTCGCCTCCCTGTCGCGGAAGCTGAACCACCCGGTCAGCAGAACCCTGCGCGGTCGCTTGCCGTCTTGTGTGTGCACATGCCCTGAGTGCCCCTCCCACCGGGAAGACAATCAGGGCATTACGTGCATTTAACCTGCCGTCACTCGGCGTAGAAGGTGGCGTCCGCCCGGTCGGTCGCCGTGCTCACCGTCTGCACGTTCAGCAGGTACTCCCAGTGTCGGACATATCGCCCCGGGTAGTTGTACGACTCGTACGACACACCCGCCGCGTCGGCGAGCCCGGAGCGCCGGTGGAAGGTGGCGTCGGACGCGAACCGCGCGGTGCCGTCGTTCTTCTCCAGCCACACCTCGAAGTTCCTGTGCCTCAGGTAGTAGCCGGGGAAGTTGGCCGACTCCAGCGAGACGGTCCCGCTGCCCGTCAGGCCGCTGACCACGCGGAACTGCGAGTCGGCGAGCGGGGAGACACCGGCCTCGATGCGGGCGCGGTACTCCCAGTGCCGGACGAAGCGGTCCGCGAAGTTGTACGACGACAGGCGCTGCGGGGTGACCCCGTCGGCCACCGGGATGCCGAAGTCCGGCGTGCCGTCGGCCTTCCAGTACACCTTCTGCACCCGGGTGCGCCGGTTGGGGTCGTTCAGCGGGTCGCCGCTGATGTCCTTGTAGGCGCGGTCGTGGTAGACGAGGACGTCGCTCTTTCCGTCCTCGGAGACGGTGAACGAGTTGTGGCCCGGGCCGTACTGGCTGGTCGCGGCGCTGCTCGCGAACACCGGGGCGGGGCTCTTGCTCCAGGACGCCTGGCTGAGAAGGTTCGCGCCCGCGGAGGCGGTGAGCATGCCCAGGCAGTAGTTGCTGTCGGTGGCGCTGGCGGAGTACGTCATGAAGACCTTGCCGCCGCGCTGGATGACCGCCGGGCCCTCGTTGACCTTGTAGCCGACGGTCTCCCAGGAGTAGGTGGGCCGCGACAGCATCACCGGAGTGCCGGTGATCGTCCAGGGGTTGGCCATCCTCGCCAGGTAGAGGTCGGTGTTGTTGTTCACGGACGGGTCGCGCTGCGCCCAGGCCAGGTAGCGCACACCGTTCACGACGAAGGTGGTGGCGTCCAGGGAGAAGCTCTCCCACTGGGTCTTGATCTGCCCCTTCTCCGTCCAGGTGGCGGTGAGCGGGTTCGCACCCGTGCCCTCCAGGACGTACATCCGGATCGCCCACACGTCGTCGGTGGCGCCGGCCGCGAAGTAGACGTACCACTTGCCGTCGATGAAGTGGATCTCCGGCGCCCAGATGTGGGCTCCCATCACACCGCTGGCGTGCTTGGTCCAGATGGTGGTCTCCGGGGCCGACTTGAGTCCCTGGATGGTGGTCGCCCGGCGCAGCACGATGCGGTCGTACTCGGGGACGGTCGCGGTGAAGTAGTAGTAGCCGTCGGTGTGTCTGAAGATGTGCGGGTCGGCCCGCTTCTCCGCGATCGGGTTGGTGTACGTGACGGCGGGGGAGTCGGGGACGGCGGCGTGGGCGGGCGCGCCCGCGAGGCAGGTCGCCAGGGCGACGAGGACGGCGAGGAGCAGCCGTACGGCTGTGCGTCTCAAGGGGGCTCTCCGGAGGGGGTCAGGTGGTGGGGACGAGGCGCCACTGCTGGCAGGTGTTGTTCAGCCACGACCACTGCCGTACGTCGGTGCCGTCGGCGGTGCCGCAGTTCGCGACGTCGGCGACCTTGCCGGTGCTCTCGTTCACGATCCGGACGTGGTCCTCGCTCGCCGTGAACACCAGCCGGTAGCGCTGGCACTTGTTGTTCAGCCAGGACCACTGCCGCAGATCGGCGCCGTCGGCGGCGGAGCATTCGGCGGTGTCCAGCACCTTGCCGGTGGCCACGTTGACCAGCCGGCTGGTGTCGTCACCCAGGTCCTCGATCCGCCACTTCTGGTTGGCGCCGCCGGTGCAGCTCCACTGGAAGACGTTGGTGCCGTCCGCGCCGCTGCCGCCAGCGACGTCCAGACACTTGCCGCTGTTGCGGTTGACGAGGGAGTACGACGTCGGGGTCGTGGCCGTTTCGCCGGACGGGCCGGGACGCGTCGTGCCGAGGGCGACCGGTGTGCCGAAGTCGGGGGTGCCGTCGGCGTTCCAGGTGAACTTCTGGGCGCGGGTGGTGCGGGCGTTGCCGCAGCCGCCGTTCGCCGAGGAGTTGGCGTGGTGGACGATCCAGTTCTCGGTGCCGTCGGGCGAGGTGAAGAAGCCGTTGTGCCCGGGGCCGTACACGCCGTTCGCGTCGCTGCGCTGGAAGACCGGGGTCTGCTTCTTCGTCCAGGACGCCGGGTTCAGCGGGTCGGTGCCGGTGAGTTCCAGCAGCCCCAGCTTGTAGTCGGCCGTCTGGCACGAACTCGCGCTGTACGTCAGGAAGGTGCGGCCGTTCCGGTGGAGCGGCTCGGGCGCCTCGTTGACGGGGGAGCCCGACCGCTCCCAGCTCAGCGTCGGGCTGGAGATGACGGTGAAGGTGCTGCTCGCGAGGGTGTACGGATTGCTCATCGGCGCGATGACGAGGCTCTGCGTACCGCCGTTCACGAAACCGCTGCCGACCAGATAGAGCCGTCCGTTCGCCTGGAGCACGCTCGCGTCGATCAGCCAGCCGCCCGGCGTGAGGTTCGAGCCGGTCAGCGACCCCTTGTAGGTGTAGGGGCCCATCGGGTCGGCACCGGCGCTCTCCAGGACGTGGGTGCGCTGCGAGTCGCAGCAGGCCACACCGCTCTGTCCGGCGGAGTAGTACAGGTACCAGCGGCCGTTCAGGAAGTGGATCTCAGGAGCCCAGATGTTGGTGTCACGGGTCGCGGTGGTGTCCGACCACACCTGGACGCTCGGTGCGGTGGCGAGCCCGGCCAGGGTCGGCGACTTCCGCATCGCGAGGATGCCGGTGAACGTCGTGGTGATCAGGTAGTAGTCGCCGTCGTGATATGTCAGCCAGGGGTCGGCGCCCTTGGCCGACTTGAGTGGGTTGGTGTAGGGCCGCCCGTCCGCCGCGGCCGCCTGTGGGGCGGTCGCCGCCACCAGGGCGAGGAGCAGGGCGAGCACGCAGCCGAGCAGGGGGCTGCGGCGCCCTGCCGCAGGGGGAGTCCGAAGCATACGAGCCGCCTCCGTCGATCCAATGTCCGTGATTTCGAACGCAGTTCGTGAATTCGGCCATGAATTCGGTCAGAAGATAAGCGGGGCCCTTGCCTCCGTCAACGGTTCGGTCCCGGTTCGTGGGAGAGCTGCTGGTGTCGTACCCCGGCCGTAGGCTGGACGCATGGCTCGTACGGCTGAGGAAACGGCTGAGGAAACGGCCGCGGCAGCGGCCGGGGAAACAGCTCGCTCGCTCACCGTCCGGCCGTCGGAGGCCGTGCTCGGGCCGCTGATCGGCGCGCTGGGTTATGTCGAGGGGCGGTTCGCGCACGCCGCCGAGCTGGCCCTGCCGACGGGCGGGGCGCAGCTGCTGGTCAACCTGGACGGGGACGCCTTCTCCTCGTCACCGCTGAGGGGCGCCGGCCGGCGCACCCGGGGCGCGGCCGTGCAGGGGCCGTGCACGGAGCCGGCCCTGATCGACCCGGCGCACCAGCGCGCCGTCGTGTGGGTGGCGTTCCGTCCGGCGGGGGCGTATCCGTTCCTCCCCGCCCCGGTCTCCGCGGTCCGTGACGAGCTGGTCGGACTCGACGAGCTGTGGGGCACGGACGGCGCGGTGCTGCGCGAGCGGCTGCTTCAGGCCATGGCCGCCGGTGGCCCGGAGGCCGGACTGCGGGAGCTGGAGACGGCCCTGCTGGGGCGGGCGGTACGTCCCCTGGAGCCCGACCCGGCGGTCCGCCTCGCCGCCGTCCTGCTCGATCGCGGCCTGCCGGTCGGCGAGGTCGCCGACCGGCTCGGCTGGACCTCGCGGCGGCTGGCCCGCGGATGCGCCGAACAGCTGGGACTCGCGCCCAAGCGGTATGCGCGGGTACGGCGCTTCCAGCGGCTGCTGCGGCGCGTGAACTCCGGGGCCGGGGCGCCGGACTGGGCGGTCCTCGCCGCGGACTGCGGCTACCACGACCAGGCGCATCTGATCCATGAGTTCCGCGCGCTCGCGGGGATCACCCCGACCGCGTACGCCCCGCGCTCGCCGCTGGAGCGCAACCACGTTCCGCTCGGCGGGTGACGGCCCCCCCGGCCCGGCCGTTTTCTACAATCCACGGCCCCCGGGCCCGGCGATCGTGAAGGCATGACGAACACACCCGACACCCCACCCGACGCCCCCGCCGTCAGTCGGCTCTACGCCCGGCTCGTGGTCTCCGACGGGCCCCGGGCGATCGACTTCTACCGGACCACGCTCGGTGCCGAGGAGATCGAGCGGTACACCGACCCCGAGGGGAGGATCGTGCACGCCATGCTGCGTCTCGGCGGCGCGGTGATCGCGGTCAAGGACGCCGACGAAGGCGACCCGGCACCGACCTCCCTCGGCGGCTCCCCGGTGATCATGGCGCTCGACGTGTCCGACGCCGACGCCGTCGCCGAGGCCATGCTGCGAGGCGGCGCGACGGTGGTGTACCCCGTGGCCGACCAGCACTACGGGCAGCGCGGCGGCCGTCTCGCCGACCCGTTCGGCCACCTCTGGATGATCTCCCAGCCGATCGAGGAGCTGACGCCGGAGGAGATCCAGGCGCGTACCACCGACCTGTTCACCTGACGAGCCCGCCGCCGTACGGCCGTGAGGCGCCGTCACCGCTTCTGCGTGACCGGCTCCTCCACCGCCGCGTTCGTCTCCGGCCGCCCGCCCGGGTGGCGCAGGGCGCACAGGTATCCGATGCCCAGGGCGATGGCCATGCCGTAGAAGACCCACTGGTTGGCCTCGGCGAAGTCCATGCGGATGGCGTCCATCGCGTCCCGGGTCGCCTCCGCGGCGGGGGAGGAGCCGGTGGGCGCCTGGGCGTCGCCGTTGCCCGTGATCGACTCGGTGACGTCACGGGCCACGGTGTTCGCGTCGTCCGTCGACATGCCCCGGGACTCCAGGGTCTGCACCACCTTGTCGGTCGTGACGTGCGTCAGGATCGTGCCGTAGACGGCCAGGCCCACGCTCGCCGCGTAGTTGCGCACCGTCTGGGTGATGCCGGTGACCTCGCCGTACGAGGCGCCGATGGACCGGTTGACGGCGTCCGTGGAGGCCGGCGCGAGGATGAAGCCGATGCCGGCCCCGGCGAGGGCCGCGTAAGGCCACTGGTCGTGCATGGACAGGTCGGTGAGCTTGTTCGCCCACAGGGCGAACCCGACGCAGCCCACCACCGTGCCCAGCTTCAGGGCCGGACGCGCGCCCTTCTTGTCGAGGATCCGGCCGCCCCACTGCGAGGCGATAGCGAAGCCTACGAAGAAGTACAGCAGGAACAGGGCCGCCTGGTTCGGCGAGGCGCTCAGCGACACCTGGGCGTAGACCGAGGTGAAGAAGAACAGCGGGACGAAGGCGAGCATCGAGAAGAACAGCACCGCCGCGTCCACGGTGAACGCCCTGTCGCGGAAGACCCGCAGGTCGATCAGCGGATGCTCCACGTCGCGCTCGAACCGGACGAACCCGAGGAGCACCGCGAGGCCGCCCGCGATGCACACCCAGGTCGCCCAGCTGTCCCAGCCCCAGGACCAGGCCTGCTGGAAGCCGAGGACGCTCAGGCCCATGCCCACCGCGATCAGCGCGGCGCCACGGACGTCCAGCGTTCCGGACCGCCGCCGGTCGGAGATGTGCGCCAGCGCGGTGAGGGCCAGCGCCACGATCGCCACCGGGACGTTGACCCAGAAGACGGCGCGCCAGGTCCAGTTGGTGAGCCAGCCGCCCAGCAGCGGGCCGAGCGCGGTCAGCGCGCCGGAGACACCGAAGAACAGGGCGAGGGCCCGACCGCGTCTCTCGACCGGGAACACCGCCACCACCACGGCCAGAGCCGCCGGGAAGAGCAGTGCCGCCCCGAACCCCTGGGTGGCGCGGAACACGATCAGCCAGGTCTGCGCCGCGCTGCCCTCGGGGACACAGCCGCACAGCACCGACGACACGACGAACACCAGCGTGCCGATCACGACGACCCGGCGTGGTCCGTAGAGGTCCGCGAGGCGCCCGCCGAGCGCGAAGAACGCCGCGAGGGCCAGCAGATAGGCGTTCACCACCCACTGCATCCCGGAGGACGACAGGTTCAGCTCACGGACGATGTCCGGAGCCGCGATCGACACGATGGTCTGGTCGATGAAGGTCATGGCGACGGCGAACATCATCGCCGCCAGTGCCACAGTCTGCTGCTGCGGCGCCGATCGGGAGGGGGGCGAGGCCTCGCCGCGCCCCGGGCGCGTGCTGCTCACGCACCCAGTCTGCGCCCGGCCACGTCGTGTCGCATCACAAGGCCGCGCCGGCCGGCGTTCCGCACGTGCCGGCGACCAGTGAGCGGAACCACTGGTGGGCGGGGTGGCTGTGCAGCCGTTCGTGCCAGACGAGTTTGTAGGCCAGCTTCTCGGTCTCGAAGGGCAGGGCGCCGACCGCCAACTCGTGCCGCTCCACGAGTTCCTGGCCGTGTCCCTCGAGAAAGCCGTTCGGGACGCACGTCAGAAGGTCGCTCTCGGCGACGATGCGCAAAGCGTCGGCGAAGTGGTTGACGACCGCCACGATCGTCCGGCTGCGCCCCTGAAGACCGAGCCAGCCGTCGACCACGCCCAGATCCATACCGGAGGGCGTCACCAAGACATGGTCGGCGGAAGCGAACTGATCCAGCGTCATGGCGCGGGCCAGCGCGTGCTCGCGGCGCATCACGCACACATAGTGTTCCGTCCGCAGAACCCGCACATGAATATCGCGGGGAAGTGCCGGAAACATGCCGACCGCGCAGTCAAGGGTGCCGCGCTCGATTCCGTCCAGAGAAGCGGCATTGGTGTGGAAGGAGAAAGCGACCCGGGCGAAGGGCGAGGAGTTTCTCAGCCGCAGCGTGATGGCGCACACCGCTTCGGCCGCGAGACTGTCCGTGACCGAGAGCCGGAAACCGGTCGGATCCGTGCGGGGATCGAAATGCTGGGGCGCGATCGAGGCCCGGATCGTCGCCAGCGACCGATGCAACTCGGGCCAGACGGCCAGCATGCGTGAGGTCGGCTGCACCCCGTCGGACACCCGGAGGAACAGCTGGTCCTGCATCAGCTTGCGGGCGCGCCGCAGCGCGTTGCTGACGGCCGGCTGGCTCATCGACAGACTCGCGGCGGCCCGGGTCACGTTCCGCTCGAGCATCACGGCCTCGATGACCAGCAGCAGATTGAGATCGAGCCGCACGTTATTCACCTGGGTTATGGCAATACCCCCGGACTGTGAATTGGACCCCCCAACGGGTTTCGGCAACGCTATCAGCACGAACACGCCGGACACACCGAACGGCGACCGCTGGAAAGCGGTCCGCTGAACGATGTCCGCGATGCAAGATGCCGAAAGGATATTCGCCGAGATGATAGACGCTCCTGCCGGAGACGTGCTACCTGAGCTGACCGGGAAAATCAGCCCGGAACGGATTCGCCTCATGCGCACCCCACGGCCACCGCAGGACCTGATCGAGGGATTCCAGCGCCTCACCGACGCGACCAGCGTCGTCTCCGACATCATGGACGAACTCGGTATCACCGGAATCGTAGGCGCCTCGGTTCTCAGCCCGACCCTGCCGTCCGCGAGCCTCGTCGGGCCCGCCCTCACCGTGCGCAACGTCGTACAGCGGGAGCCGGTTCACGAAACAGCCCGCGACCACGTCAACCGCATGGCGGAGTTCGAGGCGCACAACCTGGCACTGCCCGGGGACGTCGTCGTGATCGACGGTGTCGCGGGCGTCTCCAACATGGGCGGCATCTCCGCGCAGACGGGAAAGCGGCAGGGCGAGGCCGGCGCCGTCATCTCCGGCGGCGTGCGGGACGTCGGCCACTCCCGGCGGGTGGGATATCCGGTGTGGGCCACCGAGGTCACCCCGGTCACGGGGAAGTGGCGCATCGAGACGGTCGAGATCAACGGCGACGTACAGATCTGCGGCGTCCGGGTCTCGCCAGGCGACATCGTCGTGGCGGACGAGACCGGCGTGTGCTTCGTGCCGCTCGCCCGGGCGGCCGAGGTGCTGGAACGGGCGCTGGTGAAGGCGGCCTTCGAGGAGCGCAAGTGCGCCGCGATCGACGCCGGCACCGCCGTGGCCGACCTCCCCGCGAACGCGTGAGGCCGTCCCCCATGAGCCAGGACACGACCGCATCCCCACGGAGACTGCGTATCTCCGTCCTCGACGACTACCAGGACGTCGTCCGCACCCTCGACTGCTTCGACCGGCTGCGCGGCCACGACGTCACCATCTGGAACGACTCCGTCTCCGACGTGGACGTGCTGGCCGAACGCCTCGCCGACGCCGACGCCCTGGTGCTGCTGCGCGAGCGCACCGTAGTGGGAGAGGCGCTGCTCGGCCGGCTGCCGAAGCTGCAGCTGATCAGCCAGAACGGCCACATCCCGCACATCGACCTCGACGCCTGCACCCGGCACGGGGTGATCGCCTCCTCGGCCCTGACCGCACGCCCGTCGTACCCCACCGTGGAACTCACCTGGGGCCTGATCCTCGCCGCGCTGCGCGACATCCCCTACGAGAGCGCCGCACTGCGCGAGGGCCGCTGGCAGAGCACCGTGGGCCTCGGCCTGCGTGGCCGGACGCTCGGCATCCACGGCTTCGGGCGGCTCGGCTCGATGGTGGCGCGGATCGGCGTCGCCTTCGGCATGGAGCTGCTCGTCTGGGGCCGGCAGGGTTCCCGGGACCGGGCGAAGGCCGAGGGCCTCCCGGTCGCCACGAGCAGACAGGCCCTCTACGAGCGGTCGGACGTGCTCAGTCTGCATCTGCGCCTGAACGAGGCGACGACCGGCATCGTCGGCCCCGACGACCTGGCCCTGATGAAGCCGACGGCCCTGCTGGTGAACACCAGCCGGGCGGAGCTGATCCGGCCCGGGGCGCTCGTCGCGGCACTACGGGCGGGACGGCCCGGCAGGGCGGCCGTCGACGTGTTCGAACACGAGCCGCTGACCGACCCGGACGATCCGCTGCTGCGGCTGCCGAACGCCCTGTGCACCCCGCACCTCGGCTTCGTCGAGCGCGACAACTACGAGTTCGCCTACGGCAACGCCTTCGACCAGATCGTGGCCTTCGCCCAGGGCACGCCGATCAATGTCCACAACCCGGATGTGCTGAGAAAGGACGCCTGATGGATCTGGAACTCGACGGGAAAGCCGTCCTGGTCACGGGCGGCAGCAAGGGCATCGGCCTGGCCTGCGCCCGGGCCTTCGGCCGGGAGGGCGCCCGCGTCGTCATCGTCTCGCGCGACGCCGGCCACCTGGCCGCCGCCCGGGAATCGCTCGCCGAGGACGGTGTCACCGTCACGACCCTCGCCGCCGACCTGTCCGACGCGGCGGCGGCCGAGGACGCCGTGGCCGCCGCCGAGGAGCGGACCGGCCCGGTCGACGTGCTGATCAACTCCGCCGGCGGTGCCCGGCGCGTGCCCCCGGGCGAGCTGACGCCGGACAAGTGGCGCACGGCGATGGACGCGAAGTTCTTCACCTACATGAACGTCCTGGACCATCTGCTGCCCCGCATGGTGGCCCGAGGGTCCGGCTCGGTCGTCAACATCGTCGGCACCGGCGGCAAGATCGCCTCGCCCATCCACCTGCCCGGCGGCGCCGCGAACGCCGCCCTGATGCTGGCGTCCGCAGGCCTGGCCGCGGCCTGGGGACACGCCGGCGTCCGCGTCAACGTCATCAACCCCGGGGCGACCATGACCGGCCGGGTGCAGATGTCCCTGGACGCCGAGTCGCGCATGACCGGCGAGCCGCCGGAGGAACTGCTGCGCCGCAACCAGGAGCGCATCCCGCTCGGGCGCTACGCCACCCCCGAGGAGGTCGCCGACGCGGCCCTCTACCTCGCCAGCGTCCGCGCCTCCTATGTCACGGGCGCCTCGCTGACCATGGACGGCGCTCTGACACCGCTCGTCGCCTGAGCCGGCCACCGACGAAGACATTGGGAGGGACGACCGAATGTTCAGCTGGTATCGCGAGCTCACCAAACGGGAGCGCACCACGTTCTGGGGATGTTTCGCCGGATGGGCCGTCGACGCGATGGACGCGCAGCTCTTCAGCTTCGTGCTCCCCGTGCTCATCACGGCCTGGGGCCTGACGACCGCGCAGGCAGGCTATCTGGCCACGGCGACGCTGCTCTCGGCGGCCGTCGGCGGCTGGGCGTGCGGCTTCCTGGCCGATCGCTGGGGCCGCGCCCGGGTCATGCAGTTCACGATCCTCTGGTTCGCGGTGTTCACCTTCATCGCGGGCTTCGCACAGAACTTCGAGCAGCTCATCGTCGTCCGTGTGCTCCAGGGCCTCGGCTTCGGCGGGGAGTGGGCCGCCGGCGCCGTGCTGATGGGCGAGATCATCCGGCCCGCCCACCGGGGCAAGGCCGTGGGGTCCGTGCAGAGCGGCTTCGGCGTCGGCTGGAGCCTGGCCTCGCTCATCGCCGGGGTGGTCCTCGCCCATGTGCCCGCGGAGTACAACTGGCGTGTCCTGCTGATGATCGGGGTGCTGCCCGGCCTGCTCGTGCTGTGGCTGCGCCGCTCCATCGAGGAGCCGGAGCTGTACAAACAGACCCGTGCCGCCATCAGCGCCCAGGGCCGCGGGCCCGGTCTCGGGGCGATCTTCGCACCGGGTGTGCGGGGGACCACCGTCAAGGCGTCACTGCTGGCGTTCGGCGTGGTCGGCGTCGGCGGGGCCATCGTCAACTGGCTGCCGACCTTCATGAAGACGGTCCGGGAGCTGTCGCCGGGCGACGCCGGGTACTACCTGTTCCTGGTGACCGGCGGCTCCTTCTTCGGGTTCCTGGCGAGCGCCTATCTGGCCGACGTCCTCGGGCGGCGACGCACGTTCCAGCTCTTCCTGGCCTGTTCGTGGGTGGTGACCGTCGCCTATATGTTCCTGCCGCTGTCCGGGTGGGGACTGGTCCTCATGGGTGCGCCGTTCGGGTTCTTCACGATCGGCAACTACGCGACGCTGGGCCCGTTCTTCACGGAATTGTTCCCCACGGCGGTCCGGGGCAGCGGGCAGAGCTTCGCGTACAACTTCGGCAAGGCGGCCGGGGCCCTCGCGGTCACCTGCATCGGCGTCCTCGCCCAGTGGATCACCCTGGCGGAGGCCATCGGGCTGATCGCACTGCTCGGCTACAGCGTGGCGATCGTGGTCACCCTGCTGCTGCCCGAGACGAAGGGCCTGGACCTCGGGCAGGACACCGGCGCGATACACGCGAGCGCGCCGCCGGGCAACCCCTCGGCGGTGTGAGGACCGACTCCTCGGCCATGTGACCACGGCCCGCCACGGATGCCGCGTCGAACGTGCAGGATGCGGGCACCAAGGAGGAACGGCACTCGAACGACATGAGAGGCAGACGATGGTCCCAGCGGAACCGGAACCCCAGCGGATCGGCGTACCCGCCGAGTCCACTGCGGGCGAGACCAGGGTGGCGGCGACGCCGGCCACCGTGGGGAGACTTGTCGCGCTCGGATACGACGTGGTGGTCGAACCGGGAGCGGGAGCCTCGTCCCGCTTCTCCGACACGGCCTACGAGGAGGCGGGAGCCCGCCTCGGGGACCCGTGGTCGGCTCAGATCGTACTGAAGGTCAACGGCCCCTCCAGCGAGGAGATCGGCCGGCTGCGCGACGGGGCGACCCTGATCGCGCTCATCAGCCCGGCGCTCAACCCCGAACTGGTCGAGGAGCTGACGCGGCGGCCGATCACGGTGCTCGCCATGGACGCCGTGCCGCGGATCTCGCGCGCCCAGTCCCTGGACGTGCTCAGCTCGATGGCGAACATCGCCGGCTACCGGGCCGTGGTCGAGGCCGCGCACGCCTTCGGCCGGTTCTTCACCGGCCAGGTGACCGCCGCGGGCAAGGTGCCGCCCGCCAAGGTACTGGTGGCCGGGGCCGGCGTGGCCGGACTCGCGGCCGTCGGCGCGGCCCGCAGCCTCGGCGCCGTGGTCCGCGCCACCGACCCCCGGCCCGAGGTCGCCGAGCAGGTCCGCTCGCTGGGCGGCGAGTTCCTGACGGTCAGCGCCGAGCAGGAGGTGAGCACCGACGGCTACGCCAAGGCCACCTCCGACGACTACAACCAGCTCGCCGCGCGGCTCTACGCCGAGCAGGCCGCCGACGTCGACATCATCATCACCACGGCGCTCATCCCGGGCCGCCCGGCACCCCGGCTGGTCACCGCCGAGGACGTGGCGCGCATGAGGCCCGGCAGCGTCATCGTCGACATGGCCGCGGCCCAGGGCGGCAACGTCGAGGGCACGGTCGCCGGGAAGGCCGTCGTCACCGACAACGACGTGACGATCATCGGCTACACCGACCTGCCCGGCAGGCTGCCCGCCCAGGCCTCGCAGCTGTACGGCACCAACATCGTCAACCTGATGAAGCTGCTCACCCCGGGCAAGGACGGCCGGCTCGTCCTCGACTTCGACGACGTGGTGCAGCGGGCGATGACCGTGGTCCGCGAGGGCGAGAAGACCTGGCCCCCGCCTCCGGTCCAGGTGTCCGCCGCACCCGCCCCGGCAGAGGCCCCGGAACCCGTGGCCGTGCCCTCGGAGACCCCGGCGAAGCCCGCCCGCCCCGCGTGGGCGCCGTACGCCCTCGTCGGTGCCGGAGCACTCGCGCTGTTCCTGGTGACGGCCTTCTCGCCGAGTGAACTCATTGGCCATTTCACGGTGTTCGTCCTGGCGATCGTCATCGGCTTCTACGTCATCGGCCATGTGCACCACGCGCTGCACACCCCGCTGATGTCGGTCACCAACGCCATCTCCGGGATCGTGGTGGTCGGCGCGCTGCTGCAGATCGGGCAGGGGGACACCGCCGTCACCGTGCTGTCGTTCGCCGCGATCCTGCTGGCGAGCATCAACATCTTCGGCGGATTCGCCGTCACCCGCCGCATGCTCGGCATGTTCTCGAAGGGCTGATCACGGATGACCACAGTCACGGCCGCAGAGGCCGCCTACGTCGTCGCCGCGCTGCTGTTCATCCTCAGCCTGGCCGGCCTCTCGCAGCACCGGACCTCCCGCTCGGGAGTCGTCTGGGGCATCGCGGGCATGGTCATCGCCCTGGCCGCCACCGTCGGTCTCGCCTCCCGGAGCATCACCACCACCGGTCTCGTGCTGATCGCCGTCGCCACGGCCGTCGGCGCCGGCATCGGCCTGTGGCGGGCCCGGGTCGTCGAGATGACGGGCATGCCGGAGCTGATCGCCATCATGCACAGCCTGGTCGGCCTCGCCGCCACGTTCGTCGGCTGGAACGGCTACCTCGACGTCGATCCCGGGCTCAGCGGTTCGCTGCTGGGTATCCATCACGCCGAGGTGTTCATCGGGGTGTTCATCGGCGCCGTCACCTTCACCGGCTCGGTCGTCGCGTATCTGAAGCTGTCCGCGCGGATCAAGTCGAGCCCGCTGACGCTGCCCGGCAAGCACATCCTCAACGTGGGCGCCCTGGTCGCCTTCGTCGCGCTCACCGTCGCGTTCGTGGCCCGCCCGAACATCGGACTGCTCATCGCCGTCACCGTGGTCGCGCTCGCCCTCGGCGCGCACCTGGTCGCCTCCATCGGCGGCGGTGACATGCCGGTGGTCGTCTCCATGCTCAACAGCTACTCCGGCTGGGCGGCGGCGGCCTCGGGCTTCCTGCTCGCCAACAACCTGCTGATCGTCACCGGCGCGCTGGTCGGCTCCTCCGGTGCCTACCTGTCGTACATCATGTGCAAGGCGATGAACCGCTCCTTCATCTCGGTGATCGCGGGCGGTTTCGGCACCCCGGCGGCGGCCGCCGACGAGGGCGAGCAGGGCGAGCACCGGGAGATCAACGCCGAGGAGACCGCCGAACTCCTCGGCAACGCCACTTCGGTGATCATCACCCCGGGCTACGGCATGGCGGTCGCCCAGGCCCAGTACCCGGTCGCCGAACTGGCGCGCAAGCTGCGCGAGCGGGGCGTCGAGGTGCGCTTCGGTATCCACCCCGTCGCCGGCCGGCTGCCCGGGCACATGAACGTGCTGCTCGCCGAGGCGAACGTGCCCTACGACGTCGTCCTCGAAATGGACGAGATCAACGACGACTTCGCCGCCACCTCGGTCGTCCTGGTCATCGGCGCCAACGACACCGTCAACCCGGCCGCCACCGACAACCCGTCAAGCCCCATCGCCGGCATGCCGGTGCTGCACGTGTGGGAGGCGGGCAACGTGATCGTCTTCAAGCGGTCGATGGCCGCCGGGTACGCCGGAGTGCAGAACCCGCTGTTCTTCCGGGAGAACACGCAGATGCTCTTCGGCGACGCCAAGCAGCGGGTCGAGGACATCCTGCGCGGACTGGACGCCCTCGACGCGCCGGTCCCGGAGATGGCCGGCACGTCACGCTGAGCCGTGCTCAGCCGTCGGGGACACCGTTGCCGCTGAGGGCGGGGACGGTGTCCTCGACGCGTGCCAGGGAGCGGGCGGCGAGGCCGAACTGGCCGAGTTTGCCGACGATCGTCTCTCCCACCGGGGTGTGCCCCCAGACGCTGATGCCCTGGTGGGTGCTCGGCTCCCAGGTCGACTCGTCGACGACGACCGGGTTCCAGCCGACCTCCCACTCGAAGCCCGAGGGCGTGCGGGCGTAGTAGGACAGCTCTTTGTCGTTGGTGTGCTGACCGACGGACAGGGCCATGTCGAAGCCGAGTTCGTGCACGCGCTGATAGCTCCGGGCCAGGTCGTCCAGGGTCGTCGTCTGGATGTTGAGGTGCTGGACCCGCGTGCGGACCGGGTCGACCGGCAGGCCCCGGACGGCGGCCACGGCGATGGAGTGATGGCGTTCGTTGACGCGCAGGAAGCGGATCCTCAGCTTGACTCCGCTGATCGTCTCGTCGATGCAGTCGGTCAGCCGGGCGTCGAAGACCGTGTCGAAGTAGCCGCGCAGCCGCTCCGGCCGGGTGGACGTGATCGCGACATGCCCCATGCCCGCCTCGCCGGTGACGAAGCCCGAGGCGAGCATCCGCAACGGCTCGGCCGACCGCACCGGGGTCGTGTAGATCTCCTGCGTGATGCCCTTGGGCCCGGGGAAGCGCAGCAGGCGCTCGACGCCGCGCAAGGCCACCTCATCGGCCGTGCCCTCCCGCAATGGCACGCCATGGGCCCGGATCCGGGCCTCGATCCGCTCGAACGCCGGGTGGTCGTCGATGTGCCAGCCGGTCGCGACGACGTCCTCGGCGGGACCGCGCCGCAGCAGGAACCGGCACTCCTGCTCGTCGAGCCGGAACCGCGTCACATCGCGGGAGAGATCGTCGCGGTGCATACCGATGGCGTCCCTGCCGAAGCGGCGCCAGTCGGCGAGGCGTTCGGTCTCGACGACGAGGTAGCCGAGGTGGACCGAGCCGAAGACCGAGGTGTTCCCGGGAGTCCTCATCGCCGGCCCGCCAGGAAGCCGGCGCAGAGCCGGTTGAAGAGGTCCGCGCGCTCGAACTGCACCCAGTGGCCGGTGTTGGCGACCAGATACAGATCGCAGTCGGGCATGCGCCCGGCCAGCATCGCCCCGCCGGAGGGCCGGTTGACCCGGTCGGCGGCGCCCCACAGCACCAGCGTCGGCACGGGCAGCCGGGCGAGCCGCCGGTCGCGGGTGAAGTCCATCCTCCACAGGGTGCGCAGGGCGTTCGGCCCGGTGGGGCGGCGCAGCGGCGGGGCGGCCACCACCTCGGGGTCGATGCTCGCCTCGTAGCGCGCGTCGATCACGGCGTCGGGGACGTCGGCGGCGTTGAAGACGAGGTACTGGCGGATGAACCTCTCCAGCTTCGCCCGTGACGGCCCGTCCCCCTGGTAGTAGTTCAGCAGGCTGGTGAGGCCCGGCGTGGGCAGGCCGCGGGTGGTGCCGATGCCGCCGGGGCCCATGAGCACCATGCGGCCGACCCGGCCGGGGGTGTCCAGGGCCAGCCGGAGCGCACAGGCACCGCCGTAGGAGTTGCCCACCAGATGGGCTTTCTCCAGGCCGAGTTCGTCCAGCAGTCCGCGGATGCCGTCGGCGAGGTGTCCGAACGGGTCGGTGGCGTCGACGCCCTTGGTGCTGCGGCCGTAGCCGGGCAGGTCGGGGACGATGACCCGGTACTCCTTCGCCAGCGCGGCGATGTTGCGCGTGTAGTTGGAGACGCCGGAGGCTCCGGGGCCGCCGCCGTGCAGCAGCAGGACGGGCGGGCCCTCGCCGGTCTCCGTGACGAAGATCTTCCGTCCGGACACGTCGAGCAGACGCTCCCGCCTGGAGGTCGGTGCGGTCATCGGGGCCCTCCCTGGGGCGTCGAGGCGGTCGGGTGCGCGAGCGGGGTGAACCCCGCCGGGGGAGAGGGGAGCCGCTCGCCGGTGCGGGCGGCGGCGTAGACATAGGCGTCCGGGCGCAGGGCGACGGTGGCCGCGCGGTGCCGGTCCAGCCAGGGCAGCAGCACGCCGTCACTGTCGACGAGCGTGCCCTCGGCCGCAGCTGAACCGGCGGGCGTGACGGTCAGCGAGGGGACCGGCCACGTCGGCTGCGCGGTCTCGGTGCGGGCGTGCAGCAGCAGCCAGCGTCCGCCCAGCGTGTCGTCCAGCCGCACCCGTTCGCCGTCGGGCCCGGTCACCCGGGGCTGGGGGAGCTGACTTCCGGCGGCGCGGGTACGGGGCGTTGCCATGAACCCGTCGGCATAGCGGGCCTGGGGTATCCACTGGGAGTCCTGCAACCAGGCGCTGAACCTCGGCACCCGGTTCAGGAAGGGCAGCACGGTGTCACGGACCCGGGTGACCGGTCGGCGCCGCTCGGTGATGACCCGCCCGACGAACACCGCCCGCTTCGTCACCTCCCTGACGTGCGGCATGCGTTCGGCCTCGTAGCTGTCGAGCAGCGACTCGGGGAGCTCCCCCCGCAGCACGGCCGCCAGCTTCCAGCACAGGTTGGCCACGTCACGCACTCCGGCGGCCATGCCCTGGCCGATCCACGGCGGCATGGCGTGGGCCGCGTCCCCGGCGAGGAAGACCCGGCCCACCCGGAAGCGGGTCGCGAAGCGGACGTGGTGGCTGTAGACGGTGGCGCGCAGGACCTTGACGCTGTCCCGGCTGATGCCGTATCGGGCCACCAGCGCGTACACCGCCTCGTCCGTGGTCAGATATGTCTCGTCGTCGCTCGGCAGGATCGGGAACTCCCAGCGGTGGTGCCCGAGCGGGGTCGGGCAGTCCACGGCGGGCCGGGCCGGGTCGCAGCGGAAGCGCAGCCGGTCGTGGTCCGGCCAGGGCTTCAGCATCTCGGTGTCGATGACCACCCAGCGGTCCTCGTAGGTCCGGCCCTCGTAGCCGACGTTCAGCTGGGCCCGGCTGAGGCTGGACCCGCCGTCGGCGGCGATCACGTACGCGGCGCGCAGCCGCCGTACGGAGTCGTCGGCGGTGCCCGCCACCGTCAGCTCCACGCCGTCGGCGTCCTGCCGCAGCCGCAGGCACTCGTGCCGCAGCAGTACCTCGACGTTCGGGTAGCGGCCGGCCCCGTCGCGCAGGACCCGTTCCACCGCCGGCTGGTAGAGGAACAGCTGCGGCGGATGGCCGTGGCCGCGCGAGGCCGGGCGGGCGCTGACGAAGGCCCGGCCGCGCGCGTCGACGAAGTCACAGGGCCGCTCGGCCAGCATGTCCCGCTTGAGCCGCCCGTCCAGACCGACGCGCTGCCAGATCCGCATGACCTCCTCGTCCGTGGAGATCGCCCGGGCGCGGGAGAAGATCTCGGCGTCGCGTTCCAGCACGACGACCCGCAGGCCCATCGCCCCGAGCAGGTTCGCCGCCGTGACCCCTGTGGGCCCGTAGCCGATCACGGCCACGTCGTAGGCCGTCTCTCCCGGTCTGATCCCGACCACCGGGCCACCTCGCTCTCGTCCTTGTCGGAGGGTGTTGCGCGCTCACTGCTGTAGTGTTTACTCCAATTGGAATGACCGCTACGGTAAGCAGGGTGAGAGAGAGGGTCAAGTGCCACGCAGGAAGCGTGCGAACGGGGTGGAGTCACGTCAGCGGATCCTCGACGCGACAGTGGAGATCGCCGGCGAACGGGGCTACGAGGGCACCTCCATCGCCGCCGTCAGCGCCAAGTGCGGACTGCCCGCCAGCTCGATCTACTGGCACTTCAAGGACAAGGACGACCTCATCGCCGCCGTCATCGAGCGCAGCTTCGAGACCTGGCTCCAGGCCGTCGAACTGCCCGGCGAAGACACCGGCACACCCCTGGAACGCGTCACCGCCATGGCCGCGAACATCGCCAGGTCCCTGGTCGACGCACCGGACTTCCTGCGCCTGGGACTGATGCTGGCGCTGGAACGGCGGCCCGTGGAGCCCCGGGGCCGCACGGTGTTCCTCCAGGTCCGGGAGATCTCGGCCCGCCGGATCGCCGAGGTGGCCGGGACGCTGTTCCCGCGCCTGGACGAGGACGCGGTCCGCACCCTCACCACCTACGCCGTCGCCGGTGCCGACGGCCTGTTCGTGCACCGGGAGATCCACGGCGACGCCGTCGACCTGGTGGCGATGTTCGCACTGCACGCCCGGCTGGTCCACGACGCGGCGAGCCGCCTGGCCTCGAGGAGCACAGCATGACCCTGACCGCCACCCAGCGCGAGGAAGCCCGCCGGCTGCTGCGCGACGCCGAACGCCACGTGGCTCCGGTCGACCCGCTGTCGGAGCTGTTCCCCGGCCTGGACACCGCAGACGCCTACGCCGTCCAGCAGGGCAACATCGCCCGCCGGCTGACCGCCGGTGCCACGGTCGTCGGCCACAAGGTCGGGCTGACCTCGGCCGCGATGCAGCGGCTGCTCGGCGTCGACGAGCCGGACTTCGGGCATCTGCTGGACGACATGGTCCACCGCGACGGCGGTGCGGTGGGCGCGAGCAGGTACTGCGCCCCACGCGTGGAGCCGGAGATCTGCTTCCGGCTCGCCGAACCCCTGCGCGGCCCCGGCGTCACCGTCGCGGACGTCCTCGCGGCGACCGAGGCGGTCGCGCCCGCGCTGGAGATCGTCGACAGCCGGATCCGCGACTGGAGGATCACCCTGGCGGACACGGTCGCGGACAACGCCAGCTCGGCCGGTCTCGTCGTCGGCGCCTGGACGCCTCTCGGCGAGGTGCCCGACCTGCCCGCCGTCCAGGTCGACCTGTTGGTCGACGGCGAGCGCGTCGCCTCGGGCAGCGGCCGGGAGGTGCTCGGCCATCCGGCCGCCGCCGTCGCCTGGCTGGCCGACACGCTGTACGCCTTCGACAGCGCGCTGGAAGCGGGCCATGTGATCCTGCCCGGCGCGATGACCACCGCCCCGTTCGTCACCGCAGGCCAGAAGGTGGAGGCACGCTTCAGCGGCCTCGGGCCGGTGACGGTGAGCTTCCTCTGATCCGCCCTTCCCCCAGGAGACCTTCCATGCCCCCTGCTCCCTGGCCGGTGGCCGTCATCGGCTCCGGCAACATCGGCACCGACCTGATGATCAAGATCATGCGCGGATCCGGCGCGCTCACCATGAGCGCCATGGCCGGGATCGACCCCGCCTCCGACGGCCTGGCCCGGGCCCGTCGGCTCGGTGTCGCCACCACCACCGACGGTGTCGACGGACTGCTGGCGCTTCCCGGCTTCGAGGACATCAGGCTGGTCTTCGACGCCACGTCCGCGCCCGCGCACGCGGCCAACTGGGCCAAGCTGGAGCCCACCGGTGTCCGGGTCCTCGACCTCACGCCCGCCGCGATCGGCCCGTACTGCGTGCCCGTGGTCAACCTCGACGCCCACCTCGACGCCCCGAACCTGAACATGGTCACCTGCGGCGGCCAGGCCACCGTGCCGATCGCGGCGGCCGTCGCGCAGATCTCTCCCGTCGCGTACGCCGAGATCGTCTCCTCCATCGCCGCCAGGTCCGCCGGCCCCGGCACCCGCGCCAACATCGACGAGTTCACCGAGACCACCTCCCGCGCCCTGCGCGAGGTCGCCGGTGCCCACCACGGCAAGGCCGTCATGATCCTCAACCCGGCCGAGCCGCCCCTGCTCATGCGCAACACCGTGTACTGCCTGGTCGAGGGCGACTGCGACCAAGCGGCCATCGAGAGGAGCATCCTGGCGACGGCCGAGAGGGTCCGGGCGTACGTGCCCGGCTACCGGCTCAAACAGAGCGTCCAGTTCGACCGGCACGACACCCTGCACATCCCGGGCGTCGGCCCGTTCACCGGCACCAGGGTCACCGTCATGCTCGAAGTCACCGGCGCCGCCGACCACCTGCCCGCCTACGCCGGCAACCTCGACATCATGACCTCCGCGGCCGTCGCCGCGGCCGAGCGCATCGCCCTGCGCACACCGCTGGGGGTGGCCCGATGAACCGCCTGTACATCAGCGACGTCACCCTCCGGGACGGCATGCACGCCGTCCGGCACCAGTACACCACCGCCCAGGCGGCCGCCATCGCCACCGCACTCGACGCCGCCGGAGTCGACTCCATCGAGGTCGCCCACGGGGACGGGCTCGCGGGCTCCTCCTGCGTGTACGGCTTCGGCGCACACACCGACCTGGAGTGGATCGAGGCCGTCGCCTCGGTGGTCACCCGGGCCCGGGTCGCCACCCTCCTGCTCCCCGGCATCGGCACCGTCCACGACCTGCGCGACGCCCACGCCGCCGGGGCGTCCGTCGTCCGCGTGGCCACCCACTGCACCGAGGCCGACATCTCGGCCCAGCACATCGCCGCGGCACGCGAACTCGGCATGGACACCGTCGGCTTCCTGATGATGAGCCATATGACGGACCCCGCGGCACTGGCCCGTCAGGCACGCCTGATGGAGAGCTACGGCGCCACCTGCGTCTACGTCGTCGACTCCGGCGGCACGCTGACGACACAGGGCGTCGCAGCCCGCGTCGACGCCCTCCGGCAGACCCTCGACCCGGCCACCGAGATCGGCATCCACGCTCACCACAACCTCTCCCTCGGCGTGGCCAACTCGCTCACCGCCGTCGAGCACGGCGCCCACCGCGTCGACGCCTCGCTGGCCGGCATGGGCGCCGGAGCCGGGAACGCGCCCCTGGAGGTGTTCGTCGCCGCCGCCGACAAGCTCCGACTCCCGCACGGCTGCGACCTGTTCGCGCTCCAGGACGCCGCCGACGACCTCGTACGGCCGTTGCAGGACCGCCCCGTCCGGATCGACCGCGAGACCCTCACCCTCGGCTACGCCGGCGTCTACTCCAGCTTCCTGCGCCATGCCGAGGAGGCCGCGTCCCGCTACGGCGTCGACGCCCGCAGCCTGCTCGTCGAGGTCGGCCGGCGCGGAATGGTCGGCGGCCAGGAGGACATGATCACCGACGTGGCGCTCGACCTGGTCCGGGGAGAGGGCGTCACGTCATGACGGGCCGTATCGACGTACACCAGCACATCGTGCCGCCCTTCTACCGCGACCTGCTCGCCGAGGCCGGCATCGCCGAGGCGGGCGGCCGCGCCCTGCCCGACTGGAGCCCTTGGTCCGCGCTGGAGCTCATGGACCTGCTGGGCATCACCACGGCCCTCCTGTCGGTCTCCACCCCCGGCACCGGATTCCTCACCGACCCGGCCGAGGCGGCGGCCCTGGCCCGACGGCTCAACGACCACGGCGCGACCCTCACCGCCGAACACCCGGGCCGCTTCGGTCAGTTCGCCACCCTGCCCATGCCCGGCCCCACCGCGTCCGCCGAGGAGGCCCGGCGGGCCCTGGACGAGTTGGGGGCCGACGGCGTCACCCTGCTCGCCAACAACCAGGGCACCTACCTGGGCGCGGACGGCCAGGACCCCCTGTGGCGGACCCTGGACGAACGCGGCGCGGTCGTCCTCGTCCATCCGGCCGAGCTGCCCGCACCGGCCGTCGAGCACATCCCGCCGTTCGCCGCCGACTTCCTCCTCGACACCACGCGGGCCGCCTACCTCCTCGTCCGCAACGGTGTCGTCCGCACGTACCCGAACATCCGGTTCATCCTCAGCCACGCCGGAGGGTTCGTCCCCTACGCCTCCCACCGCATGGCCGTCGCCCTCGCCGCCGAGACCGGGCGCAGTCCCCTGGACGTCCTGGACGACTTCCGGAGCTTCTACTTCGACACGGCCCTGTCCTCCAGCCCGGCGGCCCTGCCCACCCTGCTCGCCTTCGCCCGCCCCGAACGCGTTCTGTTCGGCAGCGACTGGCCCTTCGCCCCCGCCGCGGCCGGCCAGTACTTCGCGATCGGCCTGGACACCGGCCTCGACCCAGCAGCCGTCACGGCCGTCAACCGCGCCAACGCCGCTGCGCTCTTCCCCCGACTGGCCGCCGCACCCACGCCGGCACCGGCCCGCCCGCTCCCCTACCGTCTGCGCCGGTCCGCCCGGCGGGCAGCCGCCCGGCTGCTCTTCCGGCTCGTGCAACCCGGCGACGGCTGATGCCCTGCCTCAGCGGCCGGCCGCCATGCGGCTCGCCGCCTCGTACACCACCTCGGCGTGCAGTTCGAGCATCGCCACCAGGTCGACGGCGTCGCCGTGGATCTCCCGGTGCACGAAGAGACCGTCGGCACCGGCGACGGCGTAGGTGGTGAGGGTGCGCACGGCGTCCTCGTCCAGGTCGGGGAAGAGGGTCTCGACCGTCTCCGCGATGCGCCGGGCGGCGGTTTCGCGGACCTGGAGGAAGACGGTGCGGCCGCGGGGTTCGACGGGGCGTCGTTCCAGGGCGAGCATCAGTCCGAGGCGCAGGAAGTCCGGTGCGTCGACCAGGGACCTGGCGATGTTCGCGGCCATGGCGGTGACGCGTTCCAGGGGTGTGCCGGTGTCTTCGCCGGGCAGTTCGACGGCCTGGAGCCAGGTCTCGAAGCTGCGCTCGATGACGGCGGCGATGAGGTCGTCCTTGTCCTTGAAGTGCCAGTAGATCGAGCTGGCGGGCAGTCCGCACTTGGCGCTGACGGCGGCGATGGAGGTGCCCTCGTAGCCCCGTTCGCCGGCGATCTCCACTGTCGCGTCGAGGATCCGCTGACGTGACTCCACCCCGTTCGCACGCTTCCTGCGTGCCGTCTGCGGCCTGGTCATGTGCCTGCCTCTCCCGCTCGTGCGGGCCCGCGATCGACGGGTCCCTTGCGCAGCCCCACTCTAGGTCGGGCAGGCCGTGCGGGCGGATCCGTGCCGCCTCCTCACCGGGGAGGCGGCACGGCCGCGGCAGACCGCGTACGGGTCAGGCGCCGGCTCCGCCGGTGCGGCGCTTCACCAGCCACCACGCGCCGCCGCCGACGCCGAGCAGGGCCACGAGTACGCCGCCCGCGACCAGGCCCGGAGACGGACCGTCGTCCCCGGCCGCGGTGGTGTCACCGGCGGGGGAGACCTCGGACGGAGCCGGGCCCGAGGCCTCGGGCGAGGCGGGGCCCGAGCTGGGGCCGGAGCTGGGGCTGGAGCCGGAGCTGGAGCCGGAGGTGGGGCTGGGGCTTGAGTCGGTGGGCTTCGTACCCGGCGCCGCCGCCTTCAGCTTCAGAACGGGCGCGGGCTGGGCCGGTTCCTTGTCGCCGGACGGCAGTTCGATCCAGCGGGAGACCTCACCGTCGCTGTAGGTCTCGACCGTCTTGAAGACCAGTTCCGCGGCATCGGGGAGCCGCCGTACCTTGATCTTGTGCTCGGCGTCCACGCCCGTGCCCAGGGCCGGGCCGCCGATGGTGTAGCCGTCGGCGCCGGGCTTCAGTTTCCAGCCCTTGGGCCCCTCGGCGAGTGTCACGTCGGCGGGTGCGATGCCCTCGGGCAGGACGACCTGGAGCCGGGTGAAGCCCGCCGAGTCGGACTCGGCCTCGGAGACGAAGGCCAGGGTGACGTTCTCGGCCAGGGCCTGCGGCTTGTCGGCCTCGACCTCGGCATGGGCCGAGGCCGTTCCGGTCGCGGTGAGGGCGGCTGTGATGACGGCCGCGCCGACGACGGCGACGCGCCGTACGGCACAGGCGCAGTGGTACGTGGACATGCGGGAGCTCCTTGCTGGTGAAGCCGGGCACGGCGAAGCCGCGGCCCGGATGAGGGGACGACCGGGACGGGTACGCGTCCCGGTGGGCCCCTGCGCACCAGCGCGTGGTCCAGCGTTCGGGTCCGTGGGGCGGACGGAGCGTCGAAGCGGCCCAGCAGCCGCACGGCGGCCGGCGCGCCCCCGGCGCCGTCCGCGGGCAGCAGGGGCCGCCGTACGCGGGCCACAACGGCGGCGGCGACGCGCCGCACGGTGCGGACGGCGGCGAACGCGGCCGACAGTGCCGCGTCGGCCCGGTGCAGCAGCCAGCCCGCCGCCAGCGCCGCGACGACATGGGCGGCCGTCATGCCCGCCGAGACCTGGTGCCAGGCGTGCCCGTCGCCCCCGCCCGTCCCCTGATGCCCGGCATGACCCGCCCCGGTGGCGTGGGCGCCGCCCGCCAGAGTCAGTCCGGCGTGCAGAACTCCCTGCGCCCCGAGGGTGGCCACGGCCACGGTGGGCAGGGAGAGGCGACGGCGGGCGACGGGCCGGACGGCCGCGAACTGCACCAGGCCGAACCCGGCGACGAGCCGCCAGGGCACCGCCCCCTCGGCGACGGCGTGGTGCCCGAGAACGGCGAGCACGCTGCCGACGAGGGCGAACATGCCCGCCCGCACGCTCGCACCGACGTTCACCCCGTCGTATACGTCAGGTGCGGAAGGGCTGTTCAGACGGGGGGCCGGCGGTCAGTCCGCCGTCTGAGCCGGGTTCGCCGTCACCCTGCGCAGCAGAGGTCTGCTGCCCCCGATCGCGGCGAGCATCGCCAGCGCGCCGACGGTCACGCAGACCGCGAGCCGGAGCGCGCCTGAGCTGTCGACGGTGGCCCCGGCCGCCTGGTTGAGCTGGTAGCCGCCGAAGACGCCCATCGCGGTGGTGCCGCCGGCCAGGACGACCAGGGGCAGGACCGTCTCACGGACCCGGGCCCGGTCCAGCACCCGCAGCGGGGTGCCGGACAGCCTCAGCAGACCGTAGACGCGGCGCCGGTCCAGGACGCCCGCGGCGGCGGTCAGTCCCGCGGAGGCCGTCGCCACGAGGAAGCTCAGGAGCAGCGTGGCGGTGCTGACCGTGGCGACGCGGTCGGTGACGGTCTCGTCCGGGGCGGACACATAGTCCTGGGAGACCGGGAAGCGGCCCTGCCCGGCGGGTGTCAGGGCGGTGACGGCCGCGTCGATCCGCTCGGGCCCGCCGGGGACCCGGGCGACGACACCGGTGTTGCCGAGCAGCACGGTGTCGAAGCCGCCGTCGTCCACCGTGGTGACGGTCGCCTCGACGCCCGCCCGGTCGAGCAGCGCACGGGCCTCGGCCGCCGTGTGCCGGGCGTCGGCGCCGCCGTCGGTCAGTACCGCGACCTGGTCGGGGTGCTCGGGGAAGCCGATGTCCAGCCGGCTCACGGAGAAGAACCCGGCGACGAAGCCCGCCAGGACGAGGCCGCTGACGGTGCGCCAGGCGCCGCGCGGGTCGTCGCTGAGCCTGCGGGCGGCCAGCAGGGTGGCGGGGCGGCGGGCGAAGCGGCCCGCGACCCGCCCCAGCCGGTCCACGACCCACGGGCCGAACAGCCAGAACGCCCCGTAGAAGAGGGCCAGCAGCACGACCATCCGCCGGCTCGTCATCCGGCCGCCGGTGCTCTGCACGATGTAGGCGAGAGCCGCGGCGAAGAGCACGAGCCGGATCATGCGGGTGCGGCGCGGGTTGGCCTGCTGCGCCACGCCCAGGGGCGAGGTGGCCACCTGGCGCAGCATGGTCACCGCGCTGGCCGTGAGGAGGACGGTGACCCCCAGCACCACCGCCGCGAGCCATGGCAGACCGACCCACAGCTCGCCGGTGTACCAGGTGCCGACGCCGTACGGGATCCCGGCGAGGGCGGGCAGCAGCGTCACGTAGGCGAGGGCGCCCGCGAGGGCACCGGCGGCGCCCACCGCGGCCGCCTCGGCGGCGGTCATCGCGAGGATCTGGCGCGGGGTGGCCCCGGCCAGCCGCAGCGCGGCGAGCCGCTGTTCGCGCCGGGCCGCCCCGAGCCGTCCGGCCGCGGCGGCCAGCACCACGACGGGCACCACCAGCAGCACCGCGCCGAGCAGCGCCGTCTGCCGGTCGGCACCGGTGAACAGGGTCGGCTCGGTGCCGGTGAACCCGGCGATCCGGGCGCGGGCCGTCTGCCCGTCGTCGTACCAGCCGCCGCCCCCGGCCGACGCGGAGACCGCCGGGTCACCGGGCGCGCGTCCGACGACGGCGACCAGTTCGTCCGGGGAGGCGAGTCCGGCGGCGCCGATCGCACCGTAGGACCGCGGCTTCGGGAAGCGGTCGGCGAGCTGGCGCGCGGGCAGTTCGCGGATCAGCTCGGCCAGGGCGGGGGAGAGGTACACCTCGCCCTTCTCCGGGAAGGCGCGCAGCCCGGGCGGCGCCGGGGTGGGGCTCCGGTCCGGGAGCCGGGCGAGGCTGACGACGGTGACGGGCCGATGGCGTACGTAGGTCGTGGTCATGGCCTGGACGGCGGTCGCCGACTCGGCGGGAGCCGCTTCGGGCAGGCGCCAGGCGGTGCGGTCGGCGCGGGCGCCGGAGCCGAGACAGGCGGCGATCATCACCAGCAGCACGAAGGCGCCGACGGCGGCGGCCGAGGCGGCGAGCACCTGGCTCTGCAGGCTGCGGCGGCCGGAGGACCGGGCGAGGTGCCAGGTCAGGGGCAGGACGGGGGAACGCATCGAGGTCTCCGGTGGCGAGCGCTGGGGTCAGACGACCGTGTACTGGTGGTGGCCGCTGATCCGGCCGTCGCGGACCTGGAGGATCCGGGCGCAGTGGGCGGCGACGTCGGCGTCATGGGTGACCATGACGAGGGCGGCGCCCTGCTCACGGGTGACGGAGGTGAGGAGCCGTACGACCTCCTCGCTGGTGTTCTGGTCCAGGGCGCCGGTGGGTTCGTCGGCGAAGACGACGTCCGGTTCGCCCACCAGGGCGCGGGCGATCGCGACCCGCTGGGCCTGTCCGCCGGAGAGCTGTCCGGGGCGGCGCTTGTCCAGGCCGTCCAGCCCGAGCGGCGCGAACCAGCGGCGGGCGCGGGCGACGGCCTGCCGGCGCGGGACGCCCTCCAGCATCAGCGGCAGGGCGACGTTCTCCTCGGCGGGCAGTTCCGGCAGCAACTGGCCGGACTGGAAGACGAACCCGAACCGCTTCCGGCGCAGCGCGCTCAGCCTGTTCTCGCCGAACTCGTCGATCCGCTCGCCGCGCAGCAGGACCTGACCGTCGTCGGGCCTGATGATCCCGGCCAGGGTGTGCAGGAGGGTGGACTTGCCCGAGCCGGACGGGCCCATGATGGCAAGCGAGTCGCGCTCGGCGACCTCGACGTCCACGCCGGCCAGTGCGGTGGTGGGGCCGTACTTCTTGATGAGGCCGTGACCGGCCAGGACGATGCTCATGACGCGGTGTGCTCCCGGGTGGGTGTCAGCGAACGGTTCAGCGCTCGAACTGCCAGGTGACCCGCGGTGTCGCGGGGTCTCCCTCCACCTTGATCACGCGCACGGGAATCGAGACCCGCCCCCCGTCGGCCCGGGCCGTGCACGTCTCGGTCGCACCGGCCACCGCCTTCAGATGGGCCGGGCAGGACACGTCGTGGATGTCCTCCCCGACCCACGGCAGCGGGTGATACCAGCCGTCGATACGGGCCTCGAGGATGGACTTCTCCACCGCGAGGCGGCCGTCCACCTTCACGTAGAAGGCACGGGGAAGGGTGTCGATCGTGGTGTGCTGGACGTCCTTCGAGGCCAGCAGCCAGGTGAGGAGACCGCCCACGGCGGCCACGGCGGTCACACCGCCGACGGCACCGACGAGGAAACCACGCTGCATCTCGTACTCCTGGTTCGGGTCAGGGTCCGGCAGAGGAAGTGGCTCCACTCTCGCCCTGGAGCGCGGGCACGCGCCTCGGCCGTTCGGCCACATCCCCGGGAGCCCGGCGGCGCGGGCTCTCGGCCGTTCGGCCGATCGGCGAGAACGAAAAAGGGCCTGCTCGACACCAACGGTGTCGAGCAGGCCCTTCCGAGCGGGGGAGCGGTCAGTCCGTGCCGGACTCCATGGCCGCGCGGTCCAGCCACGCGTCCTCCTCGGAGACCTCGCCGCGGGAGGCGATGGCCTCGGCGCCGCCCTCGGGCAGCTCCGGCATGGTGCCGATGAGGCCGGTCGCGGCCGCCTGCGAGGCGCCGATGGTGGGGCTGCCGGTGCCGATCAGGCCGATGCCGGCGTACTGCTCCAGCTTGGCGCGCGAGTCGGCGATGTCGAGGTTGCGCATGGTGAGCTGGCCGATCCGGTCCACCGGGCCGAACGCCGAGTCCTCGGTGCGCTCCATGGACAGCTTGTCCGGGTGGTAGCTGAACGCCGGGCCGGTCGTGTCGAGGATCGAGTAGTCCTCACCGCGCCGCAGCCGCAGCGTCACCTCGCCGGTGACGGCCGCGCCCACCCAGCGCTGCAGCGACTCGCGGATCATCAGCGCCTGCGGGTCCAGCCAGCGGCCCTCGTACATCAGCCGGCCGAGCCGCCGTCCCTCGGCGTGGTACTGGGCGAGGGTGTCCTCGTTGTGGATCGCGTTGACCAGCCGCTCGTAGGCCGTGTACAGCAGCGCCATGCCGGGCGCCTCGTAGATGCCGCGGCTCTTCGCCTCGATGATCCGGTTCTCGATCTGGTCCGACATGCCGAGGCCGTGCCGGCCGCCGATGGCGTTGGCCTCCATGACCAGGTCGACGGGGGAGGCGAACTCCTTGCCGTTGATCGTCACCGGGCGGCCCTGGTCGAAGCCGATCGTCACGTCCTCGGCGGCGATCTCGACCTCGGGGTCCCAGAACCGGACGCCCATGATGGGCTCGACGGTCTCGACACCGGTGTCCAGGTGCTCCAGGGTCTTGGCCTCGTGGGTGGCGCCCCAGATGTTGGCGTCCGTGGAGTACGCCTTCTCCGTGCTGTCCCGGTAGGGCAGCCCGTGGGCGAGCAGCCACTCCGACATCTCCTTGCGGCCGCCCAGCTCGGTCACGAAGGCCGCGTCCAGCCAGGGCTTGTAGATCCTGAGGTGCGGGTTGGCGAGCAGGCCGTAGCGGTAGAACCGCTCGATGTCGTTGCCCTTGAAGGTCGAGCCGTCGCCCCAGATCTGGACGTTGTCCTCGAGCATCGCCCGGACCAGGAGCGTGCCGGTGACGGCGCGGCCGAGCGGCGTGGTGTTGAAGTACGCCCGCCCGCCCGAGCGGATGTGGAACGCGCCGCAGGTCAGCGCGGCCAGGCCCTCCTCGACCAGCGCCGCACGGCAGTCGACCAGACGCGCGATCTCGGCACCGTAGGTCTTCGCACGGCCGGGCACCGAGGCGATGTCGGGCTCGTCGTACTGGCCGATGTCGGCGGTGTAGGTGCACGGGACGGCACCCTTGTCGCGCATCCACGCGACCGCGACGGAGGTGTCGAGACCGCCCGAGAAGGCGATGCCGACGCGCTCGCCGGCGGGCAGGGAGGTGAGGACCTTGGACATAGGAAGAGTATGTATCATCACGCATAATCATGCAAGTAGCGTGTATGGATTCCGGCCGGGGGGTCCGGTGCAGGCCCCGATCCGGCCGGAATCAGCTCGGAATCAGTTCAGGAGAGGTCCTGCTCGGAGCCCCCGAGCGCCCCGAGGATCCGCTCGGCGGCCAGGGCCGGCGTCAACTCGCCGTCCCTGACCCGCTGTTCGAGGGCGGGCGCCAGCGCCCGTACCGCCGGGTCGGCCTTCAGACGGCCGAGGAGTTCGTCGCGGACCATGGTCCAGGTCCAGTCGACCTGCTGGTCACGGCGCTTGGCGGTGAGGCGGCCGGTGGAGTCCAGCAGGGTGCGGTGCTGTTCGAGGCGCTCCCACACGGTGTCCAGACCGGCCGACTCGCGGGCGCTGCAGCTCAGCACCGGCGGGGTCCAGGCCGCGTCCTTGCCGTGCATCAGGCGCAGCGCGCCCGCCAGCTCACGTGCGGCGGCGCGGGCGTCGCGCTCGTGCGGGCCGTCCGCCTTGTTGACGGCGATCACGTCGGCCAGCTCAAGGACGCCCTTCTTGATGCCCTGGAGCTGATCGCCGGTGCGGGCGAGGGTGAGGAGCAGAAAGGTGTCGACCATGTTCGCGACGGCGGTCTCGGACTGGCCGACGCCGACCGTCTCCACCAGGATCACGTCGTAGCCGGCCGCCTCCATCACCACGATCGACTCACGGGTCGCCTTCGCCACTCCGCCCAGCGTGCCCGCCGTGGGGGAGGGGCGGACGAACGCCGCCGGATCCACGGCCAGGCGTTCCATCCGGGTCTTGTCGCCCAGGATCGAGCCGCCGGTACGGCTGGAGGAGGGGTCCACCGCGAGGACCGCCACCCGGTGTCCGAGCGACGTCAGCAGCGTCCCGAACGCGTCGATGAACGTCGACTTGCCCACGCCGGGCACCCCGCTGACGCCGATCCGCCGGGCCCGCCCGCTGTGCGGCAGCAGCTCGGTCAGCAACTCCTGGGCCAGCGCCCGGTGCTGGGGCCGGGTCGACTCGACGAGCGTGATGGCGCGGGCGATGATCGCCCGCTTCCCGTCGAGTACGCCCTTCGCGTACGCGTCGACATCGATCACAGCTCGTGCCCGAGGTCGGTCGCCAACCCCTTCACCAGGTCGTACGCCGCGTCCGGGATCACCGTCCCGGGCGGGAAGACGGCCGCCGCGCCCATCTCCAGCAGCGTGGGCACGTCCTGCGGTGGGATCACCCCGCCGACCACGACCATGATGTCCTCGCGCCCCTCCTCGGCCAGCGCCTCGCGCAGCGCCGGGACGAGCGTGAGGTGGCCGGCCGCGAGCGACGAGACCCCGACGATGTGCACATCCGCCTCGACGGCCTGCCGGGCCACCTCGGCGGGGGTCTGGAACAGCGGGCCGACGTCCACGTCGAAGCCGAGGTCGGCGAAGGCGGTCGCGATCACCTTCTGGCCGCGGTCGTGGCCGTCCTGGCCCATCTTGGCGACCAGGATGCGCGGACGGCGGCCCTCGGCCTCCTCGAAGTCGGACACGAGGGTGCGGGTGCGGTCCACGGACGGGGACTCTCCGGCTTCGTTGCGGTACACGCCGGTGATGGTACGGATCTGGCTCGCGTGCCGCCCGTACACCTTCTCCAGGGCGTCGGAGATCTCCCCGACGGTGGCCTTGGCGCGGGCGGCGTTCACCGCCAGCTCCAGCAGGTTGCCCTCGCCCCCGGCGGCCCGGGTCAGCGCGTCCAGCGCGTCCCGGCAGGCGGTCTCGTCCCGCTCCTCGCGCAGCCGCCGCAGCTTCTCGACCTGCTGGGCCCGCACCGAGGAGTTGTCGACCTTGAGCACCTCGATCTGCTCGTCGCTGTCGACCCGGTACTTGTTGACGCCGATGACCGGCTGGCGCCCGGAGTCGATCCGGGCCTGGGTGCGGGCCGCGGCCTCCTCGATGCGCAGCTTGGGAATGCCCGCGTCGATGGCCTTGGCCATGCCGCCCGCGGCCTCCACCTCCTGGATGTGCTGCCAGGCGCGCCGCGCGAGGTCGTACGTCAGCTTCTCCACGTAGGCGCTGCCGCCCCACGGGTCGATCACGCGGGTCGTGCCGGACTCCTGCTGGAGCAGGAGCTGAGTGTTGCGGGCGATGCGCGCGGAGAAGTCGGTGGGCAGGGCCAGCGCCTCGTCGAGGGCGTTGGTGTGCAGCGACTGCGTGTGCCCCTGGGTGGCCGCCATGGCCTCGACGCAGGTGCGCGTCACGTTGTTGAACACGTCCTGCGCGGTCAGCGACCAGCCCGAGGTCTGTGAATGGGTGCGCAGGGAAAGGGACTTGGCGTTCTGCGGGTCGAACTGCCGCACGAGCTTCGCCCACAGCAGGCGCGCCGCGCGCAGCTTGGCGACCTCCATGAAGAAGTTCATGCCGATCGCCCAGAAGAACGACAGCCGGGGCGCGAACGCGTCCACGTCCAGGCCGGCTTCACGGCCCGCCCGGATGTACTCCACACCGTCCGCGAGCGTGTACGCCAGCTCCAGGTCGGCCGTCGCACCCGCCTCCTGGATGTGGTAGCCGGAGATGGAGATGGAGTTGTAGCGGGGCATCCGCTGCGAGGTGTACGCGAAGATGTCGGAGATGATCCGCATCGACGGCGACGGCGGATAGATGTAGGTGTTGCGGACCATGAACTCCTTGAGGATGTCGTTCTGGATGGTCCCGGCCAGCTTCTCGGGCGGCACGCCCTGCTCCTCGGCCGCCACGATGTACAGCGCCAGCACCGGCAGCACGGCGCCGTTCATCGTCATCGACACGGTCATCCTGTCCAGCGGGATGCCGTCGAAGAGCTGCCGCATGTCGTAGATGGAGTCGATGGCCACGCCCGCCATGCCGACGTCACCGGTCACACGCGGATGGTCGCTGTCGTAACCCCGGTGGGTGGGCAGGTCGAAGGCGATCGACAGGCCCTTCTGCCCGGCCGCGAGGTTGCGCCGGTAGAAGGCGTTCGACTCCTGGGCCGTGGAGAAACCGGCGTACTGGCGGATCGTCCAGGGCTGGTTGACGTACATCGTCGGGTACGGGCCGCGCAGATACGGCGCCTGGCCCGGGCGGGTGTCCAGGAAGTCCAGGCCCTCCAGGTCACGGCCGGTGTACAGCGGCTTGACCGCGATGCCCTCCGGGGTCTCCCAGAGCAGGTCGTCCCCGCCGGACGCGTTCTTGACGGCCGTACGCCACTCGTCGGGGCCGCCGTCGGGGGCCGGGCTGCCCAGCTCGATCCCGGAGAAGTCGGGGATTCCCATCAGGACACTCCCATGCGGTCGAGGGTGGCGGACAGCACGGCGACGGCGTCACAGCCCGCGAAGACGTACGAGTCGACACCGGGGTGGTTCCCCGGCCGCCCGGCGAGGAACACCTGTGCGGCCCCGGCGGCCTTGAGCTGCCCGGCCACCGCCTCCGCCCGCTCCTCGTACAGGGCGTCACTGGAGCACAGCACGGCCTCGCTCGCGCCGCTCTCCTCGAAGGTGCCCTCCGAGACGGGCTCGATGCCGCCCGCCTGGAAGAGGTTCGAGGCGAAGGTCAGGCGTGCGGTGTGGGCCGCGGCCGGGCCGAGCGCGGCCAGGAAGATCCGGGGCCGGGAGCCGGTCGCCGCGAGGTGGGCGTCGGAGCGGGCGCGCAGTGCCTCGTAGGCCTCGTCGCGGCGCACCCGCGGCAGTCCGCCGGAGCGCGGCTCGGGAGCCGGCTCGCGGACGACCGGCTTCTCGTCGAGGTGGGGGAACTCGCTGACGCCGGTGACGGGTTCGCGCCGCTTGGCGAGCTTGCCGCTGCGGGCCGCCCACGTGTCGGCGAGGTCGCGGCCGAGGTCGCCCGAGCGCAGGGCGGCCGCCTGGCCGCCGAGCCGTTCGATCTTCCGGAAGAACTCCCAGCCCGCCTGGGCGAGTTCGTCGGTGAGCCGCTCCACGTACCAGGAGCCACCCGCCGGGTCGATCACCCGGGACAGATGCGACTCCTCGATGAGGATGGTGGAGGTGTTGCGGGCGATACGGCGGGCGAACGCGTCGGGCAGACCGAGCGCGTGGTCGAAGGGCAGCACGGTGACCGCGTCGGCCCCGCCCGCCCCGGCGGCCAGCGTCGCGATGGTGGTGCGCAGCATGTTCACCCACGGGTCGCGGCGCGTCATCATCACCGGCGACGTCACGACGTGCTGGAGCTGGGCGCCCGCGCGCGGGGCTCCGCAGGCCTCGGCGACCCTGGCCCACAGTCGGCGCGCGGCCCGCAGCTTGGCGATCGTCAGGAACTGGTCGGCGGTCGCCGTGTACCGGAACTCCAGTTGCGCGCAGGCCTGTTCGACGCTCAGCCCGGCCTCGGTCAGCTCCCGCAGATACGCCACCGCCGTGGCCAGCGAGCAGCCCAGCTCCTGGGCGGCCGAACCGCCGGCCTCGTGGTACGGCAGCGCGTCCACGGTCAGCGCCCGCAGCCCCGGGTACTCCTCGCCGCACAGTCGCGCGAGCTCCGCCACCGGCGCGACGTCGTAGCCCTGTCCGGTACGGGCCTCGTGGCCGAGCGGGTCCGCGCCCAGGTTGCCGCGCGCCACGTCCCGGGCGACGCCCCGCTCCTCGTACAGCCGCAGCAGTTCCCGCGCGGCGGACTCGGTCTCGCGCCCCGCGTCGAGGACGACGGGTGCCAGGTCGAGATAGACGCCGTCGAGGACCGTGCCGAGGGACGGCACCGCGATGCCGTCCTCGCCCGCGGTCAGCCAGAGGGAGGTGACGCCGTTCTCCAGGTCCGCCAGCACCGTGGCGTTGTCGGCCACCGTGTGCCGCTGCCGTACGTCCCAGCCGCCGACCGTGTTCCCCTCGGCGCGGCCGCCGCGCACAAAGGGCGCGAACCCGGGGAAACCAGGCTCCGGGGCGTCGTCGCGCGCGGTGTAGAGGGGCCGGGTGCGCAACCCGTCCTCCAGGGCGGTGGACAGGGCTTCCTCGGCCTCGGCTCCCTCGACGTCCTTGCCCGACTTGCGCAGCACACCCGCCACAAGGCGCTGCCACTGCTCATGGGGCACATCAGGGAACTCGCCGGCCAGCTCAAGCCCGTCGTCAGGCAGGACCGTCATGCTCGGATGTTAGGCCACGTTAACGAAGGAGCAGCAGTGGGCACGGCTGTGACCTTGCCCTCTCCCAGACTGTGGCCTCGGTCTCCATGACCCGGACGGCGATCAGACCTGCTTCGTGACCTGGTCCCCGGACCCCCGCAGCGCCTGGTACACGGACCACACCACGGCCACCAGCGGTACGGCCACCACGGCCCCGATCACCCCCGCCGCCACGGCACCGCCGACGACCGCCAGGGCCACCACCACCGGGTGCAGCCGGACGGCCCAGCTCATCACGATGGGGTGCAGGAGATGGCCCTCGATCTGTCCGATGATCACGATCAGGGCCACCACCACCAGGGCGATGAGCGGCCCCTTGGTCGCCAGCGCGACGACGGCCGCGACCGCCAGGGCGATCGGCGAGCCGATCAGGGGGATGAAGGCGGCCACGAACTCCAGCAGCGCCAGCGGCACGGCGAGCGGCACCCCGAGAGCGAACAGGGCGATGCCCACGAGGACCGCGTTGGTCGCCGCCACCAGCAGGATGCCGTGCGTGTAGCCGGTGAAGGTCCGCCAGGCGGCCCGGCCCGCGACCGTGACCTGCCGCCGCGCCCCGTCGGGGAGTTGATCGCACAGCCACCGCCACTGCCGCTCGCCCGAGTGCGTGAAGAAGACCGCGCAGAACAGGGCCAGCGCCAGCACGGTCAGCACCTCCAGCAGCCGGCTCGCGCCGCTGAGCGCCGTACTGATGAGGGTGGAGCGATGGCTCGACAGCAGCTCGCCGATCCGGGACTGGAGATCGGCGAAGGCGTCCGCGGGCAGCCGGAAGGGCGGCTCCTCCAACTGGCGTTCGATCCGGTCGATCCCCGCCACGAACTCCCGCTCCAGTCCGCTGCGCTGGTCCGCCACGGTCTCGCCCACCAGGGCCAGCGCCCCGAGGACGAGGACGATGCCGCCCACGATCGCCACCGCGACCGCGAGCGGCCTCGGCATGAACCGCGCCAGCAGACCGGCCGCGGGGCGGAGCACGGCGGCGATGACGAGACCGAGGAAGACGGCGACGGCGATCCGGTGGAACTGCCCGAGCACGGAGAAGGCGAAGCGGACGACGATACCGACGGCGATGATCCGCCAGGCGTACGCCGCCGCCGTCCGCAGCCAGTCCGGCACGCGCGGCTCCCCACCGCCCGGCCGTCCGGGCGGCGAGGCGGGCGGTTCGACAGACGCGGCCATCTCATGCCCGTACCACCCACCGCCCGCCGGACCGCGGTGCGTCCCCCGAATTCCCCCGAAGGCCGGTACCGGTGGGCGCGGCGTCGGGGGAAAAGGACGGGGAAACCGGACAAGGACCAGCCGTCCGACAAGGAGTGTCCACGCCATGGGTACCGCCGTCCACGTCCCCCAGACCCGGGACATGATCGGAGACGAGCTCTCCGGAGACGAGGCGTTCACCGCCCTGCGCCACTACGGGGGAGTGCGGCTGCTGACCGACTCCTTCACACGGTTCCGCTACGCGGACGGCTTCAGCAACGCGCGGGCCCTCGCCTTCCAGGTGGTGCTCGGACTGGTTCCGTGCACCGTGGCGCTCGTCGGGCTGGCCACGTCGGTGCACACCGAGGGCGCGGGCCGGATCATCGAACTCACGCTCGGCCGGATCGTGCCGGGGGCGAGCGCCGAGATCGTCGAGGAGGCCTTCGAGGGGACGCGGCGCACCGCTCACGGCGACGCCTGGAGCACGCTCGCCCTGTGGCTCGGCCTGGGATTCGCGCTGCTGAACCTCGCCTCGGCCATGGGCCAGATCGAGCGCGGCGCCAACCGTATCTACGGCATCGAGCGCGACCGTCCCTTCCCGCGCAAGTACGCGCGGGGGATCGTGCTCGCGCTCGCCGCCGGTCTGCCCCTGGTGCTGGGGTTCGTCGTCCTGGTCGCCGGTGAGGCCGTGGGCGACGCGGTGGCGAAGTCCGCGGGCCGGGGCAGCGGGCCGCAGTGGTGGGGTGTGCTCGACATCCCCGTGGGGCTCGCCCTGGCCTGGGTGGCCTCCGCCGTGATCTTCCGCTGGTCGCCCCGCCGCGTCCAACCCGGCTACACCTGGCTGGCCTTCGGCTCGGCCGTGCACCTCCTGCTGTGGGTGTCGGCCACCTGGCTGCTCGCGCTGTACGTCGAGGAGAGCGGTGCCTTCGGCGCCGTGTACGGGCCGCTCACCGCCTTCATCGCCCTGCTGCTGTGGGCCAACCTCACCGCCGTCGCGCTCTTCCTCGGCATCGCCTTCGCCGCCCAGCTGGAAGCGGCCCGCGCCGGCATCACGTCAGCCGTCCGGCCGGACCCCGGACCGGGCGCGTGACGACCCCGGGGCCGCCGCGTCGTCAGCGGCCCGCCGCCGCGGTCACCGTCGCGGGATCCACCCCGGTCAGTTCGACGACGCGGTGCGGTGTCACCCCGGCGGCCAGTGCCCGGGCGATGAGGCCGTCGCGGCCGTCCGCGCAGTCGCGGAAGGCGAGGAGTTCCTCCTCGACCCGGGCGAGTGACTGGGGTGCGTTCAGATGGCGGACCCGGATCAGTTCCTCCTCGCCCAGTGGGACGGGGAGCCGCTCCGCTTCCTCGGGGATGGCCGCCGTCTCCTCCGGCGGCAGCAGCCGCAGCTGTGGGGAGGCCGGCGTGCTGCCCTGCGCGTCCAGCCACGCGCGTACCGCGGGGGTCTCCATGCAGGCGAGGTCGCCGACGGCAGCGGGGGCCACGCCGAGCGACGCCGACGGGTCGTCAAGCAGGAACAGGTAGGCGTCGTCGGTCATCCTCGGCTCCTTCTCGACGGGGGCTGATCGACTCCCCTTACCCCGCCGCGCCCGAATTACCGCCGGCTCCGGGACTCACGGCCCTCGCGGACAGAACCTGTCCGCAACCCCGGCTACCGTGCCCCTCATGGCGAACACCCAGCGGAGCGTCCTCGGTACCCGTGCCCTCAACCGCGCCACCCTCGACCGGCAACTGCTGCTGCGCCCCGCCCGGATGTCCGCCGCCGCGGCCGTCGGGCATCTGGTCGGTCTCCAGGCGCAGAACGTCAAGCCTCCGTACTACGCGCTCGCCGCACGTCTGGACGGCTTCGCACCCGAGGCGCTGTCGACGCTGATGGCCGACCGCGAGGTCGTGCGTATCGTCACGATGCGCTCCACCATCCACACCCACACCGCGGACGACTGCCTCACCCTGAGGCCGCTGGTGCAGCCCGCCCGGGACCGGGAGCTGGTCCAATTCCGCAAGGGACTCGCCGGTGTCGACCTGGACCGGCTCGCGACTCTCGCCCGGGACCTCGTCGAGGCCGAGCCCCGCACGATGAAGCAGTTGCGCGAGGCCCTGCTCCAGGAGTGGCCCGACGCCGACCCCCAGGCCCTCGCGGTCGCCGCCCGGTGCCGGCTGCCGCTCGTGCAGGTGACCCCGCGCGGTCTGTGGGGCCGCAGCGGGCAGGTCAGTCTCACCACCGCCGAACAGTGGCTCGGCCGCCCCGCCGAACCCGCCCCCGCTCCCGAAGCGGTCGTCCTGCGCTACCTCGCCGCCTTCGGCCCGGCCTCCGTGAAGGACATGCAGACCTGGGCCGGACTGACCCGTCTGCGGGACGCCTTCGAACGGCTCCGCCCGCGACTCGTCACCTTCCGGGACGAGAGCGGCGTCGAGCTCTTCGACCTCCCGGACGCCCCCCGCCCCGACCCGGACACCCCGGCCCCGCCGCGCTTCCTGCCCGAGTTCGACAACCTGCTCCTCTCCCACGCCGACCGCACCCGCGTCGTCCCCCGGGAGCACCGGGGCCGCTCCTGGCAGGGCAACATCGCCTACTCCACGCTCCTGGTCGACGGCTTCCTCGCGGGCCTGTGGCGACTGGAGGACCAGGCCCTGGTGATCGAGCCCTTCGACCGGCTCACCAGGACCCGGCGGGACGAGGTCACCACCGAGGGCGAGCGGATGCTGCGCGTGCTGCACCCGGGGTCGTCGTACGACATCCGCTTCGGTGCCGTACGGGGCTGACGGCCGTACGACATCCGCTTCGGTGCCCGTACGGGGCTGACGGCATGGAGAGGGGGGGGGGGGGGGGGGGGGGGGGGGGGGGGGGGGGGCGCCCCCCGCCCCCCCCCCCCCCCCCCCCCCCCCCTGGTCTTTCACCTGAGGGGTACTCAGGAGCTATCGGTCGGTCACGAGTTGACCTGCGTCGTGACCAGGTTGGAGAAGGTGGTCAGCCGGGTGTAGACACCGGGGTAACCGGCCTGGGCGCAGCCCTCGCCCCAGGAAGTGATGCCTGCCAGGACGCCCCCGATGAGCAGGGGACCGCCGCTGTCGCCCTGGCAGGTGTCCACGCCGCCGGAGGTCTTCCCGGCGCACACCATGTCGCTCTGCACGAAGTCCGAGCCGTAGGAGCTCGCACAGCTGGAGTCGGACACGGTCGGTACGGTCGCGGTGCGCAGCTGGTTGGAGGAGCTGCCGCCCGCGGAGGTGGTGCCCCAGCCGAGGATGCGGGCGGTGGCGCCGGCCGCGTACACCGAGGTCTGGGAGGAGGAGACGTACTTCGCCGTGGTGTACGGCATCGACGTCGACAGCGTCAGCACGGCCACGTCGTCGCCGTTGGTGGCGTCGGTGTAGCTCGGGTGGATCCAGATCTTGCTGACCTTGCTCACCGTGCCGTTGGTGCCGTTGAGGTAGGTGCGGCCACCGACCACCCGCACGCTGCCGGCGGACTCACCGACCATGCAGTGCGCGGCGGTGACGACCTTGGTGGGCGAGACCAGCGTGCCGCCGCAGAACTGGTTCTGCGAGGCGTCCGTGATCTGCATGACGAACGGGTACGCGGTCGTCGTGGTCGTGGTACCGCCGACGATCGGCTGGGGCGCGGCGACGGCCGTGGGGGCGGCGAGCAGCGCGGTCGTGGCGGCGGCAGCGGTCGCGGCGGCTACCGCGGCGGCCTTCTTGGCGGCGTTGAGCCCGAACATGGGTCTCCTTGGGGAGTTGCCGGTGGGGGGTCGCGCGGGTGGTGGTGAAGCACGGGGACCCTGACGCCGTTGTTCGGATCTCCGTGTGCCCGGCGAGCGGCACGTCCCAAAGTTAGAGCCCGGACGAGGGGGCTCCCAATGAGGGAACCCCCTAAGGGAGTTGGGCAGGGAAAACCCTCGGTCGGGTCAAGTAAACCCAGGTGGGGCTCAGTTGGTACGACGGCCCGCGGCCAGCCGGACGATGTCCACCCGCGAACGGATCCCCAACTTCCGGTAGACCCGGGTCAGTGTCGCCTCGACGGTCTTGACACTGATGAACAGACGGGCCGCGATCTCCCGGTTGGTCGCGCCCTCCATCACGAGCGAGGCGACCTGACGCTCCATCGAGGCCAGGCCCTCCAGCGCGTCCAGCGCCACGGGCGGCGCCACGGAGGCGGGCTCCACCGCCGTGGACCCGCCCGCGACGGCCGCGTCGACCTGCCGCAGCCAGGGCAGTGCCCGGCAGCGCCGGAACAGCCGGGCCGCCTCGTCGTACGACGCCGGCCCCGGCAGGGGAGTGCCGCCGGTGCGGGGCGGTGCGGAGGCCCGGTCGCGCAGCCGGGCCAGCGCGAAGGCGGCCCGCGCCTCCTCCAGGCCGTAGCCCAGCCTGCCGAGCCGGTCGCGCACGGACGCCAACCGGACCAGCGCGGCCTCGTGTTCGCCGCGTGCCGCCCGCACCAGCGCCTCGGCCCGGTCCAGCACGGCCAGCACGCTCTCCCGGCCCAGCCGCAGCGCGTGCGCCCGGGTCGTGTCGATGAGGTCCTGGGCCTCGCCGGGCTCGCCGATGCGGACCAGTGCCTCGGCGAGGTCGCCGTGCCAGCGTCCGCGCGCCGGGTCGTTGATGCCGAGGCCGTGCTCCAGCTCCCGCACCCGGCGCAGCGAACGCACCGCGGCCGCCGGGTCCCCGGCCACCAACTGGGCGTAGCCCAGGGCCGCCAGAGCCCGGGAGAGATACATCTGGTCGCCGTCGACCTCGGCGTGGTCGGCCGCCTCGCGCGCGAGCGCCAGCGCCCGGTCCACGTCCCCGGCGGAGGCCTCCGCGAGGGAGGCGAGCATCGCCGAGGCGCCCTCGCCGATCCCGGCGTCCCGGGCGAGGCGCAGGCTCTCGCGGGCCAGGTCCAGGGCCCGGCCGCAGTGCCCGGTGCGCAGCTCCGTGTCCGCGAGGAAGCGCAGGAAGTGCACCTCGCTCTCGACCATGCCGCGCCGCCGCACCTCGCGCAGCAGCGCGGTGATCACCGCCCGCGCCTCCGGCAGCCGGTCGCTCATGATCAGCCAGCGGAAGCGGGCCGAACCGGCGCCGTTGTGATGGCAGGCCACATACGGGTCCTGGGGTTCCCGCAGCGCCCGTTTGACGGTCGCGGGCGCGCCCGGATGGCCCATCAGGGTCTCGGTGGAGGCCTGGAAGGACAGCGCCATCAGCTCGGTGCGCCGGTCCCCGCCCCGGGCGGCCAGCTCCGCCGCGTGCTCGGCCTCCTGCCGGGCCTCGGCGAAGTCGCCCTCCACGACCAGACCGCGCCAGGCCAGCTGGTAGTGGACCAGGGCGAGCAGCCCCGGATCGTCGCCCGCGTCGGCCAGGACCTGAGGGAAGACCGCGTCGACCTCGCCGAGCGCCTGCCCGGCCGCCTCGATGACCACCATCCAGGCCCGTACGCGCTCGGCGGGCACGGTGGCACGCGTCAGTACGTCGCGGGCGATGTCCCTGGCGAGATCGGCCTCGCCGGCGGTGATCGCGTCCTCCGCGGCCTGCAGCCGCCGCTCGTCCGGGCCCGGGACGCTGTCCGCCGGGGTGTGCCGGGCCGCGAGCAGCCCGAGCGAGGCGGCCACGGACGGTGCCCCGCGGTCCAGGGCCAGCGCGGCGGCCTCGGCGAGCCGGGCCGCCACCTCCGGGTCGGTGCCGGTGGTCGCCAGGGCCAGATGCCGGGCCCGCTCGATCGGGTCGGAGGCCGCCGTGGACAGCGCCGCGTGCACGGCCCGCCGCTCCTGCGCCGGAGCCTCCGCGTACAGCGCGGCCGAGATCAGCGGATGCGCGAACCGTACGGCGGGACCCTCCGCTTCCGTCGCCAGCAGCCCGAGCGCCGCCGCCTGGGCCGTCTCCGCCTCGGCGTGCTCCCGGCCCGCCGCGTGCAGCAGCGCAAGCGTGGGGCGGGCACCGGCGCTGGCCACCAGGAGGGTGCGGCGCGCCTCGTCCGACAGCATCTCCAGCCGGCTCAGCACCAGGGCCCGCAGCGAGGTGGGCACGGGCAGCGGCTCACCGGGCCGGGGCCGGGTGGGGCTCTCGGCCAGGGCGCGGCCCAGTTCCAGTGCGAAGAGCGGGTTGCCGGCGCTGGTGCGGTGGATGTCGCGGATCGTGGAGCGGGACAGCGGGGTGTAGCCGCGGTGGTCGAGCAGCGCCGAGACCTGCGTACGGGACAGCGGGCCCAGCCGGACGGCGAGCGTGTCGGGCGGGGACGCGCGTAGATGGCGGTCGTACTCCTGGCCCTCGGTCCGCACCGCGCACAGCATCTGCACGGGCGTGTCGCCCAGCCGGCGGGCGGCGAAGCCGAGCAGTTCGGCGCTGGCGGCGTCCAGCCACTGGAGATCGTCGGCGACGACCAGCACCGGTCCCCCGGCGGCGAGGGCGCGCAGCGCCGACAGCACGGCGAGACGCAGCGCGAGCCCGTCGCGCTGGAGGGTGGACTCGCCGCGGCCGGTGAGCGCCGACTCCAGGGCGGTGCGCTGGGCGGCGGGCAGCTGTCCCGAGACCTCGTCCAGGACCAGGCCGAACAGGTCGGCCAGCGCCAGGAAGGGCAGGTGGGATTCGGACTCGGTGGCCGAGCAGCGCAACACGGTCCGGGCCGAGCCGCCGTAATCCGCCGCCAGCGCCCGCAGGATCGTCGACTTTCCTATTCCCGCGGGGCCGTGGAGCAGCACACTTCCGCCTCGGCCCAGCTGTTCACGCGCCGCTGTGAACAGGTCCTCCCGGCCGATGACCAGGTCGGGGCGGCTCCTGGGAGGCTCCTGGAAGTCCCGTGGCACGGTCACCGCTCCCCTCCGTGTGTCGTGTCCTGGCCAATATTAGGCAACAGCTCTTTGAATTTCGGACGGACGGCGTGGTGAGGGAAATAACAACCGACGCCGGCGGGTGAATTCATTGGGCTCCCGAATGCGACCGAAGGCGACGTCGACGCCTCGTCGGGAGCGTTTCGGCATATCGAACAGACCGGCGCGACAGAAAACATCACAAACCTACGGCAACCATCCCGCCCGACGCGCGGCGACCACGGCCTCGCCCCGGGTCCGGGACCGCAGTTTCCGCATGGCCGACCGCAGATATCCCTTGACGGTCTCGGACGTCACCCCCAGCCGCTCGGCGGCGACCGCGTTGGTCGCCCCGGCGGCGACACACGCCAGCACGTCCACCTCGCGCGGCGCCAGCCGGACCCGGGCCGGCGCGGCGGCCCCGGCCGTCAGCAGCGCACACGCCCCCAGCAGCTCGTCCCGCAGCTCCGGGTCCGCGATCTTCGGAGCCAGCGCCCGCAGCGCCGCGTGTGCCTCCCGCACCTGCTCCCACCCCGCGCCCGCCCCGCCCCCGGCGGCGAGCGTCCGCGCCTCGTCCCGCACGACCAGGGCCCGCTCCACGTCCCGCGCCGCCTCCACGGCCGCGTCCAGCATCCGCCCGCCCATCGGCAGGGCCGTCCGCAGCGCCCCGTACAGCACCCCGCGCACCCCGTGCCGTACGACCACCGGCACGGCCAGCACCGAGCGCAGCCCCTCCACGGCCACCGGGGCGTCGTACTCGTGACTGATCTGCCGTGACGCCGAGTAGTCCGTGACCACGCACGGCCGGGCGAGGACCACCGTCTTGCCGCCCAGCCCGTTCCCGGACGTCACCACGAACGACCGCAGGGCGTCCGTCGCCGTGCCGCTCAGTTCGCTGATGCGTATCCGCTGCCCGGCCTCCATCAGCCCGCCGAAGGCGATCGGGAGGCCGGTGGCGCGCCGCAGACGCAGCAGTGCGTTCCGTATCTCGACGGCGTCGGACGCTTCTGCTGTCACCTGTTCGCCCCTTCACTACGGCTCCTGTGCGGGCGCACCCCCCGTTCGGGGGTAGTGAGTCCTGCATCACGGATTACACGATGGTTCGGAGCCGCCCGGCAATGGTCCGGTACTCAGGAGGACAGATGACATCGGCGACGGAGATGTTCCGCGGGGCGCGGGACTTCCTGCTGGAACACCGCGAGGACTACGCCACGGCCTGCGACGGCTTTCGCTGGCCCCGTCCCGAGTACTTCAACTGGGCGCTCGACTGGTTCGACGAGATCGCTCACGGCAACGCCCGCACCGCCCTGCACATCGTCGAGGAGGACGGCCGCGAGACCCGGCTGTCCTTCGGTGAGATGTCCGAACGCTCGGCGCGGTTCGCCAACTGGCTGCGCGCCCGGGGCGTGCGCGCCGAGGACCGGATCCTCGTCATGCTCGGCAACCAGGCCGAACTGTGGATCACCGCGCTCGCCGCGATGAAGCTGCGGGCGGTGGTCATCCCGGCCACCCCGCTGCTCGGCCCCGCGGACCTGCGCGACCGGGTCGACCGCGGCCGGGTCCGGCACGTCATCGCGCGTCCCGAGGACACCGGCAAGTTCGCCGAGGTCCCCGGCACCTACACGCGCATCGCGGCCGGTGCCGCCCCCGGGGGCTGGCTGTCGCTGGACGACGCCTACGAGGCTCCCGCCGACTTCACCCCCGACGCCCCGACCCGGTCCGACGACCCGCTGATGCTCTACTTCACCTCGGGCACCACCGCCCGGCCCAAACTCGTCGAGCACACCCACACGTCGTACCCGGTCGGGCATCTGTCGACCATGTACTGGATCGGCCTGAAGCCGGGCGACGTGCATCTCAACATCTCCTCGCCGGGCTGGGCCAAGCACGCCTGGTCCAACCTCTTCGCCCCCTGGAACGCCGAGGCGACCGTCTTCCTGTACAACTACACGCGCTTCGACGCGGCCCGTCTCATGGCCGAGATGGACCGGGCCGGCGTCACCACCTTCTGCGCCCCTCCGACGGTCTGGCGCATGCTCATCCAGGCCGACCTGACGCAGCTGCGCACCCGCCCGCGCGAGGTCGTCGCCGCCGGCGAGCCGCTCAACCCCGAGGTCATCGAGCAGGTCCGCCGGTCCTGGGGCGTCACCGTCCGGGACGGCTTCGGCCAGACCGAGACGGCCGTACAGGTCGCCAACAGCCCCGGCCAGCCGCTCAAGACGGGCTCGATGGGCCGGCCGAGCCCCGGCTACCGCGTCGAACTGCTGGACCCCGTCTCCGGCGCGCCGGGCGCGAGCGAAGGGGAGATCGCCCTCGATCTCTCCGACCGACCCGTCGGCCTGATGACGGGGTACCACGGCGACGCCGACCGCACAGCGGAGTCGATGGCCGGCGGCTACTACCGCACCGGCGACATCGGAGCCCGCGACGAGGACGGCTACATCACCTATGTCGGCCGCGCGGACGACGTCTTCAAGGCCAGTGACTACAAGATCTCGCCCTTCGAGCTGGAGAGCGCGCTGCTGGAGCACGAGGCGGTGGCGGAGGCGGCGGTCGTACCCGCCCCGGACGAGCTGCGCCTCGCCGTGCCGAAGGCGTACATCGTGCTGGCGGACGGCTGGGAGCCCGGCCCCGACACCGCGAAGGTGCTGTTCGAGCACTCCCGTCAGGCCCTGGCCCCCTACAAGCGCGTCCGCCGCCTGGAGTTCGGCGACCTGCCCAAGACGGTCTCCGGCAAGATCCGCCGCATCGAACTGCGCGAGGCCACGGCGGCCGGCTCGGACGCCGAGTACCGCGAGGAGGACTTCCGGTGAATTCGTACAGCCATGGAACCGGCGGGACGGCCCTGCTCGGCGACACGATCGGCGCCAATCTGGACCGGGCGGTGGCCGCCTGGCCGGAGCGCGAGGCGCTGGTCGACGTCCCGTCCGGGCGGCGCTGGACGTACGCGCGGTTCGGCGCCTCGGTGGACGAGCTGGCGTCGGCCCTGCAGGCGTCCGGTGTCGCCAAGGGCGACCGGGTGGGCATCTGGGCGGTCAACTGCCCCGAGTGGGTGCTCGTCCAGTACGCCACCGCCCGCATCGGCGCGATCATGGTCAACATCAACCCCGCCTACCGCACCCACGAGGTCGAGTACGTCCTCAACCAGGCCGGGGTGTCCCTGCTGTTCGCCTCCGTCGGCCACAAGGCGAGCAACTACCGGGCGATGGTCGGGCAAGTGCGGGGCAGGTGCGCCGAGCTGCGCGAGGTCGTGTACTTCGGCGACCCGAGCTGGGAGGCGCTGCTGGGACGGGCCACCCCCGACGCCCGGGCCCGGTACCCGGAGCTGTCCTGCGACGACCCGATCAACATCCAGTACACGTCGGGCACGACGGGCTTCCCCAAGGGTGCGACCCTCTCGCACCACAACATCCTCAACAACGGTTACTTCGTGGGCGAGTCGATCGCCTACAGCGAGCAGGACCGGGTGTGCGTGCCTGTGCCCTTCTACCACTGCTTCGGCATGGTGATGGGCAATCTGGCCGCCACCTCGCACGGCGCCTGCATCGTCATCCCCGCCCCGTCCTTCGACCCGAAGGCCACCCTGGACGCGGTCCAGCAGGAGCGCTGCACCTCGCTCTACGGCGTCCCCACCATGTTCATCGCGGAGCTCAACCTCCCCGGCTTCGCGGCGTACGACCTCTCCTCCCTGCGCACCGGCATCATGGCGGGTTCGCCCTGCCCGGTCGAGGTGATGAAGCGGGTGGTCGCCGAGATGCACATGGCGGAGGTCTCCATCTGCTACGGCATGACGGAGACCTCCCCGGTGTCCCTCCAGACCCGCAGGGACGACGACCTGGAGCACCGCACGGGCACCGTGGGCCGGGTCCTGCCGCACATCGAGGTCAAGATCGTCGATCCCGCGACGGGTGTCACGCGGCCCCGGGGCACCGCGGGCGAACTGTGCACGCGCGGCTACAGCGTGATGCTCGGCTACTGGAACGAGCCGGAGAAGACCGCCGAGGCCATCGACGCCGGCCGCTGGATGCACACCGGCGACCTCGCCGTGATGCGCGAGGACGGCTACGTCGAGATCGTCGGCCGCATCAAGGACATGATCATCCGGGGCGGGGAGAACATCTACCCCCGCGAGATCGAGGAGTTCCTCTACGCCCACCCCGGCATCCAGGACGTCCAGGTCGTGGGCGTCCCGCACGACCACTACGGCGAGGAGGTCCTGGCCTGCGTCATCCCCCGCGACCCGGAAGCCCCGCCGACCCTGGAGGACGTACGGGCCTTCTGCGAGGGGCAGTTGGCGCACTACAAGATCCCGAGCAGGATTCAGGTCCTCGACTCCTTCCCGATGACGGTGTCCGGGAAGGTGCGCAAGGTGGAACTGCGGGAGAGGTTCTCGGAGGGGCAGGGGTAGGGGTAGGTCACAGCGGTGCGCGCATACACACCCGTGGCCAGCGGTCCAGGCCGTGTTCGGCCTCCGTCGCGCGGATGGCGCGCAGGCCGGGGGTGAGGTCGGGCTCTGGCAGGGTGTGGAAGCCGAGGCGGGCGTAGTAGGGGGCGTTCCACGGGACGTCCGTGAAGGTGGTCAGGGTCAGGGCGGTCAGGCCCTCCTCGCGGGCGTGGGCGGCGGCGTGGGCCAGGAGGGCCCGGCCCACGCCGCGGCGCCCGGCCCGCGGGTGGACCGAGACCTGCTCGATGTGCAGCGCGCCCTCCACGGGCTCGGCGAGCAGATACGCCACCGGCTGGTCCCGTTCGTCCACCGCGACCCAGCAGCGGCCGGCCCGGCGGTAGCCCTCCAGTACGTCGAGCCCGGGCGGCTCGTCGTCGGCGATCTCCGGCATGCCGACGTCGCGGAAGGGGGCGCCGGCGGCGCGTTCGATGTCCTGGAGGGAGGGGAGTTCGGCGGCGGTCGCGGGGCGGACGCGGATACCGGCGCGCCTCGATGTCATTCGGTCACCAGTTTCTTGCGAGGATGCCCCGGCGTTCATGCCTGGAGGAATCGCATCCAGGCGTTGCGACGCGGAGCGGCTCCGCTTCCCGTTCAGGCTACGGAGCACTCATGCCGTTGTCGCGCGCCTTCAAAGTGATGCGAACGCGTGTGCCTGTTGTCGCTGGTCGGGGTGGCGGCTGAGGGTTAGGGGTACGGGCGTGCGGTGGTCGTACGTATGGTCCTTTGGACGGTTCGGGAGGCCATGTTCCGGCCGGAGCCGCGAGGGGGCGAGATGGCGTACGTGGGGGCGGCTGCGGAGGCCGGGCATGCCCGGTACACCTACCAGCTGCGTGTGTCTTCCGCCGCCCGCAAAGCGCTGGCGGCGGAGTGGGACCGGTGCCGGTGGGTGTGGAACGAATGCGTCGCCAAGTCCAAGGCCATACACCTGCACAACAAGGCGACCGGGGAGAAACAGACGTGCGGCCCGGCTCAGCTCGACAGGATGCTGACCGAAGCCCGCGCCCGTACGCCGTGGCTGCGTGAGGGTTCGTCGGTTGTCCAACAGCAGGTCATCCGCGACTTCGGCCGCTCCCGCGCCAAGGCGCTCAAGGACATCAAAGAGCGACTGCCCATGGCACGCTGGGCCGGGATGCCCAAGTGGAAGACCAAACGCGAGGCGCTGCCGACCCTGAACTACACCAAGCGCGGGTTCCGCCTGAAGGACGGTCGGCTGCACCTTGCGGGCGGCATCGCCGTGGCGGTGGTGTGGTCGCGTGAACTGCCGACTGAGCCGTCCTCGGTGCGCGTGTACCAGGACAGTCTGGGGCACTGGTACTGCTCCTTCGTCGTGCCCGCCGAGGTACAGCCGCTGCCTCAAACCGGTCGCGTACTTGGTGTCGACTGGGGTGTGAAGCAGACCGCGACCACCACATCCGACGCACACGACCTGCCCCACGCTCAGCACGGCAGGAAGGCCCAGAAGAAGCTGACGCGGTACGACCGGATGATGGCCCGCCGCAGGCCGAAGAAGGGACAACCGGCATCGAAGGGCTACCGCGAGGCGAAGAAGCTGCGGGCGAAGGCCTACAAGACGGTCGCCCGGCAGCGTGCGGACACCGGCCGCAAGTGGGCCAAGAAGGTGGTCCGCGATCACGACGCTATCGCTGTGGAGAACTTCCGTCCGAGGTTCCTGGCCATGAGCACGATGGCCCGCAAGGCCGCGGACGCCGCCATCGGCGCCACCAAGGACGCTCTGCTCGAGATGGGCCGCAAGCACGGGCGGGACATCCTCCTGGTCCACCCCGCGCACACCACGATGGACTGCGCCAACTGCATGACGAGAGCCAAGCATGCACTGCCGCTGGGTGAGCGCACTTACACCTGCACCGCATGCGGAGAAGTGTCCCCACGGGACAAGAACTCCGCACGCGTGATGCTCTACCGGGCTGGTCTCAACCCGGCTGGTGCCGAGGGCGCAAGACCTCCTGGAGCGCTGCTCCAGGAGGCAGTCTGAGCCAGGAATTCCCTCCTTTCAGGGAGGGGAGGATTCAAACCGGTATCAACGTTGGGTCCCGCCCAGCCGCTGGCCGACGGTGCACGGCTCGCGCCGGCGGTCGGCGACGCGCTCAAGGCGGGTTTGACGATCAACTGCGTCACGGACTGATTGAAGAGTTCGCCAAGCCGTGCGGCGACTGACCGGCCCCGGAGCGGTCAGGGTGCCCGGTCCCCGGTGCCGCCGGTGGCCAGCGCGTCGGCCGGGGCGTTCACCGGGCGCGGTGTGCCGGTGAGGTCGAGGACGAACAGGGGGACGGCCAGGGCGTCGGCGCGGGCCCGGGCGTCGTCCGCGTAGCCGGTGAGGGAGAAGTAGAGGCAGTCGGCGGACTCCGTCATGGCCGTCAGCCACAGGCACTCCACGTCCCGCAGCGTCGCGGGGCGCACGGCCGGGTCGACCTGCGCGAGGACGCCGCGGGCCGCGAGGCCGATGCCCGACGGAGGGCGCTGGTCGGCCCGGCGTACGTCCCGGTAGCCGAGCCAGCGCAGATACAGCGCGGCGGCCGTGACGGCGTCGCGCGCGGTACGGATGGTGACGGACCGGAAGGGCGGCCTGGCGGCAGCGGCGCCGACGGCTGCGGCACCGGGTGTACCCGGCGTGGCCGCGCGGGCGGCATCGGCCTCCTGGTCCGTCCCGCGGTCCGGGGCGGCCGGCCCCCGCCCCTCCGCAACCGGCCCCCGCCCCTCCGCAACCGGCCCCCGCCCCTCCGCAACCGGCACCCTCAGCACCGTCCCGCACGCGCACCCCAGCTCCGGACGCGGCCACTCCCCGCTCCGGCCGCAGGACGCGCAGCGCACGGTCACCCAGTCGTCCTGCCAGACGCGGTGCGAGACGGGCGTCGCCGCACGGTCGCGGTCCAGGGGCGGGCCGACCGGCGCGCCGCACACGCAGGGATACACCGGAGCCGTGTAGCGGTGCTCGCGGTGGCAGGCCGGGCAGCGCACCGGGACGGTCTCGGCCATGTCACTCCAGAACCGGCTCGCGTCGGGACAGCGGATCCATCGTGCTCCTCCGGGCCCCTGCCTGTCCGCCCCTTGCCATCTCTTGACGGCCTTCATCCACCCCACTTACATTAATTCCAGATCGTAGAAGAAGTTTTCCACAATACGGAAGAGCTCACCGCGGGGCGCGACGGGAGTGCGAATCCGACAGCCGAAGCAGGAGTACTCGATGGCTCGAATGACCGCTGCCCGAGCGGCAGTTGAGATCCTCAAGCGCGAGGGCGTGACCGACGCGTTCGGTGTCCCGGGCGCGGCGATCAACCCCTTCTACGCGGCGCTCAAGGCCTCCGGCGGCATCGCCCACACCCTCGCCCGGCACGTCGAGGGCGCCTCGCACATGGCCGAGGGCTACACCCGCACCCGGTCGGGCAACATCGGCGTCTGCATCGGCACCTCCGGCCCGGCCGGCACCGACATGATCACGGGCCTGTACTCGGCGACCGGTGACTCCATCCCGATCCTGTGCATCACCGGCCAGGCCCCGACCGCCGTGATCCACAAGGAGGACTTCCAGGCCGTCGACATCGCCTCGATCGCCAAGCCGGTCACGAAGATGGCCGTGACCGTCCTGGAGGCGGCGCAGGTCCCCGGCGTCTTCCAGCAGGCCTTCCATCTGATGCGCTCCAGCCGCCCGGGGCCGGTCCTCATCGACCTGCCGATCGATGTCCAGCTCACGGAGATCGAGTTCGACCCGGAGACGTACGAGCCGCTCCCGGTCTACAAGCCGGCGGCGACCCGGGCCCAGGTCGAGAAGGCGATCACGCTCCTCAACGAGTCCGAGCGGCCGCTGATCGTCGCCGGCGGCGGGATCATCAACGCCGACGCCGCGGAACTGCTCGTCGAATTCGCCGAGCTGACCGGCACCCCGGTCGTCCCGACCCTGATGGGCTGGGGCGTCCTCCCCGACGACCACGAGCTGAACGCCGGCATGGTCGGCCTCCAGACCTCGCACCGCTACGGCAACGCGACCTTCCTGGAGTCCGACTTCGTCCTCGGCATCGGCAACCGCTGGGCCAACCGCCACACCGGCAAACTCGACGTCTACACGGCCGGGCGGAAGTTCGTCCACGTCGACATCGAGCCCACCCAGATCGGCAAGATCTTCGCCCCGGACTACGGCATCGCCTCCGACGCCAAGGCCGCGCTGGAGCTGTTCGTCGAGGTGGCACGGGAGCTGAAGGCGGCGGGCAGGCTGCCCGACCGCACCGAGTGGGCCGCCGCCGCGCAGGAGAGGAAGGCCACGCTCCAGCGCCGTACGCACTTCGACGACATCCCGATCAAGCCGCAGCGCGTCTACGAGGAGATGAACAAGGCCTTCGGCCCGGAGACCCGCTATGTCTCCACCATCGGCCTCTCGCAGATCGCCGGCGCCCAGATGCTGCACGTCTACCGGCCCCGGCACTGGATCAACTGCGGCCAGGCCGGCCCGCTCGGCTGGACCGTCCCGGCCGCGCTCGGCGTCGCCAAGGCCGACCCGGAGGCCTCCGTCGTGGCGCTCTCCGGCGACTACGACTTCCAGTTCATGCTGGAGGAACTGGCCGTCGGCGCGCAGCACAAGATCCCGTACGTCCATGTCCTCGTCAACAACTCCTACCTGGGGCTGATCCGGCAGGCGCAGCGGGCGTTCGACATCGACTTCCAGGTCAACCTGGAGTTTGAGAACATCAACGCGCCCGAGCTCGGCGTCTACGGCGTCGACCACGTCAGGGTCGCCGAGGGCCTCGGCTGCAAGGCGATCCGCGTCACCGACCCCGCCGAGCTGGGCGCCGCGCTCGAGCAGGCCAAGAAGCTCGCCGCGGAGCACCGGGTCCCGGTCGTCGTCGAGGCGATCCTGGAGCGGGTCACCAACATCTCCATGTCGACCACCAACGACATAGGCAACGTGGTGGAGTTCGAGGAGATAGCGACCGAGCCGGGTCATGCGCCGACCTCGATCAAGACGCTGAAGGTCTGACGCGCGGGAGACCGTACGAGCAGAGGGGCGGCCCGTCCATGGGGACGGGCCGCCCCTTACGCATGACACTCACGCAGGGCACTCACTCATGTCCCTCACGCATCGCGCATGGGGTCAGCCCCCGCCCCCTCCGCATCCGCCGCCACCCCCACCGCAGTAGTGGTAGCCCCCGCCACTGCCGCCCCTGCCGCGTGGCGAGTTCTTGAGCAAGGCATTGCCGCCCACCTCGGCCCGGCGGACCAGCCCCGCCCGCAGGGCGAAGCGCGGCACCAGCAGGTGCAGGGCCGGCTCGCCGTGCAGCGCGACGGCCAGCAGCCGCTCGTCGTCGGTCAGACCGCGCCTGCTCGCGGGCAGCGGATGGCTCTGGCGCAGCTCCCGCACATGGCGGCGGGCGGCGCGCGTCGGGCCGAGCAGCGGGTAGCGCAGCAGACCCGCCCCCGCGAGGGGGATGCGCATCAGCGCCAGCGCGATCCGGATGTCCGGGTCCTTCACCAGGGTCCGCAGGCCGGCGGGCTCGCGCAGGGACGTGTGCACCGCCTGCGCCAAGGGGGACGGCGGCCGCTCCGCGGACACCACGTCCGCGACGCCCTTGCGTATCGTCCCCGGCCGGTCGGCCTCCGCCAGGCCCCGCAGATACAGGTCGACCACGGCGACGGTGACGGCGGCCCGCGGGCCTTCCCCCAGCAGTGCGATCTCGTGCGGCTCCAGCCCGACCGCCGTACCGTCGCTCATGACCTCACCCCCGTGACGGGGTCCGCCGCCCCCGTGACGACGGGCCCCTGCCGGGAATGTGCCCGGCCCCGGGGGCGGTTGAAGCCCCCGGGGCCGGGTTGAGAGGTTCATTTGAGGGTTCCGTACGGGGCCTACGACCGGTGCCGTAGGCGTGTTCACGCGTCGTGGTGCTCCGAGAGTCCCGGCCAGTCGTCCGGGCCGCCGCCCTGCCACTCGACGAGGTCGCTCTCGGCGACATCGGTGACGTACAGGTCGGCCAGCCGCAGGATCTCGGCGACGTCGTCGGCGTGGGTGGCGACGCCCAGGGGTTCCTCGCCCAGGGTGACCCGGCGGGATCCGTCCAGGGCGGGGGAGTGGACCACGACATGCGGATGCTCGGTGGGATGTGCCATGCCTTCAGGCTCCTGCGGACGCACCTGTTCCGCACCCTGAGGGGGCTGGCCGCCCGACGGCGCGAGGCTGGGCGCGACAGGACATTCGCGCCGCCGGACGGGGTCTGTGAGGGGAGGGAGGAGAGAGGTGCGGAGAGTGGTGCTGGGACCGCGGCGGTGCGACGGGGCCCGGAACGGTCTTCCCTCGGGTCGAGAAGCCCGCTCCCGGTCCTTCACCACCGCACTGGCTCGCAACCGCCGCGGTCCACACCCTGCCCGCGTCCGTGCCCGGGGCGACCACCCCTCATCCGGGTCGCCCCGCGCGGTCGGACGCGGTCAGGGAGTTCAGTCCTCGCGCAGGGCGCGTACCGCCTCCTCCACGCGCCGCCCGTACTCGGGGTCGGCGGCGTGGAAGTGCGCGAGGTTCTTCTCGATCACGTCGTCGCGGGAGACCTGGGAGAGGCCGCCGGCGATGTTCGCGATCAGCCGGGACTTCTCCTCGGCGGACATCAGCCGGTACAGCTCGCCGGCCTGGAAGAAGTCGTCGTCCTTGGTGTGCGGGGGCGCCGCGTGGGTGCCCGTGTGGCCGCCGACCGCCAGCGGGGCCGACAGCGGGCGGCCGGTCTCGGCCGGGCCGTCGTACGAGTTCGGCTCGTAGTTCTTCGCTCCGCGGCCCTGGGAGTTGGTCGCCATGAGGCCGTCGCGGCCGTAGTTCCGCGCGGTCGTCGCCTTCGGGGCGTTCACGGCCAGCAGGGTGTGGTTGACGCCCAGACGGTAGCGGTGGGCGTCCGCGTAGGCGAAGAGGCGGCCCTGGAGCATCTTGTCGGGCGAGGGGCCGATGCCCGGCACGAAGTTGTTCGGGGAGAACGCGGCCTGCTCGACCTCGGCGAAGACGTTGTCCGGGTTGCGGTCCAGCACCAGCCGGCCCACGCGCCGCAGGGGGTAGTCCTGGTGCGGCCAGACCTTGGTCACGTCGAACGGGTTGAAGCGGTAGCCGTCCGCCTTCGCCGCCGGCATGAGCTGGACGTAGAGGGTCCAGGACGGGCGCACGCCCCGTTCGATGGCCTGGAGCAGATCCGTCTGGTGGGAGTTCGCGTCCCTGCCGACGGTCTCCGCGGCCTGCTCGGCGCTGAGGGAGCGGACGCCCTGGTTGGTCTTGAAGTGGTACTTGACGAAGAAGGCCTCGCCCGCGCTGTTCGTCCACTGGTAGGTGTGCGAGCCGTAGCCGTTCATGTGCCGGTATGACGCCGGGATGCCGCGGTCGCCCATCAGCCAGGTCACCTGGTGCGTCGCCTCGGGGGAGTGCGCCCAGAAGTCCCAGACGTTGTCCGGCTCCTGACGTCCCGTGAACGGGTCGCGCTTCTGCGAGTGGATGAAGTCCGGGAACTTGATCGGGTCCTTGATGAAGAACACCGGGGTGTTGTTCCCGACGAGGTCGTAATTGCCCTCCTCCGTATAGAACTTGACCGCGAAGCCGCGAGGGTCGCGCACCGCGTCCGCGCCGCCGAGCGAGTCCGCCACGGTGGAGAAGCGCAGGAACACCTCGGTGCGCCGGCCGACGGTGCTCAGGAAGTCGGCGTATGTGAACTCCGTGACGTCGTCGGTCACTTCGAAGTGGCCGTAGGCGCCCGAGCCGCGGGCGTGCACCACGCGCTCCGGGATGCGCTCGCGGTTGAAGCGCGCCAGCTTCTCCAGCAGCTGCTGGTCCTGGAGCAGGAGAGGGCCGCCGGCGCCGGCGGTGGCGGAGTTCTGGTTGTCGGCGACGGGGGCGCCGGACTCGGTGGTGAGCACGCGCTGCGACATCGTGACCTTCCGATACGAGAGGGCAGCGGAAAAATGTTTCCGCTTCGTGGAGCCTAGGGTCGGGGCGAAGTGGGCGTCAACAGTTTGTTGAAGTGGTGGGTAGGGGTACCGGGCGGCGCCGCCGCTTTGGGCGCGACAGGACTGGTGTCAGCGGCGGCGCCGCCCGGGGTGCGGGGGACCCCAAGGGGGCACGGGGTTACAGGGTTACGGGAGTCAGACCTGTGCGCCGGACAGCCGCTCCACGGCCCGCAGCAGCGCCGAGTGGTCCAGGCCGCCGTCACCCTGCGCGCGCAGGCTCGCGACCAGCTGGGCGACCACGGCGCCGACGGGCAGGGCCGCGCCGACGGTGCGGGCGGCGTCCGTGACGATGCCCATGTCCTTGTGGTGCAGGTCGATGCGGAAGCCCGGCTTGAAGTCCCGGCCGAGGAAGTTGTCCTTCTTGCGGGTCAGCACGGTCGAGCCGGCGAGTCCGCCGTTCAGGACGTCCAGGGCCGCCTTGAGGTCCACGCCGGACTTCTCCAGGAAGACCACGGCCTCGGCGCACGCCTGGATGTTCACGGCGACGATCAGCTGGTTGGCGGCCTTCACGGTCTGGCCGGAGCCGTGCGGGCCGCACAGCACGATGGTCTTGCCGAGGGCGTCGAGGATCGGCTTGGCGGAGTCGAAGTCGGTCTGCTCGCCGCCCACCATGATGGACAGCACGGCCTCGATCGCACCCGCCTCGCCGCCGGACACCGGCGCGTCCAGGACGCGGATGCCCTTGTCCTTCGCGGCCTTCGCCAGGTCGATCGAGGTCTGCGGCGTGATCGAGGACATGTCGATCAGCAGGGCGCCCGACCTGGCGTTCTCCAGGATGCCGTCGGGGCCGTAGGAGATGGCCTCGACCTGGGGGGAGGCCGGGACCATCGTGATGACGACGTCGGCGTCCCTCACGGCCTCGGCGATGGAGGGGGCGGCGGTGCCGCCCGCCGCCGCGAGACGGTCCAGCTTGTCCTGCTCCAGCGTGAAGCCGGTGACCTGGTAACCCGCCTTGATCAGGTTCTCGGACATGGGGGAGCCCATGATGCCGAGGCCGATCCAGGCGATCTTGGGAAGCGTCTTGCTCATGATGGGGTGCCTTTCAATGCCAGGGGGGTCAGCGGGGCAGCCAGTCGAAGGTCTCGGCGCTCGGGCGGTCGCCCGGCTTGTACTCGAGGCCGACCCAGCCGTCGTAGCCCGCCTTCCGGAGCTGGTCGAGGAGGTCTTCGAGGGGCAGTGAGCCCGTCCCGGGGGCGCCGCGGCCGGGGTTGTCGGCGATCTGGACGTGACCGGTCTTCGCGGCGAACCGCTCGATCACCGACGGGAGGTCCTCGCCGTTCATGGACAGGTGGTAGAGGTCCATGAGGAAGCGGGCGTTGTCCAGCCCCGTCGCCTCGTTGACCTTGTCGACGACGTCCACGGCCGCCGGGGCGGAGACCAGCGGGTGCAGCGGTGACTCGGGCTGGTTCAGCGCCTCGATCAGCAGCACCGCGCCGGTCCGGTCCGCGGCCCGGGCCGCCAGGGTCAGGTTCTCCAGCGCCAGCGCGTCCTGCTCGGCCGGGTCCACGCCCTCGACGCGGTTGCCGTACAGGGCGTTGAGGGCCGTGCAGCCCAGGGAGGCGGCGAAGTCGGCGGCCACGTCGATGTTGGCGCGGAACCGCTCCGACTCCTCGCCGGGGATCGACAGAGCGCCGCGGTCCGGGCCCGGGAGCTGCCCGGCGTAGAAGTTCAGGCCGGTGAGCCGGACGCCCGCGTCCTCGATCGCCCGCTTCAGGGCGTCGAGCTCGGACCGCTCGGGGACGGGCGCGTCGGTCCAGGGCCACCACAGCTCGACCGCGGTGAAGCCGGCCGCGGCGGCGGCAGCGGGGCGCTCCAGGAGGGGGAGCTCCGTGAAGAGGATCGACAGGTTGACGTTGAAGCGCTGGTCTGCGAATCCCATCGGGGTGGCGCTCCCTTCCTTGTCTTCCGTGGTTCCTGTGCATCGAATTCCGTATTGTGGAATCACGTTTCTGCTTAATGGAAGATTGCCCGTGGTGCGTGAGGGCTGTCAAGAGGGGCTGCCGGAAAGTCCGCCCCGCGCGTCGCGTCGCGTCGAGCGCTCCGACATGCGAAAGCGCCCCTCACTTGGTGTGTGTGAGCCGCTCCATCTGGTCGTGGAGGTGAAGCACGCGGTGCTCAGATTCCGGCTTCATCAGGACGCCGCGGAGGATCCGTGCGCCGCCGGCGTCGGTGGTGACCTTCGGGTGGCGAGCGGTGAACGCCTCGCGGTTGGCCTTGAGCGTGCTCAGGAACACCGGGCCGGGGGCGGCCATGCCGTCGGCCAGAGCGCGTGCCGATGTCGAGTCGATCGAGTCGCACTGGGCGATCGCCCGCCAGGGCTGCGAGGGGATTCCTGACGAATTCGCGACCGAACGGGCGGTCAGTGACAGGCCGTTCAGCGTGGAGTCCTGGTGCCGGCTCGTCTCCTGACGGCATCGGGTCTTCCTCGACGCCGCGTATGGCGGTGCCCTCAGCGCCAGTCGTCGATCACGTAGGCGTCCGGGTGGCTGTAGCCGGGTTCGTTGGGCTTGTGCATGGTCACGCCTTGCAGCCAGGTACGGAAACCGCGGTCGGTCATGCGCCGGTAGGCATCCTGGCGGGCCAGGCTCATTCCGGCGTCCAGTTGCCCCAGCCCCTTCTCGGTGGCCAGCTGCTCGCACGCGTTCAGCAGTCGCTCGAACCGGTCCGCGGCGTCCGGGCCAGGGCGTACGGCGCCGAATTTGACGAAGCACACGTCCTCACCGGCCTCCGACCCCGCTCCGCAGTGGCAGACAGCCAGACCGTCGAGGTCGGAGTCGGCGCCCTTGAGGAGGATGGTGTCACCGAGCCCCTGCGCCTGGGTGGCCATGATCTCGCGCTCCAGGCTCAGGCCCTCGTACACGGCCCCCGTCAGTGCGCGACTGAGGCTCAGTGCGTCGGGCCGCTCAGCGGCGGTCAGCTCGCCGTAGAGCACCCGGCCGGGGACCGCGGCACTGACGGCGACCTGTTTCTTCATGATGGCTGTGAGGAATCGGGGCCAGAAACCGTACCGGCGGTAGAGCTCGAGGTGCTTGGGACTGTGCGAGAAGGTGAACAGGCCGAGGTGGCGGTTCTCCCAGGTGTTGAAGCAGTCCATGACCGGTTCCATGAGGCGCCTGCCGATGCCCTGGTCCCACAGATCCGGACGTACGGTCAGCGGGCCGAAGTACCCGACGCTGCCCCAGTTGGCGGCGAAGTTCGATCCGACGACCTCGCCGTCGACGGTCGCTGCGAAGGCCGCGTGTGGATCCGCTGCCCAGCGGGTGCGGACATAGTCGGCCGTCCCGAAGAACGTCTCCGGCTCAGGGGCCCCGAGGAAGGTCCCGAACGCGACCCTGAAGATCTCGTCGGCCCGATCCAGGTCCGGCTCGACCAGCGGGCGGACCGATACCCTGGCGGCGACACCCGTTCGCTTCGCTGCGGGCATGATCGCTCTCCTTTCCGCCCCTGGTTCCATCGCACCACGGACGTGCGCCGCGGGCGAAGCGACAGGTCCGGCGGTACCTCAGGGATCGAGCGGCCGCACATCAAGGCGACGAGCTGCTGGGCCATGGTGCCGCGCGGGTGGCTTGGTCCTGTGCAGGGCGCGGGGACGCTCTGGTCGGTTAGGGTCGCCTCGTGGCGGACGAGTCGGCTCCGGCGCAGTGAAACCGAAGGTCCTGCGGTGCGTCGCGGCGGTGAAGCAGTCGACTGATGCGCCCCCGTTGTGCCCGGATGTGCCCTCGCGATGGGTGATCAGGGCAAAGATGCAGGTCAGAGAGCTGTTTGGGGGCAGTGTGCGACTGAGAGTGGAGTTCACGACCGAGCCCTTCGACCTGGACGAGGCACCCGCGCACGCGCTGGTGGCCCGCGAGGTCGTGGAGGCCGCCGAACTGGACGCCGTGGACGTCGGCCCGTTCGGCAACACCGCGGAGGGCGGTGCCGACGCGGTGCTCACCGCCGTGGACGCCCTGCTCCGCAAGGCCCTGGAGGCCGGCGCCACCCGGATCTCGCTCCAGGTCAACGTGGCCGAGGAGGGCGAGGCATGAGCGGCGCGGGGGACGAGCCGTTCATCGCGGCCGTGAAGCCCCTGGTCGACGCCATGGGCGGCGAGATGATCCCGCCCGACGAGGCAGGTCCCGACGACGTCGTCCTCTCCTGGGAGGGCAGCGACGCCGTGGCCGTACGGCTGCCGCAGCTCGCCGACTCCCTCGATCACATCCTCGCCGCGATGGAGCGCCGCAAGGGCCCGCTGGCCGATCTGGACCGCAAGGCGAAGCAGGAGGTCGTGCGGATACTCGAGGCGCGCGGCGCCTTCTCCGTGCGGCACGGGGTGGAGACCGTGGCGAGCGCCCTCGGCGTCAGCCGCTTCACCGTCTACAACTACCTGAACCGCGAGAAGGGGGCCTGACCGGCCTCTGTGCCGTGTTCGCATCCTCGCCGTTCATATCCTCGTCGCGAATTTTCAACAAACTGTTGACGTGTCGTCGCGGGAGGGCGTTAGCTATCGGCACGCCCGTTCAGCACGAAGGCCGGATCCGGCCACGGAGGCTCCCGTGACTTCCACTTCCACGCCGCCGGGCCTGGCCCGGTTCAACACCCTCGAGGAGCACGCGGCCCGCACCGCGCTCCACGAGGCGTGCGCCTCCACGGCGTGGGCGAAGCGACTGCTCGCCGCCCGCCCCTACGCCACCCCCGAGGAGCTGTACGCCGCGAGCGACGCCGCCATGGCGGAGCTGACGGTCACGGACCTGGAGGAGGCGATGGCCGGACACCCGCCCATCGGCCGCCCCAAGGCCGGCGACCCCACCTCGGCCCGGGAACAGCGCGGCATGTCCGGCGCCTCCGACGCACTCAAGGCGGAGATGCTCGAACTGAACCTCGCCTACCAGGAGAGGTTCGGCCATGTCTTCCTGATCTGCGCCACCGGCAGGACCGGCGAGCAGATGCGCGACGCGGTCAGGGAACGGATCGGCAACCCGCCGGAGCGGGAGCGGGAGATCGTCCGCACCGAGCTGGGCAAGATCAACCGTATCCGGCTCGCCCGCCTCGTCGAAGAAGACTGAAGAGGACGCCTGACCATGAGCACCAGCACCACCGCCTCCGTGTCCACGCACATCCTGGACACCAGCGTCGGCCGCCCCGCCGAGGCCGTCGCCGTCCAGCTCTCCGCCCGTAGCGGCCGGGACGCCGTGTGGCAGGCGCTCGGCGGCTCCGCGACCGACGCGGACGGCAGGTGCAAGGACCTCCCGGCCCTGCCGGAGGGCACCACCCACGTACGGCTCGACTTCGCGGTGGAGCCGTACTTCGAGAAAACTGCGAACACGCAAGCCGATGCGCAGCAGGACGCCCCCGCGAATCGGGACAGCGGCGCCGGTGTGTTCTTCCCGGAGGTGGCGATCACGTTCGCCGTCGTACCGGGCGAGCACTACCACGTACCGCTGCTGCTCAACCCGTTCGGCTACTCCGTATACCGAGGGAGCTAGCTAAGATGCCCACGATCCTGGGACAGAACCAGTACGGCAAGGCCGAGAACCGAGTCGTCAAGATCACGCGGGACGGCGCCACCCACCACATCAAGGACCTGAACGTGTCCGTGTCGCTGAGCGGCGACATGGAGGAGGTCCACTACTCCGGCTCCAACGCCAACGTCCTGCCGACCGACACCACCAAGAACACGGTGTACGCGTTCGCCAAGGAGCACGGCATAGAGTCGGCCGAGCAGTTCGGCATCCACCTCGCCCGGCACTTCGTCACCTCGCAGGAGCCGATCAAGACGGCCCGGATCCGCATCGAGGAGTACGCCTGGGAGCGGATCGAGGCGGCCGACGCCAACTCGCGGTTCATCGGCGCCGACGAGGTCAAGCACTCCTTCGTCCGCCAGGGCCAGGAGACACGGCTCACCCAGATCACCTATGACGGTGAGCGGTGGGAGGTGATCTCCGGTCTGAAGGACCTCGTCGTGATGAACTCGACCAACTCCGAGTTCTGGGGCTACGTCAAGGACAAGTACACGACGCTGAAGGAGGCCTACGACCGCATCCTGGCCACCCAGGTCTCCGGCCGCTGGCGCTTCAACTGGACCGACGACGACCAGCGCATGCCCAACTGGGAGAAGTCCTACGAGCAGACGAAGAAGCACATGCTCCAGGCCTTCGCCGAGACGTACTCGCTGTCGCTCCAGCAGACCCTGTACCAGATGGGTTCGCGGATCATCGAGAACCGCGGCGAGATCGACGAGGTCCGCTTCTCCCTGCCGAACAAGCACCACTTCCTGGTCGACCTGGAGCCGTTCGGGCTGAAGAACGACAACGAGGTGTACTTCGCCGCCGACCGCCCCTACGGCCTGATCGAGGCGACGATCCTGCGGGACGGCTGCGAGCCGCGCATCCCCGTGGACCTCACCAATCTCTGACGCTTCCTCTTTCGGCACCCGTGGCCGGGGAACCCGTCCCCCCGGCCACGGCACTCAAACTTCCGGGGTCCTGCCGTGCCCACTCCACATCAGCGCAAAGGACGAACCATGGCAGCAGACCGGCGCATCGTCATCGAGAACTGCGCGATCGCGACCGTCGACGCGAACGACACCGAGTACGCCTCCGGGTACGTCGTCCTCGCCGGCAACCGCATCGAGTCGCTCGGCGCGGGCACGGCCCCCGAGGGCCTGGAGAACGTCGTACGCCGCATCGACGCCTCCGGTCACCTCGTGACCCCGGGCCTGATCAACACCCACCACCACTTCTATCAGTGGATCACCCGTGGCCTGGCGACGGACCACAACCTCTTCGACTGGCTGGTCGCGCTGTACCCGGTCTGGGCGCGCATCGACGAGCGGATGGTGCGGGCGGCGGCCCAGGGCTCGCTCGCGGTGATGGCCCGCGGCGGCGTCACCACCGCCATGGACCACCACTACGTCTTCCCGCACGGCTCCGGCGACCTGTCCGGCGCGATCATCGGCGCCGCCCGCGACATGGGCGTCCGCTTCACCCTCGCCCGCGGCTCCATGGACCGCAGCGAGAAGGACGGCGGCCTGCCCCCGGACTTCGCCGTCGAGACCCTGGACGGCGCGCTGGCCGCGACCGAGGAGACCGTCCGGGAGCACCACGACTCCTCCTTCGACGCCATGACCCAGGTCGCCGTCGCGCCCTGCTCGCCCTTCTCCGTCTCCACCGAACTGCTGCGGGACGGCGCCCAGCTCGCCCGCCGCCTCGGCGTACGGCTCCACACCCACGGCTCGGAGACCGTGGAGGAGGAGAAGTTCTGCCACGAACTGTTCGGCATGGGCCCCACCGACTACTTCGAGTCCACCGGCTGGCTCGGCGAGGACGTGTGGATGGCGCACTGCGTCCACATGAACGACTCCGACATCGCCGCCTTCGCCCGGACGAAGACGGGCGTCGCACACTGCCCCTCCTCCAACGCCCGCCTCGCGGCCGGTATCGCCCGGGTCCCGGACATGCTCGCGGCCGGCGTCCCGGTCGGCCTCGGCGTCGACGGCACCGCCTCGAACGAGTCGGGCGAGCTCCACACCGAGCTGCGCAACGCCCTCCTCATCAACCGCCTCGGCCCCCGCAGGGAGGCCGCGCTGAACGCCCGCCAGGCCCTGCGCCTCGGCACCCACGGCGGCGCCCAGGTCCTGGGCCGGGCGGCGGAGACCGGCTCCCTGGAGCCGGGCAAGCTCGCCGACCTGGTCCTGTGGAAGCTGGACACGGTCGCCCACGCCTCCATCGCCGACCCCGTGACCGCCCTGGTCTTCGGCGCGGCGGCCCCGGTCACCGCCTCCTTCGTCGACGGCCGGCAGATCGTCGAGGACGGGCGGCTGCTCACGGCCGACGAGGACGCCATCGCCCGCTCCACGCGGGACGAGGCCCAGCGGCTGGCGAGGATCGCCGCGCAGGGCTGAACACCCCCATGACTCCGGCCGGGAGGGACGGCTCCCGGCCGGTGGCCGTGGACCCGAGCGGGGACCACGGCGCCGTCTCCGGGACGCGCGCGCATGGACGCGCGCGCCCCGGAACGGTACGAACCGTCCGTCGCATGTCCGGTCCCGCACGACCACCCGCACCACCTCCTTGACACCCACGGCAGCCATCGACGCGGCCGTGTACCCGACCGGAGGGACGCCGCCGTGGCCGACCACCCCGTTGACGAAAAACTCCCCGCGCTCAAGATGGCGACGACCGGCCTCCAGCATGTGGCCGCCATGTACGCCGGAGTCGTCGCCCCGCCCCTGATCGTCGGCGCGGCCATCGGCCTGAGCGCCACCGACCTGACCTTCCTCACCGGCGCCTGCCTGTTCACCGCGGGCCTCGCCACGTTCCTTCAGACCCTGGGCATCTGGAAGATCGGCGCCCGGCTGCCCTTCGTCAACGGCGTCACCTTCGCCGGTGTCGCCCCCATGACCGCGATCGTCGCCTCCACCGAGGACAAGTCCGACGCCCTGCCGATCATCTTCGGCGCGGTCATCGTCGCCGGACTCCTGGGCTTCATCGCCGCCCCCTTCTTCAGCAAGGCGGTGCGCTTCTTCCCGCCGGTGGTCACCGGGACGGTCATCACCCTCATAGGCATCTCCCTCCTCCCGGTCGCCTTCGGCTGGGCGCAGGGACCCGACCCGGCGGCACACGACTACGGTTCGGCGACCAACCTGGGACTGGCCGCCGTCACCCTGTTGATCGTGCTGCTCCTGCGCCGCTTCACCTCCGGCTTCGTCAAGCAGATCGCGGTGCTGCTCGGCCTGGTCGCGGGCACGCTGATCGCGATCCCGTTCGGCGCCACGGACTTCGGCCCGGTCGCGGACGCGGCCGTCATCGGCTTCCCGACCCCGTTCCACTTCGGTGCCCCGCAGTTCCAGCTCGCCGCGATCATCTCCCTCTGCGTTGTCATGGTGGTCTCGATGACCGAATCGACCGCCGACATGCTGGCGTTGGGCGAGATAGTCGACCGCCCGGCCGACGAGAAGACCATCGCTGCCGGTCTGCGCGCCGACACCCTCGGCTCGGCGATCAGCCCGCTCTTCAACGGCTTCATGTGCAGCGCCTTCGCGCAGAACATCGGCCTGGTCGCCATGACGAGGATCCGCAGCCGGTACGTCGTCGCCACCGGCGGAGGCTTCCTGGTGCTGATGGGCCTCTGCCCCATGGCCGCGTCCCTGATCGCCGTCGTACCGCGCCCGGTGCTCGGCGGGGCGGGCGTGGTGCTGTTCGGCTCGGTCGCCGCCAGCGGCATCCAGACCCTGGTCAGGGCCGGCCTGGACAAGGACAACAACGTCCTGATCGTGGCCGTCTCCCTGGCCGTCGGCATCATCCCCATCACGGCGCCGGAGTTCTACCACGCGTTCCCTGAAACGGCGCGCATCGTCCTGGACTCCGGCATCTCGACGGGGTGCGTGGCGGCCGTCCTGCTCAACCTGGTCTTCAACCACCTGGGCAACAAGGACGCGCAGGACGTCACCCACCCCATGGAGGCGGGCGAGGAGATCACCGGAGCCAGCCGGGCTCCTGCCTAGAGGCCGAAGAGATCCGGGTCCGAAGCCAGTTCCTTGAAGACCTTCGCGGGGTCGGCGACCAGCCTGCGTTCCTTGAGGTCCAGGATGCCGCCGACCGCCGTGATCTCGGCGGCCACCGTGCCGTCGGTCTTGCGGACGGTCTGCTCGATGCGGAACGTCTTGCCGCTGCCCCAGTCGAAGGCGCAGGTCACCTCGACCTCGTCGCCCGCGAGCAGCTCCCGTTTGTAGCGGATGGTCGTCTCCAGGGCCACCGGGCCAACGCCGGTTCCCGTGAGCGCGGACTGGCTGATCCCCGCGGCGTGCAGCAAAGACCAGCGGGCGTGCTCCGCGTAGTTCAGGTACACGCTCTGGTTGAGGTGACCCTGCACGTCGGTCTCGTAACCACGGACGGTCACAGGGACGGAAAACGGCTCGCTCACGGCATTCCCCTCTCGCACCGGACTCTCTCGCACCGGACTCTCATGCACCGGACTCTCCATGCATCGCGCAACGATCCACCGATCTTGGCATGTCCATCACGCTCTGCGCGGCGAAGCCAGGAGATACCGGGTTCCGGTGCGCGGTTCGCGGTGGTCGCTCACCTGCCAGCCTGCCCCCTCCAGAGTGGCCGCGCAGGCCCGCAGTGCCTCGCCGTCCGGCTCGTGCACGGCCACGGCCTCCGGCTGCGGGGTCGTCCGCACGCGGTACCCGGAGGCGCCGGGCCCTGGCCCGGCCGGCTGCTGCCCGGCCGCCTCCAGGGCGAGCGCGGCGGCCTCCGCCAGATGCGCCCGCTCCCAGCCGCAGGGCCGGTCCGTGGCCCCGTCCGGGTTGGTCATCCGGCGCAGCTCCAGCAGCCCCTGCCAGGCGCTGTGCACCTCACGGCGCCGGGCCGGACGCCCGGTTTCCGGCGCCCTCTCCTCGCCCCCGACACGCGCCGCGAACACCCCCGTCGACGCGGGGGCCTCACCGGCCGGCTCGGGCGCCCCCGTCACGCCCTGCCGTACCCGGTGCCCCTCCGGCGTCAGAAAGTGATCGTGCGGCGGCCGGGGGTGCCGGAAGGCGAGACCGCGTTTCACCAGCGCCGCGAGCTGCGCCTCCGTACCCCTGAGCCGCCCGGTGACCGGGTCGGCGGCGTCGATGACACGCCGCTGCGCGACGGTCGGCGGTCGGGTCACGGCGCGCTCCTCTCCGCCTCGGACAGTCCCCGGGGCATTCGCCCCACCTGCTCGAAGGCTACGACCCGCCACTGACAATCCCTGCCGGGACCACTCCTCACCCCTGAGGCACGGTCCCCTCACCCCTGAGGCACGGTCCGCTGCGAGCCGGAGCTCGGGACGTCTGGGTCAGACAAGGTCCCGGCGGCGGCCCACGGGTGCCGTGAGCAGGTACAGCGGCGGCAGGAGGGCGGCTGAGCACACCATCCACAGGGTCGCGTGCGTCCCCGCGTACGTGGCGAGCAGGCCGGCGGTGAGGGCCCCGAGTGGCTGGGCGCCCCAGGAGACGAAGCGGACGGTGGCCATGACCCGGGAGAGAAGCGCGGGCGGAGACTCGGTCTGGCGGTGGGTGCGGGTGGTGATCGACCCGATGGCGGTGCCGAAGGCGAAGCCGGCACTGCCCAGGGCGAACCAGTACGCGTCGGCGGCGGATGTGGTCAGCGGGGCCAGCAGGGCGGCACCGCCGCCCGCCAGCGCCGTACCGACGAGGCCCCGGGCCGTGCCGAACCGCCGGGTGAGCCGGACCGCCACCGCGGATCCCGCGAGAGCGCCCACTCCGTCCATGGCGAGCACCAGGCCGAGTTGTGCGGGCGTCAGTCCGGCCTCCCGGACCAGGTACAGGGGAGTGAGGGCGACCAGGGCGGCGCAGACGAAGTTCGTGGCGGTGGCCCAGAGCATGCAGGGCAGCATCACCGGATGCCTCGTCACATACGTCCAGCCCTCGCGGATCATCCGGAGGGTGCCGTCGCCGGAGGGCGGAGCGGGACGGCGCTCGGGGAGGGTACGCAGCAGCACGGCGGAGAGCAGGTAGCTGGCCGAGTCCACGAGCAGTGCGCCGACCGGGCCCGCGGCGTGCACGAGGAGGCCGCCCCCGGAAGGCCCTCCGGTCTCGGTGACGGCGTGGGTGCCGGACATCAGGCTGTTGCGGGCGGCGAGCTGCTTGTCCGGGACGATGGCGGGCAGGAAGGTCGAGTTGCCGATGTCGAAGAGCACGGTCGCGGCGCCGGTGACCAGAGCGGCGAGCAACAGGTGCTGGTAGGTGAGCCGGTCGAGCCACCAGGCGAGCGGGATCGATCCGACGGCGGTGAACCGTACGAGATCGAGGGTGACCTGGAGGTGTCGGAGCGGGACGCGCTGGGCGATCACTCCGGCCGGGAGGCTGAGCAGCAGCCAGGAGATCTGTCCGGCGGCGGCGAGCAGGGCGGCCTGGAACGCGGTGACGTCCAGGACGGTGAGGGCGATCAGGGGCAGGGCGAGGGCGGTGACGGCTGTGCCGGCGTTGCTGACGGTGGCAGCGGCCCAGTAACGCCAGAAGACGGCCGGAGGCAGAGTCGCGTGGTGAACGCTGTGGAGATCGCGCTCCGGGACTGTCGGCGTCTCGCTCATACGATGCCCACCCTTCAGTGAGTCTCTTTTGGGAACTTACTCGATCACACGTCAGTTCCTATCTGGAACTGACCGCATGGCGCAAGATGGTTCAAGGCCCGGACGTTGGATCCGCGAGACAGGAGACCCATGGTCAGGTCGGTGCCCGAGCGGGACGCCGCCTGTGCGATCGCGCAGGCGGCGGCGGTGGTCGGCGACTGGTGGAGCCTGCTCCTGGTTCGGGAGGCCGCACGCGGGCACCACCGGTTCGACGTGCTTCAGGAGGAGTTGGGGATCTCCCGGAAGGTGCTGACCGAGCGCCTTGCGCACTTGGTGGAGGCGGAGATCCTGGAGAAGGTGCCGTATCAGCGCGGCCCGGTGCGGTACGAGTACCGGCTGACGGAGAGCGGGCGGGGGCTGCTGCCCGTGCTGCTCTCGATGCAGGACTGGGCGGACCGCTGGCTGCTCGGTGACGGCTCGCTGAGCGGCACGGCCGACGGGGAGAGCGCGGAGGCGCTGCGGGTGGCGGACCTGGTGGGTGAGCGGCTGCCGACCCTCGAACTGCCGGGACACCGGGACGGTGAGTCGCTGGACCCGGTCGCCGAGGCCGCGGCCACCGTGCTGTTCTGCTACCCGGCGACCGGTCGCCCGGGTCCATTGCCGGACGGATGGGCCGACATCCCGGGTGCCATCGGCTGCACGCTGGAGAACCGGTTGTTCCGGGACGCGTACGACGACTTCCGGGCGGCGGGTGCCGAGGTGCGCGGCGTGAGTACCCAACGCCCGGACGAGCAGCGGGTGTTCGCGGTCGAGGAGGGCATCCCCTTCACTCTGCTCTCAGACGTCGACCTGCGCCTCGCCGCCGCTCTGCGCCTTCCGGTGTTCCGTGCCGGGCAGACGCTGCGGCTGAAGCGGGCGGTGCTGGTGGTGGACCGCGAACGCGTCGTGCGTCAGGCCCGCTTCCCGGTGACGGACATCCCGGGCGCGGTGCGCGAGGCGCTGGCGGTGGTACGGCGGGTGGCGGCGGGGAGCTGACGGGCCCCGGGCCCGGTACGGAACCGGGCGCGAGGCGTCGCCTGCCGTACGTCAGTGATCAGCCGAGTACGAGATGAACGCGGCCCACTGCTGGGGTCCGAAGGCGAGCTGAGGACCCCATATGTGCTTGGAGTCCCTCACGTGAATGGCCTTGGGGGCGAAGGCGACTTCCACGCACTCCGGGCCTTCATTCGTGCTGTAGCTGCTCTTGAACCACTTCAGGGCGGAGCTGTTCCCCGTCGAAGGGTTGGTCATCATGTTTCTCCCAGCACTTTCTCGATGAAGGCCAGCGACTCACGGGGTGTAAGTGCTTGGGCCCGGATGATGCCATGGTGGATCTCAAGGATCTGGACTTCCTTGGGATGCGAGATCAGCCGACTGATGAGGTGGGCCTCGTTGTGCCCCACGGTGTCCCCCTCCTTGAGCCGGAGCAGCTGAAACGGCCCAGCAAGACCGGCGTGGTCCTCGCGATCCGTGGGCATCACCTGGATCTCCACGTTCCGCCGCCGGCCGATCTCCATCAGGTGTTCGAGCTGCTTCCGCATCACCATTTTGCCCCCGAGGGGCCGACGTAGCGTCACCTCTTCCAAGACGAAGCTGAAGACAGGAGCGGGCCGCTGATCGAAGATCTCCTGCCGTGCCAGGCGTGCGGCGACAAGGCGTTCCACCTCGTCCTCGCTGAAGGGCGGACGCCGCATCCCGTACAGCACACTCGCGTACTCAGGCGTCTGAAGCAGGCCATGGATGACGGAGTTGGCGTAGGCGCACAGTTCAACGGCCTCCGCTTCCAGCTTCGCCAGATCCCGCACCTTCTTCGGATACCGGGCCTGCTCCACGTCCTTCCGCAACCCGGCGATCAACCCACCCGCGTCCAACGCCCGGTCGGCCGCGTCCAGAAACGTCGGGCTCGGTGCCCGCCGCCCCCGCTCCACCGAGGACACCTGCTCCTCGCTGTACCCGATGGCCGCCCCCAACTCGGCCTGTTTGAAGCCTTTCCGCTCCCGGCACGACTTGACGACCTTGCCGACGGTCCGCAGTACCGCCGCCGACTCCTCGTCATCCGCGCCGTACCGCTCCATCCCGTCACCCTGCTGCGGTCCCTGCCCCGTCACGCCCACGCTCGGCCACCTCCACATGTACGCCGCCCGTACCCAACGCCCCACCGGCCCGCCGCGTAACTCCACGCCGCCCGGACAGAGCCGGACAGCGACCGGACAGTGACGCTGTGTACCGCGATGATTACTGGTCAGCGTAGAGATGGCCGACCACGCTGAGTGACATGAACGCCGATATCGCCCACTCGACGGCATCCCAACCCGGCACCCTCGCAGGCCACTTCGCCATCCGCCCTACTGCCGATAGCCGCTGAGGAACCGCCCGATCCGCCCGATCGCCGCCTCCAGGTCGTCGGCGTGCGGCAGGGTCAGGATCCGGAAGTGGTCCGGGGTCGGCCAGTTGAAGCCCGTGCCCTGGACGACCTGGATCTTCTCGCGCAGCAGCAGGTCGAGGACGAACTTCTCGTCGTCGTGGATGTTGTGCACCTTGGGGTCGATGCGCGGGAAGGCGTACAGCGCGCCCTTGGGCTTCACGCAGCTCACGCCGGGGATCTCGTTGAGCTTCTCCCAGGCCACGTCCCGCTGCTCCAGCAGTCGCCCGCCCGGCCTGGTGAGGTCGCCGATGGACTGCCGCCCACCGAGCGCCGCCTGGATGGCGTACTGGGCGGGCGCGTTGGCGCACAGCCGCATGGAGGCCAGCATCGTGAGGCCCTCCAGATAGTCCTTCGCGTGCTGCCTCGGGCCCGTGACCACCAGCCAGCCGGAGCGGAAGCCCGCCACGCGGTAGGTCTTCGACAGGCCGCAGAAGGTGAGAACCACCAGGTCGGGGGCGAGCGCGGCGGCCGAGTGGTGCACGGCGTCGTCGTAGAGGATCTGGTCGTAGATCTCGTCGGCGAACACCATCAGGCCGTGACGGCGGGCGAGGTCGAGGATGCCCTCGATGATCTCCTTGGGGTAGACCGCGCCCGTGGGGTTGTTCGGGTTGATGATGACCACGGCCTTCGTGCGGTCCGTGATCTTCGACGCCATGTCGTCCAGATCCGGGTACCAGTCCGCCTGCTCGTCGCACAGATAGTGGACCGCCTTGCCGCCCGCGAGGGTCGTCACCGCCGTCCAGAGGGGGAAGTCCGGGGCGGGGATCAGGACCTCGTCGCCGTCCTCCAGCAGGGCCTGTACGGCCATGGAGACCAGCTCCGACACGCCGTTGCCGAGGAAGACGTCGTCGACGCCGACCTCCAGGCCCAGCGTCTGGTAGCGCTGGGCCACCGCCCGGCGGGCGGACAGCACGCCGCGCGAGTCGGTGTAGCCGTGTGCCTGCGGCAGCATCCGGATCATGTCCTGGACGATCTCCTCCGGCGCCTCGAACCCGAAGAGGGCCGGATTGCCGGTGTTCAGGCGCAGCACACTGTGTCCCGCCTCCTCCAGCGCGTTGGCGTGCTCGATCACCGGGCCGCGGATCTCGTAACAGACCTCGCTCAGCTTGCTCGACTGCCGGAACTCCATGCGCGCGCTTCCCCTCGGCCGATTGGTGTTGCTTGGTTTTACCAAGTAGCCGCTTGGAAAGTCCAACAACTTGTCTAGACTGCGTCGCATGCCACCTCGCCGAAGCTACGACCAGTACTGTTCCGCCGCCCGCGCGCTCGACCTGGTCGGCGACCGCTGGACCCTGCTGATCGTCCGGGAACTCCTCGCCGGTCCCCGCCGCTACACCGACCTGCACGCGGACCTGCCCGGCGTCAGCACGGACGTACTCGCCTCGCGGCTGAAGGACATGGAGCGCGACGGCCTCACCACCCGGCGCCGGCTGCCCCCGCCCGGTGCGGCGAACGTGTACGAAGTCACGTCTCGTGGGCGGGAGTTGCTGCCGGTGCTGCAAGCGCTGGGGGAGTGGGGGCAGGCGGAACTGGGGGAGCGGCGGCCGACGGACGCGGTCCGGGCGCACTGGTTCGCCCTGCCCCTGCTGCGGCAGTTGGACGGGGACGGGCTCGTCGAAGTCCGGCTGGAGGAAGGGCACTTCCACCTCTTCGCCGGTGCCGAGGACGGGCCCGTGTACGGCGACGGACCCGCCCCGGGGGAGCCGGACGCCCTGCTGGTCCTGGACACCGGCACCTGTACGGCCATCGGCCGGGGGGAGCTGACCCTGGCGGACGCCGTGCGGGAGGGCCGGGTCGAGGTGAGCGGCGACGGCACGCTCGCCAAGGCGCTGCGCGACACATGACAGAAGGCCCGCACGAAGCGGGCCTTCCGAGTCCGAGTCAGGCTCAGCTTCGGGTCAGGCAGTGGGCGGCGGCATACCCGGCGGCCGCCCCGAGCCGCGTGTCAGCCGGTAACCGGCGACACCCGCGAGCGCGGCCAGCGCCCCGCCCAGCGCGGTCCACACCCACCGGTCCGACCACCAGCCCGACGCCCAGCCGTCCTCGGGTTCGAGCCCGGCCAGGACCGCCGAGGACTCCTTCTCGTCCCCGGACCCGGACCTCGTCGCGATCCCCGGCACCAGCGGCTCGGCCAGCGAGCCGTCCACCGCCGCGGATCCGCCGACGTCCTTGGAGTCCACCCGTACCTCGGAGCCGATCGGCAGTCCCAGGTCGGAGGCGGCGACGCCGGTGACCGTCAGCCGCACGTAGTACGTACCCGGCAGCGGGTCGTTCGCCCAGGGCTCCGACCAGGCACGGACCGTGCGCAGCACGCAGGCCAGTTCCACGGAGGCGGCGTCCGAGGCGGCGGTGCGCGTCTGCGCGCCGTACTGGCATGCCTGGCGGCGGCGCAGACCGTCGTAGACGTCGATCTGCCAGGTCTGCGTGGCGTGGGTGTCCGGCAGCTTCACTTTCGCCGTGACGGTGGGGCGCTGCCCGGTGTCGGCCGGGAACGACCAGTACAGGTAGTCGCCGGTGGAGCCGCTCGCGGTGGCCTGCTGCCCTTGCTCGATCTCCGTCGCGGTACGGAAGGAGGTGCCCGCCCGCGTGGGTACCGACTTCTCCGACGCGTCCTGCGACGGACTCGGCGAGGAGTCGGCCGCCGCAGGCGCGGCGGCGAGCCCCAGGGCCAGCAACGCGGCGCCCAACGCACGTATCACTCGCATCAGTTGGTCCTCCAGACCGCGATCCGCCAGCGAGACAGCCAGCCCCAGACGAGACCGGCGAGGAAGCCGGTGAGGATCAGCGCGCCGAGCAGCCACCAGCCGCGGCCCAGGCCGAAGGAGGCCACGTCACTCGCTTGCGACGGGCCGTCGACGACGTCCACCGTCAGCTCCAGCGGCAGCCCGGGCGCGGTCTTCACGCCGGAGGCCGCCGAGAAGGAGTGGGTGACCGTCAGGCACACGATCTCCGCGGCCGGCTTGTCGCTGTCACCGTCGGTGTCGTCGCGCTCGGGCTCGGGGTACCTGAGGCCCGTCGAGATCACGTCCGTACGGCCGTTACCCGCCGCCTCGCCGCGCACGATCTCCCGGCCCTTGCCCGTGACGGCCCGCAGCAGCACGCCGTAGCCGGGGTTCACGGCCCGGTCGGCCGCCACGCTCACCGAGGCACGCAGCTCCTGCCCCGGCAGGACCTCCACCCGGTACCAGCGCTGCTGCCCGAACTCCTCACGGTCGGTGTACAGGCCCGACTTCAGCGTCGGCGCCTCCGAGCACCGGGCCCCGCCCTCCGTGGCGACCGGCGTCACCACCGGATCGGCCGCCCGGTCCACCAACTGGTTGACCTTGTCGGTGAGTTCGTCCTGGTGCTCCACCGAGGTGTAGGTGCCGCCGGTGGCCTCGGCGATGCAGCTCAGCTGCTTGCTCAGCTTGGCGGTCGGCACCAGGCCCAGGGTGTCGATGGTCAGGCCGATGCCCTTCGCCGCGATCTCGCGGGCCACCTCGCACGGGTCGAGCGGGGCGCAGGTGTCCTCGCCGTCGCTGATCAGCACGATGCGCTTGGAGCCGTCGCCGCCCTCCAGGTCGTCGGCCGCCTTCAGCAGGGCCGGGCCGATCGGCGTCCAGCCCGTCGGGGTGAGCGTGGCGACGGCCGTCTTGGCCTCGGTGCGGTCCAGCGGGCCGACCGGATAGAGCTGCGCGGTGTCCTTGCAGCCCGTCTTCCGGTCGTCCCCGGGGTAGTCGGCGCCGAGGGTGCGGATGCCGAGTTCGACCTCCTCGGGCGTCGCGTCGAGCACCTCGTTGAACGCCTGCTTCGCGGCGGCCATCCGCGACTGTCCGTCGATGTCCCGCGCCCGCATCGAGCCGCTCACATCGAGGACGAGGTCGACCTTGGGGGCGGCCTGGCCCGTGGGTTCGCCGGCGGCCGCTCCGGCCGGGAAGGCGATCCCGGCCGTCAGCGCGGCGAGCAGGGCACAGACGCCCGCCGCCAGCCGTTTTCTTATGATCATCGGCGGATCTTATGGAGCGCCGGGGCCGTACTCCAAAACGAGGCTCACGCAAGGGGATTGGGCAGTTCCGCCCACTGGTCCCCGGGCGTCTGCGGCGAGAGCCGCATCAGCGTCAGCGCCTTGGTGGGCACGGGTTCCGTAAGCAGTGCGGTGAGGTCCGGGGAGCGTGGGAGGCTGGACACGGCCGTCTCCAGCGCCACCGCGAGCGCCGCCCCCGACCCCGCCGTCCCGGCCAGCGCGCCCGCCACCAGCGAGCCGAACAGCTTGCGGCGCAGCGTGCGTTCGTCGTCCGTGACCATACGGGCGGGCAGGTCTGGGGGTGTGATGCCGTGCCGTGCGAGGCGGGCCGGGCTGACGCGGATGTCGGCCAGGTCGCGGTAGACGAGCCGCAGCGGGTCGCCCTCCGGCGAGAGGACCACCAGGAGGTTCTGGCCGTGTGCCTCCAGGGCCACGCCCAGCTCCAGCAGCCGCAGCCCGACGCTGAGGGCGAGGCGCGCGAAGCCGGCCAGCCAGGCGGGGGAGCGGGGGAGCGCGCTGGTCGCGAGCGCCGCCACCGGCAGGACCCGTTCACCGCTCCCGGCGTACGTCTGCGGCGACTCCCGCAGCACGGCCGCGAAGTCGGGGGAACCGGCCGCAGCCGCGCCCAGGGTACGCGTGACGTGCAGCAGGCCGTCCGTGCGCGCCGCCGGGATCTCGGCGAAGTCCGACAGCAGAGCGGACGCGGCCACCGAGGGCAGCGAGATGTCCCGCACCGACGACGTCAGCCGGGCGCTGAGGGAGGTCTTGACGTGCGGCCCGCCGGGCAGGGCGAGCGTCCGCAGGGACATCAGCGGGTGTCCGGCGCGCCGCTCCTCGCACGTCCGCTTCAGCACATGCGCCGCCTGCCAGGGGTGCACCGGCAGCACCACCCGCCCCCCGTCCCGCAGATCACCCGGCCAGACGCCCGTCACCAGGCACTCCTCCGCCCGCACCGGCACCAGACCCAGCTCCACGACCGGCCGGTGCTCGGGCCCGTAGGCGAGCTGCTCGGCCACCGAGAAACCGGGCCGGGACCGGCAGGTGGGGTGGAACGGATGCCCGTCGACGATCCGCTGCTCCCACTCCCAGTCGTTCCCCGGCCACTCGTCCGCCGGGAGTCCGTCCTGCCCCGCTCTCGACAGCGCCAACGAGGCGACACTGTGCCCGAGTTCGGCCGCGAAGGAGGCGGAGTGCGGGACGGCGAGGTCCGTCACCAGCCGCGCCGGATCGTCGTACTCCGTCCTGTCGAGCCCCACGGTGGTGACGTAGCCGCCGGTCGCGTACGGATCCGGCGGCGGGCCGTGCAGCCGGCGGCCGTCGGACAGGAACAGGGTCAGCCCGTCCCGGCCCGGCTCCCTACGGGCCACCCAGGGCAGTGGATCATGGGCGAGACCGCGCCACAGACGGGACAGCACCGCCGCGCGGGCCCCGGGCAGTTCGGCCTCGTACCGCGGCAGCAGTCCGGGCCGTACGGCGGCCAGTTCTTCGGCGACCTCGGCCTCGGCGGTGGGGGAACGGTGCACGGGCGGGCTCCTCGGGTACGAATAGGGCGTCACGGCGCGATGACGTCGAACGGCATACTGATCATCTCCGCCAGGAAGTCCGGAAGTCCCGGAAGGGCTGCGGGAACGTAGAGAACACAGGGAACACAAGGAACGTACGGAAACGAGTGGATCGCGTGGACCTCATGCCCCCGACCGCCGACGCGTACGCCGCCGTGCCGCTGCTGAACTGCCTGCTGCGGGAGGTGGCCCGGCCCGAGCGGCAGGAGGGCGGGCACCGGGTCTTCCGCCTGCCCGGCGGGGACCGGCTGCTGCGGGTGCGCGGGACGCGGCGGCCCGCAGAGCCCGAGATCGAGGGGCCGGACGGCTGGCAGCGCGTCGGCCACACCGAACTGGTCAAGCTCGTCGCCGAGGAACTGCGGCGGCACACCGGGGTGTCCAACCACGAACTGCCCGCCGAGATGATCGACAGCAGGGACGCCGTGGCCGTCCTGCTGGAGGCCCGCGACCGCGCGACGCCGCCCGACGACCTCTACCTGCGCTCCGAGCAGTGCCTCCTCACCGGCCACACCCACCACCCCGCCCCCAAGGCGCGGGGCGGCGGCCCGGCCGCCGGCTGGCTGCCGTACGCGCCCGAGGCGTACGCCCGTTTCCCGCTGGTCCTGCTCGGGCTGCGCGAGGACTGCGTCGTCGAGGAGGGCGACACCTCGGCCCTCGACGCCCTCGGCACCGCCCCGCCCGGCTACCGGCTGCTCCCGGCCCACCCCTGGCAGCTCGACCTGGCGGGCGCGGAGCTCGCCGCCGCCTTCGCGGACGGCAGACTGGTCCGGCTCGGCACGACCGCCTTCGACACCTGGCCCACGGCCGCCATCCGCACGCTCTACGCACCCGAGCGGGACCTGTTCCTGAAGTTCAGCCTGGACGTGCGCATCACCAACGACATCCGCCGGCTGTGGCGCCACGACCTGCTCGCCCTGCGCCGCACCGACGCGGCCGTGTGTGCCGCCTTCGACGACTTCGGCACACTCGACGGCCCTCCGGCCTGGCTCGGCGACCGCGGGTACCGCACCGCCGGCTTCGCCTTCGAGGCCCTGGCCGTCCTCGTCCGCGACGGCTTCGCAGGCCATCTGGTGCCCGGCGCGACCCCGCTGCTGGCCGCCGGACTCGTCGAGGGCTTCGACGGCAGCCCGCTCGACCGCGCCGCCGACCCCGGGGCGTGGTGGGCGGCGTATCTGGCACATGTGGTGCCCCCGGCCCTGGAGGCCTTCGCCCGGCACGGCGTCGTCATCGAGGCTCATCTGCAGAACACCCTGATCGCCGTGGACGCCGACGGCATGCCCGTGCAGGCCCTGTACCGGGACGCCGAGGGCGTGAAACTGCTGCCGGACGTGGAGCGGGAAGCCGGCTGGGAGCGGCTCGTGTACTGCCTGGTCGTCAACCACCTCACCGAGATCGCCGGCGCACTCGCCGCACGCCGTCCCGGTTTCGACCCCTGGCCCGCCACCCGCCGGGAGTTCGCCCGCCACGACCTGCCGGAGATCCCCGCCCTGCTCACCTCGCCGACCGTGCCCGCCAAGACGAACCTCCTGCTGCGCTGGACGGGCGCGGACGGCGCCGACGCCCGCTATCTGCCGCTGCCCAACCCGCTCAGGGAAGGAACGTGACCTGGGGAGCGCCCGTGCGCGGATGCACCGTGACCTCTCCCTCCACCCCGTACACCTCGGCCAGCAGCCGGGGGGTGAGGACCTCCGCGGGCGGGCCGGACGCGGTGACCTCGCCCTCGTTCAGGACGTAGAGGCGGTCGCAGTAGTAGGCGGCCAGATTGAGGTCGTGCAGGGCGAGGAGCACCGTCGCGGGCAGTCGGCGCAGGGCGCCCAGCACCTCCAACTGGTGGCGGATGTCCAGGTGGTTGGTGGGCTCGTCCAGTACGAGCAGCGTGGGCTGCTGGGTGAGGGCGCGGGCGATCAGCACCCGCTGACGCTCGCCGCCGGACAGCCGGTCGAAGGGCCGCTCGGCCAGGTGGGCGGCGTCGACCGCCGCGAGCGCGGAGTCGATGAGCCCGGCGTCCTCGGGGGTGTCACCGGCGAGAAGCCGCTTGTGCGGGGTGCGGCCCATGGCGACGACCTCGCGTACGGCCAGATCGAAGTCGGCGCCCGACTCCTGCACCACCGCCGCGACGGTACGGGCCAGCTGCCGCACGGGCAGCGACCAGGCGTCGGCGCCGTCGACCCGCACCAAGCCGCTGTCGGGGCGCAGCACCCGGTAGACGGCCCGCAGCAGACTGGACTTGCCGCTGCCGTTGGGGCCCACCAGCCCGATGGTCTCGCCCGGGCGGGCGGTCAGGGACACGTCCCGCACGAGATGGCGCGCTCCGGCCGTCAGCGTGACGCCCTCGACATCGAGATCGGTCGCGGCCACCCCTGTTCCGATCGCGCTCATCCCACTCCTCGATCCGTGGACCGCCGGGCGTCCCGGCGCATCAGCCACAGGAAGAACGGCCCGCCGCACAGCGCGGTCAGCACGCCGACCGGCACCTCCATCGGCGCGGCGATCGTGCGCGCGGCGATGTCGGCCCACACCAGGAAGACCGCCCCGCCGAGCGCGGCCGTCGGCAGGACCCGGCGATGGTCGCCGCCGACGAAGAGCCGCACGATGTGCGGCAGCATCAGGCCCACGAAGCCGATCGGCCCGGCCGCCGCGACCAGCACGCCCGTCACGAGGGAGACCAGCACGAACATCCGGGCCCGGAACCGGGCCACGTCGAGGCCCATCGTCGTCGCGGCCTCCTCGCCCGCCAGCAGCAGGTTGAGGTTCCGGGACTGCACCATGAGGACACCGACGCCCAGCAGGGTCGCCAGGCTCGGCAGCCACAGCGTGCCCCAGTTGACGCCGCCGAGGCCGCCGAGGGTCCAGGCGAGCACCGCACGGGCCTCGTTGCCCCGGTCGGTGGTCAGCAGCAGCAGATCCAGCAACGCGGTGAGCACCGCCGCGATCGCCACCCCGGACAGCACGAGCCGTACGGAGGTGATGCGCCCTCCGGTCCGGGCGGTGCTGTACACGAGCAGCAGCGCGCCCAGAGCGCCCGCGAACGCGGCGGCCGACAGCGACACCGGCCCGAACACGCTCACCCCGAACACGATCACCGAGACCGCGCCCAGGGACGCCCCCGAGGAGACGCCCAGCAGATACGGCTCGGCGAGCGGGTTGCGCACCAGGGCCTGCAGGGCGGTGCCGACGACCGCGAGGCCGGCCCCGGTCACCACCCCGAGCAGCACGCGGGGTGCCCGCACGTCCAGCACGATGGTCTCGCGCGCTCGCGACCAGTCAGGCTCCGTCCAGCCCGCGCCCAGCGTGTGCGTCACGATGCCCCAGACCTGCCCGGGAGGCACCTGTACGGAGCCGATCGCCAGGCCCGCCGTGGCGGAGACGACGAGCAGGGCGGTCAGGACGAGCAGCGTGACGGCCAGGCCGGTGCGCCCCGTCCGCTGCCCGGGCGGCACAGGGCGTCGCACCGCGGGCGCCTCGGTGGCCGGCTGCGTCACCGGGAGCTCTCGGGGTGCAGCCCGCGCGCCAGGTCCCCGACCGCGTACGCGGAGCGGATGCCGACCAGGGTGGCGGTGAGCGGCAGGACGACGAACCGCTTGTTCTTCACGGCGGGCACATCGGCGAGGGCCGGCTGGGAGAGCAGGAACTTCTTCTTCTGCTCGACGCTCCCGGCTCCGGCGTAGTCGTAGATGGCGATGACCTCGGGCCTGCGCTCGACGACCTGCTCCCAGGAGACGTCCCCGAAGACATCGTCGAGGTCGGCGAAGACGTTCTTGCCGCCGGCCAGCCGGATGATCTCCGTGCCGAGGCTCTTGCCGCCCGCGGTGAAGGCGGTCTTGTCGCCGCTGTCGTACACGAACACCGGCACAGCGGATTCGCCCTCGACGGCGGAGGCCGCCTTGCCGACCCGGCCCTCCAGGTCGGAGACCAGTTCGTCGGCCCGGTCCGGGACGCCGAAGATCTCACCGACGGTGCGGATCTCGTCGTAGGTGTCCTTCATCGTCACCCGCTTCTTTCCGCAGTACTCGCGGTTGAGGTGGGTGTCGATGCCGGCGTCGGCGAACGCCTTGCGGGAGCGACCGTCGTTCTCCGCGAAGGCACTGCCGTAGCCGCCGTAGACGAGGTCCGGCTCGGCCTCCAGGACGGTCTCGAACGACGGCTCCTTCTTCGCCAGTTCCGGGATCGCCTCGTAGTCCTTGCGCAGTTCCGGCAGGACGGCCGAGTCGGGGAAGGCGGTGCCGACCATGCGGTTCTTCAGACCGAGGGCGAGCATCAGTTCCGCCGGGTGCTGGTGGATGGTGACGACCCGCGACGGCGGCTTGTCGTAGGTCGTCTTCACCCCGCAGTTGTCGACGGTGACGGGGAAGCCCGGGGGCGCCTTCGCCGCCTTCGAGTCCTGGGCGGTGCCGCCGGACGAGCCGCAGCCGGCGACGAGCAGCGCCGCCGACAGGGCGACGGCCAGCGCTGTGACCTGCCTGCGGGCAGGGGAGAACAGATGGGACACGTAGAGCCTCCTGGGGAGTCCGCGCTCCTCGGATCGGGCCCGCGACGGGTCAGTGTCCTGACTCCCGGATCGACGTTCCCCCTCGCCTTCCCGCGCTCGCGCGGTGGCGTGTCGAAGGGGTGCACTCCCCGGTCACAGTGGCGGGACCGTGCCGGACTCACACCGGCTTCCTGTCTCCCGTCGCGGCGATGACCTGGTGATAGTACGTTCCGCGCCGTCGCGGTCAACAGGGCGTGCGTGCCCGCCCCGCACGCCCCATGCCCACGTCACCCCTCGCGGACCGCCCGCAGCACCAGCCGCTCGGCGTTCTCGTCGTAGGGCCGGCCGTCGAAGCCACCGAAGACCTCCACGCCCCCGAACCCGGCCTCCTCGGCCATCCGCCGCAGCTCCACGGCGCTGTACACGAACCACACCAGGGTGGCCCGGGTCACCCGCTCGCCGCGCACCAGGACCCAGTCGCTGCGCAGCCGCGCCCAGTCGTCCAGCACCGTGTCGGTCTGCACCATCAGGTCCTCACCGTGCGTCACCACCTTCGGCGGGGTGACCTTGCGGGCCAGCAGCTCCTTGCCGGCCAGGTCCAGGACGAGGGTGCCGCCCGGGGCCAGGCAGTCGTACATGGTGCGCAGCACGCGCGCGTTGTCGGCCGGGTCCTCGAAGTAGCCGAACGACGTGAACATGTTGAGTACGACGTCGAAGCCGCCCGGCGCCTCGAACTCACGCGCGTCGGCCTGGACGTAGGTGACGTCGGTGCCGGTGTCCGCCGACCGTTTGCGCGCCCGGTCCAGCATGGCCGGGCTGAGGTCCACGCCCGTCACCTCGTAGCCGCGCCGGGCGAGCGGCACGGTGAACACGCCAGGGCCGCAGCACAGGTCGAGCACCCGCGCCCCGGGCGTGAAGGACAGCAGGGGAGAGGTGTCGAGAAGCTCCTCGGCCTGGGTGTGGCGCTGCTCGGAGAAGAGGAAGTCGTGGAACTCCGTCCAGAAGTCATCGTCCTGGAACCCGCCCGTCCGTGTCATGCGGCTTCAGTGCTCCTTCTTCGTCGAATGGGACCTGCTTCAGCCGCTCGCCGTGCCTGCGCAGCAAGAGCAGGAGAGGGGGAATTAGCAGACATTGCGCGGCGGCCAGCAGCCAGAACCAGCCGGTGTGCCCGGCGCGTTCGCCGAGGCCGTAGAGCTGCCCGCCCAGCACGCCGCTCGCGCAGGCGCCGAGACCGGCGGCCAGCCGCTGCTGACCGAAGACCACGGCGTCGGAGCGCGGGCTGCGGCGCAGCGCCTCCAGGTCGTTCTTCAGGAACAGCACGATGTCGCCCAGGGTGATCAGCGCACCGCCCGCCAGCAGAGCGGCCCGGCTGCCGATCGCCAGCACGGCCAGTCCGGCCGCCAGCCCCGCGAACCCGACGGTCAGCGCGAGCGCGTAAGGCATCCGCCGGATCAGCCCGGAGGCGAGCGGCTGGACGACGATGACCAGCGTGAAGCAGAGCAGCAGGACCAGGCTGTAGAACTCGCTGGAGGCACGCTCGACCGCGTAGATCGCCAGAAAGTGCTGGAAGTGGAAGTACAGATAGAACGCCAGCGCGTTGGCGGCGAACGGCAGGACGGCCACCCCGGCCAGCAGCCCCTGCCGGGTGGCCTCCGTGCCGGGGGGTCGCTCCCCGGCGGCGGGCAGCCCGGCGTGGCCCGCCGTGACCGCGAGGAACAGCGCCGTGACGGCCGCGAACAGCCAGCCGGGCGAGGACAGCACGAACGGCCCGGCGATCAACGGTCCCACCGCCATGCCCGCGTTGAGCGCCGCGTTGCCCGCCGACAGGAACGCCGGCCGGCGCTCCTCGTCCACCCCGTGCACCAGGTACGCCTTGTTGGCGGGCAGGTACAGGGCGGCGCCGCAGCACGTCAGCACCAGCGCGGCGACCGCCAGGGGCGGCCGGCGCAGGGCCAGCAGGAGGCCGACGAATCCGGCCGTCCGTATGGCGAGGGCCCACAGCATCGTGCGGCGCAGCCCGATCCGGTCCGCGAGCGCCCCGCCGACGACTCCGCCGGAGAACTGCACCAGCGAGGCCACGGCCAGCACCACACCGACCGTGCCGAGCCCCATCCCGAGCCGCTCGTGCAGGAACACCGACATGAACGGCAGCACCATGAAGCTGCCGAGCGGGATCAGGAACGAGCTGAGCAGCAGGAAGCGCAGCGGGCCGCTGAGCGGGAACAACCCGGCGCTCCGCCCGGGCCGTTCACCCACCGGAGGGCTCGGTGAGCACGCGCAGGGCGTTGGCGGCCGCGACCGCCCGGTGCGTGGCCAGTTCCGCCGTCTCCGCCTCGGCGTAGACGATGCCGGCGTAGCCACGGCTGTCGGCCAAGTGCTCGATGGTGTCGCCGACTTGGCGGACGGGATACCAGGCCGGTGACCCGGGCAGGTCCGCCAGCCGGTCGAGTCCGGCGACTCCCGTGAACACTCCGGGCTCGGCCGGATATCCCAGGACGAAGGCCACGGCCGGACCGCCGGGCAGCGCCGTGTCCATCAGCCGGGGCCGGCGGCCGAGCGCGGCCTCGATCATCGCCTCGTACACATTGACGCCGAGCGCCCGGCACAGGCCCTCACCGACCAGCGCGCCCCCGATCCGGGGGTTGACCTCCACCACCTCGGGACCGTCGCGGGTCAGCACGAACTCCACATGCGCGAAACGGTCGGTGTAGCCGATGGCGGCGAGCACCTCGTCGAGCCACCGTTCCAGCGACGCCTCGTGTGCCTCCGGGAAGGCGACGGGGAAGGCCGTGATCTCCTCGCGGAAGCGGGGCTCCGCCGACATGAGCCTGCTGGACACACCGAGGAGCCGCGTACGCCCCGCCCAGGTGAGGGTCTCGGCGCTGTACACCGGCCCGCCGAAGTACGGCTCCGCGAACAGCCGCCCCTTCAAGGGCTGTTCCGCCGCATCCCGCAGGGACCTATCCAGCTCCCTCTCGTCGCGCACCAGCCAGACGTTCTGGCTTCCGGTGCCCGCCGTGTCCTTGAGGACCGCCGGCAGGCCCACCTCCTTGAGCAGCAGTTCCCGGGCTTCCGCGTCCGGACCCGCGGCCTCGGCGGCCCGGCCGCGGGTGAGACCGGCCTCGTGCAGCCGGTTGCGGACGGCCGCCTTGTCCCGGGTGAACCGCAGGACCCCGGGATCGAGCCCCGGCAGGGCGAAACGGTCGGCGAGGTCCGCTCCGGCCAGGGTCCAGGTGTCGGTGGAACTGATCAGGCCCCGCAACTCCGGCGTACGCTCCAGCAGTTCCGCCACCCGCTCCACGTCGAAGGTGTCGATCTCCACGACGTCCAGGGCGCCGGCGGGCAGCCGGTCCAGTTCGTAGGCGTAGTAGGCCGGGTCGCGGGTCAGGAGCAGCAGCCGCTCGCCGAGCCGGTCGGCGGCGCGTACCAGGTGCCCGAGCCCGAACGTCAGCGACTCCAGACAGACGACCGTCATGCCGCCCGCTCCTTCCAGTGGGCGGGGCAGGCCGTGCGCCGCCACGTCATTCTCGACCAGGGCATGCTCATCTCCTCCGGGTCGCGGACCTCGACGGGCTTCAGCGAGGCGGGGTCCAGGGCCTCCGGGTACCGGGCGAAGACGCGCTCCACATAGCGGTGTCCGGTGTCGGCGCCGATCACCAGGTGCAGCCGGTCGGGGTGGCGGCGGGCCTCGTACATCGCGGCCAGATACCCGGCACCGGTGGACAGCCCGGCGAAGACGGCGTGTTCGCGCAGCAGGCTGACCGCGCCGGACATGGCGTGTGTGAAGTCCATCCAGTGCACGGTGTCGTAGAGGTGGTGGCGGACGTTGTCGAAGACGATCGACGACCCGATGCCCGCGATGATCGCCTCGGGGTCGTGATGGTCCTGGCTGCCGAAGGTGACGCTGCCGAACGGCTGCACGCCGACCAGCCGCACCGACGGCTCCGTCTCCCTGAGACGCTCCACGAGGCCGCCCGTCGAGGCGCCGGAGCCCACCCCGCCGACGACGGTCAGCGGGGTTCCGGGAAACGCCTCGGCTATCCGGTCGGCGACCTCGTGGTAGCCGAGGCAGTGGATGTCGTCGTGGTACTGGCGCATCCAGTGGCAGTCGGGGCGCTCGGCGAGGATCTCGCGCACCCGCCGGACCCGTAACTCCTGGTCGAGCTTGAGGTTCCGGGACGGTTCGACCTGCTCGACACTCGCGCCGAGGATCTCCAGCTGGGCGCGGGTGGTGGCGTCGACGGTGGTGGACGCCACGATGTGGCACCGCATGCCGTGGCGGTGACAGGCCAGCGCGAGGGCGTAGGCGTAGATGCCGCTGGAGCTGTCGATCAGGGTCTGGCCCGGCCGGACCGTACCCCGGTCGAGTAATCGGCGCACGGCGGCGAGCGCCGAGTAGATCTTCATCGACTCGAACCGGAGCAGCACGAGCTGGTCGGTGAGCCGGACCAGGTCGGGAACCTTCAGGGCGTCGGCGATATGGGGGTGGATCACCCGTAGCCTCCTTGGGCGAAAGTGCACTGGTGGCCGAGCGAGCGGAAGAACGCGGACAGTTCGGATCTGACGCGGGAGTCCGGGCGGCGGACGAAGAGATAGCCGGTCAGACAGCCCGTGTGCGCGACGAAGACACCGTCGGCACCGAACCGCTCCCGGTGGCCCAGCACCCGGTCGAACGTCGTCTTGGGCAGCACCTCCTGGGACAGCACGGCACTGGTGGTCGCCGCCCGCGCCACGGCGGCCGCGTCGCCGCAGGCGAAGCCCTTCAGCAGGTCGGTCAGGCACCGCTCGTACTCCTCGCCGCGGCGCCGGTAGTGCGCGAGGAGCAGCGAGGTCACGGCGGCGGTGTCCACCGTGCCCGGCTCGATCACATAGGCGGTGTGGAAGCCGATGTCCGTGCCCAGCCGCCGCACCACCCGGTGCCGGCCGCTCAGATGCAGCGCGAACTCGTCGAGGAAGACGCTGTCCGACCGTTCGATCGCCGCCAGGACGCCGAGCACCACGTCGGTGTCGCAGGGCAGCGAGAAGATCCCCGACAGACAGCGCAGGGTCGCCACGATGTCCGCCGTCGAGCTGGCCATCCCGACGCCCACCCGCAGATCGGAGTGCGCGGTCCAGCTTCCCGGCGGCAGGGACGACAGGCCGTGGTGTTCCAGGAAGAGCCGGGCCGCCGTCAGGGACTTCTCCCCGAGCGGAAGGGGCCGCGCCGCCCCTGGCGTGAAGTGCACCCAGGAGTGGCGTTCCACGGGGAACGACACCACCGCGATGTCCGGATCGGGGCCCGCCCGCAGCGGCCCCTGGTACAGCTCGCCGAGCGTGCCGTGACAGACACCGGACACGACACCACTCACGTGCTTTCCTCCGTCCGCCGACCCAGTCCTCGAGGTCACCGTGCACAGCCCGCGTGACGCGCGGGCGCGGTGGCAGGTCTTCGGACTCGTGGGCCGGCGTGCGCTCCCACTCACCGCTGCGGGACAGTCCCGGATTCCCACCGGGTTCCCCTGCGACTGCGCGCCTCAGCGTAGGGAGGGCCACAGGGGATGGAAAGGGTGCCTCCGGGGCCCCGACGGGTACCGGCCGTCCCTCTGGCCGGATTGCCTCTCGGTAACCCATCTCCCCTCGGTGAGACTGTGCTCGATGCTGGTGAACCCGAGGTCCGACGAGAACGGGACGACCGTCCCGAGACCCGGCGCCGAGCGCGTCGCCCTGCGCGGAGATCTCCGCTCCGCGCTGCCCGACGCCGGTGCGGCGGTCGTGGTCACGGCAGCGGTGTTCGCGCTGCTGTGGGCGCGCATGGAGTCGGGCACCTCCGACACGGTCGCGGTCATGCCGTTCATGGACGATCCCGGCACCTACTGGATGTACCTGCTGAGCCAGGCGTTCGGCTGGTCGGGCCTGTTGTGGGCGTGGGGCACGGTCATGCTGGGGCTGCTGCTGTCGGGGCCGGGCCCCGGCCGGCTGCCGGTCTCCCGGCAGGTCCTGGAACGCTGGCACCGCACCACCAGCCTGACCACGATGGCCCTGATGTTCGCGCACGCCCTGATGTTCGCGGCGGAACTCGTTCGCTACGAGGCGCAGTTGGGGTGGGCCGAGCGGCTGTGGGCCGGCTTCGCGGACACCTTCGTGCCCGGCTGGTACGACTCCGGGACCGGCCGCATCGCCATCCCCCTCGGCCAGGGCGCCCTGTACCTGGCGATCCCCCTGGGCCTGCTCTTCTACGTCCGGCACCGCATCGGCGCGAACACCTGGCGCCGCCTGCACCGGTCCGTGATCGTCGTGTACGTCCTCAGCGTCTGGCACACCCTGCTCTACGGCACCAACGTCTGGTACGGCGAGTGGCCGCGCACCGTGCTGTGGCTGCTGCAACTGCCCGTCGCCGCCCTGCTGGTGCTGCGCCTGCTGCGGCCGGCCCGGCGGTCCGAACGCCTGGCCGCGCCCGGTGCGCGCACGGGCGTGACCTGGCCGGCCTGGACGGCACGGGCGGTGGGACGGATCGCCGCCGGGGCCGTCGTCGTAGGGCTCCTCGCCGTGGTGGCCTCCGGCCGGGACGGTGGCCGCGAACGCCCGGCCGAACCGCCGGCTACGCAGCCGCACGCCCACGAGACGGACTGAGGCCGCGCACCGGCCGCATGCGAGGATGATCGGCGAACAAGGCGACGGCGGAACGAGGAAGCCGGTGTTAATCCGGCGCGGTCCCGCCACTGTGACCGGCCCTAGGGGGCTTCTGATGGATCTCCGCGGCGTCGCGACGCCCGGCACGCACTCTCGCCGCACCGGCCAAAAGGCCTAGTAGCTCCGCTACGAGGCCTTCCGCCCGGCACGCCGAGAGCACGCACCGAACGCCGCTCCTTCTTCCGCGGAGATCCATCAGAAGCCCCCTACGCCGGGAGCCAGGAGACTCACGCGGTCGCCTCCTCGACGAACCACCGGGGCGGATCTCCCCGGAGAGAGGACAGGTGCGGCATGTCCGCAACCCCGGCCGGAGGGGTTCCGTGCCGCGTCGTCGTCTGCCGGGACTGCTGCTGCGGCACCGGCAAGGTGACCGGCGTCGACCACACGGCACAGACCGAGCGGCTGCGCGAGGCGGCGCCCGTGCGGGTCTCCGAGTGCCTCGACGTCTGCGACCAGGCCAACGTCATCGTCGTACAGCCGTCCGCCGCGGGGCGTGCCGCCGGGGCCCGGCCGGTGTGGCTCGGGCTGGTCAACGACCCGGCCGCGACCGAGGACATCGTCTCCTGGGTCCGCGAGGGCGGCCCCGGTATCGCCCCCCTGCCCGACATCCTCGGCCTGTACGCCTTCAGCCCGCTCGCGAAACGCCGCGCGGGCAGTTCCTGACCCGGGCGCTGCGCAGGGCCGGAGGCCTCAGGACTCGTCGGCCGGCACGCACAGCACGGGGACGTTCGAGAGGTGCAGCAGCTTGTGGGGGGTCGAGCCCAGCAGGGCCCCGCGCACCGGGCTCTCGCCCCATGTGCCCACCACGATCACCCTGGCGTCATGGCGTGCCGCGGCGTCGATCAGCGCCTGTGCGGGCCGCTCGTCGATGAGTTCGACCGTGCTGGGCACGCCGGCCTCGTCGGCGACGCGGACGGCATGACCGAGCACGGTGCTCCCGGCCTCGCGGACGGCCTTCTGATGGGCGCCGTACTCCTCGCCCGTGACGCCGGGTGCCGCGGCGCCGTAGACGATCACCAGGGGTTCGCCGTACGCGGCCGCCACCTCGATCGCGACCCGCAGCGCGCGCAGGGCGCCCGGGGACTCGTCGTAGCCGAGGACCACCGACATCTTCAGGACTCCTTGCCGTGGACGAGATCGGGGTCGACCGTGCTCGGGCGCTCCGACCAGAACGCGGGGGCCGTCAGCCGCCAGACGACCATGATGATCACGCCCGCGACGGCGACGCCGATACCGATGACGAGCGGCGGGCCGAGCCCGAACCAGGAGCTGCCGCTGTAGGAGTTGGCCGGGTCGGCCATGTCCTGGACCGACTCCACCAGCAGCCACGCCAGCAGCCCGGCGCCGATCAGCGGGCCGAGGCCGATCAGGAGGAAGTCCCGGACGCTCCTGGTCAGCTCGCGTCGGTAGTAGACGGCGCAGGCGAGGCCGGTGAGCGCGTAGTAGAACGCGATCAGCAGGGACAGCGCCGTCAGGGAGTCGAAGAGGGCGTTCTCGCTGGCGTGGTAGAGGACGAGGTACCAGACGATGGCGATGCCGGCGACCCACCAGGTGCTCACGTCCGGGGTGCGGAACCGGGGGTTGATGTGCCCGAAGTGCTTCGGCAGGGCGTACCGGCGGGCCATGGACAGTCCGGTGCGGGACGCCGGGATGATCGTCGTCTGCGTGGACGCCAGCGCCGACGTCGAGACCGCCAGCAGTACGACCCAGTCCCAGCCGCCCATCGCCTCTTCGGCGAGCAGCGCGAAGATGAACTCCTCCTCGGCGGCGTTCTCGGCGAGGTAGGCCGTTCCGGCGTAGGCGACGACCGCGAAGGCGACAGCGAGGTAGGTCACCAGCAGCAGCACCGTCGACCAGATGGCCGCCTTGCCGGGCGCGGTGGCCGAGTCCTCCACCTCCTCGGTGAGGTTGACCGCCGACTCCCAGCCCCAGTAGATGAAGACGCCCAGCAGCAGGGCGCCGGTCAGCGACGCCCCGCCGGCCCCGAAGGGGTCGAGCCAGCTGAACTCGGGTTCGATGGATTCGAGGGTGCCGGTGTCGGCGTAGACGCGGTACAGCGCCACCACGGCGAAGGCGAGCAGGCAGACGACCTGCGCCAGGATGAGGACGTTCTGCACCTTGGCCGACACCTCGGTGCCGATCACACAGATGGCCGTCATCACCACGATGAGCAGCACGGTGAGCAACTGGCGCACGACGTCGTTGTCCGCCCAGCTGTCCAGGCCCACGGCGAGCAGGAAGAAGGTCACGGCGACATCCGCCAGCGACCCGACGACCAGGACGCCCGTCATCGCGATGGCCCAGCCGCCGAGCCAGCCCGCCCACGGTCCCATGGCCCTGGTGACCCAGGAGAAGGTCGTGCCGCAGTCCTGGTCGACCTTGTTGAGGTAGTAGAACGCCGACGCGATCAGCAGCATCGGCACGAACGAGGCGATCATCACCCCGGGGGCGTAGATGCCCACCAGGGCGACGATCGGGCCGATGACCGCCGCGACCGAGTACGCCGGTGAGGTCGCGTTGAGCCCGATGACCAGCGCGTCGAGGAACCCGATCGCATTGGGCTTCAGGCTCGCGGACGGTGGCGGGCCCGCGTCCGCAATGTCCTTGGCCATGCTCCCTCACTCCCGTTGTGCGTGGATCCATACAACAGGCAGGCGTGAGGCATTTTTGTGATTGACGGCCTTTTAGATGGTTTATGTCGCTTTACGGCCCCGTACCAGCAGACGCAGGAAGTACGGCGTGCCGATCACCGCCGTCATCAGTCCGGCGCCCAACTGGGCCGGGGCGATGACGGTCCGGCCGAGCAGATCCGCCGTACAGACGAGCGCGGCCCCGAGCAGGACGGCGACCGGCACCACCCGTACATGCCGCCGGCCGACGAGGGCACGCGCCGCGTGCGGCGCCACGAGACCCACGAAGCCGATGGTCCCGGCCGAGGCGACGGCGGTCCCGGCCAGCAGGACGCTCACCACCAGGAAACCGAGCCTGGCCCCGGACAGCCCGAGGCCGAGCAGCCGCGGGGTGTCCTCGTCCAGGGAGACGAGATCCAGCTCGGTGCGCCGCGCGACCGCGACGGCCAGGCCCAGCGCCAGCACGAGCGCGACGGGTACGACGTCCGGCATGGTCCGCCCGTACGTCGAACCGGACAGCCAGGTCAGCGCCTTGGTGGCGTTGAACGGGTCGGTGAGCACGATGAGCAGACTGATCAGGGCCGTGGAGCCGGCGGCCATGCCGATCCCGACGAGGACCAGCCGGTTCTGCCGGTAGCCGCCCCGGGCCGCGAGCCCGAAGACGATGGCGGAGGACAGCGCGGCGCCCCCGAACGCGGCACCCGCGATGCCCCAGGTGCCGGCGGCGGGCACGGTCGTCACCAGCAGCACGGCGCCCAGCGCGGCACCGCCGGAGACGCCCAGAACCCCGGGCTCCGCGAGCGGGTTGCGGGTCACGGCCTGCACGAGCGTGCCGGCCAGGGCGAGCGACGCGCCCGCGCACAGGGCGGCGAGCACCCGCGGCACCCGGGTGTCCAGCACGAAGGAGACGGCCTGACCGGCCCGCCCCTGCGCCCAGTTCGCGACATCGCCGAGCAGGAGTTTGCTGTCGCCGAGCAGGACACCGGCCAGCGTGACACCCACGACCACGGCGGCCAGGACGCCCACCGTGACCAGGAACGCCGTCCGGCTGGGGATGCGCAGCCGGTCCGGCGCGTCGGCGCCCGCCGTGTCCCGCAGTCGCAGGGCGGTCACCACCAGGAACACGGCACCGACCAGGCTGGTGACGATGCCGGTGGGCACGGCGACCGCCCGGTCCGCGGGGACGAGGGCCCGCAGCAGCACGTCCGACCCGAGCACCAGCGCGGCACCGGTGAGCCCGGCCACCGGCAGGGCCGCGCGGGAGCGGACGAAGCCACGGAACCGGCGGGCGAGCGGACGCACCAGGGCGGGGGCGCAGAGCCCGACGTAGCCGATGGGCCCGGCGAGGGTGACGGCCGCCGCCGACAGCAGCGCCGCCAGCACGACCACCGTGACACGGGTGGCGTGGACCGGCACGCCAAGACCGCGCGCCGCGTCGTCCCCGAGGGCGAGCGCGTCGACCCGCCGTGCGACCAGCAGCAGCCCGGCGAGTCCCACCAGGGCGACGGGCAGCATCTGAAGGACGCCGTCGAAGCCGTTCTGGCCGATGCTCCCCTGGTTCCACTGGTAGAGGCCCTCCGTCTGCTGCGGGAACAGCAGGAGCAGCCCCTCCGTCACGGAGTTCAGGCCGAGCGCGAGCGCCGTGCCGGCGAGGACCAGCCGTACGGTGCCCGTGCCGAGCCCGGACAGGGCGAGCACGACGGCCGCCGCCACCAGCCCGCCGGCGAAGGCGACGCCCGAGGAGGCCAGCAGGGGCAGGGAGACGCCGGTCGCGCCGACCAGCCCGAGCGCCAGGTACGAACCGGCGTTCACCGCGAGGGTGTCGGGCGAGGCGAGCACATTGCGGCTGACGGCCTGGAGGACGGCGCCCGCGATGCCGAGGACGACGCCGACCAGGACGCCGGCGGTCATCCGCGGCAGCCGGGAGGCGATGACCACGGACGCGTCGCCCGGATCGGCCTGCCCGGTCAGGGCCTTGAACACCTGCGCCGGTCCGACGGCGGCGGTGCCCTGGGTGATGTCGACGACCGCGAGAGCGGCGACGAGGAGGACGAGCCCGGCCGTCACCGCGGCCGCGCCCGTACGGGACGCGGCCGCCGCAGGGCGGGTGGTGCTGGGGGGTGCTTCGGTGACGGCCATGGCTCCGGTGCTTCTGCTTCGTCCGAGCGGCTGTTTCGCCGGCTGCTACTTCGTCAGCTCGCCGACGAGGGCGTCGATGTACGCCTCCATCGACTGGGGACCGCCGAACATCCAGATGCCGTCGGGCAGCCGGTGCACCTTGTCCGCCTTGACGAACGGCAGGGACGTCCACACGGCGTTCTTCTTCAGCTGGCCGGAGAACGGGTTGCTGGACTTGTCCTCGTCGTTGCCTATGTAGGCGAACCGCACGTCCTTCGGCAGGGCCGTGAGGCCCTCGACGTCGGTGGTACCGAGGCCGTAGGCCGGGTCGCCCTTGACCTTCCAGGCGTTCTTCAGACCGAGCTGCTTGTTGACCGACCCGATGAGGGAACCGTCGGTGTACGGGCGCAGGGAGACCTGGTTGGCGGTGACATAGCCGTCGGAGAAGGCGATGTCGGAGCCGTCGAGCTTGGCGTCGGCGAGGGCCTTCTTGCCCTCGGCGACCTTCGCGTCGAAGTTCTTGCGGGCCGCCTCGGCCTTGTCGGTGGTGCCGGTCGCCTTGGCGATCAGGTCGAGGTTGGTGAACATCTGACCGATCTGGTCGGAGGCGTCCGCCGACTTGATCTCCAGCACCGGGGCGATCTTCTTCAGCTGCTTCACGGCCGCGTCGGGCAGGTCGGAGCTGGCCACGATGAGGTCGGGGGAGAGCGAGGCGACGGTGTCCATGCTGGGCTCGCCGCGGGTGCCGATGTCCTTCGGCTCGTTCTTCAGAGGGACGGCGGTGTCCCAGGTCTTGTAGCCCTTGACGTCGGCGACGCCGACCGGGTCGACGCCGAGGGTGATGAGGCTCTCGACCTCGTTCCACTCGGTGGCGACGACCTTCTTCGCCGGGCCGTCCAGCTTGACCTTCGCGCCCGTGGAGTCGGTGAGGTCGATGGCCTCGGAGGTCTTCTTCGAGGAGCTGTCGGCGGCCGGCTCGGTGGTGCCGCAGGCGGCGAGGGTGAGCGCCGCGGCGGTGGTGGTGGCCGCGGTGAGCAGGATGCGTCTCATGAGGTGGTGCCGAGCCTTTCGCTTCGGGTGTTGCGGGTGTGGTGCCGGCCGATCGGACGGGTCCGCAGTCGGCCGGTGTGGGGGTCTGTGTCGACGTCGATCCGGATGCCGTAGACGGCGGTCAGCCGCTCCGGGGTCAGGACCTCCTCGGGCCGGCCCTCGGCGACGATCCGGCCCGCTTCGAGCAGCGTGATCCGGTCGGCGATGGCCGCGGCCTGGTCGAGGTCGTGCAGCACGACCCCGACGGCGATCCCGTGGTCGTCCGCCAGATCGCGGACGAGGTCGAGGAGTTCGATCTGGTAGCGCAGGTCGAGATAGGTCGTCGGCTCGTCCAGCAGCAGCACACCGGTCTCCTGGGCGAGGCAGCTCGCGAGCCAGACCCGCTGCAACTGCCCGCCGGAGAGGTGGTCGGCGCCGCGCTCGGCGAGGTCGGTGACCCCGGTCAGCGACAGCGCCCGCTCGACCGCGGCCGACGCGTCCGGGTCGGGGCGGCCGAAGCGGCCCCGGTAGGGGTAGCGGCCGAACTCGACGAGGTCCCGCACGGTCAGCCCGCTGGGCGTGGGCCGGCCCTGGGTCAGCAGGGCCACGTACCGCGCGAACTCCCGGGCGGTCAGGGCGAGGCCGTCGGTGCCGGCGTCGATCCTGAGCGCGGCCTCGCGGGCCCGCTGCAGCCGGGCGATCGTCCGCAGCAGCGTCGACTTCCCGCTGCCGTTGGGGCCGACCAGGACGGTCACCTCACCGGGCCGGAGCGCGATCGCCGCGTCGTGCACGACGTCCACGCCGTCGTACGACACGGTCACACCCGTGGCCGAAAGTTGATGCCCGCGCAGACGCTGTCCGCCGGCCGTTTCTTCACCAGATCTCACGCGGCGAAGGTTAGCCTAACCTTAGTGAATGCCGGGAGGGGGGTGCCTGAACCGTGATCTCAGCCCGTCTGCCACGAGGCCGGATTCCATACCCCCGAGCGGCGCAGCGACTGCGGGCAGTGCAGATAGATCTCGTCAATTTCGAGCACGAGCGCGAGGGCGGGGCGTTTGCCGTCCTGTGCCGTCATGGCATCGAAGAACGGGGCGTCGGTGAGGATGCGGGCCCTGCCGTTGACCCGCAGGACCTCCTTGCCGCCGGGTATCAGATACAGCAGCCCGGCGTGCGGGTTGTCGAGGATGTTGTGGAAGCTGTCGCCGCGCCGGTTCCCCGGCCGGTCGGGCAGGGCGATCGTCCCGGAGTCCACGACATGGGTGAACCCCGGGGCGTCCCCGCGCGGGGAGACGTCGCAGTTGCCCTGGGTGTCGGAGGTGGCCAGCAGGCAGAAGGGGGAGCGGGCGAGGACGTCCCGGTCCTGCTCGGTGAGCCGGTCGTGGACCTTCTCGATCACCACGGGCCAGGGCTCGCCCAGCAGTTCACGCAACTCGGCGCCCGATCCCAGCTGGACCCAGCCCTCCTCGCGCGCGGCGACGGTGTCGGTCGTGTGCGGCAAGGCGGGCTCCCGGGGTGTGCGCGTCCGTCGGTCTGTCCGCACAGCCTAGCGAAAGTGAGGCAAGGCTAGCCTTACCGGGGATTCCGGGGTGGGCAGAACTCGGCCGAGACGACGTTCTTGCCGCCGCCGACCCAGTCCCCGTTGAAGTTCAGGGTGATCATGTGGCGGCCGTCCCTGGAGCCGAAGGACTGGGTCGAGGAGCCGTGGATCCCGCCCGAGTGGCCCCAGACCGGGACCCCGCAGCTCGTCTCGTACTCGATGAGGCCCAGGCCGTAGCGCTGGCCCGGCAGATTGCCCTCCGTCGAGACCGTCCTCGTCATCTGCCGGAGCTGGGCCGGAGGCAGCAGCCTGCCGCCGAACAGCGCGCCGAAGAAGCGGTTGAGGTCGGCGGAGTTGCTGATCATCTCGCCCGCCGCCCACGCCCAGGACGGGTTGAGCTCGGTCACGTCGTAGGTCTTGCCCGGGTCCTCGGTGAAGGTGGAGTAGTGCCGGGTGGGCGCGGGCACGTGCGGGTCGGTTCCGGGGAAGCGCGTGGCGCGCATCCCCAGCGGCCCGGTGACGCGCCGTTCGATCTCCTCGGCGTAGGGCCGGCCGGTCAGCTTCTCGACGATCAGCCCGAGCAGCAGGTAGTTGGTGTTGGAGTACTTCCACGAGGTGCCGGGCTCGAACTGGGGAGGGTTCTCCAGGGCGAGGGCGATGACCTGCTGCGGAGTCCAGTCGTCGTAGCGGGACTCCAGGAAGTCGATGCCGAGCACCTTCTTCGCGAACGTGGCGTCGTCGGTGAAGTTGAAGACGCCGCTGGTGTGGTTCATCAGCTGACGCACCGTGATCTTGGTGCCGTCGTGGCCGTTCCCCCGCACCAGCCCGGGCAGATAGTGGTCGACCGTGGCGTCGAGGTCGACCCTGCCCTCCGCCTGGAGCTGGAGCATGACGGTGGCCACCAGGGTCTTGGTGACACTTCCGGCGCGGAACCGGTCGCCGTGGCCGCGCGGCTGCCGCGTGGTGAGGTCGGCGACGCCCGAAGTGCCCTTCCACACCCCACGGGTGTCCCGCACCTCCCCGACGACTCCCGGCACACCCGCGGCGACGGCGGCGTCCATGGCGGCCTGGGTGGCACCGTGCGCGGCCCCTCGCGTCTCCGTCGCGGCCGCGGGCGTGGACAGCAGGGCCGTACTCGTCGCCGCGATCGCCGTCACGCAGACCAGCGTCGTCCGTATCGGGCGTGCCGACATGTGCACCGACCTCTCTCCGCTCGGGGGAAGGGCATCGTCCCGACCGGCCCTAACAGGCCCCCCACGCGCCGCTAACAGCGATGTGTGACGCTCTTCGAGCAGGGGCCGATGCCGAACACGGGGGAGTGCTGGTGAAGTTCGCGGTACTGGGAGCGCTGACGACGGCCGGCGACGACGGCGTGGCCTTGGTCGTCCGGGGAGCGAAGCCCCGCGCGCTGCTCGCCGTCCTGCTGCTGGAACCGAACCGCACCGTGCCGCCGGAGACGGTGACGGCGGCGCTGTGGGGCGAGGACCCGCCGCCGACCGCCACCGCCTCGCTGCACAACCACGTCGCCCGGCTGCGCCGCGACCTCCGCGACGCCGACGGCACCCGGCTGCGCACCATGCCCCACGGGCTCGAACTACGGGTCGGTGCGGATGAGTTGGACCGCGAGGCGTTCGAGGGGCGGGTGCGCCGGGCGGTGGAGGCCCGCAACCGGGAGGACTGGGAGACGGCGGAGTGCGCGGCGGGCGACGCGCTCGCCCTGTGGCGTGGCACCCCCTTCGCGGACGTGCCCGCTCTCGCCGGGCACCCCGTCGTCACGTTCCTCCAGGAACAGCGGCTCCAGGCGCTCGAATGCCGCTTCGAGGCCCTGCTGCGCCTCGGCCGTCCGGAAGGGCTCGCAGCCGACCTCGGCCTCCTCGTCGAGGAGCATCCGTTCCGGGAGGCTCTGCACCGCCAGCTGATCCTCGCCCTCGGCCGCACCGGCCGCCGAGCCGAGGCGCTGGCCCAGTTCCGGTCCCTGCGCAGGACCCTGGTCGAGGAACTCGGGGTCGAGCCGGGCCCGGCCCTCCAGGACGCCCATCGGGAAGTGCTCCACAGCGCGGCCTCCCGGCACCGTGAACCGCCCGCCCCGTTCACCGCCCCCGAATCCGAACTCCCCGCCGTGCCCGGACGGACGCCCCCGCGGCCGGAGCAACTCCCCGCACCGCCTGACGGGTTCGTCGGCCGAGCCGAGCACATCGCCGAGATCCGTGCCGCGCTGGAGTCGGACCGCGCCGGCCCCGCCTGCGCGGTGATCAGTGGCATGCCGGGCGTCGGCAAGACGGGCCTCGCCCTGCACATCGCGGAACAGCTCAGGCCCGCGTTCCCGGACGGCCGCCTCTACCTCAACCTGCACGGCGCCACCCCCGGCATCGCCCCCCTCACACCCGCCGACGCCCTCGCCGCACTCCTGCACGGCCTGGGGGTGGACACGCGGCGGATCCCCGGCGACGAGGCGGCCGGCGCCGCCCTGCTGCGCTCCGCGCTGGCCGCCACCCGCACCCTCCTCGTCCTCGACGACGCGGCATCGGTGAGCCAGGTACGTCCCCTGCTCCCGGCAGGCGCCGGCTGTGCCGTACTGCTGACCAGCAGACAGCCGCTGGCCACCCTCGGAGCCGCCACGCACGTCCGGCTCGAACCGCTCCCGCCGCAGGACGGCGCCCTCCTGCTGGAGCGGGCGGCGGGCCGTACCTGGGCCGCGGCCGACGCCCGGCCCGTCGCCCGGCTCGCGGACCTGTGCGGCCACCTGCCCCTGGCGCTGCGCGTCTGCGCGGCCCGCCTCAGGAGCCGGACGGCGCTGTCGGTGGAGAAACTGGTGGAACGCCTGGCCCGGGTGGAAGACCGCCTGGACCACCTCGAACTCGAGGACCTCAGCGTCCGCCGCTCCCTGACGGCGGCCCACGAGGCACTCACCGGCTCGGGCGACCCCCGCGACCGTGACGCCGCCACGGCCCTCACCCTCGTCGGCGCACTGGACCTGCCCGAGTACGGCGCACCGCTGATGGCCGTCGCGACGGGCTCCTCCGAACGCGTTGCCGAACAGGCCCTGGACCGCCTGGTCGAGGTGGCGCTGCTCCAGGAGACGCGCTGGGGCCGCTACGTCCCGCACGACCTGGTCCGCGACTTCGCCCGGGAAGTCGCCGACCGGCCGGACGCCCGGGCCGGGAACACCGACGCCGTCGAACGAGCCCTGCGCTGGTACCGGCAGCGGCTCGCACGGTGCGCCGCCGCTCTCCGGCCGGGGCCCGGCCGAGCGCCCGGACAGCCCGGGGACGCCCCGGCCTTCGCCGACGCGGCGGCGGCACTCGCCTGGGGCGACACGGAGGCCGCGAACCTGCTCTTCCTGGCCGACTCCGGCGGCCACGGACGCCTGGGACCCGGCCGCACCCTGGAACTGATCAACTCCCTGGTCCCCTATCTGCATGACCGCGGCCGGGCGCGGGACCTCGAACGCCTGACGCGGCACGCCATCGCCCTCGCCCGATCGGGCGGCGACGCCGCGGCCGAGGCACGGGCCCTCGGCCAGCTCGCCACCGCGCACTACTCGGCCGGACGGGTCCGCCAGGCGCTGCTCCTGCTGGACGAAGCCGTGGAGCTCAGCGGGCACCTCGCCGACGACGCCGCCCGGATGCGGCACCTCGGCAACCGGGCCGCGCTGCTGCGGGAACTCGGCCGCGGCGCCGAGGCCCGGGCGACACTCGCACGATGTCTCGCACTGCGTCCCGACACCCTCGCGCCGGACGAGGAGGCGACGCTCGCAGGCCACCAGGGGAACGTCGCCGAACTCGGCGACCCGCGCTCGGCCCTCTCGTTCCACCTGCGCAGCCGTGACCTCGCCCGGCAGGGCGGCAGTGCCGTGCTCGAACAGGTCGCCCTGTGCAACGCGGGCCGCGCCCACCTGGCCCTCGGCGAGCCGGACCGGGCCCTGCGGAGCTTCGACGAGGCGCTGAGCGCCACGGCCTCCGGCGCCGGCCACTGGAACGCCGAGCGGGAGACCCGCCTGGGCCGCTCACAGGCCCTGCGGGCGCTCGGCCGACCCGGACCCGCCCGGGAGGCGTGCGAGGCACTGATCCGGGAAGCCGCCGCACGCGGCGACTCCTACGGGCGGGGCCTCGCCGAGTACGAGCTCGGCCATGTCCTGAGGGAGCTCGGGGACGAGCGGGCGGCCCTGGCCCGGTGGCGCGGCGCGCTGACCGCCCTGGACGGCACGGACGCCCCGGTCCTCGCCGACCTGCGCACCCGCGCGGGGGCGATCACTTCCTACAATGCTCAGGTCATCCCGGAGACCGGAAGCGAGGGGCGCACATGCTGAGAGAGGTCACCGCCACCCGCTATGTCGCACCCCTGCACTCCGGCGGCTCCGTCCCCGGCGTGGTCGAGGCGGACGACCTGGGCACCTACGTCGTGAAGTTCACCGGCTCAGCGCAGGGCCGCAAGGCGCTCGTCGCCGAGGTGATCGTCGGCGAGCTGGCCCGCGCCCTCGGGCTGCGGTTCCCGGAACTGGTCCTCGTCCACTTCGACCCGGAGGTCGCCGACGCCGAGCCCCACCAGGAGGTGCGGGAGCTGCACGCGGCCAGCGCGGGCGTCAATCTCGGCATGGACTATCTGCCGGGCGCCCGGGACTTCACGCCGGAGATCGCCCGGGTCTTCCCGGTCGACCCCCTGGAGGCGGGCAGGATCGTCTGGCTGGACGCCCTGACCGTGAACGTCGACCGCACGGTGCACAGCTCCAACCTGATGGTCTGGCCCACTCTGGGCGTCGCGCCCCCGCGCCTGTGGCTGATCGATCACGGCGCCGCCCTCGTCTTCCACCACCGCTGGGACGGCGCCGACCCGGCCAAGGCCTATGACTTCCGGCACCACGCCCTCGGCCACTACGGGCCCGATGTGCGGGCCGCCGACGCCGAGCTGGCTCCGCGGGTGACCGAGGAGCTGCTGCGCGGCATCCTCGCGGAGGTCCCCGACGCCTGGCTCGCGCAGGAGCCCGGCTTCGCCACGCCGGACGCGGCACGCGAGGCGTATGTGACGTACCTCCACGCGCGCGTGCGGTCCTCCGAGGCCTGGCTGCCCACCGGCTTCCCCACCCGGGAGGAACTCGCCGCCGAGGAGGCCGTCCGGGCGGAGAGAACACAGCAAGGACGACCCGCGTGGCTCAAGCAGGTCCCCGACCTGCACGGCAAACCCGCGGCCCAACAGGATTGGTCGGTGCACCTCGGATGAGTGGCCGTGTGGAGATCGAGTACTGTACCCAGTGCCGCTGGCTGCCCCGGGCGGCATGGCTGGCGCAGGAACTGCTCACGACCTTCGAGGCGGAGCTGACGGAACTGGCGCTGAAGCCGGGCAAGGGCGGCGTGTTCGTCGTCCGCGTCGGCGACGAGGTCGTCTGGGACCGGCGCGAACAGGGCTTCCCCGAACCGACCGCCGTGAAGAAGGCCGTACGCGACCGAGTGGCCCCGGGGAAGACCCTGGGCCACTCGGAGCGGTGACTGTTCAGCCCTTGAGCTGCTCGTACGCCGGCAGCGTGAGGAAGTCGGCGTAGTCCTCGTCGAGGGAGACCGTCAGCAGCAGGTCGTGCGCCTGCTGCCAGTTGCCGGCCGCGAAGGCCTCGTCGCCGATCTCGGCGCGGATGTTCGCGAGTTCCTCGGCGGCGACCTTGCGGGCCAGCTCGGCGGTGACCTGCTCGCCGTTGTCGAGGACGACCTCCGCGTTGATCCACTGCCAGATCTGCGAGCGGGAGATCTCGGCGGTGGCCGCGTCCTCCATCAGGTTGAAGATCGCGACCGCGCCGAGCCCGCGCAGCCAGGCCTCGATGTAACGGATGCCGACCTGCACGGCGTTCACCAGGCCCGCGTACGAGGGCTTGGCGTCGAGGGAGTCGACGGCGATCAGATCGGCCGCCTCGACGTCGACGTCCTCGCGCAGCCGGTCCTTCTGGTTGGGCTTCTCGCCGAGGACCTTGTCGAAGGACTCCATGGCGATCGGCACCAGGTCGGGGTGGGCGACCCAGGAGCCGTCGAAACCGTCGTTCGCCTCGCGGTCCTTGTCGGCGCGGACCTTCTCGAAGGCGACCTTGTTGACCTCCGCGTCCCGGCGGGACGGGATGAAGGCCGCCATGCCGCCGATCGCGTGCGCGCCGCGCTTGTGGCAGGTGCGGACGAGGAGTTCGGTGTAGGCGCGCATGAACGGGGCCGTCATCGTCACCGCGTTGCGGTCCGGCAGGACGAACTTGGCGCCGCCGTCACGGAAGTTCTTGACGATCGAGAACAGGTAGTCCCAGCGGCCCGCGTTCAGCCCGGAGGCGTGGTCGCGCAGCTCGTAGAGGATCTCCTCCATCTCGTACGCCGCCGTGATCGTCTCGATCAGGACGGTCGCGCGGACGGTGCCCTGCGGGATGCCGACGTACTCCTGCGCGAAGACGAAGACCTCGTTCCAGAGGCGGGCCTCCAGGTGCGACTCCGTCTTGGGGAGGTAGAAGTACGGACCCTTGCCGAGGCCCAGCAGGCGCTTGGCGTTGTGGAAGAAGTACAGGCCGAAGTCGACCAGCGCGCCGGGCACCGGGGTGCCGTCCGCGTCGACGAGGTGACGCTCGTTCAGGTGCCAGCCGCGCGGGCGCATGACGACCGTGGCGAGTTCCTCGTTCGCCTTCAGGGCGTACGACTTGCCGGACCTCTCGTCCGTGAAGTCGATGTTCCGGGTGTAGGCGTCGCTCAGGTTGAGCTGGCCGAGGACCACGTTCTCCCAGGTGGGCGCGGAGGCGTCCTCGAAGTCCGCGAGCCACACCCTGGCGCCCGAGTTGAGGGCGTTGATGGTCATCTTGCGGTCGGTGGGGCCGGTGATCTCGACCCGGCGGTCGTTCAGCGCGTCCGGACTCGGGGCGACCTTCCAGGAGTCGTCGGCGCGGATCGCGGCGGTCTCGGGGAGGAAGTCGAGGGTGGAGGTGCGGGCGATCTCGGCGCGGCGCTCGGCGCGGCGGGCGAGGAGTTCGTCACGCCGGGGCGTGAACCGCCGGTGCAGCTCGGCCACGAAGGCCAGTGCCGCTTCGGTGAGGACCTCCTCCTGCCGGGGCAGGGGCTCGGCGTCGACGATGGCCAGCGGTGACGGCGCTGGTGCGGACATGAACGGTCACTTCCTTCAGCGAGCTGTGAAGACGAGGCGGCGGTTCGGCACCGGGTGCCAGTCTTCCCGGATACGGCGTTTCGGCGCCCACGGAGCCCTCGGGCGCTTCTGAACTGTGGATACTAGTTTCCTCATAGTGGAAGTTCAATCGTGTGTTGATGTCGAGACTCTTCGGATCGAGGAAAGGTGGCGCTCCGTGCCACCCCGCTCACTCAAGGTGGGCCAGATCGGCCTCGGTGTCGATGTCGAAGGGCCGGGCCACGTCCCCGCACTCGACGAGCGCGATCGCCGGCTCGTGTTCCCTCAGATAGGCGCGTGCCCCCCGGTCACCGGTGGCAGTCGCGGCGATGCCCGCCCAGTGGGCGGCACCGAACAGCACCGGATGGCCCCGCACTCCGGAGTACGCGGCCGACACCAGCGACTTCTCGCCCTTGTACGCCCCGAGGACCCGGGCCACCGCCTCCGCGCCGATGCCGGGCTGGTCGACGAGCGAGACCAGGGCGGCCCGGGCGCCCGTGCCGGCGAGGGAGTCGAGCCCGGCCCGCAGGGACGTGCCCATGCCCCGCTCCCAGTCGGGGTTGTCGACGAGGACGCAGTCCGGCAGGGCGGCTCGTTCACGCACCTCTTCGGACCGGGCGCCCAGTACCACATGGACCCGTGAGCAACCGCCCTCCCGGAGCACCCGTACCGCGTGCTCCACGAGCGGCCGTCCCCGATGGGGGAGCAGCGCCTTGGGCCGCCCTCCGAGTCGTCGCCCGCCCCCGGCGGCGAGCAGTACCCCGGCAACCTCCTGGGCCTCTTCCGGCGTCTTCCGTGTCGTCATGGATCCTGCATACCGCACGATCCGGGGCCGAGAAGTAACGCAGCGGAGCAAGTCGATGACGCAATGGACTGGCGCCTGGTGGGCCCCGTCGTTTAATCTCGCCCGCACCGACCGTCCGGGCGTCCGATCGCCGCCCGGTGTGGGGGACTTCGCGTCGGAATGGCACGCGCACGACGAGGTGCGAGGGGGAGGACTGTGTTGCGGAGCGTGGAGCAGAAGCGGCAGGGGCCTGTGACCAGCGGCGACGAGGACCCGCGCGTGACGGAGCTGCGCTCCGCCGTGTCCGGGTTGCGCCGCCGGCTCGCCGCCCACCCCGGCGATTTCGCCGACCGGACCATCGCCGAGGAGGAACTGGCCGCGCTGGACGCGATGGCCGTCGCCGGTATCCCCGAGATCCCGCGGCTGCGCCGCTCCCTGCTGCTGATCGCCGGCGCGATCGGCTCGGTGAGCGCGCTGTCCCCCGGCTTGGCGGAGGTCCGCCGGGCCGTGGACCTCTTCGGAGGGCCGGTGCGCGGGGAGGGCTGAGTGTGCTGACCGGCCCCGGTCGGCCGGTGTGCCGTCAGGGCGTGGGACCGGCCCGGGCCGGTCGGTGTGCCGTCAGGACGCGGGACCGGCCTCGGCCGGTTGGTGTGCCGTCAGGACGCGGGGCTCTGGTTGGCCAGGGCCTCCGACAGTTCCGCGGCGACCTGCTGGAGCACCGGCACGATCTTGTCCGTCGCCGCCTCCGTGACCCGGCCCGCCGGGCCCGAGATGGAGATGGCCGCGGCGGTGGGGGAGTCGGGCACCGAGACGGCCAGGCAGCGGACCCCGATCTCCTGCTCGTTGTCGTCGATCGCGTAGCCCTGCCGGCGCACGTCCTCCAGCGCGGCGATGAACCCGTCCGGCGTCGTGATCGTCTTCTCCGTCGCGGCGGGCATGCCCGTGCGGTGGAGCAGGGCGCGCACCTCCTCCGCCGGGAAGCTCGCGAGCAGGGCCTTGCCCACACCCGTGGAGTGCGGCAGGACGCGCCGGCCGACCTCCGTGAACATGCGCATCGAGTGCTTCGAGGGCACCTGCGCCACGTACACGATCTCGTCCCCGTCCAGCAGCGCCATGTTCGCCGTCTCGCCGGTCTCCTCGACCAGCCGGGCGAGGTAGGGCCGCGCCCAGGTGCCCAGCAGCCGGGAGGCCGACTCGCCGAGACGGATCAGGCGTGGGCCGAGCGCGTACCGCCGGTTCGGCTGCTGACGTACGTAGCCGCAGGCCACCAGGGTGCGCATCAGGCGGTGGATGGTCGGCAGGGGCAGCCCGCTGCTCGCGGACAACTCGCTGAGGCCGACCTCGCCACCCGCGTCCGCCATCCGTTCGAGCAGGTCGAAGGCGCGCTCCAGGGACTGTACGCCGCCGTTGGCGGAGGACCGGGCGGAGTCGGTGGTGCTGGCGCTGGACGTCGGCACGGCGCGTTCCTTTCGGGACTGGCGGCGGAAGAGCAGAAGCCTACCCGGCAGTCGGTTGACTCCCCGCTCGTACGTAGCTACGTTCTGCGTACTGGAAGTCTAATTCCGCTTTGTGGAAACGTCCAGGAGTAGCCATGTGAAAGGCGCCGAGGTCCAGTGTGCCCTTGACTGGCGTAAGAGAGGGAGTGAAACTCCTTCAACAGAAAGTTGAATTCCGGTAGGTGGAAGTAAGGGGTTCGGGTGTCCGACGCTGAACTGGTGCTCCGCTCGACGCGTGTCATCACTCCCGAGGGGACGCGCGCCGCCTCGGTCGCCGTCGCCGACGGCACGATCACGGCCGTCCTCCCGTACGACGCGCCCGTCCCGGAGGGCGCCCGCCTGGAGGACCTGGGCGACCACGTCCTGCTGCCCGGCCTGGTCGACACCCATGTGCATGTGAACGACCCCGGCCGCACCGAGTGGGAGGGCTTCTGGACCGCCACCCGCGCCGCGGCGGCCGGCGGCATCACGACCCTCGTCGACATGCCCCTCAACTCCCTCCCGCCGACCACGACCGTCGCGCACCTCCGTACGAAGCAGCGGGTCGCCGCCGGCAAGGCGCACATCGACGTCGGCTTCTGGGGCGGCGCCCTGCCCGACAACATCAAGGACCTGCGCCCGCTGCACGAGGCCGGAGTCTTCGGCTTCAAGGCGTTCCTTTCGCCGTCCGGAGTGGACGAGTTCCCGCACCTCGACCGCGACCCGCTCGCCCGCACCATGGCCGAGATCGCCGCCCTCGACGGACTGCTCATCGTGCACGCCGAGGACCCCCACCTCCTCGCCTCCGCCCCGCAGCGGCCCGGCCCCCGCTACGCCGACTTCCTCGCCTCCCGCCCCCGGGACGCCGAGGACACCGCCATCGCCCAGCTCATCCGCGAGGCGAAGGCCCTCCACGCGCGCGTGCACATCCTGCACCTGTCCTCCAGCGACGCCCTGCCGATGATCGCCGAGGCGAAGGCGGAGGGCGTCCGCCTGACCGTGGAGACGTGCCCTCACTACCTGACCCTCACCGCAGAGGAAGTCCCGGACGGCGCCAGCGAGTTCAAGTGCTGCCCGCCCATCCGCGAGTCCGCCAACCAGGACCTGCTCTGGCAGGCGCTGGCCGACGGCACCGTCGACTGCGTCGTCACCGACCACTCCCCGTCCACCGCCGACCTGAAGACGGACGACTTCGCGACGGCGTGGGGCGGCATCTCCGGACTCCAGCTGAGCCTCGCGGCGGTGTGGACAGCGGCCCGCGAGCGCGGTCACGGCCTGGAGGACGTGGTCCGCTGGATGTCCGCGCGGACCTCCGAACTGGTCGGGCTCGACACCCGCAAGGGCGCCATCGCGGCGGGCCGCGACGCCGACTTCGCCGTCCTCGCACCCGACGAGACCTTCACCGTCGACCCGGCGGCCCTCCAGCACCGCAACCACGTCACGGCGTACTCGGGCAAGACCCTGTACGGCGTCGTGAAGTCCACCTGGCTGCGCGGGCAGCGCATCGTCGCGGACGGCGAGTTCACCGAACCGAAGGGGCGACTCCTCACCCGGACCCACTGAAGCCCATACCGGACCTCGAAAGGCAGATCTGATCACCGTGACGGCGATTCCCAGCTTCACCGGCGACGCGAACCCCTACGGAGGCGGCGACCCGTTCGCGGACTACCGCACCGCCGACTTCCCCTTCACCCAGTACACCGACCTCGCCGACCGGCGCCTCGGAGCCGGTGTCATCGCCGCCAACGACGAGTTCTTCGCCCAGCGCGAGAACCTGCTGGTGCCCGGGCCCGCCGAGTTCGACCCCGAGCACTTCGGGCACAAGGGCAAGATCATGGACGGCTGGGAGACGCGGCGGCGGCGCGGTGCCTCCGCCGGGCACCCGTGGCCGACCGCCGAGGACCACGACTGGGCGCTGGTACGTCTCGGCGCACCCGGGGTGATCCGCGGGATCGTCGTCGACACGGCCCACTTCCGGGGCAACTACCCGCAGGCGGTGTCCGTCGAGGGCACCTCCGTGCCCGGCTCCCCGTCGCCGGAGGAACTCCTCGGGGACGACGTGAAGTGGACGACCCTGGTCCCGCGCACCCCGGTCGGCGGCCACGCGGCGAACGGCTTCGCCGTCGCGGCCGAACAGCGCTTCACCCACCTGCGGGTGAACCAGCACCCCGACGGCGGCATCGCACGCCTGCGCGTCCACGGCGAGGTCGTCCCGGACCCCGAGTGGCTGGAGACGCTGGGCACCTTCGACGTCGTCGCCCTGGAGAACGGCGGCCGGGCGGAGGACGCCTCCAACCTCTTCTACTCGCCGGCCTCCAACACCATCCAGCCGGGCCGTTCCCGCAAGATGGACGACGGCTGGGAGACCCGGCGCCGCCGCGACCAGGGGAACGACTGGATCAGCTACCGGCTGGCCTCCCAGGCGCGGATCCGCGCCCTGGAGATCGACACCGCCTACCTCAAGGGCAACAGCGCGGGCTGGGCGTCCGTGTCGGTCAGGGACGGCGAGGACGGCGAGTGGCGGGAGATCCTGCCGCGCACCCGCCTCCAGCCCGACACCAACCACCGCTTCGTCCTCCCGGAGCCGGCCGTCGGCACGCACGCGCGCGTGGACATCTTCCCGGACGGTGGCATCTCCCGGCTGCGCCTCTTCGGCTCCCTCACCCAGGAGGGCGCGTCCCGCCTGGCGGCGCGTCACCAGGAACTGGGCGGCTGAGCCGAACCGACCCATGGGGCGTACCGGCCTGACAGCACCGGTGCGCCCCATGTGCCTCACGTGCGCCCCGTGGCCCTCACGCCGCGTGCCCGCCGTCCACCGAGAACTCCGCACCGGTCACATACGTAGCCCCCGCGAGGTAGGCGACCATCGACGCCACCTCGTCCGCCGTCCCGTACCGCCCCAGCGCGGTCATCGCCGCCTGGCTCTCCGCATACGGACCGTCCGCCGGATTCATGTCCGTGTCGATCGGGCCGGGCAGGACCAGGTTCGCCGTGATCCCGCGCCCGCCCAGCTCCCTGGCCAGGGCCTTCGTCAGACCGGCCAGGGCGGCCTTGCTCATCGCGTAGAGCGTCCCGCCGGGCCCAGGCACGCGTTGTGCCATGCAACTGCCGATCGTGATGATGCGCCCGCCCTCGGGCAGCCACGCGGCCGCTGCCCGGGACGTCAGGAAGACACCTCGTACGTTGATGTCGAGGACCCGGTCGACGTCCTCCAGGGACAGCGTCTCCAGCGGTCCGAGAACCCCCACGCCCGCGTTGTTCACCAGTACGTCGAGCCCGCCGAGCGCCTCGGCCGCCGCGTCCACCACCTCGGTCGCGTCGGTGGCGTCCCCGGCGTCCGCCCGCAGCGCCACCGACCGGCGCCCCAGCGCCTCCACGGCCCGTACGACCTCCTCGGCCGCCTCCTTGCCGTTCACATAGCCGACGGCCACGTCCGCGCCCTCCTGGGCCAGCCGCAGCGCCGTGGCCGCCCCGATGCCCCGGCTCCCGCCGGTCACGAGAGCCACCTTGCTGTGCAGGGTTTCCTGAGAAGTCGCCAGAGAAGCCGCTCGAGAAGTTCCTTGTGAAGTCATGTCTCCATCCCAGCGGCCGCCCGACGGCGACGCTGGCGGCGAACGGACATCGAGGTCCCCGGCGAGACGCGCGCGTGGCGTACGGCCCAGCGATGAGTTGCGGGTGCCGCAGGGGTCTGAACCGATGAAAGGAAACCCCAGCGCATCGATCGCGGAAGGAGCACCCGCCATGGGCAAGCTCGTCTCCACCCTCTTCGTCACCCTCGACGGCGTCTACCAGGCCCCCGGCGGGCCGAAGGAGGACACCCGAGGGGGCTTCACCCACGGCGGCTGGAGCTTCTGGTACGCCGACGAGGACTTCGGCCGGTTCGTCAACGACGTCTTCGCGCGCCCGGCCGCCTTCCTGCTCGGGCGCCGTACGTACGACATCTTCTCCTCGTACTGGCCGAAGGTGACCGACCCGGCCGATCCGGTCGCCTCGAAACTCAACTCACTGCCGAAGTACGTCCCTTCCTCGACCCTCAAGGACCCCGGCTGGACGGGCACCACCGTGCTCTCCGGTGACCTCGGCAAGGAGGTCACCGCCCTGAAGGAGCGCACCGACGGCGAACTCCAGGTGCACGGCAGCGGTGCCCTCGTCCGCTCCCTGCTGTCGCTCGACCTCGTCGACACCCTCCACCTGCTGACCTTCCCGGTCGTGCTCGGCACCGGGTTCCGGCTGTTCCCGGAGGGCGCCGTACCGACCGCGTTCCGGCACACGGGAGGGAGCGTCTCCGGCGCGGGCGTCTCGATGCAGACGTACGAACTGGCGGGCCGTCCGGAATACGGCGAGTACAAGCTGCCGGAGGACGCGTAGCGGCCCGGGTTAACTTCCCGCGAACTCATCGGACTTGACGGGAAAATCTCCGCGCTTGACATTGACATGCCACTGTCTACGCGCGTCATCATGAGGGCATGAATTTCCCCCCACGCGCCTCGCGGCTCGGCGCAGCAGCCGCCCTCGTGTCCGCTCTCCTCATCGGCGGGACCGTCTCCGCCACGACGGCCGACGCGGCCCCCACCGCCGTCGGTGACATCTGCTACAGCAAACTGCCGTCCCAGGCCCACGACACGCTCGACCTGATCGAGCAGGGCGGCCCCTACCCGTTCGACCAGGACGGCACCGTCTTCCAGAACCGGGAGCGCATCCTGCCCCAGCAGTCGACCGGGTACTACCACGAGTACACGGTCATCACCCCCGGCTCCTCCAACCGCGGTGCGCGGCGCATCGTCACCGGTGAGGAGAACCAGGAGGACTACTACACGGCCGACCACTACGAGTCGTTCGACCTGGTCGACTACGGCTGCTGAGCCGGACGGCCCCTGCGGTGAACGCGGGCCGGAAGTCCGCCCGGACGCTCAGACGGACTTCCGGCTCCCGGCCGCCGCGAACAGGGCGACACCCAGCACGAGCAGGGTGACGCTCGCGTAGATCTCGTAGCCGTCGAGGAACCCCAGTCGTTGCACGAGACCCCAGTCCCAGTCGGTGAACTCGTGCACCAGACCCGCCACGCCCTGCACGAGGGCGAGAAAGCCGAGAATCTCCAGTACCTGCTTCATGCCATGAGCCTCGCCCCGCGGACCCCCCGAGCGCATCGGCCGCGGGGCGGGCATCCGGGGACCGAAGTCCCTGTCCGGGCTCGGCCGGCCGCGTCGAAAGTCGCCGGTGTGACGACTTTGGTCGACGATCCCGCCCAGGAGGCGGTGGAACGGGACCGGGCTGCGTAGATTTGTCGACCGTGAGTGGTGACAAGGCGGGGCAGGCCGCCCCGGTGCTGCCGGGGGAGCCGCCCTCGCTGTTCACCGGGCGCAGATGGTTCATCCCGTCCGCCCTGCTGTACGAACTCGACCCCGACACCGAGCGGGGCGGGCGGCCCCGGCGCACCGCGCGCGACTGGGCCGTCGACTTCTGCTGCTTCCTGCTCGCCGTGCTGGTGGGGATGATCGCCGTAGAGGCGCTCGTCAAGAACCCCCATGTCCCCCAAGGGCTGGCCGTCGTCGACCAGGTGATCGGCGCGCTGGCCTGTGCGACGGTCTGGCTGCGGCGGCGCTGGCCGCTGGGCCTCGCGGCGGCGCTGACCCCCGTCACGTTCGTCTCGGACACCGCGGGCGGCGCGTGCATGATCGCCCTGTTCACGCTCGCCGTGCACCGCCCCTTCCGGTACGTGGCCTGGGTGGGCGGCGCCAACCTGGCGCTGGTCCCGCTGTTCTACTGGGTGCGCCCGGACGGGGACATCCGCTATCTGGTGAGCGTGGTCTTCGCCGTGCTGCTCACGGTGGCGATCGTCGGCTGGGGCATGTTCGTACGGGCCAAGCGGCAGTTGCTGGTGAGCCTCAGGGACCGTGCCCGGCGGGCCGAGACGGAGGCGCGGCTGCGGGCCGAGCAGGCGCAGCGGCTCGCCCGAGAGGCCATCGCGCGGGAGATGCACGACGTACTCGCCCACCGGCTGACGCTGCTGAGCGTGCACGCGGGGGCCCTGGAGTTCCGGCCCGACGCGCCCGCCGCGGAGACGGCGAGGGCCGCGGGTGTGATCCGGGAGAGCGCGCACGAGGCCCTCCAGGACCTGCGGGAGATCATCGGAGTGCTGCGGGCGGGCGAGCCCGACGACACGGGCAGGCCGCTGCCGACCCTCGGGGCACTGGACACACTGGTCGCCGAGTCCCGCCAGGCCGGCATGAAGGTCTCCCTGGACCAGCGTGCCGGCGACCCCGCCGCCGTCCCGTCCTCCGTCGGCCGCACCGCCTACCGCGTCGCCCAGGAGGGCCTCACCAACGCCCGCAAGCACGCGCCCGGCACGGAGGTCACGGTGTCCGTCACCGGCGCACCGGGCGACGGCCTCACCGTCTCCGTGCACAACCCGGCCCCCGAGGGCGACGTGCCCCCCGTACCCGGCTCCGGCCAGGGCCTGATCGGCCTGACGGAACGGGCGACCCTGGCGGGCGGCCGCCTGGAGCACGGGCACACGCCGGAGGGCGGGTTCGAGGTGCGGGCGTGGCTGCCGTGGGGATGAAGGTCCGCCCCGGCTGACCCGGGGCGGACCCCACGGCCCCCAGGGACCCACGGCCCCCAGGGACCCATGGCCCCGATGTGCCTACGGCCCTCATGGGCATACGGCCCGACCGGGGACAGGCCCCACGGCCCTCATGGGCCTTCGGCCCTCATGTACCTACAGCCCTTGTGGCCGGTGAGGCGGGCGGCGGATCATGGGCATATGTCGCCTGGTGCACCGCAGTTCGAGGTCGCGTCCGTGTTGAGGGAGGTGAAGACGGTCCGCATCGAGGGCCTGGTCCGGATCCGGGAGCTCCACGTCCCGCTGCTCCGCCGGGCGGCCGCCGCGCACTCCGCCGCCGTCACCGACGCCTGGCCCGTCGAGGTGGAGAACCTGCTGCGCACGGCCGTGTCCCGGCTCGGCGGTGGCGACCTGGAGCAGGCGGCAGGCTACTCGCTCGGCCTGGCGCCCGGGCTGCGCGACCGCCCGGCGGCGGACCGGCGCCGGCTCGCCGCCCAGGTGTACAGCGTCAGCGTGGAGCGCTTCCGCAAGAGCCAGGAGGAAATGGTCCTGGCCCAGATCGCCGAACAGGTGTGCTGGCTGGCCGGTATCGCCCCACAGCGCGCGGCCACGCCTCAACCACCCCTCCTCGCCCCGCACTTGCAGCATCGCTCCCTTCGTGTCGGATCCCGCGACGTACTGCTGCACGTGCACCCCGTCGAACTCCTCCGGAACGTCGACGTCATCGTCTCCCCGACCAACACGCATCTCTCCCTGCCCGCGATGTTCAAGGCCTCCGTGTCCGCGTCCCTGCGCCGCGCGGGCGCCGTGCGCGGCACGGCAGGGGACGTCACCGCCGACCCCGTGCACGACGCGCTGCTCGGCTGGCGCACGGCGCACGGGCTGCTGGGCCGCCCCGCACTGCCCGGCACGGTCGCCCCCACCGAGCCGGGCGCCCTCGCGGCCCGGGGCATCCGCCGTCTGTACCACGCCGCCGTCGCCGTTCCCAGGCCCGGCACCAACGACTACGACGTCGCCGCCCGGGACGTCGTCACGGCCGCGGCCCGCGCCCTGGATCTGCTGTCCGAGGAACGCGCCGCCTTCACACCGCCGTTGCGGTCGATCTGCTTCCCCCTGCTCGGCTCGGGCCGTGGCGGACTGCCCCCGCAGACCGGCGTCAGTGCCCTGTGGGCCGCGCTGGACGCCGGCACCGGCACGGACACGGACCTCCACCTCGTCGTCCGCCGCCCGCTGGTCGCCGACCTGCTGGCCGAGACGCTGGGCGCGCGCGAACGACCCCCGGCCGTACCCGCGTCAGCCGACACCGAGGAGAAGGGGCGCAGGTGCGGGTGAACCCCTTCATGGTGCTCGCGGCCGCCGCGGCCGACTGGCGGAGACTGTCCGGCCTGCTCGAACCGGGCACACGCCGGACGCTGAGCGAGCGGCTGTCCCGACTGCGAGCCGGGGCGGGCGCCCCGGACCCGGCCGCCGTCCTGGCCGCCGCCGAGACCCTCCTCGACGCCCTCCCCGCCGACGAGTCCGCCCGGCTCCGGCAGCACGGCGACACCGGGCGGTTCACGCAGCCCCAGGCCCAGTCGTACGAGGGATACGCGGCGGCCGACCTGTGCATGCTCGTCCTCGACGGCAACCCCATGGTCGGACCCGTCCTGGGTCCCGTCCGCGAACGCCTGCTGAGCGAGCCGTCCACGCCCTGGACCGAGAGCGCCGACCCACGGCTGATCGTCCTCTCCGGCCCGGACGGCCGCGGACGGCTGCCCCTCTTCCAGTTGGAGGCCGGGGCCATGCCCTGGCGGATCGTCCTGGAGGTCAACTCCGTGCTGCGCGCCGCCACCGACCCCTGGGGCGCCGCCGACTGGTGGCTGTCCCGTACGACCTGGTGGGACGGCACCCCCGCAGCCCTGCTGGGCCGTGGCCGCGACGCCGAACTGCTCGGCGCGGCCCGGGAACTGGCCGGTCCGGAGGGGGAGGAATAGCCATGGGCAAGTACCCGCCGCCCGAGGCCCTGCCGGGCGAACCGACCCGCGCCGTCCTGCGCGCCGGCACACCGGTCTACCGCGTGCACTCCACCCACCGTCCGCCGGCCGCGTACAACGCCCGCCCCTCGCACGCCTTCTACTACGGCGGCCGCTTCGACAGCACCCCCTACGACCGCTACGGCTACCTCTATGTCGGCTTCGGCGTCGGCGCCGCCGTCTGCGAGGTGCTGCTGCGCTCACTGCCCTTCGACTCCGACGCGGGCCACCGGCTGCTGCCCCGCGTGGCGTTCGAACGCCGCAGCCTCTCCTTCCTCAGGCTGGCCACCGACATCGAGGTCGTCTCGCTGATGTCCGGCGCGGATCTCGCGGCGGTGGCGCAGGACGCGTGGCTGGTGCACACCGAGGGCGCGGACTACCCGCAGACCCGCGACTGGGGCCACTGGATCCGCCGGCACACCGAGCCCTGGGCCCAGGGTTTCGTCTGGCCGTCCAAGCGCGAGCCCGCCGACCGGGTCGCGATCCTCTTCGACGACCGGGGCGGGCCGCCGGTGCTGGAACCCACGGGCGCTCCCGGCGTCGACTTCGGGACCGAGGAGGGCGAGCGCTGGCTCAACGGGGTGCTGGCGCCGTACCGGACGCGAACCGCGCCGCGGTCCGCGAGAGCGGGGGATGTGGGATGACGACTCCGTACGACCTTCAGGCGCTGCGCTGGGAGATCGAGCGACGGATCGAGGGCGTCGTGAACGGCCAGGAGCTGGCCGGGATGACCCAGCTGGTACTGGACCGGCTGGGCTGTACGACGGCGCGGCAAGCGTACGACCGGCTGATCGGGGACTGGGCGGCGCTGCCCCAGGGCACCGTCATGTCCGGCCTGCGCGCGGGACATGTGCTGAGCGTGCTGCCGATCCTGCGGCTCGAACAGCCGCTCTTCGACCCCGTGCGCGAGGAGGAACTCTGGCAGGAGGTGCGCGACCACGGGCCGGCGGACGAGATCTGGCAGGCCGACGTCGTGGTCAAGAACAGCGCGTTCGGCCTGCGGCACCTCACCGACCCCGCCGACATCGAGCGTGCCATCGCCCGGATCGAACGGGCCCGGGCCGTGGTTCCGTCCGGCACCCGGACCCACGAGAATCTCGACTTCGCCCGTGCCATCCTGCGGACCTATCTCGCCCAACTGGGCGGCGGCGAGGATGACTTCGACACCGCCGTGGACGACATGGCGCGCGTCGTCGAGACCGCGGCACTGCGACCGGACGAGCGGGTGGCCCTGAACGCGCAGATCGCCCTGTTCCGTGTGCACCAGGCGGCCCGCAGCGCCGACGAGGAGGCCCTGGCCGAGCAGATCCGCGTGCTCGAACGGGCCTTGGAGGAACTGCCCGCCGAACACGTCGACATGCTCGCGTTCGAATCGAATCTGGAAGGCGCCCGGAGTCACCTGGGACTCCTGCGAGCACAACGCACCGGACGCTTCGAACCCGCTGCCGAAGGGGCGGGCGCCGCGACGCCGCCGCACGAGATCCGCCGCCGGATCGCGGGGCTGCCGCGCAACGCCCAGGCCGACAAACTGGCCGAGGCGGCCTTCGCGGTCGGAGCACGCGCCCTGCCGGCGATGGACCACCAGGGAATGCTGGACGCCATAGAACTCCAGGAAGCCACACTGGAGCTGCTCGAACCGGACGACGAGCGATGGATCCGGAGCACGGGCACGCTGGGAGTCGCCCACTGCACCCTGGCCGGCCTCCCCATCGCACCCGCTGCCGACCGACTCGACCACCTGGACCAGGGCATCGCCTGGCTGCGGCACACCCTGAAGCTCACGGGCGGCCCCCACCACCCCCTGTGGGGCGGCACCGGCATGTCGCTGGCCAGGGCCTACCGCCAGCGCGGCGACGAGCACACGCACGACGCCCGCACGAGACGCCTGAACTACGACGCCTCCCGCCGCGTCGGCCTCGACTGCCTGCGGGCGGCGGCCTGGAGCTCCCTGCTCCAGTCCGGTACGGCCCACGCCGCGCAGACCGCCCGGCTGGCGGGCGGCCAGGCCCTCGACGTGGCGCGCTGGTGTCTGGCCGACGGCGCCCACGCCGATGCCGTACAGGCCCTGGACGCGGGTCGCGGCCTCGTCCTGCACGCGGCGACCGTGGCCGTCACCGTGCCCGACATGCTGAGGGAGCTGGGCCGGGCGGAACTCGCGCGGGAATGGCAGGCGGCGGGCAGTGTGCCCGAGCCGGGGGAGGAGCTGCTGATGGCCGCTCAGGCCGCGGTCGCTGGGCCCTCCAGCCGACTGCGCCGGCGGGTCCTGGAGGCGCTGGCCGGCTCCCCTCGGCAGCAGGGTCTGCTGGATGTGCCCTCACCCGGGGACATCGGCTCGGCGCTGCGCGCGATGGGCGCGACCGCGCTGGTCTACCTGGTGCCCGGTGACGAGGAGGTGCCCGGACTCCTCGGCCCCCGGCACGGCTCCGGCGCCGCAGTCGTCGTCACCGCCGACGGCGCCACGGACGCCCTCGACCTGCCCGGCCTCACCCTCGACGCACCCCCGCTCACCGCCTACCGCGCCACCGGCACCCCCGGCCGCGCCACCGGCACCCCCGGCCGTGCCACCGGCACCCCCGGCCGCGACGCCGGCGGCCCGCCCGGGGACGACGCCCCGCCCGGGCCGGCCCCGAGCCCCGCTACGAGCCGCGCCGCCCTTGAACAGGTGTGCGCCTGGGCCGGTACGGCGGTGATGGAACCGCTGCTCAGCCGGCTCCCGCGCGGCTACGGCCGGGTGCCCTCGGTGGTGCTCGTCCCCATGGGTGCCCTGGGCGTCGTGCCCTGGCACGCGGCACGCGTGCGTGGTCGGCGCAAGGCGCGGACGTACGCCTGCGAGGAGGTGGACATCTCCTACCTGCCCTCCGCCCGGCTGCTGTGCGATGTGGCCGCCCGGCCCGCCGCCGGCACCCGCAGGACCCTGGTCGTCGGCAACCCGACCCACGACCTGCACCACGCCGGTGAAGAGGCCGAGGCCGTCCACAGCGTCTTCCACCCGGACGGCGACCTGCTCGGCCCCGGCGCCGCCACGCCCGCCGCCGTCACCGACTGGCTGCACCGGCAGCAGGGCGGACTGCTGCACCTCGCCTGCCACGGAGTGGTACGCCAGGGGGAGCGGCACAGCGCCTATCTCGCCCTGTCCGGAGGGCGGTTGGCCGCCGAGGAGCTGACCGAGGGCGCGACCCGCTACCGCGGCCTGGACCTGGTCGTGCTCGCGGCCTGCCGTACCAACGTCTCCGGGCACGGCTACGACGAGGCGTACAGCCTGTCCACCGCGTTCCTCGTCGCGGGCGCCCGCTCGGTCATCGGCTCCCTGTGGCCCGTGCCCGACGAGGCGACGTCCCTGCTGATGTACATGACCCACCACTTCATGAGCCACGAGGGCCTGCCGCCCGGAGCGGCGCTGCGCAGCGCCCAGTCGTGGATGCTGAACGACCGCCGCGAGGTGCCGCCCGGCATGCCGGACCGGCTGCGGGCACGGGTACGGCACATCGACGGCACCGACCTGACCGCGTGGGCGGGCTTCACCCACCTGGGCTGGTGACGGCTCCTCACACTTCCGTGCGCCTCACACCTCCGTGCCCCTCACACCTCCGTGCTCCTCACACCTCCGTGCGTACGACCACCTGTGCAGTCCCCCACCGGGCCGCCCCGAGGGCCGGACCGCCCGCGTCCCGGCCGTCCTTGACGCCCGCCCCGATCACTCGCAGCAGGCCGCCTCCACCGGTCGGGGCCGGGCTGAGGCGTGCGCCGGAGGGGTCGGCGGAGGACCAGGCGGGCAGCCGGAAGGGCGCTAGGTTCAGCTCCTCCTCCGCGACGATCACCTTCAGCCAGTCCCGGGTGAAGGCACCCCGCACCTTCGAACGCCCCGGCGGCAGCCGCATCCACACGGGCTGCCCGCGCCGGGCCCACCCGGCCCTGCCGTCCCCGATGAACTCACCCTCGAACAGGTGCGGGGACGAGCCGTAGCCGTCCGTCAGATCGAGGAGCACCGCCCACAGGTCACGTCCGGAGAAGTTGTGGACCCCGACCCGCACCTGCGGTTCACGGCCGTCAGGTGTGTAGGCGCAGACGATCTCGCCGTCCGCCGAGTGACGCAGACTGCCCACCGGCGTCTCCTCGACGGTGATCCGTACCAGCGACGACAGGAGTGGATCGGGATTGGCCAGGTCCCGGATGTGGTGCCAACGGGCGATGTGGGCGAGGCAGTCGGTGACGCCGGCCGCGTCCGCGGGGGACTCCAGCGGCAGTTCGGGCACGGGATGCCCGGCGCCGCCCGACACCCGGGCCCTGCCGTACCCGGCCTCCACACGCAGGCGCAGCACCCCTTCCGCCGCGGGCGGCCCGTCCGCCTCCAGGGCCAGCGCGTGCACCGCCGCGACGGCCTCCGCGACCAGGCGTACGGCGGCCGGCTCACCGGACAGCGTCACGACCGCCGGGGGGAACGCCATGGCCGACGGGGTGACGGCGTGCGCCACCCGCTCGTCCTCAGGGGTCGGCCGCCAGTCGACCGGGTCCACCACAGCCGACTCGGCCCGCACCTCCCGGACCACGACCGTGCGCTCCACGGCGTCCCCGGCCAGGGTGAACTCGGCGCCCGCCGACCGCAGCCCGTGCGCCGCGCCGCAGTTGACCTCCCATCCCCACGCCGTGTGCCGCAGCAGGAACGGCGAGGCCGGCACCGGCTCGCCGGACAGAAAACCGCCGTCCTCCGGGCCGCGCAGCTCGGGATGCTGGACGTGGCCCCGGACGCGCACGCGCGCGTGGGCGAGCGCGTGCACCTCCCCGTACGTGGTCGAGGGACCGAGACCGTCGAGCGCGCTCAGCAGCGCATGACTGAACAGGCCCCGGGTCCGCCCGTCGATGACCTTCTCGTGCGCGAGCTCCTGCGGACGGCACGCGGCCAGCAGGACATGCCGAGCCTGCTCGGGCCCCGGGCCGCCGCCCTCGCGTGACCCCGAGTGCCACCACGACTGCCAGGGCACGCCCCGGACCGTCGCACCGCCTGTGTCCTCCCGTGTCGCCCCGCCCGAGTGGCAGCAGTCCAGCACCGCGACGACATGGGTGCCACGGGCGGCGACGCGGTCCAGGAGCGCGCCCAGTTCGGTGTCCCGCAGCACCGGCTGCCCACCCGGGACGAGGCTGTCGTGGCACACCAGCGCCTGGGACCAGCCCGTGGCCTCGCCCGGGTCGGTGGTCGGGCTCTGGCTGCCGTGCCCGCTGAACCACAGCAGGGCGGTGTCGCCGGGGCCGCCGCGCCCCAAGTGCTCCTCCAGGCCCGCGAGCACGGCCGCCCGGGTCGCCCGGGCGTCGTACAGCGTCCGGACGCGAGGTTCCGGACCCCTCCTGCCGCGCAGCCAGTTCTCCGCCGCCCGTACGTCGTTGACGCAGCCGCGCAGCGGCGCGCCGGGGTAGTCGTCGATGCCCACGAACAGGGCGTACACGGTGCGCATACGGTGATCCTTCCAGGTCCGCCGGGCGCGGGCAGGGCGTTTCCGGGGCGCATGCCGGGCGCCCGCGCGCAACCTCATGACCCCGCGCGCCGAAGCCAGTTGACTTGACTGCGGAGATGGCTGATGTTTGTGCCGCCTTCAGCACCGCGAGTAACGGAAGGAACACCACGTGAGTTTCGGGGGACCCGCCCATCCGTACCAGCCGCCCGGTCCACCGGCCGGGGGCCCCTATCCGCCGCCTCCGGCCACGGGCCCCTATCCGCCGCCGCCGGCCGCGGGCCCCTATGTACCCCCGCAGCCGGCCCCGGCCCCGTACGGCTACCCGCCGCAGCCGCAGCCGTATCCCTACCCCCATCCCCATCCCTATCCGCCGCAGCCTCACCCGGGGGCGGGGCAGGGCGGTCCGCGCGCCGGCGAATGGCCCTCGCTGCGCCAGCTGCTGCGGCAGGGGCGGTCGAACACCTCCGGCTGCCTGTGGCTGGTGCTGCTCGGCTCGTGCACCTGGTTCGCGTTCCTGCCGCTCGTGGTCGGCTACTCGTTGGCGCGCTCGGCCCGCAACCGCGCCCACCGGCTCTTCCCGGGGTACGGGCACCGGGCCGTCGACGACCGGCACGTCACGCGCGTGCAGAAGGTGCGGGCCTGGACCGCGGCCGCCATGTCCCTGATGCTGCTCGCCGTCTACGGCAAACCGGAGGACGTCGCCGAGGCCCAGGAGCAGTACATGATGCGGCTGGCGGTCACCCCGCCGCTGCTGCTGCTGAGCGCGCCCGTCGTGATCGCGGTGCTCTTCCGCTGGGCGTCGGCGGAGCGGCGGTCGGCGATGCGCGCCAGCGTGCGGGCCGCCCTGCGGTCGGCCGGGTGGTACGTCGGCGCCGTGACGGCCCTTCCGCTGCTCGGCGGGGCGATCATCCTGCTCGGCCGGAACATGTCGTCCTCCGCCGCGGCGACGGACCCCGCCCCCTGGCTGATCATCGCGGCGGCCCTGCCCCTGGTCTGGCTCCTGTTCTTCATCGGCTTCGCCACCGGCCCGGCCATCCGCACCGGCTTCAACACCTCGACCGTGCACGCGGCGCTCCCCGCCCTGCTGACCGGCACCCTGGTGTGGGAGTTCGCGGTCATCAGCCTGGTCGCGGGCGGTCTGCCGCCCGGCCCGCCGGTGATCCAGGGCCTCGCCGTCCTCGGCGGCCCCGCCTCGGTGACGGCGGTGGTCTGGTGGGAGATCCGTCGCCTGCGCACCCTGTACGGAGTGACGCTGCGCGCCTGAGCGCGGCCGTGATTACGTAACGCCCATGACTGCGATCAGACTTCTCCTCGTCGACGACGACCCGCTGGTGCGGGCCGGACTGTCCTTCATGATGGGCGGCGCCGACGACATCGAGATCGTCGGGGAGGCCGCCGACGGCGGAGAGGTGGAGGCGCTCGTCGACCGCACCCGCCCGGACGTCGTGCTCATGGACATCCGGATGCCGACGGTGGACGGTCTCACGGCCACGGAGCGGCTGCGCGCCCGCGAGGACGCCCCGCAGGTGGTGGTGCTCACCACCTTCCACGCCGACGAACAGGTGCTGCGGGCGCTGCGCGTGGGTGCCGCCGGCTTCGTCCTCAAGGACACCCCGCCCGCCGAGATCCTCGCGGCCGTGCGCCGGGTCGCGGCCGGCGACCCGGTCCTGTCGCCCACCGTCACCCGTCAGCTGATGCGGCACGCGGTCGGCACCGCCGCCGACACGCGCCGCGCACGCGCGCGAGCCCGCATGGCCGTCCTCAACGACCGCGAGCGCGAGGTGGCCGTCGCGGTCGGCCGGGGCCTGGCCAACGCCGAGATCGCCACCGGCCTCTTCATGAGCGTCGCCACCGTCAAGACACACGTCTCACGCATCCTGGCCAAGCTCGACCTCAACAACCGGGTGCAGATCGCGCTGCTGGCGTACGACGCGGGGCTCCTGGAGGACGAGGGGGAGGAACGCACGGGGCACTGACCCCCGGCGCCCGGTCGTCCTCGTACGGGCCCGCCGTCACGCGAACGTCTGGGCGGCACCGCCGGGGATCTCCGCAAGCCGCACCGCCCTGCGCTCGCGTCGGGACAGCTCGCACGCCTCGGCGACGCGCAGCGCCTGCAGCGCCTCGCGCCCGTCACAGGGGTTGGCCCGCTCGCCCCGGACGACCTCGACGAACGCGTTCAGCTCCGCCTCGTAGGCCGGGCCGAAGCGCTCCAGGAAGCCCGTCCAGGGCTTGTCCGCGGCCGGCGGCCCGGTCGGTTCCGTGGACGCGATCGGCGTACGGTCGTCCAGGCCGACCACGATCTGGTCGCGCTCCCCGGCGAGCTCCATGCGCACGTCGTAGCCGGCCCCGTTCATCCGGGAGCCGGTGATCGTGGCGAGCGTGCCGTCGTCGAGGGTGAGGAGCGCGGCGGCGGTGTCGACGTCGCCGGCCTCGCGGAACATCGCGGGCCCCGCGTCGGACCCGGCCGCGTACACGTCGGCCACCTCCCGGCCCGTCACCCAGCGCAGTACGTCGAAGTCGTGGATCAGCGTGTCCCGGTACAGCCCGCCGGACAGCGGCAGCCAGGCGGCGGACGGCGGCGACTGGTCACTGGTCAGCGCCCGGACGGTGTGCAGCCGCCCCAGCCTGCCGGACCGCACGGCCTCGCGGGCGCCCGTGTAGCCCGTGTCGAAGCGGCGCTGGAAGCCCATCTGGAGGACCGTCCCCACCGTCTCGACCTCGGCGATCGCGCTCAAGGTCCCCGGCAGGTCCAGCGCGATGGGCTTCTCGCAGAACACCGGAAGGCCCGAGCGTGCTGCCCGACCGATCAGTTCGGCGTGGGCGGACGTGTTCGTCGTGATCACCACGGCGTCGACCCCCCAGCGGAAGATCTCCTCCACGCCCGGCGCCGCCGTCTCACGCAGCCGGTGCGCCAGATCCTGGGCCCGCGTGGGGTCCGCGTCCGTGAGGATCAAGGACCCGACGTCGCGGTGCCTACTGAGCGTGTTCGCGTGGATCGTGCCGATGCGGCCCGTACCGATGACCCCGATGCGCATGTGAACAAAGTGCGTGCACAGGCCGCCGCTGTCAATCTGTTTGTCCGGACAATCTGACTACACAACTTCCCGTCAACAACGCACGGAGCTACGCTCGGCCCGTGCCGAAACCAGAAGTGGACCCGACCGTGCAGCTCGAGCTGAGCGTGGACCGCAGCTCTCCCGTGCCGTTGTACTTCCAGCTGTCCCAGCAGCTGGAGGCCGCGATCGAGCACGGCACGCTGACCCCCGGCAGCCTGCTGGGCAACGAGATCGAGCTCGCGGCCCGGCTCGGCCTGTCCCGGCCGACCGTCCGCCAGGCCATCCAGTCGCTCGTCGACAAGGGCCTCCTCGTCCGCCGCCGCGGCGTGGGCACCCAGGTCGTGCACAGCCAGGTCAAGCGCCCGCTGGAGCTCAGCAGCCTCTACGACGACCTGGAGGCTGCGGGCCAGCGCCCGGCCACCAAGGTCCTGGTCAACACACTCGTGCCCGCCTCCGCCGAGGTCGCCGCCGCACTCGGCGTCGCCGAGGACAGCGACGTCCACCGCGTGGAACGCCTCCGCCTCGCCCACGGCGAGCCCATGGCCTACCTCTGCAACTTCCTGCCCCCCGGCCTCATCGACCTCGACACCGACCAGCTGGAGACCACCGGCCTCTACCGCCTGATGCGAGCCGCCGGCATCACCCTCCACAGCGCCCGCCAGTCCATCGGCGCCCGGGCGGCGACGACGGAGGAGGCGGACCGCCTGGCGGAGCAGACCGGCGCGCCCCTGCTCACCATGCAACGCGTCACGTTCGACGACACGGGCCGAGCAGTGGAATACGGCACACACACGTACCGCCCGACCCGCTACTCGTTCGAGTTCCAGCTCCTGGTGCGGACCTAGGTTTTTCAGGGGCGCGGGGAACTGCGCGCTCAGCCCCCACCCCACCCGCACCCGGCGATGACCCGCACCACCCCGCCCCTGCCCCGCTCCGCACACACCCCCACCGTGAGGCAGAATCGGGCCCGATGAGCACCTATCGCGACTTCACCGCCCCCATCGGCTCCCGCCGTGCCACGGCCCTGCGCACCGTCGGCACCCGGGAGCGCCGCTCGCACCTGACGGCACCCCGCGTGCCGACGGTCGGCATCGACATCGGCGGTACGAAGGTGATGGCGGGCGTCGTCGACGCCGACGGCAACATCCTGGAGAAGCTCCGCACGGAGACCCCGGACAAGTCCAAGAGCCCCAAGGTCGTCGAGGACACCATCGCCGAACTGGTCCTGGACCTCTCCGACCGGCACGACGTGCACGCCGTCGGCATCGGCGCCGCCGGCTGGGTCGACGCCGACCGCAACCGCGTGCTGTTCGCCCCCCACCTGTCCTGGCGCAACGAACCGCTCCGCGACCGCCTCTCGGGCCGGCTCTCCGTACCGGTCCTCGTGGACAACGACGCCAACACCGCGGCCTGGGCGGAATGGCGCTTCGGCGCCGGCCGCGGCGAGGACCACCTCGTCATGATCACGCTGGGCACCGGCATCGGCGGCGCGATCCTGGAGGACGGCCAGGTCAAGCGCGGCAAGTACGGCGTCGCCGGCGAGTTCGGCCATATGCAGGTCGTACCCGGCGGCCACCGCTGCCCGTGCGGCAACCGCGGCTGCTGGGAGCAGTACAGCTCCGGAAACGCCCTGGTCCGCGAGGCACGCGAGCTGGCCGCCGCCGACTCGCCGGTGGCGTACGGGATCATCGAGCACGTCAAGGGCAACATCTCCGAGATCAGCGGCCCGATGATCACCGAGCTGGCCCGCGACGGCGACGCCATGTGCATCGAGCTGCTCCAGGACATCGGCCAGTGGCTCGGCGTCGGCATCGCCAACCTCGCGGCCGCCCTCGACCCCTCCTGCTTCGTGATCGGCGGCGGTGTCTCGGCCGCCGACGACCTGCTGATCGGCCCCGCGCGGGACGCCTTCCGCCGGCATCTGACGGGCCGCGGCTACCGCCCCGAGGCCCGTATCACCCGGGCCCAGCTCGGCCCCGAGGCCGGCATGGTCGGCGCCGCCGACCTGGCCCGGCTGGTCGCCCGCCGCTTCCGCCGCGCCAAGCGCCGCCGGGTGGAGCGGCACGAGCGCTACGAGCGGTACGCACAGTCGCTCCGCAGCACCCAGGAGACGCCGTGACCGCTTCGCTGCCCCACCAGGGCCCCTGGCCCGACGAGCCGGAGCGTCCCGTCGAGGACCGCGGCCACATGATCCGCCGCAGGGCGCTCACCCTGCTGATCATCGTGCTGCTCATCGGCATCCCGGCCGGCTACCTGGTGATCTCCGCGAACCAGAGCCGGGACAGCGGCAAGGACAAGGAGGCCAAGTACTCCGCGACCGGCCTCACCGAGGGCTGGCCCTCCAAGCTCCAGCGCCGGATCTACCAGGTGCCCGTCCCGCACCCGGCCTGGCACGTGGCGTACTACGAGACCAACAACTGGAAGACCAGCCGCCTGTACGCCCAGTTCGAGACCAACTCGGCCGGTCTGGACGCGTATCTGACGGGCCTCGGCCTGACCCGGGACGACCTGAAGAAGGACAACGTCACCATCGGCGCCCGCGACCGGAAGGTCACCGGCTGGAAGTTCGCCGACAACGGCCTGTGGTCGGGCGTCGTACACCGGCAGAAGAATCCCGCCCCCACGCATGACGTGGTCGTGGACCTGTCCAACCCGGCGTACCCCTGGGTGTTCGTGGTCTCCCGGACGGTGCCCTGACCCGCAGTCCAGCGGGCCGGTGCGGCCGCGGGGGCCGGTTGTCAGACCCCGCCCGTAGAGTCGGAGACAACTGATCCGACACGCGGGACGGGAGGTGGCAGGGCGATGGGCGACACGGCCGCGGTGGCCGCGCGGGTGGGGGAGCCGGCGGTCCCGGTCCGGCTCCCGGCCGTCTTCCTGCCCGCGCCCCTCCCGCGCGACGGGCGGATCGCCTTCTGGGACCCCGAGGGCGAGCCCCTGCGCACCGGGGACACGGAGGACCCGGAGGAGGCCCCGGCCACCGAGCTGACCGTCGTACGACGGCACGGCGCCGGTGTGCGGCGGCGGACCACCCCGGCGCTGTCCCTCCCGCTGGAGGCGGCCCTGCCGCTCCTGGTGCGCGCCCGGCACGACCCCGCGGCGCACCCCGCCACCGCCTGCTGGGGAGCGGCCGCCCTGCACGCCCTGCGGCTGACCGCGCGAGGCCGGCTGCTGCCCGGCCTGACCGCGACGGGGCACGACGCGTGGCGTGCCGGCCCTCTCGACCCGGACGACATCGCGCACCTGCGCGCCGTGGCCGCCGCCCTCCCGTACGAGGGGCACGCCGTCCCGCTGCCCGGCCCGGGCCCGATCCGCCTCCCCGAACCGGAAGCGCTGGTGCGTGCCTTCCTGGACGCGGTCGCCGACACCCTGCCCCGTACCCCGGCCGCGCCCCACACCTCCGGCAGGCCCTTCGCCGCCCGGGAGGCCCAGCGCCTGCCCGACGCCCACGACTGGGCCGCCGAGGTCGCCGCCGGCATGGACGCCGGGGTGCGGATCTCGCTCCGCCTGGACCTGTCGGCGTACGACCTCTTCGACGACTCCTCCGGCGGCGTACGCAGCGCCGGCGCCGCGATCGTCCAGGTGCACAGCCTCGCCGACCCGACCCTCATGGCCGACGCGGCCTCCCTCTGGGCGGGCGGGGCCGACGACGCCTTCGGTCCCCGCGCGCGGGTGGACGCGGCCCTGGCGGTCCGCCGGGCGGCCCGGGTCTGGCCCCCGCTCGACCGGCTCTCCGACCAGGACGTGCCCGACGTGCTGGCGCTGACGGAGGAGGAGCTGAACGACCTGCTCGGGGTCGCGGCCACCCGGCTCGCCGCGGCCGGGGTAGCCGTGCACTGGCCGAGGGACCTGGCCCAGGACCTGTCCGCCACGGCGGTGGTCCACGCGGCCCCCGGCTCGGCGAAGGACGGCACCGGCTTCTTCGAGAGCGAGGACCTGCTCCGGTTCAGCTGGCAGCTGGCACTCGGGGGCGATCCGCTCACCGACACCGAGATGGACGCCCTGGCCGAGGCACACCGTCCGGTCGTCCGGCTGCGCGACCAGTGGGTGCTGGTCGACCCGGCCCTCGTCCGCAAGGCCCGCAAGCGGGACCTGGGCCTGCTCGACCCGGTCGACGCGCTGTCCGTCGCCCTCACCGGTACGGCCGACGTGGACGGCGAGACGGTCGAGGCGGTCCCGGTCGGCGCCCTGGCGAGCCTGCGCGACCGCATGACCGCGGGCATCGGCCCGGCCGAGCCGCCGCCGGACCTGCACGCCACCCTCCGCGACTACCAGCTCCGGGGCCTGGCCTGGCTGGAGCTGATGACCTCCCTGGGCCTCGGCGGCTGTCTCGCCGACGACATGGGCCTCGGCAAGACCGTCACCCTCATCGCCCTGCATCTGAAGCGGGCCCGCTCCGAGCCGACCCTGGTGATCTGCCCGGCCTCGCTGCTGGGCAACTGGCAGCGGGAGATCACCCGCTTCGCGCCCGGTGTCCCCGTCCGCCGCTTCCACGGCCCGGACCGCAGCCTGGCAGGCCTGGAGGGCGGTTTCGTCCTCACCACCTACGGCACGATGCGCTCGGCGGCCCCCGCCCTGGCCGAGCGGACCTGGGGCATGGTCGTCGCCGACGAGGCCCAGCACGTCAAGAACCCCTACTCGGCCACGGCCAAGGCGCTGCGCACGATCCCGTCCCCCGCCCGGGTCGCCCTGACCGGCACACCCGTCGAGAACAACCTGTCGGAGCTGTGGGCGCTGCTCGACTGGACGACACCGGGCCTCCTCGGCCCGCTGAAGTCCTTCCGCGCCCGGCACGCCCGGGCCGTCGAGACCGGCGAGGACGAACAGGCCGTGGAGCGCCTGGCCCGCCTGGTCCGCCCCTTCCTCCTGCGCCGGAAGAAGTCCGACCCGGGCATCGTCCCCGAGCTGCCGCCCAAGACGGAGACCGACCACCCGGTCCCGCTCACCCGGGAACAGGCCGCGCTGTACGAGGCGGTGGTCCGCGAGTCGATGCTCGCCATCGAGACCTCCGAGGGCATGGCCCGCCGGGGCCTGGTGCTGAAGCTCCTCACCTCGCTGAAGCAGATCTGCAACCACCCCGCGCTGTACCTGAAGGAGGACCACGCGCCGGAGCACGCCCGGCCCGGCGGCGACCGGTTCGCCACCCGCTCCGGCAAACTCGCCCTGCTGGACGAGCTGTTGGACACACTGCTAGCCGAGGACGGCTCCGCGCTCGTCTTCACCCAGTACGTGGGGATGGCCCGGCTGATCACCACTCACCTGGCCACCCGGGCCGTCCCGGTCGACCTCCTGCACGGCGGCACACCGGTCCCCGAGCGGGAGCGCATGGTGGACCGTTTCCAGGCCGGCTCGACCCCCGTCCTCGTCCTGTCGCTGAAGGCCGCGGGCACCGGCCTCAACCTCACCCGCGCGGGCCATGTCGTCCACTTCGACCGCTGGTGGAACCCGGCCGTCGAGGAACAGGCCACCGACCGCGCCTACCGCATCGGCCAGACCCAGCCCGTCCAGGTCCACCGCCTCATCACCGAGGGCACGGTCGAGGACCGTATCGCCGAGATGCTCCAGGCCAAGCGCGCCCTGGCCGACGCCGTCCTCGGCTCCGGCGAGTCGGCCCTCACCGAACTGACGGACCGCGAGCTGTCCGACCTGGTCTCCCTGCGGAGGACGTCATGACCCACAGCGGGGCCGACGAGGCCCGCCGGGCGTTGCGTGCCGCCCGGGAGCAGGCGAACCGGGACCCGGACCCGGCAGCCGCTCCCAGCCCGGCGTCCGCTCCTCGCACGGCACCGTCCCCGGCCCGGGAAGCCGCCGACCAGGAGACCGCGCGACCCGGGGACGCGGCCCGCGAGGCACTGCGCAGGGCGGTGTCCGAGCGTCGCGGGGCCGACGGGGGTGAGGCGGGCTCCCCGGGGGACGTGCCTGCGGCCAATGACGCGGTGAAGGGGGTGCCGAGTGACCCGTCGAGCCGCGGTGGCGGCAGCGGGGCCCTCAGCGGAAGCACCGCGGGCGACGGCGGCGGTAGTGGGCCGGGGGCGGCTCCGTCCGGCGGGCCGCCCGAGGACGAGGGCGGGAGCGCGCCCGCCGACGTGCCGGGAGGCGCCCTCGACGATGCTCCCGGCGGCGCCGCCGAGCAGCCCGGTCCGCGCGCGGGGGACGTCGCGCGTGAGGCGCTGCGCGCGGCACGGGACGACGCGCGGCGGGCACGGGAAGAGAGCGCGCGCGAAGCGGCCGGGCGCGGGCGCCGGGCTGCCCGGCAGGGCGCCGCGCACGAGAGGCCGGAGTCTGAGCGGAGGGCGGGCGAGCACACCGTCGGCGGGGGAGCGCGTGACGTACGGCAGTTGCTGGGCGACCTCTTCCGGATGCCTACGGACGCGGACGAGCCGGACGCGGAGCCTGAGGACTCCGACGAAACGGGCCCCGGCCGCTCGCCTCACCCCAGGGCCGACGCGCCGCACAGCCCGCCGCCCCCCGGCACCTCGCCCCCTGACCCGCCGACTCCCGACCACCCCGCGACCTCCAACCCCTGGCCCACGCCGCCCACAACCCCCCGAGAAGCGGTACGCCCGCACACCGTCCCCCAGAACCCCCGCTCCATGGCCGCCCCCAGCCGCGACAGCGAACTCCGCCGTACTTTCCCGGCCTCCCCGCCCCGGGAGCCCGACGGCAAGGGGTTCGCCGAGAGCTGGTGGGGAAACGCGTGGGTCGCGGCGCTGGAGCAGGGCGCGCTGGACGCCAAGCGGCTGGAGCGCGGGCGGGGTTACGCGGGGCAGGGGCATGTCGACGCCATCACCGTGACGCCCGGACTGGTGCTGGCCTACGTACAGGGCAGCCGCCCGCGCCCTTACCGCGTACAGGTGCGGCTGCGCACGCTCGACGACGCCGACTGGGAGCGGTTCCTGGACGCCGCCGTCGACCGGCCCGCGCATATCGCGGCCCTCCTCGACAAGGAGATGCCCCAGTCGCTCGCGGACTGCGGCGTGCCCCTGCTGCCGGGTCCCGGCGACCTGGAACCGCGGTGCAGCTGCCCCGACCGGGGCCACCCCTGCAAGCACGCCGCCGCCCTCTGCTACCAGACCGCCCGGCTGCTCGACGCCGACCCCTTCGTCCTGCTCCTGCTGCGCGGCCGGGGCGAACGGGACCTGCTCGACGCGCTGTCCCGGCTGAGCGCCACCCGCGCGGCGCGTGCCGCCCAGGACAGGGAACCGGAGCCGCTCCCCGGCGTACGGGCCGGTGACGCCCTCGCACCGCGCGCCCTTCCGCCCCTGCCGACGCCGCTGCCCACGCCCGCGCATCCCGAGCAGCCCCCGGCCTACCCGGCGTCCCCCGGCGGTCCCGACCCCTTCGCGCTGGACCAGCTGGCCACGGACGCCGCCGCCCGGGCACACGCCCTGCTCGCCACCGGCCGTGACCCGGTGGGGCAGTTGACCCTCTGGCAGGACGCGGTCCGCCTGGCCGCGGCCCGCCCCGGCTCGGGACTCACCGCGGGCACCCGGGCGCTCTACGCCTCCCTCGCCGCCGCGGCGGGCCGCACGCGGTCCGAGCTGGCCCGCGCGGTCGCCGCCTGGCGGCAGGGCGGACTGGAGGGCCTCGCCGTACTGGAGGAGCCGTGGGACCCGCCGGCCGGCCGGTTCGACCGGGCCCGCCCGCTCCTCCTCGCCGCCGACCTGCCCGCCTTCCGCCCCCGGCGCAACCACCTCACCCACCCCCATGGCCACGTCCAGCTCCGTCTGGGCCGCGACGGCCTGTGGTACGCCTACGAGTCCGAGCCGGGCCACGACGACTGGTGGCCGAGAGGCACCCCCGACCTGGACCCGGTGGGGGCACTGACCGGACTCGGCCTGCCGGGCGACCTCTGAGCACCGTCGCGTCTCTTGTCACCGGGCTGAACGCGGGTGAACCGATGGTTTCGTACGGTTGAATCTTCGCAGCTGAGGCGAACCGGGGCGACAGCAGCGGAACCGCATGCGGGGGCCGGACCGATCTTTCTATCCGAAGCATGTCGGTTCCCCGAGGAGTCACCTGATGCCGAGCGTCATGTCCGCCGAGATACGTACCGTCCCGGCGAGCGGCCCATCCGCACCGCCCGAGGGCCACGCTCTGCGGCTCGACATCCAGGGGCTGCGCGCGGTGGCCGTCGGGCTGGTGGTGCTCGCCCACGCCGGAGTGACCCAGGTCAGCGGCGGCTACATCGGCGTCGACGTCTTCTTCGTGATCTCCGGCTTCCTCATCACGTCGCTGCTGCTGCGCGAACTCTCCCGCACCGGCCGGATATCGGTCCGTGCCTTCTACGCCCGCCGGGCACTGCGGCTGCTTCCCGTGTCGTCCCTGGTCATCGCCGTCACGCTGGGCGGAGCGTGGCTGTTCCTGTCGAAGGCGCGGCTCGCCGAGTACGCGGGCGACGCCCTCGCCGCGGCGCTGTACGCGGTCAACTTCCGGCTGGCGGCGGCCGGTACGGACTATCTCGCCCAGAACAGCCCGCCGTCGCCGTTCCAGCACTTCTGGTCGCTCGCCGTGGAGGAGCAGTTCTACCTGGTGTGGCCGCTGCTCCTGCTGCTGACCTGGCGCCTCGCCCGCGGCCGGCGCCGACTGGTCGCGGTGCCGCTCGGGGTCCTGTGCCTGGGGTCGTTCGCGGCGGGCCTCCTCGTGACGAACTCCTCGGCCCCCTGGGCGTACTTCGGCTCCCTCACCCGGGCCTGGGAACTGGGTGCCGGAGCGCTCCTGGCACTGGGCACCGGCCGGCTGGAACGGCTGCCCGCCGCCCTCGCGGCCCCGCTGACCTGGCTCGGCCTGACCTGCGTCACGCTGGCAGCCGTCTGGTACGACGACGAGACACCCTTCCCCGGCTACCACGCTCTTCTGCCGGTCGCCGGTACCGTGCTCGTCCTGGCCGGCGGTTGCGCGCCCACCCGGCACGGCGCGGGGTGGCTGCTGGGGCGGCGACCGCTGGTGTGGCTCGGCGGACTCTCGTACGGCTGGTACCTGTGGCACTGGCCGCTGCTGGTCATAGCCCCGGCGGCGCTGGGCCGCGCAGACGGCACAGCCGACGTGCCGCTCGCGCTCGGGCTGTCCGCGGCGGCACTGGGCCTGGCGTGGCTGACATTGCGCCTCGTCGAGAACCCGGTCCGCTTCCACCGGGCCTTCCGCAGGCGCCCCCGCCGCGCCCTGGTGCTCGGGGCGGCGCTGTCGGCCGGCACCTCGGCGCTGTCCCTGACGGCGACCGCCGTCCCGCCGACGATCGAGGTGGGCGGCCCCGCGCCCGGGCTGGCGCGGGCTCTCTCCGACGCACCGGCCCCGCAGGCACGCCTGGCCGAGCTCCTCGCGTCGTCCCCCACCGCCCTGCCGAGCAACCTCGCCCCGCCCCTGCCCAGAGTGAAGTCCTCCCGCTCCGCGGTCTACCGGGACGGCTGCCACGTCGACTACGCCGCCACCCGCACCGGGCCCTGCGTCTACGGCGACAGGACCTCCTCCCGCACGGTCGTGCTGTTCGGCGACTCCCACGCCGCCCAGTGGTTCCCGGCCCTGCAACGACTGGCGACCACCCGGGGCTGGAAGCTGGTCTCGCTGACGAAGGCCTCCTGCAAGGTCGCCGAGGTCACCATCAACAGCGGCCACAAGCCGTACACCGCGTGCGACACCTGGCGCTCCAACGCCATGGCCAGGATCCGGACCCTGCGCCCCGACCTGGTCGTCGTCTCCTCCTCGGACGCCGGAGACCCGGCCCGCCCCGCCGCCGACCTCCTGCACCAGTGGACGAGCGGCTTCGAGAACACCTTCCGCGGCCTGGGCGCCTCCGGAGTCCGGGTCGCCGCCCTGCTCGACACCCCATGGCCGAAGGGCGACCCGATCGACTGCGCCGCCCGCAACTCCCTGCAACTGCGCGCCTGCGCCAACCACTTGCCGGACGCGACCTACGACGCCGACCGCGGCACCGCCCTCCGCGCCGCCGCGTCCACCACGGCCACCACAGTCATCGACCCCACCCCCTGGCTCTGCGCCCCGCGCACCGGCACCTGCCCCGTGGTCGTGGCCGACACCGCCGTCTACCGCGACGACAGCCACCTCTCGGAGGCCTACGCCGCCGCACTCGCCCCGCTTCTCGCGCCAACGCTGGACCGCCTCATGGGTGCGCCCTGAACACACCGCACGAACCCCTCACCGGCGGTGTCAGTGCCTTCGCCCACGTCTTCTGGAACCCCTGACAACCGGGACAGCTCAGGCGCGTCGGTACGATGCTCGCGCGTCATGCCTCACGTACCTGGGCAACGGGGGTGGCGGCCACCCAGGGGCGGTACGTGAAGCCGGATGTCGAAGATCTTCGCGGAGCCGCCACAAAGTGGGACGGCTTGCACGGGGTTGCGCCCCAGGTACGTGAGAAATCGTGAGATGTGGGAGCGTGAGTCGGGTGAGTGAGAGTACGACCAACACCCTTCAATACCGCTTTGACGGGCCAGAGGACGCGCCCGTCCTGATCCTCGGTCCGTCACTCGGTACGACCTGGCACATGTGGGACCGCCAGATCCCCGAGTTGATCAAGCACTGGCGCGTCTTCCGGTTCGACCTGCCGGGACACGGCGGCGCTCCCGCGTACCCGGCGGGCTCGGTCAACGACCTCACCACACGGCTGCTGACCACCCTCGAGGGGCTCGGCGTGCAGCGCTTCGGCTACGCGGGCTGCGCGCTCGGCGGTGCGGTCGGCATCGAGCTGGCCCTGCGCCACCCCGAGCGGCTCGCCTCCCTGGCGCTGATCGCGGCCTCGCCCCGCTTCGGCACGGCCGACGAGTTCCGGCAGAGAGGCGTGATCGTCCGCACCAATGGCCTCGACCCCATCGCCCGCACGTCGCCCGAGCGCTGGTTCACCGGCGGGTTCGCCGCCGCGCAGCCCGCGATCACCGAGTGGGCCGTGCAGATGGTCCGCACCACCGACCCCGGCTGCTACATCGCCGCCTGCGAGGCGCTCGCCTCGTTCGACGTCCGGGCCGAACTGGGCCGCGTCGGCGTGCCCACCCTGGTCCTCGTCGGCTCCGACGACCAGGTCACCGGACCTGCCGAGGCCCGCACCCTGGTCGCCGGCATCCCGGACGCCCGCCTCGCCGTCGTCCCCGGCGCATCCCACCTGGTGCCGGTGGAGCAGCCCGCGGCGGTCACCGACCTCCTGGTGCGGCACTTCTCCACCGCCTGGCAGCCGGGCTTCGACACCTCCACAGGCCATACGGCCCTGCCCGCGGCCGCCGTGAAGCCGGCCCTGTCCCCGGTACCGCAGCCCCTCCAGACCGGGCCCGTCGCCGAGATCGCCCCGGTCGCGGTGCCCTCGGCGCAGGGACGCCCCGACCCCTACGACGCCGGGCTCAAGGTCCGCCGCGAGGTGCTGGGCGACGCGCATGTCGACCGGGCGCTGGCGCAGGCCGACGAGTTCTCCGGGGACTTCCAGGAGTTCATCACCCGCTACGCCTGGGGCGAGATCTGGGACCGCCCCGGGCTCGACCGGCGCACCCGCTCCTGCGTCACCCTCACCGCCCTGGTCGCCGGCGGCCACCTGGACGAGCTGGCCTTCCACATCCGGGCCGCCCTGCGCAACGGCCTCACCCCGGGCGAGATCAAGGAGGTGCTGCTCCAGGCGGCCGTCTACTGCGGCGTCCCGGCCGCGAACAGCGCGTTCAAGGTCGCCCAGCAGGTCATCCGCGAGGAGACCACGCCCCAGGAGTGAGGGCGGGCGCGACCCGGAGGGGCAGGATGGAGTCATGAAGCTCACGAAGATGTCGCACGCCTGCGTCCGCCTCGAGAAGGACGGCCGGACCCTCGTCCTGGACCCCGGCGGATTCAGCGAGGAGGACGCCGCGCTCGGCGCGGACGCCATCCTCGTCACCCACGAGCACCCCGACCACTTCGACGAGCTCCGGCTGCGCGCCGCGATGGAGAACAACCCGGCCGCGGAGATCTGGACCCTCAAGGCGGTCGCGGACAAGATCTCGTCCGCCTTCCCCGGCCGTGTGCACACCGTCGGCCACGGCGACACGTTCACGGCCGCCGGCTTCGACGTCCAGGTCCACGGCGAACTCCACGCGGTGATCCACCCGGACATCCCGCGCATCACCAACGTCGGCTACCTCGTCGACGGCGGCAAGGTCTTCCACCCCGGCGACGCGCTCACCGTCCCCGACCATCCGGTGGAGACGCTGATGCTCCCGGTCATGGCGCCGTGGAGCAAGATCTCCGAGGTCATCGACTACGTCCGCGAACTCGGCCCGCAGCGCGCCTACGACATCCACGACGCCTACCTCACCGATATCGCCCGCCCGATCTACGACCACCAGATCGGCGGCCTCGCCGGGGCCGAGCACCTGCGGCTCGCTCCCGGGTCGTCGGCCGACCTCTGAGGCCCGGGCGGCGTTGTCAGACCCTCCGGGTAGGTTGTGGGACATGCGCATCGCGACCTGGAACGTGAACTCGATCACCGCCCGCCTGCCGAGGCTCCTGGCCTGGCTGGAAAGCAGCGGCACGGACGTGCTGTGCCTCCAGGAGGCCAAGGTCGGCGAGGAGCAGTTCCCCGTGGAGCAGCTGCGCGAGCTGGGCTACGAGTCGGCGGTCCACGCGACCGGCCGGTGGAACGGCGTGGCGGTGCTCTCCCGCGTCGGCATCGAGGATGTCGTCAAGGGCCTGCCCGGCGACCCCGGGTTCGACGGCTCGGTGGAGCCCCGCGCCATCTCGGCGACCTGCGGCCCGCTCCGCGTCTGGTCGGTCTACGTGCCGAACGGCCGCGAGGTGGACCACCCGCACTACGCCTACAAGCTCCAGTGGTTCGAGGCCCTCAAGGCCGCCGTCGCGGGCGACGCGGCCGGCAGCCGCCCCTTCGCGGTGATGGGCGACTACAACGTGGCGCCGACGGACGACGACGTCTACGACCGCGCGGCCTTCGAAGGCGCGACCCACGTCACCCCCGCCGAGCGCGCCGCCCTGGCCTCCCTGCGCGAGGCGGGCCTGTCCGACGTGGTCCCGCGGCCCCTGAAGTACGAGCACCCCTTCACGTACTGGGACTACCGCCAGCTCTGCTTCCCGAAGAACCGCGGCATGCGCATCGACCTGGTGTACGCCAACGCGCCGTTCACCCAGGCGGTCAAGGACGCGTACGTGGACCGTGAGGAGCGCAAGGGCAAGGGCGCGTCGGACCACGCCCCGGTCGTGGTCGACCTGGACGTGTAGCCCACCGCGGCGCCGGACGGCAGCTCACAGCGGCCGCGGACGACCGGCTCACAGCAACCGCAGGTCGACCGACTCCGCCAGCGCCGCAAGACCCGCGTCCCCGGGATGCAGATGGTCGCCGCTGTCGTACACGGGCAGGATCCGCGCGGGGTCGGCCGGGTCGCGTACGACGGCGTCGAAGTCGAGCACGCCGTCGAAGACACCGCCCGTGCGGATCCACTCGTTCACCGCGACCCGCTCGGCGTCGACGGCCGCCGTGCACCGCGTCTCGCCCTCGCACGGCAGGATCGTCGCCGCGAGCATCCGCAGGCCCCGGGCCCGCCCGCGCGCCGCCAGCTCCCGCAGCCCCGCGATCACCTGCTCCGCCGAGGTGTCCCAGCGCAGGTCGTTCACGCCCTCGAAGACGATCGCCGTACGGGCCGACGGCTGGGCGAGGACGTCCCGGTCGAACCGGTGCAGGGCGCTCACCCCGGCCGTGTCCGTGGACACCCCGTCGCCGGGATACCGGTCGGTGACCACACGGTTGCCCGAGACGCCCTGGTTCAGCACCCCGTAGCGCGGCACGGCGCTCTGCCGCAGCAGCCGGCCGGCCAGCACGTTCGGCCACCGCCGGTTCGCGTCCACGGTGGACTTGTCGCCGTCGGTGATCGAGTCCCCGAGCAGCACCACGGACCCGGGCCCGCCGCCCACGTCGACGCCGGCGAGCAGCGGCCAGCTGGTGATCACCGAGGTGTAGGCAACGGCGGTACCGTCCGCCGTGTGGTCGCCGGGCTCGCTGACGTACGACCGCTGCTGCGCGAGCCGGTGCAGGGGCGCCGCCGGCACCGGGCCGGGCAGATGGAAGCTGACCAGCAGATCGGCGTCCGCCGGTACCGCGAAGCCCAGCGGATCGCTGTACGCCTGGGCGCCGGCCGGGATCTCCACGCTTTCCTCACCGGCGAAGGACAGCGGCACCGGCGTCCCGCGTGCCGCCGCGCCCGAGGCCCGCACGGCGACCGTGGCGCCGCCGATCCGCACCGGGGCCGCCGCGAAGGTGTTGTCGAACCGCATCCGCACCCGGGGCCCGCCCGCCGAGGTGCGCACCACCAGCCGCAGCGTCCGGTCCGTCCAGGGCCCCACGGCGGCATAGCCGCCCGTCGACGTCGTCCAGCTCCCCGTCCAGCCCTGCGTGGCGGTCCGCACCGAGACCGCGAAGACATGCAGCCCGGCGGCGCGCGGCAGCCGGACCGAGGCGAGCTCGCGCCCCGGCGTCAGCGGCACCGTCACGACGTACAGGCGGGCCTGCTCGGCGAGTTGTCCGCCGGGCGTGTTGATGTGCGGCAGGGCCACCGCCTTCGTGGCGAGCGGCCCGGTGCGCCAGTCGGGTGCGGTCAGCCGGTATCCGGAACGGGTGCCGTTCGCGTACACGATCGTGCCCGGGCCGCCCGTCTCCGTGCCGGCCGTGCCCGCCACCAGGAAGGCGAGGGCGTCGCCGCGCCCCGTGACGCGGACGTCCTGCCCGGCGGCACGGACGTTGTCCGGCTCGCCCGGCTGCCGCCGCGGCCAGGTCAGCCGGGCCCCCTGGACGGTCAGGGTGCGCCCGGGCACCCAGCCCGCCGCCGTGAGGTCCCGCGCCGACAGGGAGGCGCCTGCGCCGTCGAAGTCGGCCGCCGCGGGCCGGCCGTCGTCGCTGACGGCGATGTTGTCGAACAGCCGCTCAAGCGGCACCGGCGCGGCCCGTCCCTCCCCGACGGCCTGCGCCGGAACCGCCGGCGCCGTGGACAACAAGGACCCGCACAGGGCCAGGACGACCAGGACCCCCCGGACACATCGGCGCACGGCCGACTCCTCCCGCTCATCGACACACGACGCGACAACACCAAACGCAGGGACGGAACAGAAGACACCATGAACGCAGAGACGCAAGACGCACGGTGAAGCTAGGGAGACAACAGGGACTCGTCAACGCGCCATGCGCGAACTCGGCGTGAACTCGACCGTCATCGACGGCCCGCGCGCCTGTGGTGCGTACGGCGGTACGAATGACACGCTGGACGTATGAACATCCCTTTCCTGGGCAACCGGCGCCAGAAGGTCGGGTTCCCCGACCCCGCGGGCATCGCGGATCTGCTCGCCGAGTGCGAACTGCTCCGCTCCCAGGCGTCCCGGGCGGGGGTCCGGCTGGACGACTCGGCGGCCTCGCTGGAGGCGCTGGACCAGCTGCTGCCGCGCTGGCGGGACGACGAGGAGACCCTGGCCTGGCTCGGCAACGACGCCGGTCTCTACCTGGGCACCGTCATCGTGCGCACCGTGCCGGGAGCCGCCTGGGAGATCAGGTCCGACGGGCAGCCCGTCGTGCGGCTCACCTCCGGCAGGGAGTTCGACGTCGTGGACTCCGGGCACGAGTGGGCCGCCTACGGCGTGCCCGAGCTGTCGCAGCTGTACGCGGAAGTCGCGGAGGCGTGAGGCCCATGACCGTACCCTTGGTCGTACTCTTTGAGCCAAAGTGCGATGTAAATACGGCTAATGATCGAAAAGTGCGTGTCGCCCGACAAGTCCGATCTTGCCTGGATACGTTGCGGCAACCACCACACAGCTGAGAGTGAGTAGGGCTGAGTATGGCCGTAGATCCGCTGATCGAGCTGCGTGACGTCAACAAGCACTTCGGGGAGCTGCATGTCCTGCGGGACATCAACCTCACCGTGGGCAAGGGGGAGGTGGTCGTGGTCATCGGCCCCTCGGGGTCGGGAAAGTCGACACTGTGCCGGGCGATCAACCGGCTGGAGACCATCGAGTCGGGGTCGATCGTCCTCGACGGACAGCCGCTGCCCGAGGAGGGCAAGCCGCTGGCCCGGCTGCGCGCCGACGTCGGCATGGTCTTCCAGTCGTTCAACCTCTTCGCCCACAAGACCGTCCTGCAGAACGTCTCCCTGGGGCAGGTCAAGGTCCGCGGGCGCCGGAAGGAGGACGCCGACAAGCGCTCCCGTGAACTCCTCGACCGGGTCGGCGTCGCCAACCAGGCGGACAAGTACCCCGCGCAGCTCTCCGGCGGTCAGCAGCAGCGCGTGGCCATCGCCCGTGCCCTGGCCATGGAGCCCAAGGCGATGCTCTTCGACGAGCCGACCTCGGCCCTCGACCCGGAGATGATCAACGAGGTTCTGGAGGTCATGAAGCAACTGGCCCGCGACGGCATGACCATGATCGTCGTCACGCACGAGATGGGCTTCGCCCGCTCGGCCGCCAACCGTGTCGTCTTCATGTCCGACGGCGGGATCGTCGAGGACCGCACCCCCGACGAGTTCTTCACCAACCCCACCAGCGACCGCGCCAAGGACTTCCTCTCCAAGATCCTCAAGCACTGAACGGGCAGGCACCGGACGGCTCATCGGATCGGACCTCGACTACGATGTGCCCTTCATCCCTGTCGGAGAGGGGGACTTCGCCGAAGCCCGCCGATCCCGCCGGGGGTGAACAGACCGCCGGCCCGGTCCGCGGGGCGTTCCCGCCGGGTGCGGCCCCCACGGCCCTTCCGGCCACGGGGGCGGCGGTTCACATCGGCCAGGCCCGTCCGGCGGCAGCCGGAGATCACTGCTCGCGCAGCGGGACCGACACGTACGACGGGTCGTTCGCAGGCGAGGAGAAGGTCAGCTGCGCGCCGGACGGGTTGTGCTCGATGTAGAGCGGGTCGACCGTGTCGACGACCAGGGCGAGGCGATGCCCGGCCGGGACGTCGTAGGCAGTGGAGTACAGCTCCAGGTCGACGCCGAACGGCTTTCCGGGGGTGCGCCCGTGGAAGGTGTACGGCGCGTTGGAGACCAGCTTGCCGAGGCCGAGCGGCCCCACGTCGTAGAGATAGGCGACGAGGGTGCCGCTCTCCTTGGTCGGGGTGAGCGTCGTGTGCAACTTGGCCGTCCCACGCACCTGTTGGGCCGCCGCGTACTTCTCCGACTGCCAGACGGCGGCCCAGCGGCGGGGGAGCAGCGGGATCGAGGCCATCGGGGGCAGCTGGGCCACCTGGTCGAGGATGCTGGACAGGAAGACGACTCCGCCGTCCGCCCCCGAGTTCACGTTCGCGCGGATGGTGGTCGTGCCCCCGAGGGCGATCTTCCGTTCGGTCGCGGCGACCGACTTCCAGTCCGGATAGCCCTCGTAGCCGCCCGAGGAACGGGGCTTGAGCTGGACCGGCTGCTCGCGGTCGATGCCGTTGTCCTCGCCCCTGAGGTAGTGGTCGAACCAGCGCGTGGTGTCCTTCCACACGTCGTTGGGCAGCCCGAACAGGCCGGTCATCTCCGCCGTGGCGTGGTCCCCGGGCCGCATCTCCAGCCGCTTCGGGCCGGTCAGCTTCTCGTAGAAGTCGGCGTACTGGTTGGGCGGGAAGATCGAGTCGCCCCAGGCGTTGGCGAGCATGATCGCCGCGCCGTTCTTGTTGATCTGGTCGACATAGGTAGCAGCGGAACGTTTCTTCCCCCAGGCGATGAGCTCCGGCTCCTTCGCCAGGTTGGAGCCGTAGAAGTCGTCGAACGTCTGCCGGAGTTCGGCGCTCTGTCGGCCCGTGACGATGCTCGCGCCGTCCAGCAGGGCGGCCGCCTGGAGGTGCTGGGTGCGCCCGGCGTAGATGGAGCCGATCAGGTCCGCCCAGCCGCTCAGCGAGGCGACCGCCTTGACGCGCTTGTCCCGCGCGGCGGTGAGCAGGCTGATGCCGGCGCCGTAGGAGACACCCGCCATGCCGATGTGCCCGGCGTCCGAGGGGGTGTTCGCGATCGCCCAGTCGATGACCTTCGACGCGTCGGCGATGTCGGGTGGGCCCGCTACTTCTATCTCGCCGCCCGACTGCCAGAAGCCGCGCACGTTGTACGTGACCACGACGTACCCGGAGTCCGCGAGTTTCTGCGCCTGGGCCAGATACTCGATCTGGGGGAGGCCCCAGCTCGTGGGCATGACGAGCAGCGGGTAGCGGTGCGTGCCGTCGGCCCCGGCCGGGGTGACGACGTTGGCCTTGAGGACGGTGCCGCCGTCACCGGTGATGTCGACGAAGCGTACGGGGTTCGGCGCCGCCTGTGCGGTGGGGGCGAGTCCGAGGGCCGTACCGGCGACCAGGGTCGCCGAGACCGCTCCGACGGCGGTGGTGCGCAGGGCCTTGCGGGCGTGTCCCACGGGTCACTCCTCACTCGTGTAAGTGCAAAGTGACCAGACGGTAACCTCGCCCCCTTACCAGTGGTAACCCGTCGGTAAGTTACGTGCCAGTAACGATTGTTGAGAGGTGGAGGACTTCAGGAGGCCCGGTGGCTGTTGCGTGGAGTGGCAGGCGCGGGCAGCGGGGTCTGTGCCGCTCGTGTCACGTCCTCCACCAGTTCGACGACGTCCGGGCCGTATGCCTGCGAGTTGATGACCTTCAGCAGCAGCACGAAGGAATCGCCGTGCTTGCGGGCCAGCCGCTCGTGGTTGCGGGCCAGGTAGCGGGTGGCGGCCTGGTTGGTGATGGCCCGCTGGCCGCAGAAGAGGAACACGGGACGTGCGTCGCGGCGGTCGCCGGCGGTGAGCCGGGCCAGCAGGACGTACTCCGTGATGCCCGGATCCAGGCGGTAGCGCTCTTCGCCGATCTGGAAGGCGCCCCGGTCCGGCCCCGGTTCGGCGTCGATGTTGACGCGCACGCCGGGCAGCATGGCCGCCATGTGCGCCATCATGCGCCGGTTGGACCCCGGGCCGCCGACGCAGAACTCGGTACGCTCACCGAAGCCCTGATGGGCCGAGTCCTGGGTGACCACGTGGAGGTGCGCCCCGCAGCTCTTGATCAGCGCGGAGAGTTCCAGGAGCGCGTACACGTCGAAGCGGTGCACCGCCGGCTCGGTGGCGGCCGGATCGCGGTTGACGACCAGCAGCGACTCGGAGTTCTCGGGCAGCCCGAAGAAGGCCTGCTTGCGCCGGAGTTTCCGCTTCCACAGAAGCGTACGGGCGAGCCAGCCCAGCGCGGCGCTGATGCCCGCCGCGACCACACCCAGGACTATGTTGCGCACGTCGTCGTTCATGGGCGCGCATGGTAGCGGGCCCGACGCACCGGTGTTCGACGCGTGCCTGACGCGGCGGTGGCCATCAATTAAGCTGCGCGGACGGCCTTTGACTGGAGGTGCGGATGCGTCGCCCTGTCGCACGGAATCTGACGGTCCTGGCGGTTTCGGCCGCCGTGGTGATGTCGGTGGGGGCGACGGCGCCACCCGCCGCGCAGACCACCGGCGGTGAGAAAACCCCCCTGGCCGTCGGCTACGGCGGCGCCGTCTCCAGCGTCGACCCGGACGCCTCGGCCGCCGGGATCGAGGTCCTGCGCAAGGGCGGCAACGCCGTCGACGCGGCCGTCGCCACGGCCGCCGCGCTCGGCGTCACCGAGCCCTACTCCGCCGGCATCGGCGGGGGCGGCTACTTCGTCTACTACGACGCCAAGTCCCGCAAGGTGCGCACCATCGACGGCCGCGAGACCGCCCCGCTGTCCGCCGACAAGAACCTGTTCACCGAGAACGGCAAGCCCATCCCGTTCGCCGAAGCCGTCAGCAGTGGCCTCAGCGTCGGCACGCCCGGTACGCCCGCCACCTGGCAGACGGCACTGGACCAGTGGGGCAGCAAGCGGCTCGCCAGTCTCCTGAAGCCGGCCGAGCGGCTGGCGCGCGACGGTTTCACGGTCGACGAGACCTTCCGCTCGCAGACGGCGTCCAACGAGACCCGCTTCCGCTACTTCCCGGACACCGCCGAGCTGTTCCTGCCGGGCGGGCAACTCCCGGTCGTCGGCTCCACCTTCAAGAACCCCGACCTCGCCCGCACCTACGCGGAGCTGGGGAGCAAGGGCGTCGGCACGCTCTACCGCGGTGGCCTCGGCCGGGAGATCGTCGACACGGTCGACAAACCGCCGGTCGACCCGGCCTCCGGCTGGAACGCCCGCCCCGGCGACCTGTCCGTCAAGGACCTGGCCGCCTACCGCACCAAGCTCCAGGCACCCACCAAGACCTCGTACCGGGGCCTCGGCGTCTACTCCATGGCGCCGTCGTCCTCCGGCGGCACGACGGTCGGCGAGGCGCTCAACATCCTGGAGCGGACCGACCTGTCGAAGGCGAGCAAGGCGAAGTACCTGCACCGCTTCATCGAGGCCAGCCGGATCGCGTTCGCGGACCGGGGGCGGTGGGTGGGCGACCCCGCCTTCGAGGACGTGCCGACGAAGGAGCTGTTGTCGCAGAGGTTCGCCGACTCGCGCGAGTGCCTGATCAAGGACGACGCGGTGCTCACGAGTCCGGTGGCGCCGGGCGATCCGCGCAACCCCGCGCGCTGCGGCTCGGGCGGCAAGGCCGCTCCGACGACGTACGAGGGTGACAGCACCACGCATCTGACGGTGGCCGACAAGTGGGGCAACGTCGTCGCCTATACGCTCACCATCGAGCAGACCGGTGGCAGCGGGATCACCGTGCCGGGGCGGGGGTTCATCCTCAACAACGAGCTGACGGACTTCTCCTTCACGCCGGCGAACCCCGCCGTGCACGACCCGAACCTGCCCGGGCCCGGGAAGCGGCCGCGGTCGTCGATCTCGCCGACGATCGTGCTCGACCGGCACGACAAGCCCGTGGTGGCGCTGGGGTCGCCGGGCGGGGCGACGATCATCACGACCGTTCTGCAGACGCTCACCGGGTTTGTCGACCGGGGGTTGCCGCTGGTCGACGCGATCGCCGCGCCTCGGGCGAGTCAGCGGAATGCCGCGCAGACCGAGCTGGAGCCGGGGTTGTACGACAACGCCGAGTTGAGGAAGCGGCTTGAGGCGATCGGGCATTCGTTCAAGGTGAATCCGGAGATCGGGGCGGCTACGGCTGTGCAGCGGCTGCCCGGTGGGAAGTGGCTGGCAGCCGCTGAGACCGTTCGGCGGGGTGGGGGATCGGCGATGGTGGTGCGGCCGGTTCGCTGAGGGGTTTCGTCCGTGGGTGCGTGGGGGCTGGTCGCGCCCACGCGGCGGAGCCGCACATCGATACAGCCCCGCGCCCCTATCGGGGCGCCGTACTGAACGCGAGATGACCGTCCTCCACGTCCACGGTCACCTGGCCGTTCTCCTCCACCCTGCCGTCCAGCAGCAGCCGGGACAGCTCGTTGTCCACCTCGCGCTGGATCGTGCGGCGCAGTGGGCGGGCGCCGTACTCCGGCTGGTAGCCGTGGTCGGCCAGCCATTCCACCGCTCGGTCGGTGAAGGTCACCGTGATGCCCTTGTCCTGCACCAGGGAACGGGTGCGGTCCAGGAGGAGGTTGGTGATCCGGCGCAGCTGTTCGGTGGTGAGCTGGCGGAAGACGACGATCTCGTCGATGCGGTTGAGGAACTCGGGGCGGAAGTGCTCGCGCAGCGGGCGCAGGATCTGCTCGCGCCGGGCCTCCTCGTCCGCGTCGTCGCCGCCCGACGCGAAGCCCAGCGTGGCGCCGCGGCGGGTGATCGCCTCGGAGCCGAGGTTGCTGGTCATCGTGATGACGGTGTTGGTGAAGTCCACCGTGCGGCCCTGGGAGTCGGTCAGCCGGCCGTCGTCGAGGACCTGGAGCAGGATGTTGAAGACGTCCGGGTGCGCCTTCTCCACCTCGTCGAGGAGGAGCAGCGAGTACGGGTGGCGGCGGACGACCTCGGTCAGCTGACCGGCCTCCTCGTGGCCGACGTAACCGGGCGGGGCGCCGACCAGGCGGCTGACGGTGTGCCGCTCCTGGTACTCGCTCATGTCGAGGCGGACCATGCGGTCCTCGCTGCCGAACAGCGCCTCGGCGAGCGCCCGGGCCAGCTCGGTCTTGCCGACCCCGGTCGGGCCGAGGAAGAGGAAGCTGCCGATCGGCCGGTCCGGGCTGGCCAGGCCGGCCCGGGAGCGCAGCACCGCGTCGGAGACGACCCGCACGGCCTCGTCCTGGCCGACCACCCGCTGGTGCAGATGCTCCTCCAGGCCGAGCAGCCGGTCCTTCTCCTCCTGGGTGAGGCTGCTGACCGGGATGCCGGTCTGGCGTGACACCACCTCGGCGATCGACTCGGCCTCGACGACGAGGTCCTGGCCCTCGTCGATCTCGCTGTCACCGCCGGCCTGGGCGATCCGCTGCTTCACGTCCAGGATCCGGTCGCGCAACTGGGTGGCCTGCTCGTACTGCTCGTCCGCGACCGCCTGGTCCTTGTCCAGGGTCAGCTGCTCCAGCTCCCGCTCCAGGGCCCGTACGTCCGTGCCCTTGGTCCGGGCCCGCAGCCGCACCCGGGCACCGGCCTGGTCGATGAGGTCGATGGCCTTGTCCGGCAGGCGGCGGTCGGTGAGATAGCGGTCCGACAGTTCGACGGCCGCGACCAGCGCCCCGTCGGTGTAGCGGACCTGGTGGTGGGCCTCGTAGCGGTCCCGCAGGCCGCGCAGGATCTCGATCGTGTCCGCGGCGGTCGGCTCCGGGACCATGATCGGCTGGAAGCGGCGGGCCAGCGCCGCGTCCTTCTCGATCCGGCGGTACTCCTCCAGGGTGGTGGCGCCCACGATGTGCAGCTCGCCGCGGGCGAGGGCGGGCTTGAGGATGTTGCCGGCGTCCATCGAACTGCCGTCTCCCCCACCGGAACCGGCGCCCACGACCGTGTGCAGCTCGTCGATGAAGATGATCAACTGCTCGGAGTGGGCGCGGATCTCGCTGACGATGTTGTTCATCCGCTCCTCGAAGTCACCCCGGTAGCGGGTGCCCGCGACGACGGCCGTCAGGTCCAGGGCGACCACGCGGCGCCCGATCAGGATGTCGGGCACGTCTCCCTCGGAGATGCGCTGCGCCAGCCCCTCCACGACGGCGGTCTTGCCGACGCCCGCGTCACCGATCAGCACCGGGTTGTTCTTGCCGCGGCGGGAGAGGACCTCGACGGTCTGCTCGATCTCTCCGTCCCGGCCGATCACCGGGTCGATACGGCCCTGCCGGGCCAGTTCGGTGAGGTCGCGGCCGTACTTGTCCAGGGTCGGCGTGTTCGTCGGGCGCGGCCGCTCGGCCTGGGGGACCTCCGGCGCCTCGGGCGGGCTGGAGGGCGCGAAGCGGGCCGCGTTCAGGATGTGCCCCGCGGCCGAGTCGGGGTTCGAGGCCAGGGCGCTGAGCACGTGCTCGGGGCCGATGTAGCCGTAGCCGCGGGCCCTGGCCATGTCGTGCGCGTCCAGCAGGGCCCGTTTGGCGGCCGGCGTGAGGGACAGCGTGGTCGGCGGCGGCGCGTCCTCCGGGCCGTGCTGGGCCGGGCCCGAGCGGTCGTCGATCTCCGACGCCAGCGAGTCGGGATTGGCCCCGGCCTTGCTGAGCAGGGTCCGGGTGGGCTCGGTGGCGAGCGCCGCCCGCAGCAGATGCTCCGTGTCGAGGTCCCGGCTGCCGTGCTCGGCGGCGTACTGGGCGGCGCCGCGGACGAGCTCCCGGGCCGGCTGGCTGAGCAGCCGTCCGAGGTCGATCTGCCGCGGACCGGGACGCGGTCCGCCGAAGAAGCGTGCGAGGAATTCTCCGAAGGGGTCCGAGCCGTAGCCGCCCTCCGGGCTGGTGAAGCCGCTGCTCATGGGCCTTCCGTTCCCGGCGTCCCCGGCGCCCGCGCGGGGGGACGCCCTCGCTGGTCGACGTGCCGGGGTCGGGTAACCCGGGTGGCAGCCGGTTACACCTGGGGCGCGCTCGTAGAACACCTTCGCACGATCGTCGGCAGCGGGCACCTTCGGGACATTCCGGGGGATTCGGACCGGCCGGTGTGGTTCAGCGTGCCGTCAGGATCCTCGGTCCGGAATCCGTGATCGCCACCGTGTGCTCCGCGTGGGCCGCGCGGGAGCCGTCGTTCGTCTTCAGGGTCCAGCCGTCGGGTGCCGCATGGTAGGCGTCCGTACCGCCCCCGATGACCATGGGCTCGATCGCCAGCACCATGCCGTGCCGCAGGCGCATGCCCCGCCCCGGCCGGCCCTCGTTGGGCACCCCGGGGTCCTCGTGCATACGGCGGCCGATGCCGTGGCCGCCGAAGCCGTCCGGGATGCCGTAGCCGGCGCCGCGGCACACCGTGCCGATCGCGTGGGCGATGTCGCCGATGCGGTTGCCCACGACGGCCGCCTCGATGCCCGCGGCGAGCGCCCGCTCGGCGGTCTCGACCAGGCGCGGATCGCCCTTGCGCGGGGTGCCGACGATGAAACTGAGAGCCGAGTCGCCGACCCAGCCGCCCAGTTCGGCGCCGAAGTCCAGGGACACGAGGTCGCCGTCGCGCAGGCGGTAGGGGCCCGGGACGCCGTGCACGATCGCGTCGTTGACCGAGGCGCACAGGACGGCGGGGAAGGGGGTCGGGGCGAAGGAGGGCCGGTACCCCAGGAAAGGCGAGATCGCGCCCGCCTCGCGCAGCACGTCGTGCGCCACCTCGTCCAGTTCCAGCAGGGAGACGCCCACGTCGGCCGCCTTTCGTGCTGCCGTCAGGGCGCGGCCGACGACCTGGCCCGCCTCGTACATGGCATCGATCGATGTGTCGGTCTTGAGTTCCACCATGCCAATTACTATACCGGTATTAGAATGGGGGGCATGGTGCGCACCCCTCTCACCCCCGAAGAGCGCGAACGCGGCGAACGGCTGGGCCGGCTGCTGCGTGAGGCGCGTGGCGGCCGGAGCATGACGGAGATCGCCGCGAACGCGGGCATCTCCGCCGAGACCCTCCGGAAGATCGAGACCGGGCGGGCCCCCACGCCCGCCTTCTTCACCGTGGCCGCGCTGGCCGGCGTGCTCGGGCTGTCCATGGACGAAGTGGCTCAGCGGTGCGTGCCCGCACCGGTCTGAACGCCTGCACCGGTCCGATGTCCTGGCACTGAGGCTCCCGCGTCGCGCGCGAAAACTCCCCGTAGCACTCCTGTAACACGACTGGTGTTGCCTACTGGGCGGAGCGCTCCGGTCTGGCGGGAGTTGAGCGATGGCGGCGGATCAACTCCCGGGCAGGGTCCGGGAGTTCGCGAACTACCTGGACGGCCTGCTGGCACGGCTGGACCCGTCCGGCGGCTGGTGCGCGGTGTTCTGGCAGCGTGACCCGGAGGGCATGCGGGCCTGCCTCGACGGGCATGAGCTGCCGCCCTGGGACGTGGTGGAGGCGCTCCTCCAGGACCTCGCCGGGCAGTACGGCCCCGGGGGCACGGGCCCGGAGACGGAACGCGCCCGGTCCCTGCATGCCGCCGCGCTCGCGGCGTACGATGCCCGGCCGGGCGGCCGCGACGCCCTCGGGGACCGGCTGGACGTCATGCTCCGCGAGCAGAAGTACGCCGCCGAACGCCAGGCGGACCTGACCCGCCTCCTCGCCTCCGCCCCCACCCGCGAACAGGCCGACACCCTCCGCCTCGACCTCGCCTGGGCCCGCGACGACCACGAACGTGCGACGGCCCGCTGCGCGGAGCTGCGCGACCGGATGTCCCGCCTGGACCGCCACGACCGCGGCGACGCCGCCTTCTTCGAGAGGCGCGGTGTCGCGCCGGGGGGTGTCCCGGGTGCGAGGAGCGCGGGGGCACCGGTGGACGCGCCGGGGGCGTTCGGCAGCGGGGGAGGGGCCGGGGCCGCTCGTGCGTACGGCGACGGGCCTGCGGCCGGGGTGGCTCCCCGGGCTCAGCGTGCCCCGGGCGGGCCGTACGACCCTGGGGCGCCCGCCATGCCGTGGCGCCCCGCCCGGTCGGCGTCCGGCGTGGTCGATGATGCCGGCCGGCACGACATCCGGCATGCGTCGGCCGGCCCGGAGCCGGAGCGCCCTGCGCACGAGCATCAGACAGGCCGGGCCGCGCCCCGGGAAGCCGTCGCGGGCGGCACGCCCGGAACCTTCGCCGCCCCGGTCCCGGCGCCAAGCCCTGCCCCGGGGCCCGGAACCTTCGCCGCCCCGGTCCCGGCGCCAAGCCCTGCCCCGGGGCCCGGAACCTTCGCCGCCCCGGTCCCGGCGCCAAGCCCCGCCCCGGAGCCCACCGTCTCCCAGCAGCCCGCCCCCAAGCAGCGCAAACGCCGGCGCGGCAGCGCCCGTTTCGCCGGGATGGACGAGGAGGAGGCCGCGCCCGTGGTCATGCCGCCCGCCGCCGTACCGACGCTTCCGGAACCCGCCCCCGCCACCGGCCGCACCCGGCGCGGTGCCCGTTTCGCCGGGGCCGCCGAGGAAGCCGCGGTCCAGCACGTGGAGCCGCACGGCGAGGCAGGCGGCGCGACGGACCGGACGGAGGTCGCGCGGACCGTCGAGACACTGGCACGGCTGCGTGCCGAGGGGCGCAGCGGGGAGGCGCACGTGCTGCTGGTCGAACTCACCTCCTCGGCCCCCGCCCGCTTCCCGCTGCTCGCGGGCGAGCTGGAACGGGCCGGGCTGGGCGCGGACTGGCAGACCCTGCTGTGGGAGGCCGCCTCGCTGCCCGCGGGGCGGCTGGTCGCCGCGGCCGACGCACTGGGCGCGGCCGGGCGCGTGGCCGACGGGCAGCAGATCCTGCGGCAGGGCGTCGCCCGGCCCCCGGCCGAGGTCGGTGCGGCCGTCCTCGGGCTGGCCGCCGAGGGCCGTCATCGCGAGGTGCGCGCGCTGCTCGACGCGTACGTCAGGGCCCGCACCCCCGAGGAGGCCGCCCGCAGCGCCGAGCCTGATCCGCAGCGCCTCGTACCACTTCTGCTCCAGGCCGCCCAGGGCGTGTCGGACGAGCGCCGCTGGGATCTGGTGCACGCGCTCCGGGTCGCCGGGTTCGCCGCCTGACCGGCGCCGCCGTGCCCCGGGCGGCTCACCCACAGGAGTGCGAATCGCGCTCAGCCCCGCGGGTTGGGGACGATGGTCTTGGCAAGCCCGAGCCGGAGGCTTACGTTCGTGGCTCTACGCCCGTTTCTACGGGCGTAGAGACGCAGACGTCGCGTCGAAGGAGCAGCTCATGGCCAACGTCGTACGTGCCGCTCTGGTCCAGGCCACCTGGACCGGCGACACCGAGTCCATGGTGGCGAAACACGAGGAGCACGCCCGCGAGGCGGCCCGCCGGGGCGCGCAGATCATCGGCTTCCAGGAAGTCTTCAACAGCCCCTACTTCTGTCAGGTCCAGGAGCCCGAGCACTACCGCTGGGCCGAACCCGTCCCGGACGGCCCGACCGTCCAGCGCATGCAGGCCCTCGCACGCGAGACCGGCATGGTGATCGTCGTGCCGGTGTTCGAGGTCGAGCAGTCCGGCTTCTACTACAACACCGCGGCCGTGATCGACTCCGACGGCAGCTACCTCGGCAAGTACCGCAAGCACCACATCCCGCAGGTCAAGGGCTTCTGGGAGAAGTACTACTTCAAACCCGGCAACCTCGGCTGGCCCGTCTTCGACACCGCCGTCGGCAAGGTCGGCGTCTACATCTGCTACGACCGCCACTTCCCGGAGGGCTGGCGCGAGCTCGGCCTGAGGGGCGCCCAGCTGGTCTACAACCCCTCCGCCACCCACCGGGGCCTGTCGTCCCACCTGTGGCGTCTCGAGCAGCCCGCCGCGGCCGTCGCCAACGAGTACTTCGTCGCCGCGATCAACCGCGTCGGCCAGGAGGAGTACGGGGACAACGACTTCTACGGGACGTCGTACTTCGTCGACCCGCGCGGACAGTTCGTCGGCGACGTCGCCAGTGACAGCAAGGAGGAACTCGTCGTCCGCGACCTGGACCTCGGCCTCGTCGAGGAGGTGCGGCAGCAGTGGGCCTTCTACCGCGACCGCCGCCCCGACGCCTACGAAGGGCTGGTGCGGCCGTGACCGACGACCTGCTGGGCCGCCACCGGACCGTGCTCCCCGACTGGCTCGCCCTCTACTACGAGGAGCCCATCGAGATCACCCACGGCGAGGGCCGCCACGTCTGGGACGCCCAGGGCAACCGGTATCTCGACTTCTTCGGCGGCATCCTCACCACGATGACCGCCCACGCGCTGCCCGAGATCACCAAGGCGGTGAGCGAGCAGTCCGCGCGGATCATCCACTCCTCGACCCTGTATCTCAACCGGCCGATGGTCGAACTCGCCGAGCGCATCGCCCAGTTGAGCGGCATCCCGGACGCCCGGGTCTTCTTCACCACCTCCGGCACCGAGGCCAACGACACCGCCCTGCTGCTGGCCACCACGTACCGGCGCAGCAACACGATCCTGGCGATGCGCAACAGCTACCACGGCCGCTCCTTCAGTTCGGTCGGCATCACCGGCAACAGCGGCTGGTCCCCGACCTCGCTGTCCCCGCTGCAGACGCTCTACGTGCACGGCGGCGTGCGCACCCGCGGCCCCTACGCGGCCCTGAGCGACGGCGAGTTCATCGCGGCCTGCCTCGAGGACCTGGAGGACCTGCTCGGCCACACCCGCCCGCCCGCCGCGCTGATCGCCGAGCCCATCCAGGGTGTCGGCGGCTTCACCTCGCCGCCGGACGGGCTGTACGCCGCCTTCCGCGAGGTGCTGAACGAGCGCGGCATCCTGTGGATCGCCGACGAGGTGCAGACCGGCTGGGGCCGCACCGGCGATCACTTCTGGGGCTGGCAGGCCCACGGGCGCAACGGACCGCCGGACATCATGACCTTCGCCAAGGGCATCGGCAACGGCATGTCCATCGGCGGAGTCGTCGCCCGCTCCGAGATCATGAACTGCCTGGACTCCAACAGCATCTCCACGTTCGGCGGCACCCAGATCACCATGGCGGCGGGCCTCGCCAACCTCAACTACCTGGTGGAGCACGACCTCCAGGGCAACTCGCGGCGCGTCGGCGGCCTGCTCATCGAGCGGCTGCGGTCCGCCGCCGCGCAGGTGCCGGCCGTTCGCGAGGTCCGCGGACGCGGGCTGATGATCGGCATCGAGGTGACCAGGCCCGGCACCGACGAGGCCGATCCGCAGGCCGCCGCGGCCGTCCTGGAGGCGGCCCGGGAGGGCGGTCTGCTGCTCGGCAAGGGCGGTGGCCACAACACCAGCTGTCTGCGCGTCGCCCCGCCGCTGTCCCTCAACGTCGCGGAGGCCGAGGAGGGCGCCGAGATCCTCGAGAACGCTCTGCGGAGCATCCGGTAGCAGCGCACCGAGGCAAGGGAAGTCGCCATGGCCACCACTCTGGACACCTGGGAACCCGCCCTGTCGGTCCGGCAGGTCCTCACCCTGGAGCGGGTGCTCGCCGGGGAGCCCGAGGTGGTGGCCGGAGCGAGGCACCTGGACCGGCCGGTGCGCTGGGTGCACGTCGCCGAGGCCGCCGACGTCGGTGTGATGCTCAGCGGCGGCGAGATGGTCCTCACCACCGGTGTGCTGCTCGCCGGCGACGAGGACAAGCAGGCCGAGTACGTCCGGTCGCTGCACCGCGCGGAGGCCGCCGCCGTCGTCCTCGGACTCGGCCGCGCCTTCCCCGCAGCCCCGGACGTGATGCGCCGGGCGGCCGAGCGGTGCGGGCTGCCGATGGTCGTCCTGCACCGGCCCTTCCCCTTCGCCGACCTCACCGAGGAGGTCCAGTCGCGGCTCGTGCGGCGCAAGTTCGCCGCCGTCAGCCTCTCCGAGGCCGTCCGCACCGAACTCACCGCCCTCATCACCGCGGGCGCCCCGCTGCAACGCCTGCTCGACGACATCGCCCGGCACGCCGCCTGCCCGGTCGTCGTCACCAACCTCGCCCACCGCGTCCTCGGCACGGCGGGGGAGCGGTCCGCGGTCGACGACGTCCTGCGCGACTGGGAACGCATCGCCCGCCAGGCCGGAGGTACCGAGGGCGACGGCTGGATCCGGGCCGAACTGGGCGGGCGCGGGGAGCGCTGGGGCCGCATCGTGCTGTGCGGCTACCGCGGCGACACCGCCACCGGGCGGCTGCTGGCCGACCGCGCGGCCGAGGCCCTCGTCCTGCACCGCATGCTCGGCGGCGGCGCGGCCTGTTCCTGGGAGGAGCAGTCCGCGCAGAGCCTGCTGACCGACCTGGTCAGCGGTGTCGTACCGGCACGGCAACTGCTGCCCCGGGCCCGAGCGGCCGGGCTGCCCGTCAACCGGCGGACCTTCGTGCCGCTGGTCGTCCGCGACGGCGACACCGGCCGGCTCGACCGGCTGCTGCGGCTGCTGGGCCTGCCCGGTCTCGTCGCCGAACTCGCCGACGGCGCCACCGCCGTACTCCTCAGCCTCGCCCGCGACCAGGACGCGGACGCCCTCGCCGCCCACTTCGCGACCAGGCTGCGGACCGAGCCGGGGTCGGCGGCCCGCGTGATCGTCGCCGCCGCCGAGCCCCGGGCCGTCTGGGACGACGTCCCCGCGGGACTGCGCGAGGCCCAGCACGTGGCGGACGCGGTCGCCGACTCCGCGGCGGCCCTCGACCTCCCGCCGGTCGTCCGCCTGAGGGATGTCCATCTGCGCGGTCTGATCCGTCTCCTGCGGGACGATCCGCAGGTGCAGTCCTTCGCGGAGCGGGAGCTGGACGGGCTGTTGTGCGAGTCCGACGAGGACCTGCTGTCCGTTCTGCGCACCTACCTCGCCACCGGCCGCAACAAGTCCCGCACGGCCCAGCTCCACCACGTCTCCCGGCCGGCCCTGTACCGCCGTCTGGAGGCCATACAGGGCCGCCTCGGGGTGGACCTCGACGACTTCGAGCAGGCCGCCTCCGTGCACATCGCACTCCTCGCGCACGATGCGCAACAGCAGTGAAACACGTGACCACCTGGGAAAACGGCGGTGAAACATGAACCCACTGCGGAGTGACACGGTGGCACGCCGCACGCCCTCAGACGTGACACGGTGCAACTCAAAGACGGCTTTCCCGGTTCCTAGGCTCACGGCACACCGAGCGACCGGAGGTCCCGATGAGCAGAGTGATCCGTGCCGCCGTCTTCCAGACCGCCTGGACGGGCGACAAGGAGTCGATGATCCAGGTCCACGAGCAGGCGGCCCGCGACGCGGCCGCGCAGGGTGCTCAAGTCCTGTGCTTCCAGGAGCTGTTCTACGGACCGTACTTCTGCCAGGTCCAGGACCCGGCCTTCTACGAGTACGCCGAGCAGATCCCCGAGGGCCCCATCGTCCGGCGCTTCCAGGCACTCGCGAAGGAACTCGGCATCGTCCTGGTGCTGCCGATGTACGAGGAGGAGCAGCCCGGGGTCCTCTACAACACCGCGGCCGTGATCGACGCGGACGGCTCCTACCTCGGCAAGTACCGCAAGACCCACATCCCCCAGGTGCGCGGCTTCTGGGAGAAGTTCTACTTCCGCCCGGGCAACTCCGGCTGGCCGGTCTTCGAGACGGCCGTGGGCAAGGTGGGCGTCTACATCTGCTACGACCGCCACTTCCCGGAGGGCTGGCGCGCCCTCGGCCTCGCGGGCGCCGAGATCGTCTTCAACCCCTCCGCCACCTCGCGCGGCCTCTCGGCCTACCTCTGGCAGCTGGAACAGCCGGCGGCGGCCGTCGCCAACGAGTACTTCGTCGGCGCGATCAACCGGGTCGGCGTCGAGGAGTACGGCGACAACGACTTCTACGGAACGTCGTACTTCGTGGACCCGGAGGCCCAGTTCGTCGGCGAGGTGGCGAGCGACAAGGAGCCCGAACTCGTCGTCCGCGACCTGGACATGGCCAAACTCCGAGAGGTCCGCGACCGCTGGCAGTTCTACCGGGACCGCGCACCGGGGGCGTACGGGCCACTGACAGCACCGTAAGGAACCCAGGGGCGCGGGGAACTGCGCGACCAGCCACACACAACCGTCACGTTCAAACGGCGAGGAGCGACAGATCATGAGCACCCGAACCGTCATCCGAGGCGGCCTGGTCATCACCGCCTCAGACGAACTGCACGCCGACGTCCTGATCGAGGACGGCCGCATCGCCGCCCTCGCCGCCTCCAACACCCCCGCGGCGGAGTCCTTCGCCGCGGACCGCACGATCGACGCCACCGGAAAGTACGTCATCCCCGGCGGCGTCGACGCCCACACCCACATGGAGCTGCCCTTCGGCGGCACCTTCGCCTCCGACACCTTCGAGACCGGCACCCGCGCCGCCGCCTGGGGCGGCACGACGACGATCGTCGACTTCGCCGTGCAGAGCGTCGGGCACAGCCTCCGCGAGGGCCTGGACGCCTGGCACGCCAAGGCCGACGGCAACTGCGCCATCGACTACGGCTTCCACATGATCATCTCCGACGTCAACGAGCACACGCTCAAGGAGATGGACCACCTGGTCGAGGAGGGCGTCACCTCCTTCAAGCAGTTCATGGCCTACCCGGGCGTCTTCTACAGCGACGACGGCCAGATCCTGCGCGCCATGCAGCGCTCCGCCGACAACGGCGGCCTGATCATGATGCACGCCGAGAACGGCATCGCGATCGACGTCCTGGTCGAACAGGCCCTGGCCCGCGGCGAGACCGACCCGCGCTACCACGGCGAGGTCCGCAAGGCCCTGCTGGAGGCCGAGGCCACCCACCGCGCCATCAAGCTCGCGCAGGTGGCCGGCGCGCCCCTGTACGTCGTGCACGTCTCGGCGACGGAGGCGGTCGCCGAGCTGGCCCGGGCCCGCGACGAGGGGCTGCCCGTCTTCGGCGAGACCTGCCCGCAGTATCTGTTCCTGTCCACGGACAACCTCGCCGAGCCGGACTTCGAGGGCGCCAAGTACGTGTGCAGCACACCGCTCAGGCCCCGGGAGCACCAGGCCGCGCTGTGGCGGGGCCTGCGCACGAACGACCTCCAGGTCGTCTCGACGGACCACTGCCCCTTCTGCTTCGTGGGCCAGAAGGAACTCGGCCGCGGCGACTTCTCCAAGATCCCCAACGGCCTCCCGGGCGTGGAGAACCGAATGGACCTGCTCCACCAGGCGGTGCTCGACGGGCACATCTCCCGCCGCCGCTGGATCGAGATCGCCTGCGCCTCCCCGGCCCGGATGTTCGGCATGTACCCGAAGAAGGGCACCATCGCGCCGGGCGCCGACGCCGACGTCGTCATCTACGACCCGCACGCCGAGCAGGTCATGTCGGCCGAGACGCACCACATGAACGTCGACTACTCGGCGTACGAGGGCAAGCGCACCACCGGCCGGGTCGAGACGGTCCTCTCGCGCGGCGAACTCGTCATCACCGAGCGGGAGTACACCGGACACGCCGGGCACGGCGTCTTCACCCCGCGTTCCACCTGTCAGTACCTCAACTAGGGAGTGGTGCGGATGGACTTCGGACTCGTCCTGCAGACCGACCCGCCGGCCTCGCGGGTGATCAGCCTGATGAAACGCGCGGAGCGCAACGGCTTCTCGTACGGCTGGACCTTCGACTCCGCCGTGCTGTGGCAGGAACCGTTCGTGATCTACAGCCAGATCCTGGCCAACACGACGAAACTGAAGGTCGGGCCGATGGTGACCAACCCGGGCACCCGTACCTGGGAGGTCACCGCCTCCACCTTCGCCACCCTCAACGACATGTTCGGCAACCGCACCGTCTGCGGCATCGGCCGCGGCGACTCCGCGATGCGCGTGGCCGGCCGCAAGCCCAACACCCTGGCCCGGATCAGCGAGGCCATGAAGGTCATCCGGGCCCTGGGCAGTGGCCAGGAGGCCGATCTCGGCGGCGGCACCGTCGTCCGCTTCCCGTGGATCCAGCCGGGTGCCGAACTGCCCGTGTGGATGGCCGCGTACGGCCCCAAGGCCCTGAAGATGACCGGCGAGGAGGCGGACGGGTTCATCCTCCAGCTGGCCGACCTGTATCTCACCGAGTACATGGTCAAGGCAGTGAAGGACGCGGCCGTCGCCGCCGGCCGGGACCCCGACGCGGTGACCATCTGCGTGGCCGCCCCGGCCTATGTCACCGAGGACGACTCGCCCGAGGCGCTCGCCCACGCGCGGGAGCAGTGCCGGTGGTTCGGCGGCATGGTCGGCAACCACGTCGCCGACCTGGTCTCCAAGTACGGCGAGCACTCCTCCCAGGTGCCCGAGGAACTCACCGACTACATCAAGGCGCGCCAGGGCTACGACTACTCCCACCACGGGCGCAGCGGAAACCCCGACACCCAGTTCGTGCCCGACGAGATCGTCGACCGGTTCTGCCTGATCGGCCCGCCCGAGCGGCACATCGAGAAGCTGAACGCGCTGCGCGCGCTGGGCGTGGACCAGTTCGCCGTCTACGACATGCACGACGCGCAGGAGGCCGTGATCGACGCGTACGGGACGCGGGTCATCCCGGCCGTCAACTCCTGACGCACCCGCCCGGCACCATCTCTCCTCGAACTCCCCCTTCCCGGCGGCCCGGGAAGGGGGCCCAGGACGCTCCCGAGCGCACCCCCCCATCGGCGTCACCCGCATGGCCTTTCCCGTCCCACCTCCCCTGATTGGCCTGGCACATGACCGATACCGCTCCCACGGCCCCACCGCCGACCTCCCAAGTCACCCTCGCCGACGGCCGGGTGGAGATCGCCCCGGGCGCCCCCGCACCGACCGGTCCCTACGCCAACGAGGACCTGCTGCCGGTCCCCGTCGAGAAGCGCACCTGGACCACGTACAACTTCTCCGCGCTGTGGGTCGGCATGGCCCACAACACGGCCTCCTGGACCCTGGCCTCCGGGCTCATAGCCGTCGGCATGGACTGGAAGCAGGCGGTGCTCACCATCGCCCTGGCCAACGTCATCGTGCTGATACCGATGCTGCTCACCGGGCACGCCGGGCCGAAGTACGGCATACCCTTCCCGGTCTTCGCCCGTGCCTCCTTCGGCATCCGCGGGGCCAACCTGCCTGCCGTCGTGAGGGCGTTGGTGGCGTGCGGCTGGTTCGGGATCCAGACCTGGATCGGCGGCGAGGCCATCTACTTCCTGGCCGGCAAGCTCATCGGGAGCGGCTGGACGGACGCCGCCAAGGTCGGCGGCTACGCCTGGACCATGTGGCTGTCGTTCGCGATCTTCTGGGCGCTGCAGGTCGTCATCATCTACCGGGGCATGGAGACGATCCGCCGCTTCGAGAACTGGGCGGCGCCCTTCGTGCTCGTCGGCGCGTTCGTGATGCTGTGGTGGATGAGCGACAAGGCGGGCGGCTTCGGCCCGCTGTTCGACCAGCCCTCCAAGCTCGGCTGGGGCGCCGACTTCTGGAAGCTCTTCGCCCCCGCCCTGATGGGCATGATCGGCTTCTGGTCCACGCTGTCGCTGAACATCCCCGACTTCACCCGCTACGGCAGGAGCCAGAAGGCGCAGACCCGGGGCCAGGCGCTCGGTCTGCCCACGACCATGACGCTCTTCGCGTTCCTGTCCGTGATGGTCACCTCGGGCTCGCAGGCCGTCTACGGAGAGGCGATCTGGGACCCGGTACAGCTCGCGGCCAAGACGGACAACACGGTGGGCCTGCTCTTCGCGCTGGTCACCGTCCTGGTGGCGACCCTGTCCGTCAACGTCGCGGCCAACCTGGTCTCACCGGCCTTCGACTTCTCCAACATCGCGCCCCGCAGGATCAGCTTCCGGGCCGGTGCCCTCGCCACCTGCGTCCTCGGTGTGCTGATCTTCCCGTGGAAGCTGTACTCCGACCCGCAGGGCTACATCTTCACCTGGCTCGGCCTGGTCGGCGGACTGCTCGGCACCGTCGCGGGCATCCTCATCGCCGACTACTGGATCCTGCGCCGCGCCCGGCTGGACCTGGCCGACCTGTACCGCACGGGCGGCCGCTACTGGTACGAGGGCGGCTGGAACTGGCGGGCCGTGGTCGCCTTCGCGGCAGGCGGCATCCTGGCCGTCGGCGGCGCGAGCTTCAAGCCGCTGATCGACGGCCGCCCGATCCCGGCGCTCGCCGACCTGGCCGACTACGGCTGGGCGGTGGGCCTGGGGACGTCGATGGTGCTGTACCTGGTGCTGATGGCGCCACGGGGCCGGCACCGCACCACGGTCTGACCCGGGTGGGTGCGCTGGAGGGCGATCAGTCCTTGCCGCCCTCGGCCTCCAGCGCGGCCACCGCTTCCTTGGCGGCCTTGATGGCGCCCTTGTTGATCGTTTCCGTGCTGGGCGCCTTCTTCGACTCGAAGTCACTGCCGTTGTACGTGATGGTCACCAGCGCGTTGGAGGCGCTGACGAACACCTGGCCCTCGCGGGTCTCCTGCTTGTCCTCGGTGGCGAGGTTGACGATGGAGTACGCGGTGTCGCCGAGGCCCGGGACGGCGCCGCCGCCGCTCTTCTCCTCGGTGTGCTTCTTGTAGGCCTTCTGCGCCGCCTCGTCCGACGCCATGACCTCGTAGGACACATCGAGCCAGCGGTAGTCGTACCCGTCGAGCGCGTTCCAGGAGCAGGTGCGGCGCAGTTCCGAGTCCGTGGACGGGATCTCCTTGCCGGCCGTCTTGGCGCCCGGCACCAGCGACTCGACCGTCTTCTTGGCGACGCTCTCGCACGGCGCGGGCGCGGCCGAGTACGCCTTCGACACCGTCTCCGTCGACGGGCCGGACGCGGACTGGGTCTCGGTCTTCTCGTCGGCCGACGTGTGCTCGGGGGCCTGCGGCGCGGCGAGCGGACCGGACGACAGCGCCCAGCCCATGGTCGCGAGCACGACCACCGGGGACAGGCGTGCGGTCAGGGCCAGGGGCAGAGGTAGGGAACGCACGGCGCCCTTCTGTGGGGGACGGACGGTGCGGAGCGGGCCCGCACGGCGGACGGACGACAGTGTCACACGACTCCCTGTGGGGCGGAAGTGCGAACTCGCTCCGTGCTCACGTGGTGACGGTGCCTCACTGTTCGCCGCCTGAGTATCGGTTGGTTCGGTATCGGGTGGGCGATTTGCCCAGGCGGGGTGAGTACGCAGCGTGCCGAGCGGCGGCTGAGTTTTGGCGGGACCACGACAGGGGGAGGGGACGGGTGGTGTACGACCACGAGAGGTGACAGCCCGTATGTTCACGACCCGCCCCACCCTCCAGGGCACCTTCGGCATGGAGGCCCCGGGGTTCGGGCGCTGACCTGGGCTTTCGGAACCTATTGAGTCTCTGACCTGTGGGAACGTGTCTTTCGGCGTCTTTCAGAGGGGTTCTGGCTTGTGTCGCTCAAACTCCCCAGAGCCTCCCCGAGGGACGAGAAACTCCCCAGCCGCTCCCCAGGGAGAGCGGCTGGGGAGGATCCGGCCGATCGCTGTCGGCCTGCGGCGAGTCGTATCGGCGGCGAATCGCCCGGCAGCTGAACAAGGGCGAGAACCTGCACGTCCTGCACCGGGAATTCGCCTACGTCGGAGAGGGTGCGGGTCCGGCGCCAGCACTGCGAGCAGCGATCCGAGCAGATGTGGTGCCTGATGGTGGCCTCCGCCGCGATCGTCACCTGGACCACCGAGCACTACGGCCTCGCAGTCACCGCGCTGCGCCGGGCCGGCCGACCTGTTGGTGACGACCTGCTGGCACACATCTGGCCCAGCCGCCACGCCAACGTCAACCCTTTTACGGCACCCAGGCCGCATTGTTCGGTCTTGCCGGCGTGGTCAGGCGGTTCGGGGCCGTGATCCCCACGCCGACGAGCGTGGTGGAGCTGGATGCGGCCGTATTCAGGTGGTGCGACGGATGGCCTGCACGGCGGTGTCGTAGAGGTCGAACATGTCGACCTGTCCGCCCAGGCGTACCCATTCCTCGTTGGCCGCCTGCATGCAGACGATCGCTGCGGCCGCGATCGCGCGGGCCTGCAGGGTGCGCCGGTCGGAGTCGGGCAGGCGCCGCTCGATCAGCGGAGCGAACAGGTCTTGCCAGCGGGCTTGCTTCTCGGCGTGTCCGGCACGCAGGGAGTCGTTGCCGAAGAGCAGCGTGATGAACTCCAGGCGCCCTTCGGCCGTTATGTCGATCTCCTCGAGCACCTGGAACGCCGCGCGCAGCGCCGCCCAGGCATCCTCGTCGGCCGGGCGCTCGGCGAGGCGCGCGGCGATCAGTTCGCCCTGTTCGTCCAGGCCGCTGAGTGCGAGGTCTTCCTTGTTGCGGAAGTAGTTGAACAGGGTCCGCCGGGAGACGCCCGCGGCAGCGGCGACCTCATCGAGGGTCGTGTTGTCGAAGCCCTTGGCGCCGAACAGCTCGATAGCGGTACGGGCGAGCAGTGACCGGACCACGGAGCGGGTCTGTTCCCGGATGGGGGCTGGTTTCTGAGGCATGCACCAATGGTACTTCGTCGCACTTGATGCAGCCACTTGCACTCAGTGCAAAAGCGTGCGTAGAGTGAACCCATGAGCAAAATCGACTACCACCGACAGACCGTCATCGTCACCGGCGCCAGCTCCGGCCTCGGCGCCGAATTCGCCCGCCAGCTGGCCCGCCGTGGCGCGAACCTCGTACTCGTGGCCCGCCGGGCGGACCGGCTGGAGAGCCTGGCCGCCGAACTCACCCGCGCCCACGGCATCACGGTGACCGCCGTCGCCCGCGACCTCGGCCGGCCCGACGCCGGCCGCACCCTGCGCGCCGAACTCGAGTCCCGCGGCATCTACGCCACCGGCCTGGTCAACAACGCCGGCTTCGGCACCCACGACGCGTTCACCGACGAGGATCCCGACCGCCTGCAAAGCATGATCGCGCTGAACGTCAGCGCGCTGGTCGACCTCACCCGTGCCTACATCGACCCGCTGACCTCCGCCGACACCGGCGTCCTGATCAACGTCGCGAGCCTGCTGGGCTTCCAGCCGACCCCGTACATGGGTGTCTACGGCGCCACCAAGGCCTTCGTCCTCAACTTCACCGAATCGCTGTGGGAGGAGACCCGCGGCACCAACCTGCGCGTCCTGGCCGTGAACCCCGGCGCGACCCGGACCGAGTTCTACGACGTCGCCGGCAGCACCGCCGACTACGGCACGAAGCGGGCCACCCCCGAGCAGGTCGTGAAGATCGCCCTCGACACGCTCGACCGCCGATCCGCGCCCCCGTCGGTGGTCACCAACGGCCGGCCGGTCGCTCTCCTCGGAAGGCTCCTGTCGCGCCGCTCGATGGTCCGGCTCATGGGCTGGATGGACCGCCGCCAGCGCCCGCAGCACCCCGCGCCCGCCGCCCTCGTCAACAGCTAAGGAACACGATCATGACCATCACCGACGTCACCAGCCAGCCCACCGACGCGGAGCGCTTCCTTCACATCCTCCATACTCAGCGCGCCGCCTACCTCCGCGACGGAGCGCCCTCCCTGGAGGCGCGGCGCAGCGATCTGACCAGGTTCAGGGCGGCGCTGATCGCCCGGCGCGGCGCCATCGAGGAGGCGATCAACGCCGACTTCGGACATCGCTCGCGACACGAGAGCGCGCTGATGGAAGTCGTGGGCGTCGTGCAGGGCATCGACTACCTGCAGCGCAACCTTCGGCGGTTCATGCGTCCGACCCGCCGCCACATCGAGCTGCTGCTGCGTTTCGGCAGCAACCGCATCGAGTACCAGCCGCTCGGTGTGGTCGGCGTCATCTCGCCATGGAACTATCCCGTCAACCTGTCGCTGATGCCTGTCGTCACCGCGATCGCGGCCGGCAACCGCGTGATGCTCAAGCCGTCGAAGCTGACCCCGGCGACAAACGCGGTGCTCGCGTCAATACTCAGCGAACTCTTCCCGCCGGAGCAGGTCACGATGGTCAGCGGCGACGGCTCCGCGTTCTCCTCTCTGCCGTTCGACCATCTCGTCTTCACCGGCAGCACCGAGGTCGGGCGAGCCGTGATGAAGGCGGCCGGCGACAACCTCGTCCCCGTCACGCTGGAACTCGGCGGCAAGTCGCCGACCATCGTGGCCAAGGGACACGTCCGGGACCAGGCCGTGTCCGACATCGTCTTCGGCAAGCTTCTCAGCGGCGGGCAAACCTGCATCGCGCCCGACTACGCTCTGGTGCACGAATCCGAGATCGACGCCTTCATTGCCACCTACGACAGACTCGTGAAGACCGCCTACCCCGACGGTCCCACCAGCGACGATTACACCTCGATCATCGACGACAAGCAGTACAAGATCCTCACCGGCCTGATAGATGACGCCCGCGCTCACGGAGCGCGGATCATCGAGGTCGGACACCGGCCGGGCGACGCGGCCCGCCGTCCGCACACCCTCGCACCGACCGTCGTGCTCGGCGTCACCGACGACATGCGCATCGCCCATGAGGAGATCTTCGGTCCCATCCTGCCGATCTTTGGTTACCGCGACATCGACGACGCCATCAACTACGTCAACGCACGACCGCGGCCGCTCGCGCTCTACTACTTCGGAGACAACGGCCCAGAGCGGCGCAAGGTCCTTGACCGCACGACCTCCGGAAACGTCACCATCAACGGCACCATCATGCACGTCGCGCAGGACGACCTCCCCTTCGGCGGCGTCGGCGCCTCCGGGATGGGCAAGTACCACGGCATCGAGGGATTCCGCACGCTCAGCCACCCCAAGGGCATCTACGTCCAAGGGCGCTGGAACGCCACCCGCCTGCTGCGCGCACCCTTCAACAAGCGCACCGAAACCCTCCTTAACTTCCTGCTCCGGTAAATGGGGGCAGCAGGCGCCCGCCACCCCTGAGCCCCCTACACGCAGGTGCGGCCGCCCCTTTGTCGAGACCGATCAGAGGATCGGCGGGAAGGGGTTCACCCCGAGCGGCAACGTCGAGCACCAGGACGCACGACCGCCCGTGCAGCGGCAGGGCCTGGCCGAGATGCACACCTCCGCAAGGAGGCCACCGATGGCTGATCATGACCTCGTTCTCGTCACGTCGCCGGCGGCATAGACCGCCTCGTCACCGAGCGGCTGTGCGCCAAGAACGTGCCGGTCCGCGTGGATTCGCCGTGAGGACGACCGCGCGGCCGAGGTGCGGGCATGGGGCGCCGAGGTCGTCGCCGGGGGCACCTCAATCGTCACGACCATCGCCCAGCCGGGCTCCGAGCTCGCCTCGGCAACAGATGAGCACCCGATGACGGTTGCCAACCGTCGCAAAATTGAAAGGAGAAGGGGAGGAGGTACCTGCAAGGGCACCGTGTCCCCGACCGCCATGAACAAGATCGACTACCGCACCCAGACCACATTGATCACCGGCGCGAGTGCCGGCCTCGGCGCGGAGTTCGCCCGCCAGTTCGCCGAGCGCGGCTCGAACCTCGTGCTGGTCGCCCGCCGCGCGGACCGGCTTCAGGCCCTGGCCGACGAACTGTCCGCAAAGTACCAGATCACTGCCACGGTGGTGCCCTTCGACCTCACCGCGCCGGCCGCGGGTGAAGCGCTGGCCAAGGAGGTGGCCCGGCGCGGGATCACCGTCACCAGCCTCGTCAACAACGCCGGCTTCGGCACCCACAGCCCGTTCCGCCAGGAGGACCCGGCACGCGTCCAGCAGGAGATCGGCCTGAACGTGGCCAGCCTGGTCGACGTCACCAGGGCGTTCATCGACCAGCTGACCGGTGTCCTGGTCAACGTCGCCAGCTCCCTCGGGTACCAGCCGTGGCCGAATGCCGCCGTCTACGGGGCGACCAAGGCGTTCGTGCTGAACTTCACCGAGGCGCTGTGGCAGGAATCGCGAGGAACCGGCCTGCGCGTGCTCGCCCTCTCCCCGGGCCCGACCCGCACCGAGTTCTTCGACACGGCCGGCTCCGACGACATGGCCCGCGGTGTCCGGCTGCAGACCCCGCGTCAGGTGGTCACCACCGCACTGCGCACGCTGGACCGGCGCAACCCGCCGCCCAGCGTCGTCTCCGGCACCTTCAACTGGGTGATGACCCTGACCTCGCGCTTCACCACCCGCCGAGCCAACGTTTTGGCCTTCGGCGCGATGACCCAGTGGCAGATGCGCTCGCGTCGGCCTAATCACTGACACTCTCCGGACCACTGTCAATTGGAGGGCCCCGACTTCTGCCGCATCGGCGAGACCGCGACCTGACCACGGGCGACCGGCTGGTTCCCCACAGGGGGCGGTCACGACAGTGATCCAGGGGGTTGCCGAGTGGTCACCGTGTTCCCCTGCGGTTGTGCAAACCGAGGCTTGAACCCCAGAGAGCTCCCGGGCCTGCAATGGCGCCGTCCGGTCACCTCACTGATGTAACTGTGCTGTCCAGACCGGAGTAAGTCATGAATGGAATCCACCCCTTCCGCGTGCTGCGTGCCAGACCCCTCTGGATGGCAAGCGGCGTCATCACAGGTGTCCTCGCGATCCTGTTCGGCATCTTCTACGTCGGCCCCAATATCGATCCGGCCGGACATACGAAGAATCTGCCGGTCGGCCTGGTCAACTCCGACAAGGGGGCCAGTGTTGGCGGCAAGCAGGTCAATCTCGGGGCGCAGATCACCGGGTCGATCAAGACGTCCACCGCGAGTGGCGGCAAGATCGACTGGAGGGTGATGGACGAGAAGGAGGTGACGGAGGAACTCGGCAAAGGCAAGCTGTACGGCGCGCTGGTCGTCCCCGCTGACTTCACCTCCTCCGTCGCCTCGCTGACCGGATCCTCGGCAGCCGATAATCCGGTCCGTCCGCAGCTGACGGTGCTTACCAACCAGTCCGCAGGCAGCATAGGCTCCAACGTCGCCCGGCAGGCGACGACGACGGCGGCCCAGGGCACCTCGCTCCAACTGGGCAAGCAGTTGACCGCGCAGACCCAAGCTCAGCAGGTCAAGTCGCCGACGGCGGCCCGCGTCCTGCTGGCCGATCCGGCCGCGGTGACCGTCAAGGACGGGCATCCACTCTACTCACACAGTGGCCTGGGCCTGTCGGCGTTCTACTACGCGCTCGTCCTCGTGGTCTGCGGCATGCTCTCCGCCAACGTCATCAGCGGTCAGGTCGACCACGCCCTCGGTTACACCCACAACGACATGGGCCCGCTGCGCATCCACCGCCCGCTGATCAAGGCCACGCGCGTGCAGAGCCTAGCCATGAGCAGCACCCTCATGGCGGCCCTGTCCCTGCTGATGGGCACCCTGGTCATGGTGGGAACGATCGGCATCATGGAGATGGACGCCTCCCACCTGCCGCTGCTGTGGTTGTACTCGGTGGCCGCCATCGCCGTCTCCGGGATCGGCGCCCTTGCCCTGCTCGCCGTCTTCGGCACCCCCGGCATGCTGGTGGTCACGCTGGTCTTCATTGCGATGGCCGTGCCGACGGCCGGCGCTACCACCCCGATCGAGTCGCTGCCCGGCTTCTACCGCTTCCTCGCGGAGTTCGAGCCGATGCGCCAGATCGTCGGCGGAGTCCGCTCGATCCTCTACTACGACGCACAGGGCGACGCGGGCTTGACCCGGGGCTGGGTCATGATGGCCGCCGGCCTCGCGGCAGCCGCACTGTTCGGCTTCGGCATGACGGGCTGGTACGACCGCAAGGGGCTGCACCGTACCCCCGCGGAGACGCAGCACAAGGAACCTGCCGTCAAGGCGTAGCGGACCGTACTCACGCACACCAGACGGGGCCATTGTGCAGAGCGGCCCTTGGTGCGCGTCGCTGCGTGGGGACGGGAGGCGTGCACACCCCAAGGGTTCTGCGGCGGTGCTCACGCAGCCGCCGCCGAAGCCTCGCTCGGGCTGGGATGCCCTTCGGTCATGATGTTCGGCACCCGCCGTCGCCCGAGCTCCACACCGGAAACCGATCGGTTTTCTTTGGTTGGAGCTGAGTTGACCTCAAACCATGCGAGCATGCGCCGGGCCTGGTCGTAGTAGGGCTTCAACTCTCCTTATCGAGCGGACGGGTGCGAGGTGACACACCGGCGGGTGGGCGCGGTCCGCACCGGACTCGGGGTGCCGGACAGGCGGTCTGCCGGACCCGTGAGGGGTGTCACCTCGTCACGTCCTGACGGTTTAGTCGAGTGTCGTTGTGGAGCCGGACGGCGACCAGGCGGGCGTGTCGATCGGCGAGTAGTACGCGTCCTTGCGATCCAGACGCAGCATTCGGCGACTGGCGCGCTCCTGGACCACTTCCGCGTCGAGCGGCGTCTCGAACGCGTTGTCCACGACGGTGTATTCGGCGGCGAGTCGTCCCACCGGAGCGATGGCACCGAAGTCGATCCGGCCGCCCACATAGAGGTCGTCACGGACGTAGAAGCGCACCACGTTGCCCCAGACGACGTTGTTGAGGCCGTCGGGCGACGAGAAGATGTGCTCGACGGTGCACTCGAACGCGATGGGCGCGCCCTTGATACGCGGCGGACTAACGGCTTCGGACGGCACCTTTTCCAGCCCGACCGCGTCGAACTCGTCCACATCGGGCTCGAACTCGAAGGCGCTGCGGTTCAGTCCCTCGATCTGCGGCAGAGTGGCCATGTTGGTGACGAACTCGCCGGTGTCACGGATGTTGACGAAACTGTCCTTGAGTGTGGCCCCGTCCGAGCGAGGCTGGAACGACAGGGAGATCCGGGGCGGTTTGCGCCCGACGACCGTGAAGAAGGAGACGGGGGCCAGGTTGCCCACGCCTTCGGTGGACAGGGTGCTCACCCACGCGATGGGGCGAGGAATGACACTGCCGATGAGCAGCTTGTAGGCGGACTTCGCGTCCAGGTCGGCCGAGTCGATGATCATGTGGTGTCCCTTGGCGGTGAGTGTAGGGGGAGAGTTGCGGGTCAGCGGCCCTTGAAGGGCAGTACGGGGCGGGGGCGGCCCTCCTTGAGGGCCTTGGCGGCGGAGTCCAGGCCGTCCTTGACGTCCTCGGTCTCGAAGAGCGGGACGGCGAGGTCGGACAGTTGCTGGTCGGCGGCCGGGATGCCGCCCGTGGTCCAGGAGCGCAGCAGCGCCTTGTGCGCCACGTGCGCCCGGGTGGGGCCTGCGGCGATCTTGCGGGCGAAGGACTCGGCTTCGGCGCGGAGTTCGTCGTCCGGGACGATGCGGTTGATGACGCCGGCCTCGGCCATGACCGTGGCGGGTACCTGCTCGGAGGTCAGTGCCCATTCGTAGGCGCGGGCCCGGCCGGCCCGCTCGGCGACACGCTGGATCCCGCCGAGGATCGTGACGATGCCGAGCGACTGCTCGGGATGGCCGAAGCGGGCGCTTTCACCGGCGAGGATGATGTCGGCCCGCAGCGCGAGCTCGAAGCCGCCGCCATAGCACAGCCCCTGCACCGCGGCCACGACCGGGATCGGAAGCTGTTCGAACCGGTTGATCACCGCCAGGGCGTGGTCGAAATCGGCCTGCAGGCCGGCGCGGTCGGCGCCGACCCAGGGGCGGAAGTCGCCGCCGTGACTGAAGTCGGGCCCCTCGGCCCGCAGTACGACGGCGCGGGCCGGGCTGCGGGTGATGGCGTCGACGGTGTCGCTTAGTTCCCGGGTGAACTCGGGCGCGAAGCGGTTCTGCGGGGGGTTGTCGAGGACGATCGTGGCGACGTCGCCGTCGAGGGAGTGGGTGAGTACGGACATGGGACTTCCTTGGCTCGGGACAGTGCGGACGGGGTCGCTGTCAGTCAGGTGAGGTGCTTGCCGGACCAGTCCAGGGCGGACTGCGCGGCGATGGGGGACTGCGTGCTGCGCGGGGCGTAGTGGCCACCGCCGATGAACGTCAGCCGCTCGGGTTCCAGGGCTCGTTCGTGGGACGTCAGCGCGAGGTCGGTGGGGGATGAGGTGGTCGTCGTGGCCGACGATCATGAGGGCAGAAGTCGCATCAGCCCCTCGACGTAGCGGAAGCTGAGCGGGATGCGGTGGTACACCATGCGCAGTGGGAGATCACCTCGACCGGATACCGGTGCCCCCTGTACGACGGCCACGTACTGCCCGACGACCACCCGGTCGACGGCGGGTACCGCGTCCAGACTGCGGCACCTCGGTGGTGTAACCGACCGTGACAGGTCGCGGTCACCCGCCTGGGGAGGCGGTTCCAGCAGCAGCCGGAACCGCCTCTATTTCACAAGCCGGTCGAGGCCGCGTCCGGGTCGAGGTGGGTGCGGAACCATGAGAGCGCGGCGCCGCTGGATTCCTCGAAGTGCACCTTGTAGGCGTCGAAGTGCCCACCGGGCAGCAGCACCAGCTCCTTCGGGGCCAGCGCCCGCTCGAACGCGGCCAGCTGGATGTCGGCCGGGATGACCGTCTCACCGGTCCCGACGATCATCATGAGCGGCTTGGGCGAGACCCGAGTGATCCATACGCCCGGCTCGTACAGCCGCGCGGCCCGGCTGGAGCGCGCCGTCACCGTGTTGTTCTCGCGGCCCGGCGGAACCAGGTCACGGTAGAACCGCAGCGCGTCCGGGCTGGTGTACAGGGCCGGGTCGGCCGGGTCGTCGCCGATGGAGGTCTGGTATCGCAGTTCGCCGCCGGCGGCCAGGGCGCGTTCGTCCTCGGCCTGGGCGAGCTCGAAGGCGGCGATTCGCTCCGGCGGGACCTTGCGCTGCCACTGCTCGAATCCGCTGATGGTGGGCACCTGCGACACCACGGCCTTGATCCGCACGTCGGTAGCGCCGAGCACGATCGCATGACCGCCCGCGAAGCTCGTGCCCCACACCCCGATGCGGTCCGCGTCGACCTCCGGCCGGGCCTCCAGGAAGCTGATCGCGCGGCGCCAGTCCGCGATCTGACGCCACGGCTCGATGTCGTTGCGGGGCTCGCCGTCGCTGGCGCCAAACGTGCGGTGATCGTGGACGAGCACCACGAACCCGGCGTCGGCGAACTTGCGCGCGTACGGGGCGAGGCCCATCTCGCGGTTGCCGCCGAATCCGTGCGCCATCGTGATCGCCGGGCGCGGGCCCTCGGCGTCCGGCAGGAAGAGCCAGCCGCGCAGAGTCACGCCCCCGTCCGCCGTGAACTCTACGTCGATGCGTTCTGTCATGGTTATTCGCCTTCCGTGAAGCTGAAGTACTCGGCGGGGATGAGGCCGGCCTCGATGAGTGGTCCCCCGACCTTCGCGTTGATCTGCACCACGGCACCGAGGGGCCGGTGGTGGATGGCGATCTCTGTGATGAGCCCTTCGTCATCACGCGTGAGGATCGTGATCCCCTTCATCTCGAACCCGCCGAACGCGGCGGCCTCCCACTCCAGATACGTCCGCGGGCCGTCCTGCACCTTCCGGACGAACTCGAGCCGTTCGTACACGGAGCTCACCGCGGCCATGAGGGCCTCGACGTGCTCCTTGCGCTCGACCGGCTTGACGAGTGCGCTCGCCTCCATCCGCACGTTCGGCGAGAGCGCCGCCGCGAAGGAGTCCTGGGTGCGCTGCTCGAACGCGGCCGTCCAGGCCTTGGCAGAGCGGCCGTCGGCGGATTCCGACGCGATCTCCTCGACGACCGTGGTGATGACGGCGGCGACCGCCGCCGGGTTCTCGACGTGCGCCCAGTGACCCGCACCGGCGATCGTCTGCGAGGCGGCGCCGGGGAAGCGGGGCGCGACATACGCGGAGACGATCTCTTCCGTGACGAAGGGGTCGTTCTCGCCGCGCAGGACGGTGACACTCCCGTGGAACTTGCTGGGCTGCTGCCCGTCCGGATGGCCGTTGTTCCACGCCGTCGCCGTGTCGGAGATCGTCGACGGGGCGATATGCAGCGTCACTTGGGCGAGCCGGTCGTTCTCCTCGGGCGGGAACGCGGTGGCGAGCGCACTGCGGAAGGCGCGCTGTGCGTCGAGTCCGAGATCCGGTGCCTGGAAGGGGGCGATCTGCTCCGGGGGCAGGTGAGTGCCCGCCAGCGGGATCGGATTGACCAGGACGAGCGAGCGCACCTGATCGGCCAGGCGGGCGGCGACGAGCTCGGCGATCTGGCTTCCCATACTGTGGCCGACGAGCACGACGGGGCCCTCCGTCGCGCGCACGACGCTCTCGAGGTCATCGGCCCAGCGGGCGAGCGTGAACGGCCCTTGATCCGAGGCGCGCGCCCCCATGCCGGCGAGCTCGAACGTGATCGAGCGGATCGACCGCTCATCGAGGACTGTGCGGACGCTGTTCCAGATGGCGCTGTCGTCCAGGTATCCGTGGACGAGTACCGCGGTCGGTGCCTGCGTCGCTGGGCTGTTCATCTCGTGTCTCCTTTGACGATCGCTCTCCTGCGGCGACGAATCGGAGCCAGTGGCTCTCGAGATTCTTGGCCGACGCGAGCTCTATGACGTAAGCATAGGGTCTATGCTTGCGTCAATGTCATCGCTCTGTGATCGACGGAACGAGGCCCGGGCCTGCCGGCTTCCTCTGCGTTCCGGCCGGAGTGGGAGCGACCATCCGAGATTCCGAGGAGTCCACCAATGACGTCGAACGCATTGACTTACGCCGTGCACATCGCGGACGGCATGCCGACCACCAACTCCGACGTGCCGCCCGATCTCACCGAGCGTTCCTGGTCGCCGACGTCGAGCACCCTCGTCTCGAACGGGGGAGAGGCGCTGCTGGTGGATCCGCTCTTCACGATCGCGCAGTCGGAGCGCCTGCTGCAGTGGCTCAGCGAGCGTGACGCTCCGCTGACGAGCGTGTACGTCACACACGGCCACGGAGACCACTGGTTCGGTCTCGGAGCCGTTCTGCAGCAGTACCCCGGCGCGCGCGCCTACGCGCTGCCCGAGGTCGTCGAGGACATGGCCTACCAGTCCTCGCCCGAGGTCCTCAAGGCGGTCTGGCGCGCATGGTTCCCCGAGCAGATCCCTGAGCAACTGGTGCTCGCCGAACCGCTTGAGGGTGAAGTCCTGACCGTGGGCGGGGCGGAGGTCCGCCCGGTCCGCCTGGGACACACCGACAGCGACAACACCACCTGCCTGCACGTCCCCGACCTGGGGCTGGTCGTCGCGGGCGACGTGATCTACAACAACGTGCACCTCATGCTCGCGGCATCGGACGCAGACGGGCGAGACGAGTGGCTGAGGGCCCTCGACACGGTCGAGGCGCTGGCGCCGACCGCGATCGTCGCGGGGCACAAGGATCAGACCGCCGATGACGATCCCCGTCATATCGAGGAGACCCGCCGCTACATCCTCGATTTCAACAGCGGGGTGCGCCGCACCGGCAGCACCCTCGAACTCTACGAGTACATGCTGGAGCGTCACCCGTCGCGCATCAATCCCGGTGCGCTGTGGGGCTCCTGCCGGGCAGCGAAAGGCTGAGCAGGCGGAGCGTCGGGCGGGCGGCCTGCGGCGCGCTACGCGCGCGCGGCCGCCCGACGCTGCCGCGAGGCCCGCAGGTTCACGGCGTTACCGCAGATGCGCACGTCATGCCAGACGCCGTTGTTGGGGTTCGTGCCGTCATAGAACGCGACTGAGCAGACCCGGTTACGGCACATCTTCAGACGGCGCCACGTACCCGTCAGTTGCGCGTTCGTGATCTCGTTTAGCACGGCCGCGACTACCCACCCGACATCCTTGCCGCGCGGCGCCAGCGAGAAGACGCCATCGGCGTCGATCCGCACCTCGAGCGTGCCGCTCACCCCCTTCGGCGCGGGTCGGACCGGAGCGTCGCGCACCGCACCCGACACCGTCATCTGCAGCGACGCGCGTAGCTGCTGAAGCCGCACCAGCCCCGGTTCATCGACCTCGATCGCCGGCGCCTCCGCCCCGGTACGTCGACTCCATTCGTCCAGTGCGCTGGTGAGCCATGACGTCGCAAATTCCGGCGTCGAGAGCAGGTCCTCGAGCGCGGGCTTGCCGGCGGCGCGAGTGTTCAGCACCTCCTGGACGAGGATGAGCGGTCCGGTGGCGATGCGGTCGGTGTAGCGCTCGCTCGCGAGTTCAGACATAGGCATAGCTTATTAGCTCCAGTCTTCATTGGCGAGGAGAGCGGGATCGCCGCTGAAGAGACCCTAACGGCGATGCCGTGCGTTCGACGCGCCGGCGGGTGTGCGGCACCGCGCGGTGACGGTAAGAGCGGGGGCGCTGCACTCCACGCTCATTGAGCCTGCCCGAGGCGACCGTGGTGTGGTATGACGTAAGCATAGAGGTTATGCCTACGTTAGATGGTGTCGATCGTCGTGCACTGTCACCATGCGGGCCGGCCATGTGAAATCGCTTGAGAGGTCGCGCGATGCCCGAACGCGTGGAGGAACAATGATCGACAAGACCGTCGAGGACACCGCAGCCGCCGTCTCGGGGATCCGTGATGGCGCCACCGTGATGATCGGTGGGTTCGGCCGCGCGGGCCAGCCGGTGGAGCTGATCGACGCACTCATTTCCCACGGCGCACGCGACCTGACCGTCGTCAACAACAACGCGGGCAACGGCGACACGGGTCTTGCCGCGCTTCTCGCGGCGCGACGGGTACGGAAGATCATCTGCTCGTTCCCGAGGCAGAGCGACTCGTGGGTGTTCGACGGCCTCTACCGCGCCGGAGAAATCGAGCTGGAGCTCGTGCCACAGGGGAACCTCGCCGAACGCATCCGCGCCGCGGGCGCCGGCATCGGCGCCTTCTTCTCGCCCACGGGCGTCGGCACGCAGCTCGCGGAGGGCAAGGAGGTGCGCACGATCGACGGCCGCGGCTATGTGCTCGAGTACCCGATCCGAGCTGATGTCGCCTTGATCAGCGCCCTGCGGGACGACCGCTGGGGCAACCTCGTCTACCGCGAGACCGCCCGCAACTTCGGCCCGATCATGGCGGCCGCGGCGGCCACCACCATCGCCCAGGTCGACCAGATCGTGCCGCTCGGGGACATCGACCCCGAGACCGTTGTGACGCCCGGCATCTTCATCGACCACGTCGTCGCGGTGGGAGAGCGCCGCTGGCTCGACGAAGGCGTGTTCGTCGGCGGCGTCGGCATCGAGGGGAGCCCGCTGGCACAGGAGGAGAGCCGATGAGCACGCGCATCAGCCGCACCGACCTCGCTCGTCGCATCGCGGCCGACATCCCCGAGGGATCGGTCGTGAACCTCGGTATCGGCGCCCCCACCCTGGTGGCCAACTACCTGCCGGACGACACGGAGGTCGTTCTGCACACCGAGAACGGAATGCTCGGCATGGGGCCCGCACCCGAGCCCGAAACCGTCGACCCCGACCTGATCAACGCCGGCAAGCAGCCAGTCACCGCGCTCAAGGGGGCGGCGTACTTCCACCACGCCGACTCCTTCGCGATGATGCGCGGCGGCCACTTGGACGTATGCGTGCTCGGCGCGTTCCAAGTATCAGAAACCGGCGATCTCGCGAACTGGTCGACCGGCGAGCCCGGCGCGATTCCCGCCGTCGGCGGAGCGATGGATCTCGCGATCGGCGCGAAGTCGGTCTACGTGATGACCGACCTGCTCACCAAACAGGGCACGCCGAAACTCGTCGCCGCCTGCACCTACCCGCTGACCGGAGTGCGCTGCGTGACCCGCGTCTACACCGATCACGCGGTGTTCGATGTCACGCCCGACGGACTGCGCGTGCGCGAGACGTTCGGCGACAACACGGTGGACTCCCTGGCCGCCCTGACCGGCCTCAACCTCGCCGACGTCACCGACGCTGCGGCATCCCTGGAAGGCATCTGACATGCCTGCGAGCTTCGTGTACGACGCCGTTCGCACCCCCTTCGGACGGTACGGCAAAGCCCTCGCCGACGTGCGCCCCGACGACCTCGCCGCGATCGTCATGCGCGCGACCGCCGAGCGCACGGGCCTTGATCCCGTGCGCATCGACGACGTGATCTTCGGTGATGCGAACCAGGCAGGCGAGGACAACCGCGACGTGGCACGCTTCGGCGCGCTGCTCGCCGACTTCCCCACCTCCGTCCCGGGAGTCACCGTCAACCGCCTGTGCGGGTCCTCGGTCGAAGCCGTCATCCAGGCGTCACGAGCCGTCGAGGCCGGAGACGCCGACATCGTGCTCGCGGGCGGCGTGGAGTCGATGAGCCGCGCGCCGTACGTCGTCGAGAAGAGCACCAAGCCGTTCCCCGCAGGTAACCAGACGATGTGGAACACGTCGATCGGATGGCGCATGGTCAACCCTCGCTTGCCGAAGGAATGGACGATCTCCAACGGCGAGAGTGCCGAGAAGCTTGCCGGAATCCACCGGATCTCACGTGAGGAGCAGGACGCGTTCGCGGCGCGCAGCCATCGTCTGGCCGCCCGAGCATGGGCGGACGGCATCTTCGACCGCGAGATCGTCCAGGTCGACGGCCACCACCTCGCCCGCGACGAAAGCATCCGCGACGAATCGACTGTCGAAGTACTCGCCGACCTGCGCCCGGCGTTCTCCGCCCATGGCACGGTGACCGCCGGGAACTCGTCACCCATCAACGACGGCGCCTCCGCCGTGCTCGTCGCCCGCGAGGGTGTGCTCGACGGTGAACCCCTCGCCCGCATCGCCGGCCGCGCGGCCTTCGGCAATGACCCTGACGTCTTCGGAGTCGCTCCCGTCGAGGCGGCCAACCGGGCACTCGCCCGTGCCGGGCGCACATGGGCCGACGTCGACTTGGTCGAGCTGAACGAAGCATTCGCTGCGCAGTCGCTCGCCTGTCTGCGGCTGTGGAGCGACCTCGACCCACAGAAGGTGAACGCGTACGGAGGTGCGATCGCGATGGGGCATCCGCTCGGAGCGTCCGGAGGGCGCATCATCGGTCGCGCGGCCCACGAACTCGCCCGCCGGGGTGGTCGTATCGCAGTCGTGGCGATCTGCATCGGCGTCGGCCAAGGTCTCGCCGTCGTGCTCGAGAGGTGAAGGGCGGTCGAGCTGAGGACCGGAGCCGGTCGCAGCGTCTTTGCACCGAGCGGTAGGCGGCGACACCGGCTGTCCGGCGCCAATGGCGTACGAGGTCGCAACCGATGCCGACCTGGAGGAGACGAAGCCCGTTGTCCTCCACCATTGTTTCGGTCGCACGGGTGCGGAGCATCGCGAGTAGGCGATGAACACAGCGCCGCTCTCATGGAGGTGGCCCGTGTGCGAGGCGGTCCTGCTGCTTACCCGGGGATCTATTCGGCCTGGTGAGAAGGGTGGTGTCGGTCGGTAGCGCGCATCTACGCTGCGTGCGGCAGTGGCCGACATCGACAGTCTGCCCCAGCTGGCGGTGGAGATAGGGCTACCTGGAGGAGATGGTCTCGCGCTCGTTCTCCCCAGATTCTCCCCGCGGGCCCATTTCGCTCTCGCGTAGGCCCGTCGACGTACACAAACACCGAGGTCAGGTATGCAATTCACGACTCGTCCCACGCTGAGCGGCACCTTCGGCATGGTGTCCTCCACCCACTGGCTCGCCTCGCAGTCGGCGATGGCCGTGCTGGAGGACGGCGGCAACGCCTACGACGCGGCCGTGGCGGGCGCGTTCGTGCTGCATGTCGTGGAGCCGCACCTCAACGGTCCGGCCGGCGAGGTGCCGATCCTGCTGGCCCCGGCCGGCGGCGAGGTGCGGGTGCTGTGCGGGCAGGGCGTCGCACCGGCGGGGGCGACCGTCGCGCACTACCGGGGCCTCGGCTTGGACCTCGTGCCCGGCACCGGGCCGCTCGCCGCCGCCGTACCGGGAGCTTTCGACGCCTGGATGCTGCTGCTGCGCGACCACGGCACCAAGTCCCTCGCCGACGTCCTGAAGTACGCCATCGGGTACGCCGAGCACGGGCACGCGCCCGTGGAGCGCGTCGGGGAGACCGTCGAGACCGTGCGCGAGCTGTTCGAGACGGAGTGGACCTCGTCGGCCGACGTGTACCTGCCCGGTGGGAAGGCACCCCGCCCCGGCGAGCTCTTCGGCAACCCCGCGCTCGCCGCCACCTGGAAGCGGCTGCTCGGCGAGACCGCCGGGGCCGGCGACCGGGAGACCCGGATCGAGGCCGCGCGGCAGGTGTGGCGCACCGGATTCATCGCCGAGGCCCTCGCCCGCCAGGCCGCGCGCCCCACCCTGGACACCAGCGGCACCCACCACACCGGCACCCTCACGGCCGCCGACCTCGCCTCCTGGTCCGCGACCTACGAGACGCCGACGACGTACGACTGGAACGGCTGGACCGTGTGCAAGCCCGGCCCCTGGAGCCAGGGCCCGGTCCTCCTCCAGCAGCTCGCCCTGCTCCCGCCCGAGCTGCCCCCGTACGGCTCGGCCGACTACGTCCACCTCCTGGTCGAGAACTGCAAACTCGCCATGGCCGACCGGGAGGCCTGGTACGGGGACGCCGCCGACGTGCCGCTCGACGACCTGCTGTCCGACGAGTACAACACCGCCCGGCGTGCCCTCGTCGGCGAGCGGGCCGACCACGACCTGCGGCCCGGCGGCCCCGGCGGACGCACCCCCAGGCTGTGCGCGCACGCGCGCGTGGCGGCCGCCGCCCAGGAGGGCTTCGACGCCCTGGGCGCCGGCGAACCGACCGTCGCCAAGAGCCCGGCGTCCCCCGTGCCGGGCGAACCGGAGATCCTCGGCGACGGGACCACCCGGGGCGACACCTGCCACCTCGACGTCGTCGACCGCTGGGGCAACATGGTCTCGGCCACGCCCAGCGGCGGCTGGCTCCAGTCCAACCCCGTCGTGCCCGAACTGGGCTTCCCGCTCGGCACCCGGCTCCAGATGACCTGGCTGGAGGAGGGACTGCCCGACTCCCTCACTCCCGGCCGTCGCCCCCGCACCACGCTGACGCCCTCGATCGCCCTGCGCGAGGGCGTGCCCGTGATGGCGTTCGGCACCCCGGGCGGGGACCAGCAGGACCAGTGGCAGCTGCACTTCCTCCTCGCCGTCGCCCTGCGCGCCCGGGTCCGCGGCGGCCTCGACCTGCAAGGCGCGATCGACGCCCCCAACTGGCACAACGACAGCTTCCCCGGTTCCTTCTACCCGCGCGGCATGCGCCCGGGGAGCCTCACCGTGGAGTCCCGCTTCGACCCGGAGGTCGTCGCGGAGCTGCGGCGGCGCGGCCACGAGGTGACCGTCGGCGGCCCCTGGTCGGAGGGCCGGCTGTGCGCGGTCGCGCGGGACCCGGAGACCGGCGTCCTGTCGGCGGCGGCGAACCCGCGCGGCATGCAGGGCTACGCCGTCGGCAGGTGACCCGGAGGGCCCGGCGCCGTCCGGTCCGCACGGACCCGCCGCTGTTCATCGTTCATCGCGATGCCATCCGGGGTGCACCCGGAGGGTGGGGGCTGTCAGTGGCACGTGTTGTCATGGAGGGGTGATCGACAGCAACGAAACCATCGAAGAGTTTCTCGTAGACATCGCCTCCGACGTCGAGGAGGCGATCCGCAAGGCCGCCGCCACCGAGATCATGCCCCGCTGGCGCCGGCTCGCCGCGCACGAGGTCGACGAGAAGAACGGCCCGCACGACCTGGTGACGGACGCCGACCGCAAGGCCGAGCTGTACCTGACCGACGTTCTGGCCGACCTGCTGCCCGGCTCGGTCGTGGTCGGCGAGGAGGCGGTCCACGCCAACCCGGCGTCGTACGAGGCGATACGCGGCGACGCCCCGGTCTGGATCGTCGACCCGGTCGACGGGACACGGCAGTTCGTGCACGGCGACGCCGGGTTCTGCACCCTGGTCGCGCTGGCGCACGGCGGCACCGTGCTCGCCTCCTGGACCTACGCCCCCGCCCGCGAGCAGTTCGCCACCGCCCGGCGCGGCAAGGGCGCCTACCTCGACGGCGAGCGGCTGTTCGCCGGTGTGCCGGAGCCCGGCCGCGACCTCCGCGTGGCCACCTCCCACCCGTACTACACGACGGACGAACAGAAGCACGCCCTGCTCGGCCTGCGTGCCGACGGTGTGGCGCCGCGCCCGTGCGGCTCGGCCGGACTGGAGTACCTCGCCATCGCCCGCGGCGAGTTGGACGCCACGGCCTTCTCCTGGGAAGCCGCCTGGGACCACGCCGCCGGGCTGCTCCTGGTCGAGGAGGCGGGCGGCACCCACCTGACCCGCACGGGCGAGCCGTTCCGCATCACCGGCGGCAACGACCTTCCCTTCACCGCGGCCCGCGACGCGGCCACCGCCCGCCATGTGGCGGGACTGCTGTCGGGCGGGGCGTGACGGTCACCGACCGTACACGGCTGGTCGCTCGACAGGCGCTCCAGACGCCCTCCAGGCGTCCTCCGGGCGTCTCCCAGGCGTTGTCCTGGCCGGAAATCACCCGCGGCCGGTGACTGTCAGTCCCCGGGCATATCCTGACCTTCAGTGGCCGTCGGCTGACGAAGGGGTCCGAGGTGCCGTCGATGCTCGATGCCGTCGTAGTGGGTGCGGGGCCGAACGGACTGACCGCGGCCGTGGAGCTGGCCCGCCGCGGTTTCTCCGTGGCCGTCTTCGAGGCCCGGGGCACCGTGGGCGGCGGAGCCCGCACCGAGGAGCTCACCCTGCCCGGCTTCCGGCACGACCCGTGCTCGGCGGCGCACCCGCTGGGCATCAACTCACCGGCGTTCCGCGCCCTGCCGCTCGAGAGATACGGCCTGGAGTGGCTGCACGCCGAGCTGCCCATGGCGCACCCCTTCCCGGACGGCACGGCGGCCGTGCTGTCCCGGTCGGTGGGCGAGACGGCCGCCTCCTTCGGGCCGCGCGACGCCGGGGCGTACCGCAGGCTCGTCGAGCCCTTCCTGCCCAAGTGGGACACCCTGGCCCGGGACTTCATGTCCCTGCCGCTCACCGCGCTGCCCCGCGACCCGGTCACCCTCGCCCGCTTCGGGCTCGTGGGCCTGCCCCCGTCGACCCTGCTGACGCGCCGCTTCCGCGACGAGCCGGCCAGGACGCTGTTCGCCGGGCTCGTCGCCCATGTCATGGCACCGCTCGGCGGCTTCGCCACCGGCGCCATCGGCCTGGTCTTCGCCCTCGCGGCGCACGCCCGCGGCTGGCCCGTCGCCCGCGGCGGCTCCCAGACCCTCTCCGACGCCCTCGCCGCCTATCTGCGCGACCTCGGCGGCAGCGTCCACACCGACTACGAGGTCAAGCGCCTCGACGACCTGCCCCCGGCCCGGGCGTACGTCTTCGACACCTCGCCCACCGCCCTGGCCCGCATCGCCGGTTTCGGCGACTACTACGCCGACTACCGCTACGGCCCGGGCGTCTTCAAGATCGACTACGCGCTGGACGGGCCCGTGCCGTGGACCGCGAAGGAGGCCCGCGTCGCCGGCACGGTCCAGATCGGCGCGAACAGCGCGGAGATCGGCGCCGCACTGCGCGCGGCGTCCCGGGAGGGCCGGGCCCCCGCCAAACCGTTCCTGATCACGGTCCAGCCGAGCGTCGTCGACCCCACCCGGGCCCCCGCGGGCAAGCACGTCTTCTGGGCCTACGGCCATGTCCCGCACGGCTGGACCGGCGACCTCACCGACGCCATCGAACGCCAACTGGAGCGCTTCGCCCCAGGGTTCCGCGACCGTGTCCTGGCCCGCGCCACCGCCGGCCCGCGCGAACTCGCCGCCCGCAACGCCAATTACGTAGGCGGAGACATCGCCTCCGGCGCGGTCTCCGGACTCCAGCTCCTACTGCGCCCCAAAGTGACCCCGTTCCCGTACCACACGCCTCACCCGGCCGTCTTCATCTGCTCGTCGGCGACCCCGCCCGGCCCCGGGGTGCACGGCATGTCCGGGCACAACGCGGCGAAGGCGGTCTGGAGGCGACTGAGGCAGTCATGACCCAATGCCGAACACTTGCTCAGTGCTCCACTCTTCAGGGCGGAGGTGCAGGGCATCCTGCCCGTAGTGGCCTGGAGAGGCGCAGCGGTATGGCTAGGATCGCTTTGTCCGACAACAGAGTTGTCGGACCTACCGCCGGACGGGCGGGAAGTCAGGCCTGCGGAGGCCGTGTAAGACCGACCCTCACCGGTCGGCGGTGGCCCGTGAAACAGGAACCCATGGTGGTACCGCGTAGCGGTACGGACCGGAATCTCCTGCCCTCGGGCAGGAGAGGGCGTCAACGCGAGTCCCTCCGCGTCGCCGACGGACTCGGCGCCCGCACCGTCGCCTTCCCGGCGATCTCCACCGGCGTCTACGGCTATCCGATGGAGGAGGCCGCGGGAATCGCGGTGGACACGGTGCGCACCGCGCGGACCGATGTCGAGGAGGTCCGGTTCGTCCTCTTCGACGCCCCGGCGTACGAGGTGTTCGCCGCGCGGCTCCGCTGAGGCACCCGCGCATTCAGACCGGCTCGGGCTCGAAGTGCCGCAGCAGGTCCCGGCCCGGCTGGACCACGCCGTAGCTGCTCTCCGGTACGGCGTTCCAGACCCCGGGCAGATCGCCCAGCGGCTCCGACACGACCAGCCGGGTCTCCTCGGAGACATGCCTCAGGAACGCGAGGTCGGGGTGGAGGGCACGCACGTCGTCCACCCGGCTGCTGTAGTACAGCGACCGCGAGTCCCCGCCGCTGGAGTACCGGAAGAACCACACCCGTTCGCCGTCGGTCACCGCGATCGTCATCTGCAGCGGCTGCGGCACCCCGTGCTCGTGTCCGAGCCGCTCGACGAGCCCCGCCATCCGGGCCACCGCGCCCGGCGGGTCGCTGTCGAGCCCGAACGTGAGGGCCACGTGGAACATCACCTCGGAGTCCGTCGTGCCCTCCAGCGCCGGGAACAGCGCCGGGTCCACGGTCAGCATGAGATCCCGGCGCAGGTCGTGGAACCCGGAGATCGCCCCGTTGTGCATCCACAGCCAGCGTCCGTGGCGGAAGGGATGGCAGTTGGTCTGCTGCACGGTCGTCCCGGTGGAGGCGCGCACATGGGCGAAGAACAGCGACGAGCGGACATGGTCGGCGATCTCCCGCAGATTGCGGTTGCTCCATGCCGGACCGGTGTCGCGGATGACGGCGGGCGTCCGCAGGTGCCACGCGTACCAGCCGATCCCGAAGCCGTCGCCGTTGGTGGTCTCGACACCCATCCGCGCGTGCAGGCTCTGGTCGATCAGCGAGTGCTGCGGCCGGTAGAGGACGTCGTCGAGCAGCACGGGGGTGCCCGAGTAGGCGAGCCAGCGGCACATGGCAGGTACCCCCGTTCCGAGCCGCCCGGGCGGTGCCGCACGGCTGCGTGGGTGGTGCGGGTGGACCTCAGCGAACCCCGGTCGTCCCGCGGGCGCATCGCCCGTGGCGGGTGGTTGCGCGGCGCACGCCCCCCCCCCGGGCCCGCCCCCCCCCGGGGGGGGGGGGGGGGGGGGTGGGTGGGGGGGGGGGGGGGGGGCGCGCGGGGTGTGTTGAGGCGGGCGGCGGACCAGGGGGGGGCCCAGGCCCG